>CAZSZO010000166.1:0-1518 GCA_964611125.1 uncultured Phycisphaeraceae bacterium | reverse complement strand
CGACGATCAAGCGGTTCAAGGAAAAGGACCGCGGCCGGGCCCACCCGATCATGAAGCGCATGTCGCACATCACCATCGCCCTGGTCGAGAAGGCCTGAGCCTCTCGCCCGCCTCGTCAGCCCGCCCGGCGGGTCTCCACCTGTTCAGCTCCCGGCACGTTTCAGCTCCCGGCCTTCAAGCACTCACACGGATCCAAGCAATGGGACAGAAAACACACCCCTACGGCCTCCGCGTCGGGATCACCGAGCCTCACAAGAGCCGCTGGTACGCGCCCAAGGCGCTGTTCGGCGAGCTGCTGGTGGAGGACTACAAGATCCGCAAGTTCATCGACGACCGGCTGAACCGCAAGCCGCCGTACGCGGCGGTGTCGGACGTGCACATCGAGCGGACGCGCGAAGAGCTGAAGGTGATCGTGAAGACGGCACGTCCGGGCCTGGTGATCGGCCCCAAGGGCGCCGAGGTGGAGCGGATCACCGAAGAGCTGCAGTACATGACGGGCCGCAAGGTCTCGATCTCGATCATCGAGATCAAGAACCCCGACATGGAGGCCCAGCTGGTGGCCGAGGGCGTGGCGGAGCAGCTGCGCAAGCGCGTGGCCTTCCGGCGCGCGATGAAGATGAAGGCGGACGCGGCGATGCAGGCCGGGGCCAAGGGCGTCTGGATCGTGATGGCCGGCCGCCTGGGCGGGGCCGAGATGAGCCGCACCGCCGAGGTGCGGCAGGGCTCGCTGCCGCTGAGCACGCTGCAGGCCAACATCGACTACGGCTTCGCCGAGGCGTTCATGTCGTACGGGGCCATCGGCGTCAAGTGCTGGCTGTTCAAGGGCCTCTACGAGGCTGAGAAGGATCTGCCCCCCGTGCCCGAGGCGGCGGGGACGCGCGTGCGGGCCCGCGGCCGCCGGTGATGTCGGAGAAGTCGGAGCGGAATTGAACCACGCATCCCGGGACGAGACTCCCGAGGTGGATCGAGCAAGCAAGGAACGTTCTTATGGCGATGATGCCCAAACGAGTGAAGCACCGCAAGGAGATGCGCCGGGTCCGCCCCCGCAAGGCGACCAAGGGCAACTACGTCGCCTACGGCGACTTCGGGCTGCAGGCGATGGAGGGCGTCTGGCTGCCGGCCAAGACGATCGACGCCGGGCGCGTCGCCGCGATGCACTTCCTGAAGCGCGAGGGCAAGCTGTTCATCCGGATCTTCCCGGACAAGCCGATCTCGAAGAAGCCGCTGGAGACCCGAATGGGAACCGGCAAAGCCGATGTGGACTACTGGGCGGCCCGCGTGAAGCCCGGGACGATGCTCTTCGAGATCGCCGGCGTGTCGGAGACGGCGGCCCGTGCCGCGCTGACCCGCGTGGCGATGAAGATGCCTGTCCGCTGCCGGATGGTCGGCCGCCGCATCGCGGTGTGATTCGTTGTTCGGATTGACCTGAGTTCTCGACCCCTTCCGCCCCACCCGCTTTCGATTCGCACGCTCCCGCAGGAACACGCCCATGGCCAGCAAGAAGGACACCCAGACGAA
>CAZSZO010000165.1:0-1601 GCA_964611125.1 uncultured Phycisphaeraceae bacterium | reverse complement strand
CGCCCGCGCCGGTGACGACCAGCAATGTGCCGCCGAGCGCCACGATCGCGGCGATGGTCAGGCCGACCGGCGTGAGCACAGCGCCGATGGCGGCTCCGATCAGGCTGAACGCCGTGCCGATCCCGCCGATGACGGCGGCCACGATGCCGAGCGCCGCGCCGATGCCAGAGATGATGTAGCCCAGGCCGACGATCGCGATCCCCGCGACCGCGACGGCCGCCGCGATCTTGAGCGCCCACACCACGGTCTCTTTGTTCGCCTTCACCCACGCGGTGGCGCTCACGACGATGCGGGTGATCCGCTCGGTCAGGTCCTTGATCGTCGGCGCGAGCGCCCCGCCGATGGTGAACACACCCTGCTTGAGGACCTTCCACAGCGTGCCGAGGGCATCGTTGAGTTCGGCGGCATCGCGGGCGGTCTCCGTGCTCACCGTCAGCCCGAGTTTGCGGGCCTGTTCCTGCATCTCGTTGATGCCTGCTGCCCCGTCGGCCATGAGCGGCAGGAGCCTGGTTCCCGCCTTGCCGAAGAGCTCCATCGCCATCGCGGCCCGGAGCGCCGGGTCTCGGATCTGGGAGATCCGGTCGGCCAGCAGCTTGAACTGCTCATCCGGCGAGAGCTTGGCGAGGTCCTGCACCGTCAGCCCCAGCCGCGAGAGAGCCTCGTTCGCACCCTTGGACCCTTGTGACGCCTCCGTGAGCGTCTTCTGCATAACGCGGAGGCCGGTCTCCAGCGTCTCCATGTCCGTGCCGGAGAGGTCGGCCGCGTAACCGAGCTCGCTGAGGGCCTCAACGCTCACGCCGGTGCGGGCGCTCATCTTGTCGAGTGCGTCGCCCGAGTCGCTGAACACCTTCGCAGTGCCGAGCAGCGCGGTGATCGCCGCGACACCGATCCCCGCCATCTTGGTACCGATGGACCGCAGCCCAGCGCCGAAGGCTTCCAGCTTCTTCTGGGCCGCCTTGAGTCCAGCCGACAGCCTGTCGCTGACGCCCAGCTCAATGAAGGCTCGCCCAGCTCGGATGCCCCGCGTATCGGCCACGTTCAATTACCCTTTCTTGATCGAGTTCCGCCACAGGAGCGGCAGGTGTGGCCGCTCCTTCTCCAGCGCCGGGGCCATGTACGGCCGCGGCGCGATCTTGACCTTCTGCGATGTGAGCTTGCCGCCGCGTCTGCGGAACACGACGGTGTCGCCGCCATACTCCAGGACATTCGGTGCCTCGCTCTTCTTGAATCCCACCGGCCCGACGACGACCGAGTCGTTGGGCTTGTCGTACCCGAAGAGGATCAGCCGACGCAGGCTGCCCTCGTGCGAATGGGGCGGGGCCCCGGGAGGAGCCGACCCCTTGCGTTTGCGGATGCTCGTCTTGGCCGCCGTGCGGATGAACGCGCCGGCCTTGCTGAGCACCTTTCGCTTGGCGTTGTCGACCGCCGCCATGACGACGTGGCGGTCGAAGAACATGTCCTTGATCCGCATGGTGATCACGCACCACTCCCAGCCGAGCCGCCGCTGCCACCGCCGGTGCCAGCGAGGCCGCTGCCCTTCTCCAGACCCTTGTTGAACGACGCCTCCTTCTCCTTGCGGAGACGGCCCGACCCGATGAACA
>CAZSZO010000164.1:0-1625 GCA_964611125.1 uncultured Phycisphaeraceae bacterium | reverse complement strand
TCGCCCATCAGCGGCACCGTCATCGAGAAAGGCATTGTCGAGAAAGCCTCGTTCAAGGCCGGCGATGCCCTCTACCGCATCGCCAACCTTGACAGCGTGTGGGTCTACCTGGAGATCTACGAGTACGACCTTCCGTGGGTGCGCTACGGACAGAACGTGCGGATCACAGCCCAGGCGATCCCCGGGCGGACGTTCGACGGAGTCGTGACGTTCGTCCAGCCAGTCGTCAATGAGCAGTCCCGCACTGTTCGCGTGCCGGTCTATGTGGACAACAAGGACCATGCCCTCAAGCCAGGCATGTTCGTGACGGCGATCATCGCCGCGGACCTCACCAGCGAGGGCAGGGCGGCGCCGACAGGCGTCGAGGGACGCTACTCGTGCCCGATGCACCCCCAGGTGCTCGCGGATGAGGTGGGAGCGTGCCCGATCTGCCAGATGCCGCTGGAGAAGATCCCGGACGGCGCGGCCGCCGCCGGTTCGGATCAGCACGCCGCGCACGACACGACCGCCTCCGCAGCGCCCGTTCCGGCCGCGGCCAAGTACTACTGCCCCATGAAGTGCGAGGGCGAGAAGACCTATGACCAGCCGGGGCGCTGCCCGGTCTGCAACATGAAGCTCAAGGAGGTGCAGGTCGTGCCCGCGGCTGCCGCCCAGGGCTCGGGGGTGCTGGCCGTCCCCGTCTCCGCGGTGCTGGACAGCGGAACGCGGCAGATCGTGTACATCGAGAAATCGAGAGGGCTCTTCGAGCCGCGAGAACTCACACTCGGTCCACGCGCGGGCGAGTACTTCGCGGTGATTGCGGGGCTCGCTGGGGGGGAGCGGGTGGTCACGCGCGGGAACTTCCTGATCGACAGCCAGTTCCAGGTCACCGGGCACCCCAGCCTTTTCTATCCCGGCGGGCTGCACGCGTCCATGGGCCACCAGCACGGAGGGACCGCCGCGCCCGGCGGCCCCAACGCTCCAACTCCCACGGTTCCGCCGGCACCATCGGGCGACAAACCGCCTCAGCCCGCCCAATCACCAGCCGGCCACAAGCACTGAACGGAGGAGCGTCTCATGGTGAATGCCATCATCCGCTGGTGCATGAAGAACACGTTCCTAATGCTCCTGATCATCATGGGCATCTGCGCGGCGGGCTACTGGGCCGTGACGCGAACGCCGGTCGATGCGATCCCCGACATCGGCGAGAAGCAGGTCATCGTCTACGCCGACTGGGAGGGTCGCAGCCCGCAGGACGTCGACGACCAGGTCACCTACCCGCTGACGACGAGCCTCACCGGCACGCCGGGCGTCAAGTCCATCCGCTCGATGTCGGGCTTCGGCTTCTCGATGGTCTTTGTGATCTTCGAGGACAGCGCCGATTACTACTGGGCCCGCTCGCGCGTGCTCGAACGCATGAACGTGGCGCAGCAGCGGCTCCCCGCGGGCGTCACGCCCGTGCTCGGTCCTGACGCGACCGCGCTGGGGCAGGTCTACTGGTACACCGTCGAAGGTGATGGGTTCGACCTCGCCGAGCTGCGCTCGATCCAGGACTGGTACGTTCGGTATCAGATGCAATCCGTCCCGGGCGTCAGCGAGGTCGCCAGCATCGGCGGGTTCGTCAAGCAGTACCAGATCGACCTGAA
>CAZSZO010000163.1:0-1722 GCA_964611125.1 uncultured Phycisphaeraceae bacterium | reverse complement strand
TGGAGCGGTTCTTGAGCCACGCCAGGAAGCCATCGGCCAGCAGCCTCTCGGGGGAGACCAGGAGCAGCCGAAGCTCCCCCGCCGTGACCAGGGCGCGGATCTCCGCCCGCTCGCTGTCGCTGAGGTTGGAGTGCAGGGCCGCGCCGGGATAGCCCGCCAGGCGCAGGCCGTCGGCCTGGTCCTTCATCAGGGCGATCAGCGGCGAGACCACGACGGTGAGCCGCCCGGTGACCAGCGGCGGCGCCTGGTAGCACAGCGACTTGCCCCCGCCGGTGGGGAGAACCGTGAGCGAGTCGCGCCCGGCGAGCGCGGCGAGGATCGACTCGCGCTGCAGCGGCCGAAGGGTGTCGAAACCCCAGTAGCGGCGCATGGCCGAGATGATCTCACCGTCCCGCGAGGGCGCCGGTGGGGGGTGGGCGCTGGCTTCCAAGGGAGGCATCGCCAAGCGTATTCCCGCCCGGCGCAGGCCTGGCCCGAGATCGACCTGTCGGCGGTGGGCGGACAGGGCAAAAAAGAAGCAGCCCCGCAGGAGGGCGGGGCTGCTTGGAGGCTCGTGCTCGAAGGCGGGGGAGTTTAGCGCGAGAGTTCCTTGATGAGGTCGCGCTGCTGGCGCATCCAGCCCGGGGGGAGCTGGCCGACCAGCAGGGGATTGATGCTCAGGAGCTTCTCGAGCTCATCGAGGTGGCGCCGAGCCACGCCGACTTCGACCAGGCGCCGCTCGCGGTCGGGCAGCTGGGCCGCGGCGGAGATGGCGATGATGTACTTCTCAGCGATCTCCTGCCACTTCTTGTCGGCCCGGTCGTTCTCGCGCATGTTCTTGTCGATGTAGGCGATGGCCTGCTGCCCGGCCCACTCGACCTCGTTGATGTTCATCGCCTTGGCGAGCTCGTCGGGCGTCGCGGCGACGGCCTTGGCGAACTTGAACTTCACCGCGTCGCGCGAGTTGAGGGTCAGGATCTCGTTGCCCTTGTTGACCAGGTACTGGCCGGAGTTGTCCTGGAACCAGGTGACGTTGCCCGTCTCGGTGTCGATGTTGCAGGAGAGGGGCTCCTGAATCTGCATGGCCCGCATGATCTTGGGGTCGCGCTTGCCGAGCTTCGAGACGCGCTCCATCATGTGGAGGACTTCGAGCAGCTCGACGCCCTTGACGGCCTGGAGGTTGCCGAACCAGCCGGTGCAGGCGCCGATGTTCCCCTCGGGCATCATGTAGAACTCTTCGATGACCCAGGGGCTCATCGCGGCGGCGGAGATGGCCGACTCAACCCAGGCGACGACGCGGAACTTCCGCTTGTACTCGTTCTGGAAGACCTCGTGGAACTTCTCGAGCTCGGCCAGGTAGCCGCCGCCGCTGTTGATGCGGACGACCACGACATCGACGTTGTCCTTCTCGAGCAGGGGAATGGCCTCGCGCCAGGCCTTGGCGTTGATCTGGATGCCGACGGTGTTGTCGATCTTGCCCTGCCACGAGGAGGGGGGGCCGAAGTTCAGAATGGCGACGCGTGTGGCGCCGCTGACGGCCCGAGCCTTGGCCTCGGGCTTCTTGGCGCCGCTGAGGGTCGCTGCGTCGGGCTTCTTTTCTTCAGGCTTCTTCTCTTCAGGCTTGACCTCGACGGGCTTGACCTCGGCAGGCTTGGTCTCCGCGGGTTTGGCCTCGGCGGGCTTCTCATCGCGGGTCACGGTGCGGACGTTGGCCTTCTCGATGTACTCGGTCCGGCCGTCGAC
>CAZSZO010000162.1:0-1785 GCA_964611125.1 uncultured Phycisphaeraceae bacterium | reverse complement strand
TGGGCGAGATCGCCCTGATCAGTGTTTCCAGCAAAACACTCACGCCGATGGATGTACGCACGGTCGCGGAGTTCACGCTGCGCCCGGCGATCCTCTCAATCCCCGGCATCGCCCAGGTAACGGCGATGGGTGGCGATCTCAAGCAGTTCCGCGTCCAGGTCGATCCCGACAAGCTCCGTCTGTTTGACCTGACCATCGAGGACGTCGAGAAGGCCCTCGCCGCCGCCAATCAGAACACAGGCGGCGGCTTCGTAGTCAGCGGGTCGCAGGAACTTGTCGTCCGCAACATCGGGCGGGTACAAACCGCCGACGACATTGCACTGTCCCTCGTTGCCACAAAGCCCGGCGACCATGCCAGCCCGCCGCGGGCGGTACTGGTGCGCGACGTGGCGACGGTCATCGAGGCCGGACCCACGATCAAGCGCGGCGACGGTTCGGACAACGGCACGCCCGCCGTCATCATGGCGATCCAGAAGCAACCGGGGGCGGACACGATCACGCTCACGCGAGCGCTCGACCAGACCCTGGAACAGATCAGGCCCACGCTCCCAGAGGGAATCGAGATCAACGCCGATGTGTTCCGTCAGGAGCACTTCATCAAGTCATCGATCGGCAACGTCTTTGAAGCCCTTCGAGATGGTGCGATCCTGGTCGTCATCGTCCTGATCCTCTTCCTCATGAACGTGCGGACGACGATCGTCACGCTCACGGCGCTGCCGCTCTCGATCATCACGACGTTCCTGGTCTTCCACTGGCTGGACCTGAGCGTGAACACCATGACGTTGGGCGGCCTGGCGGTTGCCATCGGCGAACTTGTAGACGACGCGGTGGTCGACGTAGAGAACGTCTACCGCCGCCTTGGCGAGAACCGCCGTTCCGCTACTCCTAAGCCGATTGCGCAAGTGGTCTTCGACGCCTCAAGCGAGATCCGCAACCCGATCATCCTGGGCACGATCATCGTCAACCTGGTCTTCTTGCCCACGTTCTTCTTGCCGGGCATCGAGGGGCGCCTCTTCGCGCCGCTGGCCACCGCGTACATCGTGAGCATTTTCGCATCGCTGCTGGTGGCGCTCACCGTCACGCCGGTGCTGGCGTACTACCTGCTCCCAGGCATCAAGCGCATGGAGCACGGCAAGGATGGCGCATTGCTGCGGGCCTGCAAGTGGCTCGCGCTCAAATCCTACTCGATCTCGATGCCGCGTCCTGTCGCGGTCCTGGGAACGCTCGGCGCTCTGGTCGCCGTGGCGATGTTCGTCGTCACCCGCCTGGGTTCGGAGTTCCTGCCACCCTTCAACGAAGGAACGGCCGTCGTCTCGTTCTTTGGCCAGCCGGGCGTGTCACTGGAGGAATCCAACAAGCTCGGCACCAAGGCCGAGGAGATGATGCTCTCGATCCCGCAGGTCAAGAGCACAGCCCGCCGCACCGGCCGCGCCGAGCAGGATGAGCACGCGCTTGGCGTGAATGCCAGCGAGATCGAGGTCGACTTCTGGACCAGGGAAGAGGCGAAGGAGCCCGACAAGCACACGACCCCCGCGGGCCGCAGGCCGCCCGCAGTCAAAGACATCCTGCCGCGCGAACAAGTCTTCTCGATGATCGAGGAGAAGCTGTCGGCCTTCCCCGGCGTCGCCACTGGCATCGGCCAACCCATCAGCCACCGCATCGAGCACTTGCTCTCGGGCGTCCGCGCCCAGGTCGCCATCAAGATCTTCGGCGACGACCTCGGCACGCTCCGCACGCTCGCGGAGCAGACCAAGGCCGCGATGGAAGGCATCCCCGGCGTCGCCG
>CAZSZO010000161.1:0-1810 GCA_964611125.1 uncultured Phycisphaeraceae bacterium | reverse complement strand
CCTGCCGGCGGCACGATGCCCCCGCTCGCCCTCCGCCCCAAAGACGCCGCCCACGCCCTCGGCATCGGCGTGCGGCTCCTGTGGACGCTCACCAACCAGAACAAGATCCCGCACGTGCGCCTCGGCCGCGCGGTGGTCTACCCCCGCGTTCTCCTCGAGGAGTGGCTCGCCGAGCGGGCCCGCGGAGGGCGTTCATGAGCACGTCGCTGCCGCCATCGCGAGCATCGAAGAAGACTCCCCGCTTCCCTTCCTCCATCCCTGAAGCGGAGGTAGGTTCTCGTCGCGGCCAATCGTCTTCCACCCGGCCCCGCGCACAGGAGCAGCAGCGCGTGGCACGCGAGGAACGCCCCAAAGGGACCGGCAGCATCTTCCGGCGGAGCGATCGCGGCCCCTGGATCGGCGCGTGGTATGACTGGGACGGTCGCCGCAAGGTCAAGTCCACGCGGACGACCGACCGGCTGGCCGCGGAGCGAATCCTCGCCAAGTGGGTCGGCGACGCCGCCCTGCGGCGCGAGGGCGTGATCGATCCGACACAGGATCGCCACCTGAACGCGGGAAGAAGGCTCCTGACCGAGCACACGGGTGAGTACCTCGCGCAGCTCCGGCGCGCTGGTCTCAACGGCGACCACATCGATATGAAGCGTCACCATCTCGAACGCTTCACCGAGGTCACCGGCGCGGCACGACTGATGGACCTCACCCCCGATGCCGTGGAGCGCTATCTGGCGGAGATCAAGGCCACCGGTCGATCTGCTCGCACCGTCAACTTCGCGCGCCAGCAGCTCGTCGCCTTCGTGTCCTGGTGCGTTCGAACCGGACGGGTAGCCGCCAACGCCCTCAAGACCATCCCAAAGCAGGACGAGACGACCGACCGTCGCCGGGTGCGCCGACCGCTCACGGAGGCCGAACTCGCCAGCCTCTTCGCCGTCGCCCAGAAACACGGGCGGGGGGCTTGGTACCTCACCGCCGCGCTCGCGGGCCTCCGGCGGGGCGATCTTGTCAGGCTGGTCTGGACCGACGTGAACTTCACGGAAGGCATCCTCACCATCCGCGGCGGGAAGTCCCGTCGCATCGATCTTCTCCCGCTCCATCCCCAGCTCCGCGAGGCGCTCCAGGCCCACCGCGCCGCCTCGATGTCGCTCCCCGGCGCCAAGGTGTTCCCCACGGCCGTGACCGAACTCACGCGAACCAAGGACTTCCTCCCCGCCGGGATCTATCGCCGCGAGGTCGTGATTGGTCCCGATGGCAAGCCCGTCATGTTCGGCGAGGGCAAGCGCCGCCGCGCCAAGACCGTTATCGTCACGACGGACGCCGACGGCCGCACCGCCGACCTCCACGCCTTACGCATGACGCTGGGCACCCAGCTTGCGCGAGCGGGCGTGGCCCCGCAGATCGCCCAGAAGGTTCTCCGCCACACGGATTACCGCACGACCCTGAAGCACTACACCTCGCTCGCTCTCGCGGATTCGGCGGGCGCGATCACCAAGGTGCCTTCGGTGGGCACGCCCGCCGCTCGGGTGGCCGCCAACGCGGCGCCGTGATCACCTCGTACCCCTCGACCCACCCCGCTCCCGGCGCCGACTATCCGTGGCCCCGGACAGCGCAGCGGCGCCGCCTCGCATCCGTAGCGGTGGTCGTAGCAGATGTGAGCGCTGGCGCGAGCGCGCAGCGTGCACCGGTATGCGACTCGGCGCAACTCGGCGCGAGGAACCGCCGTCGGACGCGGCCTACAACATCGAGAGTTGTTCGGGAGTTCCGCCGCTCGGCGCGAGTGCGTGCGACTCGGCGCGAGAGCATGCGACATCCAACA
>CAZSZO010000160.1:0-1895 GCA_964611125.1 uncultured Phycisphaeraceae bacterium | reverse complement strand
CCGTCGTCCTCGGCGGGGACCATGTGCGCCTCATCGACGATGATCAGATCGACGGGGCCCAGGTCGCAAGCCTTCTTCCAGATGCTCTGGATGCCCGCGACCGTGACGGCGTAGCCGAGGTCCTTGCGCTTGAGGCCAGCCGAGTAGATGCCCATGGGCACGTCGGGCGCGATGACGCGGAGCTTGTCCGCCGCCTGCTCGAGGAGTTCCTTCACGTGGGCCAGCAGCACGACTCGGCCGCCCCAGTGGCCGACGGCGTCGCGGCAGATCGTGGCGATCAGCGGCGTCTTACCCGATCCGGTCGGGAGCACCGCGACGGGGTTGTCGTCGCGGGTGCGCAGGTGGTGGTAGATCGCCTCTACCGCTTCGGCTTGATAAGGTCGCAGTTGCATCGAATGCGTCCGGTGCGCTTCCACACACCGGTCGCTGTCACCTCACCATGCCACGCCGGGCCGTGACTTGCCCCGAACCACCCCGACGTGCCTGGCCATGCCACGCCAATCCAGACCTGGCCTCACCTCGCCGGGCCGGAGCACACCGGGCCCCGAAGTTCGTGGACTGCCACATGCACTCCGCCGCCCCGCGTGCATGGGCCGCGGCGGATGTCGATCCGATCGATCATGCTGTCATCTCGGTAGAGCCCTCCGTACTGAAGCGAGTCGAGCAGGCATTTGAGTAGGTTGTCGAGGTCGCGACGCCTCCGATCTGGCGGGTACACCATCACCAACACCGTGAGGGGGCCCGTCACGGAGGGAGCGCCCATGGCCAGCAACGCCGCCTTCACGCCGGCGCGATACTCCCGCCCGGCGCGACTGATCAGCGTCGCGCGGCCGACGCGCCGGTAGTAGTGATTGGCCGAGGGTGGGAGTGGGAGAGAAAGTTCCATGCGTCTGTTCGAACCTCGCCAAGCCTCGCCCGACCATGCCCAGCCTCGCCATAACCAACCAGGTCCCATCAGTCAGCGAGCACATCAAACCGCGTCACACGGAATCGCCCGTACGTCGGGCGGAAGTCCGCCAGGCCCACCAGGCGACCGGCGTCGGTGAGCAGACCGTGCAACATCTCGGGCGAGACGTACTCCGGCAGGTTGACCATGAACACAAACGTGGCGGACCAGCCGGTCTTGAGTGCGGGGCGCACACGCGTGATGCCGTTGCGCTGCACCTGCACGCGGCACTTGTGCTCGTAGTCCCACCGGGTGGTGCCGAGGCCCGCGAGCGGCGTCAGGCTCACAACTGCCGCCTTCACGAGGTCCTGAGCGCTCTTACGCGGCGAACGTGGGTCCTGCCGGAACTTGGCCGCCGCGATTACCGCCTGACGGAGGTACTCGCCCGGCAGGCAGAGCTCGCCGTCATCGTTTCGGTAGACGTACGACTCGATGTCGTCGGTCTTCTTCGCCGCCGATCCCTTTGCCGAGCGTGCCTTCGCCTCGACGGCCTCGCAGTTCCAGCGGTGGAACAAGAGGTCAGCCTCGCCCTTGATCTCGACCTCCACGCGGTACGGGATGGTCATGTCGATGGTCCGCTTGCCGCCGTTGCTGATGTCCGGACCGATCGCTGTTGCCGTGCTCATTCGTGTGCTCCTTGGTTGAACGCCGCCGCACACGTCTCCGCGTGAGGCGACCCTTGCCAGACCAGTGCTCGCCGATCCAGACCCGGCCCATCCCGACCACTCCACGCCCGAACGCACCCCACCAGAGACTTGTTCAGATCACCGCTTCCAGGGCGGCGTGCTCCCCGAGCCGACGCCGACGGGAGCGCGGGGGCTCATCGGCAAACCGCCACCGCCCTTCTTGGCGTAGCCCTTGATGACGTTGGTGAACTCGCCGTTGTCGTCGCGCTTCTTCAGCCCGACGTTGATCTCCAGCGGGACGTTGTGGAGCTCGACCGAGTCCT
>CAZSZO010000159.1:0-1979 GCA_964611125.1 uncultured Phycisphaeraceae bacterium | reverse complement strand
TGATCGAAGAGAAGCTCAAGGGCCGTGAGGTGTCGGTGCTGGCGCTGGTTGACGGGCGGACGATTTTCGTGATGGAGCCCTGCCAGGACCACAAGCGGCTCTCCGACGGGGCGACGGGTCCGAACACCGGCGGCATGGGGGCCATCTGCCCGTCCCCCTCGCTCGATGAGGCCATGGTGGCCCGGGTGCAGCGCGAGGTGCTGGTGCCGACAGTTGACGCGCTGCGGCGCGAGGGGATCGACTTCCGGGGCGTGCTGTACGCCGGGCTCATGCTGACGCACGCGGGGCCGAAGGTGCTTGAGTTCAACTGCCGCTTCGGCGACCCCGAGTGCCAGACGCTCATGCGCCGGCTGCGGGGAGATCTGCTGGAGATCCTGCTCGCCACCGCGACGCGCAAGCTGCACGAGGTCGAGATCGGCTGGGAGCCCGGGAGCGCCGTCTGCGTGGTGCTCGCGGCGCCGGGTTACCCCGACAAGCCCCGGCGCGATGTCCCCATCACGGGCGTCGAAGCGGCGGGGCGGCGGGACGGCGTGGTGGTTTTCCACGCCGGGACGCGCCAGGAAACGATCGCCAAGGGTGGCCGGCTGGTGACCGCGGGCGGGCGGGTGCTGAACGTGACGGCCCTGGGCGACACGCCGGAGCAGGCCCGGGAGAAGGCCTATCGCGCGGTTGCTGACGTCCGCTTCGAGGGGATGCAGCACCGCACGGACATCGGCACGTCGGTCATCGGTTGATGGACGGGGCCGTGGCGGGGCCCGCTGCGGTGGCTGGAGGAGGGGGGGGAGCGACGGGCCGACGGCGGGCCCGGGGGTCGGGCCGGGGCGCCGCGGCCAGCAGCGTGCGGGTGTACTCGTGGGCGGGCGCCGATAGGACCTGGTCGCGGTCGCCGAGCTCGACGATCCGCCCGGCGTTCATGACCGCGATCCTGGCGCACATGTGGGCCACGACGGCGATGTCGTGGCTGATGAACAGATACGACAGGCCGAGACCCCGCTGCAGGTCGGCCAGCAGGTTGAGGATCTGGGCCTGCACTGAGACGTCGAGAGCGCTGGTTGGCTCATCGCAGACGATGAAGCGGGGCTTGAGCACCAGGGCCCGGGCGATGGCGATCCGCTGGCGCTGGCCGCCGCTGAACTCGTGCGGGTAGCGGTCCATCGCCGCGACGGGCATGCCGCAGCGCTCGAGCATCTCCCCGGCGATGGCCCGGGCAGCCTGGCGCGAGCGCGCCAGCCCGTGGACCTCCAAGGGCTCCGCGAGCGCGGCGCCGACGCGCATGCGAGGGTTGAGCGAGCCGCCTGGATCCTGAAAAATGATCTGCATGCGGCGGCGCAGCGGCCGGAGCTGGGCGGGACGGGCCGCCAGGACATCGACCCCCTCCATCGCGACGCGCCCGCCGGTGGCCGGGATGAGGCGGAGGATGGCCCTGCCGACGGTGGTCTTGCCGCAGCCCGACTCGCCGACGAGGCCCAGGCACTCGCCCGGGGCGAGGTCGAACGAGACGCCGTCGACGGCCTTGAAGACGGTCCCGCGCTGCAGGAGCCTTGGACCACGCTGGGGGTAGTGAACGTGCAGGTTCTCGACCGAGAGCAGGGGCCCCCCGGCTCCGCCAGCGGGAGGGGAAGGCGAAAGCGGGGCGGACGGCGCCGGGGATGCGGGTCCGCCTGGGGTTATGGGGGGCGCCATGGGCGCAGTTTAGGGGATCCGGCACTTGACCGAACTTGGACGCGAGCTAGGCTTGAAGCCTGTCCGGGTAGGTAGCTCAGTTGGTAGAGCACCGCACTGAAAATGCGGGGGTCGCTGGTTCAAGTCCAGTCCTGCCCATTGGTCCAGATTTCACAGCATCGCACGGAACACCAACCCCCACTAAATCCTGAGGATTCTGGGGGTTTTGTGTTTCGGGCTTGGACGCGGTGGGAGCGGTTGGGCGCGCTTGTGTTGCCGGATTTGCCGCCGCTTGGCCGACCCCCCGGTTGCGTGGG
>CAZSZO010000158.1:0-2094 GCA_964611125.1 uncultured Phycisphaeraceae bacterium | reverse complement strand
CCCGGCAGCGAGGATTCCGGCGCCGCGAAAGGCATGGCCAGTGGTACGCTTTTGAAGCGCGAGCGTGAGCCTTTCCGCCTGACCGACGACTTTCCGATGGCGTCGCTCAGAACCACTGTCGGTCAATTCGCCGATAATCGCTGGCCCGGACTGCAAACGACCGCACTTGCTCCACCTACCCGGACGGCGAACCGTATCTGTCGTATGATTGTGCGAAGGAGACCAGCCGATGATCAGAACCATGGCGAAGTCGAAGCCGGCCAAGCGCGGCGCGACCCTTGCGGGTTCGACCTCCCGGAATCCCATGGTCGCCGAGCACCTCGCCGCCTCGAAGCGGGTGATGAAGTCGGTGCTGTCTTCGAAGGCGAAATCCGTCAGGTTTCTCGTCGAGGCGGGAATTCTGGACAAGTCCGGCAAGGGCCTCGCCAAGCCGTACCGGTAAGCCGTGTACGATGTCCTTCCCTCTTTCGCCCTTGGCTTTCACGGCTGCGACAAACGCGTCGCAGACGCGGTCTTCGCTGGTGGCGATTCGCTCAAGCCCAGCGAGAACGACTACGACTGGCTCGGCCATGGCATCTACTTCTGGGAGAACAGCCCCGAGCGCGCCCTCGACTACGCCCGCACGCTCACGCGCTATCCGAGGCGGTCGCGCGGAAAAATCACCGAGCCCACCGTCGTCGGAGCGGTGATCGACTTGGGACGCTGCCTGAACCTGCTCGACGCCGAGTCAATCGAACTCGTGAAGAACGGGCACCAGACCTTGCGGTCCGCGATGAGCAAGGCCGGAGCGGCAATGCCCGCCAATCGTGCGCCCAAAGGATCGAAAGAACTGCTGCTGCGGAACCTCGACTGCGCCGTGGTTGAGTTCGTGCATGAAATCCGCCGCCGCGACGGCCGCCCGCCATTCGATTCTGTGCGGGCGGCGTTCATCGAGGGCGAGCCGCTCTACGAAAACGCCGGCTTCCACGATCGCACCCACATCCAGATCTGCGTGCGCGATCCCCGCTGCATCAAGGGCTATTTCCGCGTGCTGCCCGACCCGAGCGCGGGCCGTGCATGACGCACACTCACGCTTCCCCAATTGAACCGTGCCTGTGTCGGCCCGAAAAGTGGCAGGAAATGGCAGTCTTTCGGCACCCGGTGAATGCGTAAATACTTATCCAATAAGGACTTGCGCGATTCCGCCCATGGCAGGGCTGCCACTCTCTCGGGCGACCGCCTGCGGCCAGTGGATCACCCTCGGCAGCGTGTCAGGGCTCAGATGCACGCCCACGGGTCATAGTCGGGTCCATCGTCCGGGCCCGGCGGCAGGATGACCCGCACCAGCCCGCTCCGCGACGGGGCCACGTACTTCATCAATCCCAAGCTCGCCGCCAAAGGTGTCCCAAAAAACCCCGAGCCCCCCCCGGAGGCTACTGACAAAGCTGACAGAAGCCCCCCCACCCTCCCTTCTGGCGGTTCTGTCAGTGCCCAGAGTGGGCACTACGCGGATTTTGACCCCACCACGAATCAGGGATCAACTCCGCCATCGCCGGATGACGCCGACGAGGAGGGCACATGGACGGCCTGACCCTCCTCCGCGCCGCCACGGCCCTTGGCCTTCGAGTTCATGCCGAAGAAGGTCGTCTCGTTGTCCGCGGCGCCAAGCGCCACGCGTCGGTCGCCAAAGCGCTTCTCGCCCACAAGGAGCATCTGCTGGCAGTGCTGGCGGACCCCGTCGTTTCCAGGCGCTGGCCGAGCGACGCGGTAGACGTGTTCCTGCAAACGCTGGGCGTCGCCGATGAGCTTGGGCTCGACGCGGCACCCGGCTCCCCGGCCTGGGAAACGGCTGCCCGTGAAGCCCGCCGAGTCGAGGCGGGCATCCCCCACGCCCTCTGGACCCGATCGCCCGGCGTCATCGACGCCGCGCTGAAGTCATTCGAGCCCATCGGAGGCCTGGCGTTCAACTCGGCGGAGATGCCTGAACCGGACCCCTCATGCAACCCTGGGGGCCATCCGTGACCACCGGACCCCATCAAGACATCAGACCAACTTCGCCTCCTGCCGGCGGCACGATGCCCCCGCTCGCCCTCCGCCCCAAAGACGCCGCCCACG
>CAZSZO010000157.1:0-2214 GCA_964611125.1 uncultured Phycisphaeraceae bacterium | reverse complement strand
GTGGTCTGAGAAAGAGCTGCGGCACAAGGTGACCGACGCCGCCAGCAAGCCGCACGACCGTCCGCTCGGCTGGCTCCGCGATGCTCAGAAGGTTGAGGATCTGGGCGGCGTGGACCTCTCGGGATTCATGGCACCGCCGGCGAAGGCGAGCGAGGACACGGCCGCTCCGGACGAGGACACGCCGATCGATCCCGGCCCGCTCCCCGATCGCTACCTCGCCGTGCCCGGGTTCATCTCCGAGGTCATGGCGTTCAACAGGGAGACGGCCCACCGTTGGCAGCCGATGCTCGCGCTCGCCGGCGCGATGTGCCTGCAGGCCGTGCTCGCGGGGCGCAAGGTCCGCGACGAGCGCGGCAACCGCACCAACCTGTACGTCGTGTGCCTCGCGGGGTCCGGCTCGGGCAAAGACAACGCCCGGCTCATCAACAAGGCGGTGCTGTTCAAAGCCGGTCTCAACGGGCTCGAGGGCAACGAGGACCTCGCCAGCGACGCCGGGCTGGTGACGGCCGTCGAAGCCGAGCCCGCGATCCTGTTCCAGATCGATGAGTTCGGGCGTTGGCTCCGCACCATTGGCGACCCGAAGAAGGCCCCGCACCTGTTCAACGTCATCTCCACGCTGATGAAGATGTACTCGTCGGCGCGGAGCGTCTTCAAGGGCAAGGCCTACGCCGACGCGAAGCGGAACAAGGTCATCGACCAGCCGTGCGTGTCACTCCTCGCGACGACCGCGCCCGAGCACTTCAAGCACGCGCTCACGCCCGACGCCATGAGCGACGGGTTCATGGCCCGGCTCATCGTGTTCGAGACGGGCGAGATGCCGCCGCGCGTCTGGCAGCCCGAGAAGGACCCTCCGCAGGCGATCGTGGACGCGGCCACCTGGTGGGGCGCGTTCAACCCCGGCGGCAACCTCAGCCGCGAGCACCCCAAGCCGATGGTGGTTCCGACCACCGACGACGCCCGCGCCGTGTTCAACCGCCTGGCGACGCTCGCCGACATCGAGATGGAGCGCCCGCGCGAGGACCTGCGATCGATCTGGGCACGCGTCGAGGAGAAGGCCTGCCGCCTGGCGCTGATCTACGCCTGCTCCAAGAACCGCGAGAAGCCGGTCATCGACGCCGACGCAGCGGAATGGGCCTGCGGCCTGTCCGAGCACCTGACCCGCCGCGTGCTCTACCTCGCCCACGAGTATGTGTCGCAGGGCGAGTTCGACGCCAAGCAGAAGGCCGTGCTCCGCGCAATGCGAACGGCGGGCGGACGTATGACCCGGTCGCAGATGTGCCGCGTGACCCAGCACCTGACCCAGCGGGAGCGGGACGAGGTGCTTGAGAACCTCAAGGAGACGGGCCGCTTGAAGGAAGGGGTCGAGCCAACCGCCGGGCGGTCAAGGAGGGTGTATGAACTCCTGCCGTAGCAGGTCAGAAGCGCGGGTCGGCGGGCCTTGGACCCTTCTTTCACATTCTTCACGCGCGATCTCTCGGGGCGGGGGGGCGGGCGGGAAGGGAGCAGAGAAGGAGGGGTTGAAGAAAGTGAAAGAAGGTATCTCTCTCCTTTCTATCCCTTCCCCCACCCCTCCCCCGGCCCCCCGCCTCCCCACCGCAGCGCCCTTGCAGGTCGTGTGCCAGGCCGCGCCTAGCGGGAGCCTTACAGCCGGAAGCCTTACCCGAGGGGAGGCGGATGGCGTTAGGTACTTCCCGGGCCAGATCGCGTCGCTTGGCCCGCGGGAACAGCCGCGCTTGGCGACAGAGTTTGTTTCGCCCGTCCGAGCGCGGGGCGGCCCCGCGGCGGGGTTGGTACACCTCGCCGCCAATGACGCGACGCGGGCCAACGTGGGCGGACCCGTGGCCAACGGGCGCGGCCCGTAGCGCGGGGGAATCGGGGCGCTAATCGCTCCCGGACGGGCCCGTCGCCCGAGCGATCCAGCCAACCAGCGATCCACCGATCCCCGGACCCACCGCATGTGCGGCGGGCCACCACGACGCCCCATGCGCCGGCGCTTACCGCCGCGCCCATACCCACGACGGAGATTGCTGTGAACATCGAAACGCTTCCCATCGACGCGGTCCACGAGTACGACCGCAACCCTCGCACCATCAACGACGCCGCCATCGATGCGGTGGCCAAGAGCATCCAGGCCTTCGGATTCAAGGTGCCGATTCTGGTCGACGCCGACGGCGTGATCATCGCCGGGCACACGCGGCTCCGCGCGGCGCGGAA
>CAZSZO010000156.1:0-2289 GCA_964611125.1 uncultured Phycisphaeraceae bacterium | reverse complement strand
GGTCGCCTGCAGGATGGGCAGCCACTTCGCCATCTCGGCCTGGACGAAGCGTCGCACGCTCCCGCAGGAACACGCCCATGGCCAGCAAGAAGGACACCCAGACGAAGGCGGACTACCGCAAGCTCGACGGCGAGCAGCTGACGGCCGAGGTTACGGCCCTGCGGGGGAAGCTCCACACCCTGCGGACGCAGGCGACCACTGAGAAGGTGGAGGACATCTCGCAGTTCAAGAAGATCCGCAAGAACATCGCCCGGGCCCTGACCGAGGCCACCTCGCGCCGGGCCAAGGCCGCCAAGTAACGTCTCAACGAGCCCCGACGAGCCTGACCGGACCGCCGCCCAACGAGCACGCATTTCGCAGGTAGAACCATGCCGACCACCGCCGCCAAGCCCACCGCCCCCAAGAAGCAGCCGAGCAAGATCGGGATCGTGGAGTCCGACAAGCGCGACAAGTCGCGCAAGGTCGTGGTGCCGAACCTGACGACGCACCCGAAGTACGGCAAGATCATCCGCAAGCGGTCGGTGCTGCACATCCATGATGAGAACAACGAGTCGCGCCGCGGCGACATGGTGGAGATCGTGCCCTGCGTGCCGGTGAGCAAGACCAAGCGGTGGCGGCTGCTTCGGATCGTGCGGGCCCAGGCCCAGAAGCAGTTCACCGCCGTGGCGGCGCCCGAGACCGTCGACGCGGCCGCGGAGGGCGCGGCCGAGAGCGCGTAAGCGAGCAAGCGGCCTCCCGACGACCTGGGAGCGACCTGAGACCTGAACCCGACCTGACTCAAGACCGGTTCCGAGCAAGCCTTCACGAGCCTTCAACGGATACGACCCATGCTGCAGCAAGAAACACGATGCGAAGTCGCGGACAACAGCGGGGCGAAGATCGCCTACGTGATCCGTGTGTACGGCGGCTCGACGGCGTCGGGGAAGTTCACCCGGCGCACGGCGGGGATCGGCGACCGGGTGTTCGTCTCGATCAAGCGGGCGATCCCCGGGGCCGACGTGAAGGCCGGCGACATGTCGAAGGCGGTGGTGGTCCGCACCACCAAGGCGACGCGCCGTGCTGACGGCTCGTACGTCAAGTTTGATTCCAACGCCGTGGTCCTGATCCAGGACGACGGCAACCCCAAGGGCACGCGCATCTTCGGGCCCGTCGCCCGCGAGCTGCGCGACAAGAACTACATGAAGATCGTGAGCCTGGCTCCGGAGGTTGTCTGACATGGCCCGTCACGTCCGAAAAGGCGACGTGGTGATCATCACCAGCGGCTCCCACAAGGGAAAGACCGGCCGGGTGCGTGAGATCATCACCAAGACCGATCGCGTCATCGTCGAGGGGATCAACCTCGTGACGCGGCGCACCCGTCCCTCGCGGCTCAACCCGCAGGGGGGCGTGGTCACCCGCGAGGCGCCGATCCACCTGAGCAACGTCAGCCCCGTGGTCGACGGCAAGCCCACCCGCGTGCGTTTCGCCACCAAGCCCGACGGGACCAAGGTCCGCGTAGCGGTGCGGGGCGGCGGCGAGCTGGGCGTCGTCCGGCACGCCGGCAAGAGCACCTAATCGTCCGAGCAGATCGAGTTGGCGGCCAGTCCCGTTTCGCACCACTCCCCCCGCGTCCAGCCACCACCCCCCCAGCGTCCCCCGCCCCCGTCTGAGCCGAACCCGAGGTTGAACCATGTCCAGCGAGAAGGAAGCCAAGCAGCAGCAGCCCAAGGGCAAGGATGGCGCCGGGCAGAAGCCCAAGGGCGACAGGCCCGCCAAGGGCGCCGGCAAGCCCAAGGGCGGCGGCGAGGAGAAGGGCGGCGACGATGACGCCCCGCGCGGTCCGCGCGTTGAGCCCCGCCTGCTGACGCAATACAAGACGGTCGTCGCGCCCAAGCTGGGCGAGGCGTTCGGCATGACCAACCCCATGCAGCGCCCCCGCATCAAGAGCATCGTGCTCAACGTGAACGTGGGCCGGCACCTCGAGGGCAACAAGGTTCCCGCCAACGTGCGCCAGACGGTCATCGATACGATCCAGAAGGTCACCGGTCAGAAGCCGATCGTGATCAAGGCCAAGAAGAGCGTGTCGAACTTCAAGCTCCGCGAGGGGATGGAGTCGTCGGTGATGGTCACGCTGCGGCGCGACCACATGTGGCACTTCCTCGACCGGTTCATCAACCTGGCCTGCCCCCGCATCAAGGACTTCCGCGGCCTGAACGAGAAGGCCTTTGATCGCCAGGGCAACTACTCCTGCGGCATCACCGAGCAGGGTGTGTTCCCCGAGATCAACATGGCCGACGTGACCTTCACGCA
>CAZSZO010000155.1:0-2534 GCA_964611125.1 uncultured Phycisphaeraceae bacterium | reverse complement strand
GAGGGGTACTGGCGTGCCCCTCGCCCACGCCACGCCGCTCCAGCCCGATCGAGCGCTCCCACTCGTCCGCCTTGGCCAAGGTGCGTTCACCCGCGACATCTGGCCTGAAGACATCGATCCCACTTTCTGCAATCACGGAGATTCCATGCCCACGACCGCACCCGCAACCCCCCACACCCTCATGAACCAAATCAGCAAGGGCCGCAAGGCCCGCCCCCGCCGCGTGATGTTGTACGGCACGCACGGCATCGGCAAGAGCACCTTCGGCGCGATGGCCGAGAAGCCCATCTTCGTCCCCACCGAGGACGGCCTGGCCGACATCGACTGCGAGTCGTTCCCGCTCGCCCGCAGCCTCGGCGAAGTGATGGCCGCGCTCGAGTCCCTGTACTCGGGCGACCACAACTACCGCACCGTCGTCATCGACAGCCTTGATTGGCTCGAACGCCTCATCTGGGGCGAGGTCTGTGCCGACGAGAGCGTCGAGAACATCGAGAAGATCGGTTACGCGAAGGGCTTTGCCTTCGCAGTCGACAAGTGGCGTGCGGTGCTCGGCGCGCTCGATGCGCTCCGCAGCGATCGCGGTATGACGGTGGTCCTCATCGCCCATGCCAAGATCGAGAAGTTCGAGAATCCCGAGACCGTGCCGTACGACCGCTACTCGCCGCGCCTGCACAAGCTCGCGTCGGCGCTGGTGCAGGAGTGGGCCGACGAGGTGCTCTTCGCCACGTACAAGGTCCACACGATCAAGGTCGACGAAGGCTTCAACAAGGCCAAGCACAACGGCGTGAGCACGGGCGAGCGGATCATCCGCACCGTCGAGCGGCCAGCGCACGTCGCCAAGAACCGCTTGGGTCTGCCTGAAGAGATCCCGCTGGATTACCGCGTCTTCGCGGCGCTCGTTCGCGGCGAGGACCCCTCCGCCGCCGTCGCCACACCTGCCCCCACCACCGACAACGCGGGCGCGGCCTGAGCGCTGTTGCGGTTGTCCATCCCTGATCCGTCCATCACCAATCGCAAAGGAACTGACTCATGGCCACTCTGAACAACTTCGACGCACATCAGGTTGACCCGTCCGTCGCGCTCGATCCGCTCCCCGCGGGCAAGTACCTCGCCGTCGTCTCCGAGTCGGAGCTCAAGCCGACCAAGACCGGGGGCGGCAAGTACCTGCAGCTGACCTTCCAGATCATCGACGGCGAGTTCAAGGGCCGCCTGGTCTGGGCCCGCCTCAACCTCGAGAACAAGAGCGAGATGACGGTCAAGATCGCTCGCGGCGAGCTCTCGGCCATCTGCCGCGCCATCGGCGTGATGCAGCCCAAGGACTCGGTCGAGCTCCACAACGTCCCGCTGGAGATCAACGTCGGGCTGAAGAAACGCGACGACAACGGTGAGTTCACCAACGTCATCAAGGGCTACGCCAAGAAGGGCGGCGGCGGTTCGCCGGTGAGCGCTCGCGCTCCCGTCGGCGTCGGCCCGGGGAGCACGCCGCCCTGGAAACGCTGAGTCCATCTGGTCGCGTCCTCGAGCTCCCGTACCCGCCCAGTGTGAACCACATCTGGCGACGGATGGGCTCCAGGACCGTGCTGAGCCGCGAGGGGCGGCGCTACCGCGCAAGCGTGTGCGCCGCCCTCGCGGTGATGCGGGTGGTGCGGATGAACGGTCGGCTGGAGGTGCGTGTCACCGTCTGCCCGCCCGACAACCGCCGGCGCGACCTGGACAACGTGCAGAAGGCGCTGCTCGATGCGCTCGCCAAGGGCGGGGCGTACCGAGACGACTCGCAGATTGATCGGTTGATTGTCGAGCGTGGCCCGGTGACGCCGGGCGGCAAAGTGCTGGTGGAGATTCATGGCATCACTCACACGAACAACCCGCCCTCGCGATTCCCGGATGGCCCGGCGCGCGCCTGATGGGACCCGGCACGGCGATGCCATCCCCGGCAGCCGGTTCTTCCGGTCGTTCTGTGGTTGCTGCGGTGAGCCCATGCGGATGGACGCAGATCGGCTGAACGGCGAGGTGCTGTGCGGCGATTGCGACCCGCCCCACATCGGTGTGGGTGGTCCGGCTTCTGCTCTCAACAGCATCGAGAACGACCCGGATGCCTGGCGGCCGTCTTTCCTAGCTGAGTAACCAATCGGAGCCTGCCTCTTGCAGTTGAGGTCCTACCAGTCCGACGCCATCGCCGCCGTGTACGAGCATTTGCGCTCTCGTGACGACAATCCGTGCGTCGTCATTCCGACCGGCGGTGGCAAGACGCCGGTGATCGCGACCATGTGCCGCGACGCGGCCACGCACTGGAACGGGCGCGTCATCATCCTGGCCCACGTCAAGGAACTGCTCGAGCAGGCGGCCGACAAGCTCCGCACCATCGCGCCCGACGTGCCAATGGGCATCTATTCAGCGGGTCTGAAGCGCAAGGACCTGGGCTACGCCGTCACGGTCGCGGGTATCCAGAGCATCTGGAAGAAGGCTTGCGATTTGGGCTCCGTCGATCTGATCATCGTCGATGAGGCGCACATGGTCCCCGCCGAGGACGACGG
>CAZSZO010000154.1:0-2596 GCA_964611125.1 uncultured Phycisphaeraceae bacterium | reverse complement strand
CCGTCGATCTGATCATCGTCGATGAGGCGCACATGGTCCCCGCCGAGGACGACGGGATGTACCGCCAGTTCATCGCTGACGCCAAGGTGGTGAACCCCAACGTCCGGATCATCGGGCTGACCGCCACGCCGTACCGCATGAAGTCCGGCTCGATCTGCGCCCCCGAGAACATCCTCAACCACGTCTGCTACGAGGTCGGTGTCCGCGAGCTCATCGTGCAGGGATTCCTGTCGCCGCTCAAGACCAAGGCGGGCCTGCAGAAGATCAGCACCGACGACCTGCACGTCCGCGCCGGCGAGTTCGTCGCCAGCGAGGTCGAGGACCTCATGGACAAAGAGGGGCTGGTCGAGGGCGCGTGCGCCGAGATCGCCCAGCACACCAAGGACCGTAGCGCCACGCTGATCTTCTCCTCGGGCATCCGCCACGGGCAGCACATCGTCGATGTGCTCAAGACCAAGCACGGCATCGAGTGCGGCTTCGTCACCGGCGACACCCCCGACGGCGTGCGTGCGGCGATCCTTGGCCGCTTCCGTTCGGGCGAGCTCAAGTACCTGTGCAACGTGAACGTGCTGACGACCGGCTTCGATGCACCGCACATCGACTGCGTGGCGCTCGTGCGCCCGACCATGTCGCCGGGTCTGTATTACCAGATGGTGGGCCGGGGCTTCCGGCTCCACCCCGGCAAGAACGACTGCCTCGTCCTGGACTTCGGCGGCAACGTGCTCCGCCACGGCCCGGTTGACGCGATCCGCATCGCCACCGACGATCGCGGCGACGGTGAAGCGCCGGCGAAAGAGTGCCCCAACTGCCAGGCCTTGATTTCGGCGGGCTACCAGACCTGCCCACAGTGCGGCCACCAGTTCCCCGATCCCAACAGGCAACAGCACGAGGCGAAGGCCAGCACCGAGGGCATCCTCAGCGGCCAGACCACGCGCGAGGAGCACCGCGTCAGCGAGACGACGTACCACGTGCACTACAAACGCAGCGACCCCTCCGCGCCGCTGACCATGCGGGTTGAGTACCGCGTCGGCTTCAACCGCTTCTTCCGCGAGTGGGTCTGCTTCGACCACACCGGATACGCGCGCACGAAGGCGGAGGCCTGGTGGCGAGCCCGCTCCGTGGAGCCGATCCCTCAGAGCACCGAGGAGGCGGTCGACATGGCCAAGGCCGGGGCGCTCGCCCCGACGCTCTCGATCACCGTCGAGAAGAAGGCCGGCGACCAGTTCGAGCGCGTCACGCAGCACGTGCTCGGCGATAAGCCCCCGCGCCTTGACAGCGAAGAAGGCCTGCCGGACCGGCCGCCGGAGCCCGCGGGTATGACGTACGGCATCCCCGAAGACGAAATCCCCTTCTGAACAAGGAGTACCGCATGATCACGATCACGATCGAAGAGACCGACAAGGACGGGCAGTTGCTCGGACGCCACGTGGCCTCCGCGCCCATCGACAAGAACGACACCAAGGGCATCGGCTCGCTGCTGGCGCGAAGCGTCGGCGGCCTGATGTACCACACCGAGGCCCGCGCGGAGATCCCGCTGCTGATCGCGGCCGCTGGCACGCACCGAGCGAGTTCATGCACGCGGGCGATCGGCCACGCGGCGGGCCTGGCCACCGGCATGTACGGCTTCGACCTGGCGATCAAGCCCGTGATCGAGATCGACCGACTGCTGGACTACCGCGCCAGCAAGCGCGACCGCGAGACCGCGGCGCAGACGCTCAAGATCATGGGCGCCACCATCCGCCGCCGCGAGGACAACGAATAGGCGATGAGCGATGGCCCCTCCATCCTGCTTGAGTCGGCGCGCACGTACCTCGCCCGCGGGTACGCGGTGATCCCCGTGCCCGCGCGGAAGAAGATCCCCGTGCTCAAGGGGTGGACGGACCTGCGGCTCTCCGAGACCGACCTGCCGGCGCACTTCAACGGCACCGGCAACATCGGCGTGCTCCTCGGCGAGCCGAGCGGGTGGCTGGTGGATGTGGACCTCGACTGCGAGGAGGCGGTGGCGCTCGCGCCCAAGTTCCTACCGCCGACGGGCGCGATGTCCGGGCGACCTGGCAAGCCCGCGTCGCACTGGTGGTACGTGTGCGAGGGGATGAAGACCCGCAAGCACCAGGACCCGGTATCGAAGAAGATGATCGTCGAACTGCGGAGCACCGGCGCTCAGACGGTCGTCGGCCCGAGCATCCACCCCAGCGGGGAGCCCTACGACCCGCTTGACGGCGAACCCGCCGTGGTCGACGCTGGCGAGCTGGCCGCAACTGTCGCGGCACTGGCCGAGGCCGTGACCGAGGCACGGCACGGGCGTAAGGAAACGATCGCTTCGCAGCCGCCGTCACTACGAAGCGATCGCTTACCAGCGGGCGACGCTGTACTCCGCCGCGCCGCGGCGTACCTGGACCGCATCCCACCAGCGATCTCCGGCTCGGGCGGGCACAGTCAGACCTACACGGCCGCGACGGCGCTGGTGCACGGGTTCGCCCTCGATCCCGAGGCGGCGTTCTCGCTGCTGTGGGATCGGTACAACCCGCGGTGCGAGCCGCCGTGGTCTGAGAAAGAGCTGCGGCACAAGGTGACCGACGCCGCCAGCAAGCCGCAC
>CAZSZO010000153.1:0-2714 GCA_964611125.1 uncultured Phycisphaeraceae bacterium | reverse complement strand
GAGCCGGACCAGAAGCAGGCGTACTTCACGCTTCGGGATGTGCGCCGGACGCTTGGAGCCGCTTCACCACGCGCCGGCGTTGAAGGCGCGATCTACGGCGGCCTGGAGCAGCTCATCGAGGCGACTGTTGCTCGCGAATGGCGGCGCGACGACGGCGCGATGGTGCGGATCGACCGATGCCTGATCGACGCCAACTGGGGTTCGTCGACGGACGTGGTCTATCAGTTCTGTCGCCAGAGCCCGCACGCGAGCGTGCTCACCCCCAGCCACGGCCGCTATGTCGGCGCGAGCAGCCTGCCCTTCAGCGACTACAAGCGCAAGCGGGGCGAGCGGGTCGGGTTGAACTGGCGAGTGCCAGTGGTCACCGGGAAGCGCGCGGTGCGGCACGTGCTCTTCGACACGAACTTCTGGAAGTCGTTCGTACACGCGCGGCTCGCCGTACCGATGGGCGACCCGGGCGGGTTGTCGCTCTTTGGTCACAAGCCCGAGCATCATCGCCTGTTGTCGGAACACCTGACCAGCGAATACCGGGTTCGGACCGAGGGACGTGGACGCACCGTCGATGAGTGGAAGCTCCGGGTCGAGGGACACGACAACCACTGGCTGGACGGCCTCGTCGGGTGCGCGGTTGCGGCGTCGATGCAGGGAGCGGTTCTGTTCGGCACCGACCAGAAGGCCGTCCTTCGACCACGAATCCGGCTGTCGAGCGTCCGCTCCGGTCGGAAGCTTCCGGGCGCGACCCGATAACGCTCGGAACTCATCGATTTTCGCAATCCGCGAACTCTTTGGCTAGCCGTTAGCCGATAGTTGGGTTATACTTTTCGCAGTTCTAGAAGGAGCAAATGGTTTGATCGGAGATCGACTGAAACTCGCACGGCAACAGCGGGGGTGGACGCTGGACGCCCTTGCGGCCAGCACCGCGATACCGGTCTCCTCGCTCAGCGAGTTTGAGAACGGGAAGCGAGAGCCTCGACTGACGCACCTCGAGAAGCTGGCCCAGGCGCACGGCCGACCGGTGGCGTGGTTCTTCGCGACGTCGGAGGACGTGCCATCGGTCGTGCTGTGGCGCAAGCGTCCCGAGTCGGCCGAGACGGCGGCCGTGATCGAGGGGCAGTTCCTCAAGCTGTGCAACTGGTACCACAATCTGGAGAAGTGGTGCGATGAGGTGCGCCCTTGCCTCCTACCGGAAGCGAAGGGAGACCGGGAGCGATTCGGCTGGTCTGACGCTGAGTCGCTCGCGGCCACCGTGCGCAACCACCTGAACCTGGGCCAGCGTCCCGCCTTCTCCCTGCTGAATGTGCTCGAAAACACGTGCGGCATTCGGGTCTTCCACCTGCAGTTCGATCCCAGCGGCACGGCCGCGTGCACGCGGAGCGAGGACTCCGGGATGGCGGTGCTGCTGAACGGCAAGAACAAGCGCTGGCGGAGGAACTACGACCTGGCGCATGAGCTCTTCCATCTGCTCACGTGGCGGATCTTCCGAACGGGAGACGGCGCGCACGAGGCGGGGGAACAGGAAGAGAAGTTCGCTGACAAGTTTGCGTCGTGCCTTCTCATCCCTGAGGAGCCACTGCGGGTCGCGATCGCGTCTGCGACCAAGTCGTCGGGCGGTCTCAAGCACGCGGAGCTGTTCGACATCGCGCGGCAGTTCGACGTGTCGATCGAGGCTCTGCTTTGGCGCATTCACGGCGTCTTCAGCCGCAAGCGTGAGGACACCGAGGCCGACATCGCCGTGTGCAAGGCGCTGCGCGACGTGTTCGATGTCCGCGAGGATGCTCAGCCGCCATCGCTTCCAGAGCGGTACCGGGCCTTGGCCTTGCGGGCCCTGCGCGAGGGCGAGCTCTCGGTGGGACGGGCCGCGGAGTATCTGGGCGTGAGCCGTCAGGAGGCGATGGCTCTGGACGACATCAAGGATGTCAAGGATGATGCGATCTCGCTTAGTCCTGCTTGACACCAACGTCGTTCTGCGGCTCTTCGAGCTGGGGATCTGGCAGGCCGTCACGCAGAAGTATCAGATTGTGCTCGCACAGACCGTGATTGACGAGTCGCAGTTCTTCGTGCGCGATGAGCAGCGGCACGAGATCGACTGGGCCCAGGAGCTCGCGTCGGGTGCCGTTGAGGTTCGCAGCGCTCCGCCAGCGGACATCCAGACGTTCTGCGACCGATTCGATCCGAATTACCTGGAGAAGTTGGATCCGGGCGAGGCGGAGTCGCTGACGCTTATGCAGACCGAGGCGCAGGCGTCGATCTGTTCCGCGGACAAGATCGTCTGGCGCGTCCTGGGCAACACGGGACAGGCCGAGCGCGGCGTCTCGCTCGAAGAGCTTCTTCAGAGGATGGGCCTGACCAAGGCGCTGCCCGATCGCTTCTCGAAGCGATTCAGGGAGCAGTGGACGAGGGGCGGGGGCACCGAGCGGTTCATGGGTCTCGGCGACCGCGGGTAGCAGACCGCCTGCGCGGTCGCTGTCGCGTCACACGAGAGCGGTTCGCTGCCCAGGTGCGCCCGGTTCTTGATCGGCATTTGAGCTTCGAGCAATCCGCGTTGCTGTCGGCGCGGAAATGTTGGTCTTTGCGCGACAAGTTCAGCAGGCAAGCAGAGGGGTACTGGCGTGCCCCCCGAACCTTCCAGCGATGACGAAGCCCTGCGCGAGGCGGCGAAGCAGCCCGCCAAGGCCTCCGTCGACGGCCAGTCCGTCGAGCAGCACCCGCTGAAG
>CAZSZO010000152.1:0-2777 GCA_964611125.1 uncultured Phycisphaeraceae bacterium | reverse complement strand
GTATGTCCCATCTCGGTGGCCTCACGACCACGAGATCAGAGCACGCTGCTCCGCCTTCACTGGCAGGTCGCTGTTATTGGTATCGGCCGCCGAGCGTCATGTCTTCACGAGGGCCCGCCCACACACATGGCCGGTACCTACGTCCTGGTCTGATAATGCTCTCTCCAGAGATGCCGCTGAACCTTCCAGTCGACCTCCGCCGCGATGGGGCGAAGGTCGTGTTCGGTGATCGGATCGCGGCCCGCACGAACAGGCGGTAGATCGAGAATCGCCTCCTGAAGGTCCGGGGCCAGGTGGAGCAGGTTCATGATCTGGGTGACGCGGGCGCGGGTGACGTGGCCCACTATGGCGAGATCGGCCTGCGTCGAGACGGTGCCCTCCCGAACAAGGGCGTCGAAACGGATCGCCAATGCCATCAGCCTGGCGACGCGGGGAACGCGCCCGGGCAACGCCATAGGTGGCAATCCCGCCTGCTCGGACGCAGCCCGGCCGCGCCCGCCAACGACGAATCGTGCCGTCGTGGTGATCGACTGGTGCGCGGCTTGGCGTTCACGAGATTCAGTGGGGGTGTTCATGGCAGGGCTGGTTTATCCGAGGCTTCCGCTCCGGGTTGAAAGGTGATGGAGACGTTCTGCGACTGGCCGTCGTACTCGACGGTGGCGATCACGACGTGGAGGAACTCTGCTCGCTCGGCGAGGGTCATCGCGCCCCACACGCCGTCGAACGCCTCGACGGCCCCGACCACCTCGTCCTCGTCAATCAGGCGGTCGGCGTCGAGGTCAATCTGCCGGGCCAAGGCCGTCAGCGTCCGACGAACGCGCTCGACCTCCCGGAGTGTCGCTGGCGTCTGCTCCTCGCCTGACAGTCGTTCAAGCACGTTCTGCAACCGCGTTCGCTCCGCAACGCGGAGCTCCGCTGCCTCGCGCAACAGATCCAGCGCCCGGGCGACGACGGCACGCATCGACAGGTCATTGACGAGGACGGCCTTGACCTGCTCGATGACAAACGTCTCAAGAGCAGGCCCGGGCAGCGACGGCGCAACGCAATGCTTCCGCCCGCGCTTCACCGCGTTGGAGCAGACGTAGTAGCGGTATCGGACGCGCGAGCCATCGGGCTTCTTCTTCGACGCACTGCTCGGGCACATGGCACACCCGCACCCCTTGCACCGTACCAACCCACCGAGCAGCGAGCCGGTCGAGTTCTTGACGCTCGCCCCGCCGCGCTCCGCTGCCAGCTTCAGTTGGTTCTGCACGCGACGGAAGAGATCGTCGTCGACGATGGCTTCGTGTTCGCCGTCGTAGACCGCTCCGTTGTGGGGCACCTTGCCAACGTAAAGGGGATTGCGGAGAAGTCGGGAGATGATGGTCTTGTCGAACGCCCGGTTGCCGACGACCCTCCCGGCGGTCGTCGTCCAGGTCTTGGTTGACCACCCGCGTGCGTTGCACTCGTCGGCGACGTGCATGATGCTCCGTGCTTCGAGGTACAACTCGAAGATCCGCCGAATCCGCTCCGCCTCAGCCTTGTTGACCACCAACCGCCGACCCGTGAAGGGCGGTGGGTAGGGCACGTAGTCGTACCCGAGGATCGGCTTGCCGAGGGCGTACTTCCCCTTTCGGCGCGCCGCCGCGATCTTGTCCCGTGTCCGCTCGGAGATGATCTCTCGCTCGAACTGTGCGAAGGAGAGGAGGATGTTGAGCGTCAGCCGCCCCATCGAGTGGGTCGTGTTGAACTGCTGCGTCACGCTCACAAACGAGACCCCCTTGCGGTCGAAGAGCTCCATGAGCCGCGCGAAGTCCATCAGCGAACGGCTGAGGCGGTCCACCTTGTACACCACGACGCAGTTGACCTTCCCGGTCTCGATATCGGCCATCAGGCGCTTGAGCGCCGGGCGCTCGATGTTCCCGCCGGTGAACCCGCCGTCGTCGTATTTCTCGGGCAGACACTGCCACCCCTCGTTCTTCTGGCTGGCGATGTACGCGATCGCGCTCTCGCGTTGGGCGTCGAGGCTGTTGAACTCTTGGTTGAGCCCCTCCTCGGTGCTCTTGCGGGTGTAGATGGCGCAGCGAATCGATTGAGGCCCCGGCGCGGGCGCTCCGTTCGCACCCGCGGAACGGTTCGCGGCGGCTCGGCGCGAGCGTTGTGACGTGGCGGTGGTCATACGGCCCCCTTCTTGGTCAGCCCGAAGAACAAGAAACCGTTCCAGTGCGAACCGGTGATCGCCGTCGCCACCGCCGACAGCGAGCGGTACACCTTCCCCTCGTACTCGAAGCCTTGGGGGCGCACCGTGACTTCGTGGTCAGCGCCATTGAATGCACGGCGAAGGACGGAACCGGGCGCAGGCAGGCGGTCGTTACCCGACGAGGCGATCCGCCCGGTGATCGTCACCAAGCGGGTGCCGGTACGGACGGCCTCGTCGGGTTCCCCGTCGCTGGGAGGTCGGACCCGGACATCGACGTCCCGTGCCAACTCAACGGCACGACGCCGCGCCCGCTCGGAGAGGTCGCCCTCCGCGAGAGACTGGATCCGCCACGCCACGCGGCGGAACAGCCATTGGCGGTTCCCGGATGTCGTCGATTCGCCGAAGGCTTCGGCGTAGCGCTCCCGCAGCCGCGAGACGGGCAAGTCTCGTAGTTCCTCGATCTGCTGCTGGACGGTCTTCGTCGCGGTTGGGGGGGCATACGTGGGGGGCGTCATCGGCGGTCAGGCTCCTTCGGGTCACATCGCGGCGCGTTCTCCGGTTCGGGACGGTCGCGTTCACCCGTAGGCACACTGAGGGC
>CAZSZO010000151.1:0-2796 GCA_964611125.1 uncultured Phycisphaeraceae bacterium | reverse complement strand
GATCATGATCTCGCGGTTGGCCGCGACATCGCGCGTGCCGGGGATCGGCTTGATCGCCGCCTCGATCTCCTTGGCGAGCGTTCGTAGGACGTTGAGGTCGTCGCCATAGACGTTGATGGCGATCGCTGCGGGCGTGCCCGATAGGACGTGGCTGAGCCGGTGCTCAATTGGTTGTCCCACCATCGTCGTGATGCCCGGGATGTTGGCGATGATGCGGTCGATGCTCGCACGGACCTCCTCCTGGTCCACGCCCGCCTTCATGGTGACCTCGACCTCGGAACTACTCACCGGCTCGGCGTGCTCGTCGCGCTCGGCCCGGCCCGTGCGTCGCGTCACGCTGGACACGCCCTCGATCTGGGCCATCTGCGCCTCAACGCCCACGGCGAGACGATTGCTCTCAACGAGCGATGTGCCCGGGGGCGCGAGCAGGAAGACCGTGAACGTGCCCTCCTTGAACGCGGGGAGAAACGACGTGCCGAAGGTGGACATGAGCACAAGCGAAGCCGCCGTAAGCAGCCCCGCGCCCGCCAGCACCACGCCGCGGTTGCGGACGCTGGCACGAAGGGTCGGCTCGTACACGGCCTTGAGTTTGCGAACCAACCACCCGTCGTGCTCGCCGTGCCCATGCCCCGCCCCATCGTCCTTGCCTTTCTTGCCGAATGATCCCGCGAAGAGCCACTTGCAGAGCGCGGGCGTGACCGTAAGCGCCACGATGAGCGAGGCCATGATCGAGACGATGTACGCAATCCCCAGCGGCTGGAAGAACCTGCCCTCAAGCCCTTGCAAGAACAGCAGCGGCACAAAGACCATGCAGATGATGATCGTGGCAAAGACCACCGACGAACGGATCTCGTTGCTGGCGTTGTAGATGACCTCCACCAACCCCTTGCGCTCGCCCTCGGGCAGGCCGGCGTTTTCCTTCAGCCGTCGCAGCACGTTCTCGACGTCGATGATGGCGTCGTCCACCAGTTCGCCGATCGCCACGGCCAGCCCGCCCAGCGTCATCACGTTGATCGAAAGTCCCCACGCCCACAGCAGCAGCACCGCAACCGCCAGCGACAGCGGCAACGCCGTGAGGGTCACGATCGTGGCCCGCACATTCAAGAGGAACAGGATCAGGATCACCGCCACGATGACCGATGCCTCGATCAACACCTTGACGACGTTGTTGATGCTCCGCTCAATGAACCGCGAAGCGCGGAAGGGGTCGCGGTTGAGGACCATCCCCTTGGGCATGGCCTTCTCCATCTGGTCCAGCACCCCGTCGATCTGCGTCGTCATGTTGAGCGTGTTGGTGCCGGGGCTTTTCTGCACGCTCACGACGACAGCGGGCATGGCCCGGTCGGTCGCGGTGCCGCGCTTGGGTGAAGCGCCAAGCTGCACATCAGCGACCTGCCCGATCGTCACCGCCGCGCCGTTGTGGATCCGCACGAGCGTGTTCTTGATGTCTTCGGCGCTGGTCACGCGGGCAGTCTGGCGGATGGGTAGTTCCTGGTTCTCCCAGTTGGGAACGTACCCCGCGCTGGCTGTCGAGTGCGCGCCCTTGGCGGCTTCGACGACATCGCTGATGGTCAGCCCGTACAGCGCCAGTTGATCCTGCTTCACGTTGATCTGGTACTGCGGCAACTCGCCACCGATGGCGACGACCTGCGCCACGCCCGGCACCGCGAGGATCTTGTTCCGCAGGTCAAACTCCGCGAACGAACGCATGTCGAGCGGGCTCACGGACCCGTCTGGCGAAGACAAGGCCATCAGCATGATCTCGCCAGTAATGCTCGTCACGGGCGTGATCTCGGCGTGCGCGCCGGGGGGGAGCGTGCCGCGCACCGCCGACAATCGTTCCGAGACCAGTTGCCGGGCCCGGAAGATGTCCATGCCCCAGTCAAACTCGACCCAGATGATGGACAAACTGGTCGCTGAGGCGCTGCGGACCCGCCGCGTGCCAGGCAGGCCGTTGACGGCCGTCTCGATGGGGAACGTGACGTTGAGTTCCACTTCGTCGGCAGCCAGCCCGCCCGCCTCGGTCATGATGACCACCGTGGGCGCGTTGAGTTCCGGGAAGACGTCTACCGGCATGTCCTTGACCTTGAGCCCGGCGAAGACGAGCAGCAGCCCCGCCAGCACGACGATGAGCGCGGATTGCTTGAGGGAGAAGGCGATCAGTTTGGCGAGCATGGATTAGTGGCTCCCCTTGTGGAACGTGCCATCGGAGTGGAAGTGCCCGGCCTTCTCGGTGCTGCCGCTGGTCGCCAGCATCAGTTGGAAGTTGCCCCCCAGCACGATCTCATCGCCTTCTTTGACGCCGCTGGCGATCACCACCCACCGACCGTCGGAGAGGCCCACATCCGCTTCCATGCGGATCGCCTTCTCGGGGTCCGCCGGGTCGCGACGGAAGATGATGGCTCGTGCACCGTCACGCACGACTGCCGATTGCGGTATCGCCAGTTCTTCTGTTCCGCCGGCCAGAGTCACTTCCAGGTGTGCCGACACGCCAGCACGTGCCCAAGGCGCGAGCGCATCCGGGAGAACAACGAGATCCACCGTCCGCTCGTCTGGATCGGCGGAGAGGCCGATTTGCAGCACGCCCTTCATGGATTCCTGAAGAAGCAAGCTCCCGCCCTGTGGCGGCGCGATGCTTGCCGCGAGCCCGTCTCGCAAGCGTCCGAGGTCCGACTGCAAGCCGCGAGCACGAAACCTGATCTGGTCGGGCTGCACGAGGGTGACGATCAGTCCGTTCTCTTCTGCGAGCCCACCCGGGGTAATACCAATGGACTCGACGACGCCAGCAGCGACGGC
>CAZSZO010000150.1:0-2861 GCA_964611125.1 uncultured Phycisphaeraceae bacterium | reverse complement strand
GGGCGGCCGGCGGAGTGCGTACCGTATGGCCGAGCGGAGTGCCGAATGAAACCCATTGTGATCGCCACGGGCAACCCCCACAAAGTCGATGAGCTGCGGGCCATCTTCGCGGCGGCAGGCCTGGAGGTTGAGGGGCTGACCGAGGCGTCGCAAGCTGCGGGCCGGCCGCTGACTGAGCCGGCCGAGACGGGCGGATCGTTCGCCGAGAACGCGGCGATCAAGGCCTGCGGGTACGCTGCGCAGCTCGGGCGAACGTGCCTGGCCGATGATTCGGGCCTGGAGATCGACGCCCTGAGCGGCCGGCCGGGTGTGATCTCCTCGCATTACTGCACCGACGGGCTCGAAACGGGGCTGGGGCGGGCGGAGCGCGACCGCCTGAACAACGAGCGCGTGCTGCGCGAGCTGGAAGGAATCGACGAGCCCCGCCGCACCGCTCGCTTCGTGTGCGTCATGTGCGTCGCGGCGCCCGGCTCGCTGCCGCATGACCTGCCCCGCGTCGCGGCGACCTGCTCCGGGGTTTTCGAGGGACGGATCGGCCTGCCGGGGACGGTCCCGCGGGGCGCCTACGGCTTCGGCTACGACCCGCTCTTCCTGGTGGGCCCCGAGTTCCGGCTGACCAGCGCCGAGCTGCCGCCCGAAGAGAAGAACCGGGTCTCGCACCGCGCCCTGGCGGCCCGCCACATGGCGGAGGCAATCCGCACGCTGCGGTAGCCTATTGGCCCTTGGGCCCATTGGCCCGTTGGCCCCGGGGACGATGAACGATGAACCACGAATGAGAAAGGGCCCGCGGAGGTTCCGCGGGCCCTTGGAGGGGTCAGTTGCGATCCGCTGTCAGGCCTCGGGAGGCTTGCTGGGGCTTCAGGCCCCGGCCGTGCCGCCCACGCCCAGACCCGGCACCTGCACCTGGGGCATGCCCAGGGCCTCGTGCTTGGAGGCGCCGAGCAGTTCGGCCTTCGCCGCGGCTTCGGCCATGATGCGGGCCTCAGCCTCGCTGTCGTCCTCGAGGGGCTCGCCGTTCACGGCGACCTTCATCGACTGGTAGGGGCGGAAGCCCGTGCCGGCGGGGATGAGGTGACCGAGCAGGACGTTCTCCTTGAGGCCGATGAGGTCATCCACGGCGCCGCGGAGCGCGGCCTCGGTGAGGACCTTGGTCGTCTCCTGGAACGAGGCGCCTGAGAGGAAGGACTCGCTCTGGAGCGAGGCCTTGGTGATGCCCAGCAGCAGCGTGCGGCCGCGGGCGGGGCGGGCCTTCTTGGTCTTGCAGATCTCCTTGCCCGCCGCCTCGGCCTTGGCGTTGGCCTCCTTGACCTCGGTCTTCTGGACGAGCGCGCCCATGGGAAGATCGGTGCCGCCGCCATCGACGACGACGACCTTCTCGCTGACCTCCTGGTTCTTGCGCTTGTACTCGAACTTGTCGACCACGTCGAAGGGGAGCAGATCGGTGTCGCCCGGATCCTCGATGCGGATCTTGCGGAGCATCTGGGCCAGGATGACCTCGATGTGCTTGTCGTTGATCACGACGCCCTGAGCGCGGTAGACGCTCTGCACCTCGTCGAGCATGTACGTCCACAGGGCCTCTTCACCCTTGATGCGGAGGATGTCGTGCGGCACCAGGGGGCCGTCGATGAGCGGCTGGCCCGCGTCGACATAGTCGCCGGTGTGCACCAGCAGGTGCTTGTCCTGGGGCACGTGGTGGTCCTTCTCGATCCCCGCGTCGGAGATGACGCGGATGGTCATCTTGCCCTTGCGCTTGTCGGAGTGGATCTCGACCCGGCCCGAGATCTCGGCCATGATGGCCGGGTCCTTGGGCTTGCGGGCCTCGAAGATCTCCGTCACGCGGGGCAGACCGCCGACGATGTCCTGCGTGCCCGACGAGCCGCGGGGCTGACGGGCGAGCATCTGCCCGGCGTCGATGGTCTGACCGTCCTTCACTTCGAGGCGGGCCTTGGCCGGCAGGAAGTGGAAGTCCAGGATCTGGTCGTTGGCGTCGACGATCGTGACCTGCGGGTGCTTCTCGCCCTTGTGCTCGATCACCACCAGCGCCTTGCGGCCCTGCCCGGCGTCCTCCTCGCGGACGGTCTCGCCGATCTCGATGTCGACGTAGCGCACCACGCCGGCCTTCTCGGCCAGAATGGGGGTGCGGTGCGGGTCCCAGCGGACGAAGCGGTCGCCCTTCTTGACCTCCTCGCCGTCCTTGACCAGCACATAGGCGCCGTAGGGCACCTTGTGCTTCTCGAGCTCGCGCCCCTTGGCGTCCATGATCGCGATCTCGCCGTTGCGCTTCAGCACGACCAGGGCCGAGTGGCCCTCGTCGTCCTTGGTCGGCACGGCGTTGCAGTCGCGGAGCTGGACGACGCCCGCCTGGCTGGCCTTGATCTCGCTCTCGGTGATCGAGAGCGAGCCGATGCCGCCGGTGTGGAACGTGCGCATCGTCAGCTGGGTGCCGGGCTCGCCGATCGACTGCGCGGCGATGATGCCCACCGCCATGCCGGGCTCGACCGGCTTGCCAGTGGACATGTCCAGGCCGTAATCGAGCACCGAGCAGCCGGTGCGGCTCTCGCTGGTGAGGGCCGAGCGCACCATGACCTGGTCGATGCCCAGGTCCTCGATGCGCTTGGCGACCTCGATGCTGATGATCTCGTTCTCGCGGACGATCACCTCGTCGGTGACAGGGTTGACGATGTTGTTGCGGCTGACGCGCCCGACGACCTGGTCGCGGAGCGGCACATCGACCTGCTCGCCCTTGTAGATGGCCCGCTTGACGATGCCGCGCTTGGAGCCGCAGTCGTGCTCGGTGATGATCACCGACTGGGCGACGTCGCACAGCTTGCGGGTGAGGTAGCCCGAGTCGGCGGTCTTGA
>CAZSZO010000149.1:0-2875 GCA_964611125.1 uncultured Phycisphaeraceae bacterium | reverse complement strand
TCGTCGTTCCCGCCGGTTACGCGCTGGCGTTAAAGGTGAAGCGAGAAGTCCCGGGTGGCCCGGGGTTCTTCGCCCGCGTGCTGCGTCGTTCGTCCAAGAAGCCCGTGTCCACCAACTCGTAAGAAGGAGTCCGCATCATGAAGACTTTCCGTTTCCTCGCGCTCACGTTCGCCATCCCCGCGCTCGCGCTCGCCTTGTCGATGAGCGGTTGTGAAAAGAAGGCCGAGACGCCCGCCAAGCCCGCCGCCAAAGGCGACGGGCACGACCACAAAGCGGGCGATGGCCATGACCACAAAGACGGGGATGACCACGACCACAAGGACGGGCACGGGCACGGCCCCAAGACCGAACTGGGGAGCCAGACGGCGGGCGGCATGACCATCGTCGCCGCGCGAGAGGGGGACGTGACGGCGGGCAAGGAAGCCACCTTCGACATCACCGTCACCGGCGGCGCGGGCAAGCCCGCGGCGGTTCGCGTGTGGGTCGGAACGCAGGACGGCAAGGGCTCGATCAAGGGCAAGGCCGAAGCCGAGGGCGACGGGTGGCACGCCCACGCCGAGGTGCCCACTCCGATCCCCGCCGGGAGCAAGCTCTGGGTCGAAGTCGAGACGGCCAAGGGTGAAAAGCACGTTGTCGGATTCGATCTCAAGTCATAAGCCGTGCGCGAAGCGCACACCGATCCGGCGGCGCGGCCGGTCGGCAATCAGAAGACACGTTGCGGCGGTCCGCGCTCGACCGCCTTGCTTTGGAGCACAACCATGAAGAGTCTGAATCGTTCATCCATCGTCCTGGGCATGATCGCGGGCACCGCGTTCACCGTTGCGACCGCCGCGATGATGGGCCAAGGTGCCGCGCAGGGCGGCCCCGCCGACACGCAGTACTTCGTCACCGCCGACGACGGCGAGGCCCACCTCTGGTTGCGCGAGGGCAACACCCTGAAGTTCGTCGCGCACGGTGCGTGCGCCGAGTGCAAGGACGGCCACGACCACGAGGAGGGCGACGGGCACGACCATGCCAAGCCCGCCGCGGGTGGGGCCAACCCCGCCGCCGCAGCGCCCGCGGGCAAGGCCGGGGGCGACCACGGCCACGGCGAGGGCGGGGCGATCGGCACGGCCACCATCGGCGCGTGGACAGTGTCCGTCTCGGGCGAGATCAAGGCCGGCAGCGAGGCCCACCTCGACATTAAGCTCTCGGGGAGCCCCGCCAAGCCCGCCGCGGTCCGCGTCTGGATCGGTTCGCAGGATGGCAAGGGCGCGATGAAGCACAAGGCCGACGGTGACGGCAAGGAGTACCACGCCCACGCCGACGTGCCCAATCCGATCCCCGCCGGAGCTCAGTTGTGGGTCGAGATTGATGACGGCAAGGGGAGCAAGTCTGTTTGCGGGTTCCCCATCTCGAAATGACAGCTGCAGCGAGCCCGGCGCGGCGAAGGCCCCGCGCCGGGCTTGGCACGGCGTCACGATGTGTGAAGTACGACGCTTCGGCCTCTGTAAGTCTGGTTGCCGGGCAACGGCTCGAGTGTGCTCTGCGTGTTGTCTGCGTTTGAAAGGACTCTCTATGCGAATTGCGATTCTGAACCTCATCTTTGTTTCCGGTCTCATGCTCATCGGCGGATGCGCCACGTCCCGTTCGGACTTGGTGTCATCAGGCGACGTGACGATCGAGTCCGCGGCAACGCGGCCCCTTGCTCATACACCCACTGTGGAGAACGCCGACGGAGACTTGCTTGTCAGCGGGCAGCTCGAGGAGGCGGAAGCCGTGGTCGGGGGCCACCTTGACATTACCGTCACGTCGCCCGACGGCGTTGTGGTCCACGATGCGATCGTGAACTACGGCCGGGTTTCATCATCTCACACAACGCAGCTCGGGCCCCGGGGCGCGTCACATAGGCTGCAGACAGGCCCCAAGCACGCCAAGTACTCCGTTCGGTTTCCTGGCTTGCCACCTGCCGGTTCCAAGATCAGGGTTCGGTTGGAGTCGGGAGCCCACGAGAGGCCCGCGACGCCACGATGAGACATACCACGATCCAAGTTCCAGGAATGGACTGCCCGACCGAAGAGACGATCATCCGCCGGTCGTTACTCGGTATGGACGGTGTCATCGGTGTTCGCTGCGACTTGATGATGCGCTGCGTCATAGTCGAGCACACGGAAGCCATTGATACGGGCCGCATTCTTTCTGAACTCAACGCAATCGGTCTGCCGGGAGTGGTTGATCCCGCGATCGAGAGCGATGAGAGTTGTTCTACTCACGGCTGTCGGACACGGCAACCTCCTCGGGCGCAGCAGCGTTTGCGATCATCGCTGTTCATTTTCGGGGGCCTGCTCGCGGCGGGCGCGGAGGCGATGTACTTCGCGGGCGTGGAGGAGACATCGCCGGTCGTCATCGCGATGTCCGCCGCTTCGATCCTTCTTTGCGGCTTGCCAACCCTGCGCAAGGGCTGGATCGCTCTCAAGACCTTCACGCTCAACATCAACTTCCTGATGACGGTGGCGGTCATTGGCGGGGCGTTCATCGGGGCGTGGCCGGAGATCGCGCTGGTCACCTTCCTCTTCGCGCTCGCGGAGTTGATCGAGGCCAAGGCCCTCGACCGCGCCCGCAACGCCGTCATGGGCCTGATGGCGATGGCCCCTGATGAGGCGAGCGTGAAGCAGCCCGATGGTGCCTGGAAGGTCACGCCCGCGAGCGAGGTTGCCGTCGGCGCTGTCGTGCAAGTGAAGCCCGGCGAGCGGCTCGCACTCGACGGCGTCGTGGTGGCGGGCGAGTCGAGCGTCAATCAAGCGCCCGTCACGGGAGAATCCGTGCCCGTGGACAAGAAGATCGGCGACAAGGTCTTCGCGGGGACGATCAACGAGTCGGGCGTGCTGGAGTTCAA
>CAZSZO010000148.1:0-2937 GCA_964611125.1 uncultured Phycisphaeraceae bacterium | reverse complement strand
CGAGATCAGTGCGATAGCGGGCGCGATCAACGCTGGACGACGGGTGCGAGAGGTCATGGGCGGGCTCCGGCGCAGTGGGCAACAGGGGAACCGACCAGCCATCGTAGACCCACGCCCGTCGGCCCGGTCTCCCCCATCACCACCGACTCCGCCGAGGCTGCGGCTCTGAGCGGCCTCGCATCCCCGCTCACGCCACCTCAGCGGGCCTAGGCGTGCCCAGCCGCCCCGACCCGGGCCGCCCGCGTCGAGGTCTTGATGTTCAGCATCTCCACCCCCAGCGCAAAGGCCATCGCAAAGTAGATGTAGCCCTTGGGCACGTGCTGGTCGAGCCCCTCGGCCACCAGCATGACGCCGATGAGCAGCAGGAACGACAGCGCCAGCATCTTGATGGCCGGGTGCCGATCGACAAACCGGCCCAGCGACCCGGCGAACGCGATCATCACACCGATGGAAATGATCACCGCCGCGACCATGATCGGCACGTGCTTGGCCATACCCACTGCGGTGATCACGCTGTCGATCGAGAAGACCAGGTCGAGCAGAATGATCTGCGTAATCACCCCGCCCAGGGCCGCCTTGACAGGCGCGGTCTTGGCCGCCGACGGGGCCCCTGGCGCGGCCGAAAGCGGCGCCTCTGCGCCCAGCGCCGGAACCTCCTCCATCTTGTGGTGGATCTCTTTCACCGCCTTGTACAGCAGGAACAGCCCCCCGCCCAGCAGGATCAGCGATTTGCCCGTGAAGTGCCGCTCGTGCCCGGGCGCATCCATCAGCGGCACGCTGTACGTGAACCACTCGGCCGTGAGCGACATGATCCAGCTGATCGACAACAGCAGCAGGATCCGCATGACCACCGCCAGCACCAGCCCGATGGTGCGGACCCGGGCGCGGTCCGCCTCCGGGATCTTCCCGCACAGGATCGTGATGAACACCAGGTTGTCGATCCCCAACACGATCTCCATCCCCGTCAGGGTCAGGAGGGCCAGGCCGCTTTCGACTGTGAATAGATCCATAGGGCCAGACGTTAGTCCGGCTTGGCCGGCCCCGCCGCGGCGGTCGGCGCCTTCAGGGCCTTCAGCCAGCCCAGGAACGGTCCGGGCGCCAGATACCCCTCAGTCCGGGCCACCTCGACGCCGTCGCGGAAAGCGATCGTCGTGGGCACGCCCTCAACCCCCCACGCCTCCGCCAGATCGCCCCGCTCGTCGATGTCCACGTGCGCCGCGATCGCGCTCGACTTCAGCCACGCGACCACCTCGCCATCGACAAAGGTCGTGCGGTCCATCTCTTTGCAAGGTGGGCACCACGACGCGGTGGCCTTCACGATCAGCCACTTGTGCTCGGTCTTGGCGACCTGTTCAAGCTCCGTAAAGCCGCGATGGTCGAACACCTCCGGCGTCGCCACGGGCCCGGAGCGCCACCACGCGAGCGCCACGATCGCGACAACGACAAGCAGCAGGGGTGCGAAGCGGTTCATCAAAGAGGGTCCTTGGGGGCTGGTCAGAGGGTAGACGACCCGACCGCCTACCCCGCACGTCCATATCGGCCACGCCTCCGGCGGAGTTTCCGAAAGCAACGGCCAACCCGAAATCAGTCATTCCCCCAAGAGCCGCACGCCAGGCCGGCCCGCCGCACCCCCACACCCCCACACCCCCGCACGCCCGCCCCCAACCCACCCACGGGCGATAAGCGTCGCGGCCCGGCGTTACCCGGCGACCCCGGCCAGCGACCCAGCGTCAGCCGGGAAACAGCCGCGCCGCCCCGGCATCCAACGTTGTATGAGTACCCGTCTAGTTGGCTCACGATTCCCAGGCCTTGCCGGGCTCGCCGGCCTCGCCCTCTTCACATGCGGCCTGAGCGGCTGCGCTGCTGGCCCGAGCGATGGGCCGCAGACGGGCGTCACGCTCGGACCAGGCCCCGCGCCAACCCAGGCGGAGGCCGAGGCGATCGGCCGCGCCTGGCTCGAGCGCCGCAAGATCATGAACGAATCCCAGGCATCCACGCTGCGCTGGTCCCCCATCAGCCAGGGCTCGGCGGAGCGGTCACTGTGGGACGGCGGCGGAGCAATCGCCGGGTTCAAACTGCTCGGCCAGGTCGACCTGCCCCGCCCGGAGGATGGCGTCACCATCACCCGCGAGTACCAGGTGCTCATCCGCGACGGCAAGGTCGTCGCCGCGTGGGGCCATCGCGATGTGGAGAGCGGCTGCTGCTCCAACCCCTACATGAAGCGCTTCGAGTAGGCGGGCGTGCCAAGTTCGTCGGCTCGGCGACGCACTCAGTGCCCGCGGGACTCGCGTGGATGCTGGGGGCCGAAGGCATGCGATCACAGGGTGAAGCGTTTTCGACGCCGAGGGCGTCGACGCACGTAGCCGGGGGTCAAGCGAGTCCGCGAGTGCGACCCCCGGTCGGTGCGGCCCCAAATGGGCGACCCCGAAGGGGTCGGCCTGGGGGTGGGGCGGATCACGAGCAGGCCTTCGGCCTGCGTCCGGTCGGGGACAAACCGTGGGGCTCCGCCGGCTCCGGGGGTGTCGCTTCGCTCCACCCCCGGCTACTCACGGCCAGGCCTTCGGCCTGCGGGGATGGCCCCGGGGATCTTGTGGGCCGCTGGCATGCGATCCCGGTGTGAGGTGTTCACGACGCCGAGGGCGTTGACGTTCGTAGCCGGGGGTCAAGCGAGTCCGCGAGCGCGACCCCCGGCGGGCGCGGCCCCAAGCGGGACGACCCCGAAGGCGTCACGGGCGCGGGTTCATCATGGCCGCCACACAGACCTCATGCCAGGCTGGCCACCGGCGGCGAGAGCGGCAGCAACCGGGCCATTTTCAGGTAGCGCTCGAACTGGTCCCGCATCTCGGGAAGCGAATCCCCGGCGAACTTCTCGCGCAGCGCCGCCGCGACTTCGAACGCCGTCACGTTCTCCAGCACCACGCTCGCCGCCGACACCGC
>CAZSZO010000147.1:0-3084 GCA_964611125.1 uncultured Phycisphaeraceae bacterium | reverse complement strand
AGATCAAGCTCCATCTGAACAAGAAGGATGAGGATGCTGTGCTGGCCCAGATCACCGGTGATGAGCCCATCGACGATCTGGAACGGAAGAAGGGCCAGTGGGCGGCGCTGGCCAAAGCGGCGGGCTCAAAGGAACGTGTGGAACAACTCGCGGCGGACCTGCTCGCGCACTTTAGAGACCGCACGACCACGCTCAAGGGCAAAGCAATGGTCGTCTGCATGGTCCGCGAGAACTGCGTGCGGCTCTATAACGCGCTCCGTGCGTTGCCCGGATGTCCCGAGATCAAGATCGTGATGACCGGGAACCTGGGGGAAGACCCGCAGAAGTGGAGCAGGGATGGTCACCTGACGACCAAGCAGCAGCGCGAAGCGATCAAGAAGCGGATGATCGACGCGGACGATCCGCTGTCGATGGTGATCGTCTGCGATATGTGGTTGACGGGCACGGACATCCCATGCCTGCACACGCTGTATGTGGACAAGCCCATGAAGGGCCACACGATGATTCAGGCGATCTCGCGTGTGAACCGCGTGTTCAGCGACAAGCCGCACGGGCTGATCGTGGACTACATCGGCATCGGCGATGAGCTGCGGGCAGCGACCGCGAAGTACTCTGCGGGTGGAGAAGATCACGGGAAGCCCGCGGGCGGGCTGGATGAAGACGCCCGGCCGCTGTTCGTGGCGGCGCTGGCCGAGGTGCGGTCGTTCCTCCCCGAAGGCGTGAACTACGGCGACTGGCGGCGGCTCTCGCCGATCGCGCTGGAGGACCGCTACGCGGCGGTCTACGGGCATCTGACCAGCGACGATGACCTGCGGGACCACTTCTTGGACGCCGAGCTGCGGCTGACGAGCGCGTTCCTGCTCGTTAAGCACCTGGATGACTGCCGCGCCAGTGCCGACGAGGTGATCTTCTGTCAGCGGGTGCGCAAGCAACTCCTCAAGACGATCCGCGGGCGTGGACCTACTAGAGACATCGAGAAGGCGGTGCGGGACCTGGTGGATGACACCGTCGAGAGCGAGGGCGTCGTTGACATCTTCAAGGCTGCGGGGATCACGCGGGCCGACATTTCGATCCTCGACGACAACTTCCTTCAGACGTTTAAGGATCGGCCGCTGCCGGACCTTCGGCTCAAGTTGCTCGAGAAACTGCTCGCTGACGAGATCCACATGCGGGCCAAGAAGAACTTAGCCAAGGCGAAGACGTTCCGTGAACTACTCGAAGCGACGCTCCAGAAGTACCACAACCGGCTCATCGACGCGGCGGCCGTGATCCGCGCCATGATCGAGATCAAGAAGGACATGGAGGCCTCGGATCAGCGGGCCGGGCAGTTGGGCTTGGCGGAGGATGAGCTTGCCTTCTATGACGCCGTCGCCATCAACTACGAGAACGTCTACGGCGTGGACTTCCTGAAGGGCCTGATCCACGACGTTGTGCAGAGCATCAAGCGAAACCTGAAGGTGGATTGGACTGAGCCGCATCGGGAGGACGTGAAGGCCGCGGTGAGAGCCGCGGTGCGGCGTGTTCTGACGAAACAGGGCGTGAAGGCTGAGGACTTTGATCGGCTGATGCCCGTGCTGATGGCACAGGCGGAGGCGTTGTACGCGGAATGGCCGATCGCGGCCTGAGGAGTGAATTGTGAACGGACGCCAGACATGAGCAAGAAACAACCAGCCTTTGGCGAGCTCATCCGCGAGAAGCGGCTCGCGAAGGGTCACAGCCTGCGGAAGTTCGCGGAGCTCATCGACGTGAGTCCAACCTATCTCTCGCTCGTCGAGCAGGGAAAGGTGGAAAGCCCTCCGACCGCCGAGCGGGTGCGTCGGATGGCGGAGGTGCTCGGAGAGAACCCAGATGAGCTGATGTCATTGGCCGGCCGGATGCCGGAGGATCTTCGCGGAATCATCCAGAGCGAGCCGGAAGAGATGCCTCAGTTGTTGCGGGCGGCAAAGGGTTTGACGGCAGACCAGTTGAAGGCACTGTCGGCGCAGGCCAAGAAGATGCAGAAAGAGGAGCAATGATGGGGCGACCGCCTGCCAAGACCGAACGCGTGCCGTGGTTGCGCGATGAGAGTATCGAGGCCGAAGCCGAGACGCTCTTTGCGCTGTGGCAGAAGGCCCACGGCGAGGTCTCTGAACCCCCCGTTCCCGTCGATGAGATGATCGAGCTGCAGCTCAACCTGCGGTATGAACTAGATGACCTGCAGAAGCGATTCGGTCACAGCGATGTGCTCGGTGCGATCTGGTTCAAGGACCAGATCATCCGAGTCGACCGGAGCCTTGATCCCATCGAGCACCCACGCATGCTCGGACGCTACCGGTTCACGCTCGCCCATGAGATCGGCCACTGGCAGCTTCACCGGAAGGTCTTTCTCCGCGACGAGACACAGATGTCTCTGACATCCGCAGCGGATGCGCCCGCGTTCGTGTGCCGCTCGACCGACCAAGCGCGTGAAGAGGTGCAGGCGAACATGTTCGCGGCGTACCTGCTCATGCCGCGTGACCTGATTCGCCGGGCGTGGATCAAGTGGAGGGGCACCGATGACGTTGTGTGTGTGCTTGACCTCGCCGCGCCAACCTTATCCCGAAGTGTGAAGGCACAGCAGGACGCTGCGATGCAACGCTTCTCGAAGCCTTTCGCTGAGCAGTTCCATGTGTCTGCCGAGGCCATGAGCTACCGCTTGGAGGCGCTTGGGCTCCTTACTCGTGATCGATCCCTGTTTGGTTGAACCCCCAGTGTTCTTGTGCGCAGTGCGTTTACTGTTCACGGGACATGGACATTTGGAGGCCCTGAAATGGCCAAAGACTTTGATCCGCGTCGCATCCTCCGCAAGATCTCCAACTCGCTCACCCGCGTGTGCTTCGAACGCGCCGGCGTGGTCGAGGGCATCCCTTGGGATGACCTGGGCGAGACCCAGGTCGAGCCCATCTTCGCCGCGTGGCAGAAGATGCCCGACGACAAGCGTCGGCTCGTTCAGCTCGTGCTCCAGGACATCAATGAACTGGCGGACGAGCGCGGCTTGAAGGTGCTGGTTGAGGAGATCCAGCGCATTGCGCCCGATCGCCTCGCCGAGTTCGACGCGATTGTCGG
>CAZSZO010000146.1:0-3152 GCA_964611125.1 uncultured Phycisphaeraceae bacterium | reverse complement strand
GACTTGCGGTCCCACTTGCGGTCGCAGCCGGGGCAGCAGAAGCCGATGGTGACGCCCTTGAACTGCCGCGTGGGCGACTCGGCATCCACCTCGTTCTCCATGATCGGGCAGAGCTTATTGATGGGCTTGGGAGCGGGCTGGGTCTGTGCGGGCACAGCCGACGGCTGAGGCTGCGCCGCCCAGGCGGTGGCGCTGACGATGCCTGCACCGAGCACGAGCGCGGCGAGTGAACGAACAAACACGGTGGGGGATTTCTTCACGTGGTGGACTCCGGAGAACTTGGAATGGGACGGTTGAACGGATACCGGATAGCCCGTCGGGTTGGGCGGGCAGGATGCCGCCGTGCTGGCTCTCGCCCGGCGCGGCGGCGACGATCACTTCTTCACATACTCGCTCGGATCGAGGACCTCCTTGGGCGAGGTCTTGGCGAGCAGCACATACTCATCGATGCACGGAGGGCAGCAGAACTCGTAGGTCTTGCCGCCGATGATCCAGGTGAACTTGGGGTTCGCCTTGGTCATCGTGATCGGGCAGACCTTGTCCCCGGCCTTGGGCTTCATGTCGTGCTTGGCCATCTTGCCCTTGTACTTGTCGCCCGCCGTCATCGAGCCGTTGGCCTTGATGTCGGCCTCGGTGTAGATACCGCCGGGCGTCAGGTAGAGCGCGCGTTCTTCATCCGCGCCCACGCCCACGGGCATTGCATCATCTCCGTCGTGTCCTCCCTTGGCCGACGAGGCCGCGATCGCGGCGACGAACTTGCTCATCTTGTTGGTGTCGCTCAACTTGTCCCACGCGGCGGCGGAGGCCGCATCGTGGAAAGCGACGGCCTGCCCCTTGAAGTCGCGGGTGATCTTCGCGTCCGCCGCATCGGCGGTGATGGGGCAGACGGTGTTGGCCGGGGCCGCGCCGTGCTTGTGCTCGTCCTTGCCCTTCTCGCCGTGCCCGTCTTTCCCGTCACCCTTGGAGACGCTAAACGTAAAGGGCGCGGTGATGATCTTCTCGTTCTCCTTGGTGCCCACGTTGAACTGGCCCCAGCCCTTGTAGATGCCAGGCTTCATGAACATGGCCTCGAATTCCACCTTGGGACCGGTCGCGGCCGCCGCGTGCTCGGCCCCCGCCTCGTGCGGGTGGCTATGGACGAACTCGGTGCGGTCCTCGCTGATGATGACCAGGTGGCCCATCGCGCCCAGGTACGGGGCCAGCGTCGTCACCGGCTTGCCGTCCTTAGAAATGGTGAACGCCATGTGCGTCGAGCCGCCCGACTTGACTTCCCCGCCGGTGTCGAGTGCAACGGTGTACCCGTCGATGGTCTTGGGGGCCTTGTCATCGACGGTGAGTTTCACTGGCGCGGGCGCAGTACCTTCAACGGTCAGCGGCACCTGCACAACCTGCTGGCCCACGCCCGGGGGCGTGAAGTCGTGGTACAGGATGTACTCGCCCCCCTGCGGGAAGGTGAACGAGAGCGTAAACGTGCCGTCCTTCTGCACCGCCGGGTGCTCGTGACGGAACCACGAGAGGTCCTTGGAGACGATGAGCAGGTGCAGCAACTTCTCGTGGACGGTCTCGACCTTGGTCACGGCCAGCCCGGTGGGGTCCTTGATCGTGAACGTCAGCGACGCGGGCTTGCCCGCCTCGACCTTGCTATTGGCCCCCCCAGCAGTGGCCTTGACCGCGACGCTGTACTTGTCGGTGGTCTGCTTCTTGAGGTTCATGGAGCAGACCGGGCAATTGCCGGGCTTGTCGTAGGTCTTGGCCCCCTCGCAGTGCATGGGGCAGAAGTACACCGCCGGCGCGGCCGCATCGAGCGAATCGAACTGCTTCTGCATCTCCTTGTACGCGGCCGTCACGCCCGCCGCATCCTTCTTCTCGCCTGCATCGTGCAGGCGGTCGCCCGCCTCGGCCAGGGCCTTGCCCGCGAGGTTGATGGCCCTGACCCGGGCCTTGTCCACGCCCGAACCGGGCTTGAGGGCCAGCGCGCCCAGGTTGCGGGCGATCGACCCCGCCGCGTCGGCCTCCTCGTGGGCCATCGCCATGTCGCCCTTGGCGACGGCGGCCCCGACCTCGGCGAGCCGCTCGCGGATCTCCTTGATCGCGGCGGCGTAGGTTTCGGGGGCTTTCGCCGCGGCACCGTGCCCGTGCCCGCCATCCTTGTGGCCGGGCTGTCCATTCGGACCAGGACTGTGCTGGGCAAACGCAGTCGGGGCGGTTGCGAGTCCAAGGCCGGAAACCAGAACCAACGAAAAGACCGAGAGATGTGCACGCTTCATGACTGAGCTCCTTGATCTGAGGCCGCGGGGCGGCCGGTTTCGGGTGGTGCAGAGGCGGACGCGTTGCCACGATCGCTCGCCCCTGCTGGTGTGGCGATGGTGGGTTTGGAGTGGTTTTCGGTCGTGGCCAGCACGGGTTGGCTCGGTGCGTGCTCCCCGTGTTTCTCGGCGTGTTCTCTTGCTAGCCGCTCGGCGGCGGTCTTGCCGAAGCGGTAGAAGACGGCCGGGGTGACGAAGAAGTCCAGCAGCGTGCTGGTAATGAGTCCGCCGAGGATGACGACCGCGACCGGGTACAGGATCTCCTTGCCCGGCTCGCCCTTGCTGAGCACCAGCGGGATCAGGCCCAGCCCCGCCGTGACGGCGGTCATCAGGACTGGAGCGACGCGCTCCTGGCTTCCCCGGATGATGAGTTCCTTGCTCCAGGGCTGGCGTTCCTCGGTCATGAGGTGGATGTAGTGGCTGACCATCAGCACGCCGTTGCGGGTGGCGATGCCGGTGAGGCTGATGAAGCCCACGAGCGAGGCCACGCTGAAGGGTTCGCGGGTGATGGCAAGCGCGGCGACGCTCCCCAGGAACGCGAAGGGGACGTTGAGCATGATCTGGATGGCGACCATGCCCGAGCGGTAGTGCGTGAAAAGAATGACGAAGATCGCGATGAGCGAGCCCGCGCCCAAGGCGAGCAGCAGGCGGGTCGATTCCTGCTGGGCCTCGTACAAGCCTCCGTACTGGATCGTGTACCCCTGCGGGAGTTGGACATCCATTCCGATGGACTTCTTGATCTCCTCGACCGTCGAGCCCAGATCGCGCCCCCGGACGTTGGCGGAGAGAACGATGCGGCGACGCTGGCTATCGCGCTGGAGCTCGTTGGGGCCGAGTCTGTCAAAG
>CAZSZO010000145.1:0-3177 GCA_964611125.1 uncultured Phycisphaeraceae bacterium | reverse complement strand
ACAACCCCCGCCGAACAGCGTGACGAGGTGACCCGCAAACGCGAGTTGGTGGCCGCAGGAGGACTGAGTGAGGGCACGTTCCGCCGCATGGAGATTCGCCTTTCCGGGCTCGAGGCAAAGATCGCCACGGCAGAAAAGATGGTGAACGAGGCCCGGGCGGCCCTCGCCCAGGCGGAGTCGGCCCACGCCGCGGCCCATGTGCAGCGGGACGAGGCGGTGCTGCGTCTGACCCGCATGGAGGTGCGGTCGCCGGTCCCGGGTGTTGTGCTGGCTCGGCTGGTCGAGCCTGGGTCGCGGATTAGCATGAGCGGAAAGGGTGGAGACGGCGGACCCGCCGCAGCCACGATGGGAGCGGTCGTCCGTGTCTACGACCCGGCGAAGTTGCAGGTGCGCGTAGATGTACCGCTCGCCGAAGCCGCGAAGGTGAGCGTGGGAACGCAAGCCACAGTCAGCACCGAGGTGCTGGCCGATCAGACATTCAGCGGCGTGGTTTCGAGAGTCGTGCACGAGGCCAACATTCAGCGGAACACCGTGCAGTTCAAGGTCGCGCTCGCTGCACCTTCTCCAATCCTCAAGCCCGAAATGCTGACCCGGGTCAAACTCCATGCGCCCGCTACCGCTTCGCAGCGTCGCCCCGGCGCGACGTCGGGCGTTCCGGCCTCTGGTGGCTTCGATGCGGGCGACATGACGTTGCTGGTGCCGATGGCCGCGGTAACAGCCCTTGCTCAAGACAAGGGCCAGGTCTGGGTCGTGGACACGAGCGAGGGCAGCGCCGTTGCTCGCCGCCGTGACATCACGACCATGCCATCGACCGACGAGGGCTTCACGGCCGTAACGAGCGGCCTGCGTCTCACCGACCGCGTCATACTCGACCCGCCCGCTCCGCCCGCGATCACGGACGGCACTCGCCTCAAAGTACTGGGCGAGCGCACCGGCATCGCCAGCACCGCAGCCCCCGCCACCCCATAACGAGCCACTCCCAAAGCCACCGGCGACACGCCCGCCGCACGTAAGAGCCCGACCATGACCACCAACCACACGCACTCGCGAAGTCCTTCCTCCGGCCCGCCCCTCATCCAATGCCGCCGCCTTACCAAGACATACAAAAAGGGCGACAACACCATCACCCCCTTGCAGGAACTGGACCTCGACGTGCCCGCAGGCGACTTTCTCGCGCTCATGGGCCCCTCGGGCAGCGGCAAGACCACGCTGCTGAATCTCATCGCCGGCATCGACCGGCCCAGCGGCGGGCAACTCATCATCGGCGGTACCGACATCGCCACGATCTCGCGGTCCAAGCTCGCCGACTGGCGGAGCACGCACGTCGGCTACGTGTTTCAGTTGTACAACCTCGTGCCCGTGCTCACGGCGTACGAAAACGTAGAGCTCCCGCTCCTGCTCCACCGCATGTCCGCCCGCTAGCGGCACGAGTAGGTCCAGACCGCGCTGCAGCTCGTCGGCATCGCCGACCGCCACGACCATTACCCGCGGCATCTCTCCGGCGGCCAGGAGCAGCGCGTGGCCATCGCCCGCGCGATCGTCACTGACCCCACCATCATCGTCGGCGACGAGCCGACCGGCGACCTCGATCAGGAATCCGCCGCGGCCATCATGGACCTCATGGTCCGGCTCTGCGAGGACCTGGGAAAGACCCTCATCATCGTGACCCACGACGCCAAGAGCGCGGCCTATGCCAAGCGCACGCTACACCTGGAGAAGGGCCGCCTCATCGAAGCCGCCGACCTCGCCGCCCGCCGTTCCAACTTTGTCCCGCAGGAGGCCTGAACCATGATCGCGCCCAAGTTCATGCCCGTCGTCGTCAAGCAACTCTGGCGGCATCGCGTCCGCAGCGTGCTCACGCTCTCGGGCGTCGCCATCGCCATGTTCCTCTTCATCGCGGTGCAGACGCTCCAGGAGGGCGTCCGTCAATCCACGCAGGCCGCCGCCGGGGATACGACGCTTGTGGTCTACCGCGAGAATCGCTTCTGCCCCGCCGCCAGCCGCCTGCCGCAGTTCTACGTGGGCCGCATCGAGAAGATTCCTGGCGTGGTCAGCGCGGTGCCCGTCAAGATCGTGGTGAACAACTGCCGGGCTTCGCTTGATGTCGTCACCTTCCGAGGCGTGCCGCGCGAAGACCTTGCAGGCCCCAACGGCTGGGCCAGCAAGTGGCAGATCATCGCCGGCTCGGTCGCCGAGTGGGAGAAACGCTCCGACTCGGCCCTCGTTGGTGAGACGCTCGCCGCCAAGCGCGGCTTCAAGGTCGGCCAGTCCTTCGACGCTTCCGGCATCACCGTCACAGTGGCCGGGATCATCCGCTCATCCGAGCCGCAGGACCAGAACGTCGCCTATGTCCACCTCGACTTCCTCCAGCAGGCCGCTGGCAAGGGCGGCGGCCTGGGCAGCGTCACGCAGTTCACCGTGCGCGTCGATGACCCGGCGAAGATGGAGCAGGTGGCCGAAGCCATCGACGCCGAGTTCCGCGCCGAGGCCGACCCAACGATGACCAGCCCCGAGAAGGCCTTCGTCGCGCAGGCCGGGGCGGACATCGTGGAGATCGTCAAGTTCACGCAGTGGCTGGGCTGGGGCTGCCTCGCCGCCGTGCTCGCGCTGGTCGCCAACGCCATTGTGCTCAGCGTGCAGGACCGCATCAAGGAGCACGCGGTCTTGCAGACGCTTGGCTTCCGCTCCGGCCTCATCGCTCGCCTGATCGTCAGCGAAGGGATGCTCATCGGCCTGCTCGGGGGCGCGATCGGCACAGGCATCGCCCTGGCCGTCGTCCACTTCGGAAACTTCAGTCTCTCGCAGGAGGGGCTGTCGATCGGCGTGAGCGCGTCATGGTCGGTCCTGGCTTGGGGCCTTGTCATCTCGGCGGGCGTTGGGATCGTGGCGGGCCTGGTGCCCGCGTGGCGTGCCGGGCGGCGCGAGATCGCGTCGTGCTTTCGGGCTGTGTGAAAGAGGAACCCATGAAACTTCTTCCGTTTGCATACGCCGTCCGCAATCTGGGCCGCTCGCCCGCGCGGCTCTTTCTCTCCGTCGCGGGAGCGGCGATGGTGGTGCTGCTCATCCTGGTCGCGGGCGGGTTTGTGCGCGGCATGAGCGCGGCACTCCGCGCCACCGGCGGGGAGCACAACGTCATCCTCATGGGCGCGGGGAGCGAGGAGAGCGTCGAGCGCTCCG
>CAZSZO010000144.1:0-3262 GCA_964611125.1 uncultured Phycisphaeraceae bacterium | reverse complement strand
GTCATCACCAACTTCATCGCCCTCCTCGGCTGGAACCCCGGCCTGCGCGACGCCGAGGGCAAGGAGATCGAGAAGTTCGACCTGGCCTTCCTGGCCGAGCACTTCGCCATCGACCGCATCGGCAAGACCAACGCCCGCTTTGATCGCAAGAAGCTCCTCGCCTTCAACACCGACGCCCTCACCAAGCTCCCCATCGAGGCCTTCGCCGCCCGCTTCGCCAACTGGTGCCGCGACTACGACAAGCCGCTGGTCGAGACCCTCACTCCCGAGCAGTTCACCCACCTCTGCGCCGCCATCCAGCCCCGCAGCAAGACCTTCCGCGACGCCAGCGAGCGCTCCCGCTTCGCCCTGGCGGACGATGCGACCCTCCCCTTTGACGCCAAGGCCCTGGCCCAGCACGTCAAGGCCGACCTCGCCCCCGGCGTCTCCGCCGCGTCGGTCATCCACGACCTGCGGGCCGTCTTCGCCGCGCTGCCGGAGTTCTCACCCGTCGAGATCCACCGCGCCATCGAGGCCTACGCCGCCGGGCGCGGCCTGAACCTGGGCCAGGTCTCCCAGCCTCTCCGCGTCGCCGCCACCGGCTCCACCGTCAGCCCCCCCATCGACCTCACCCTCGCCATCCTCGGCCGCGACCGGGCCCTGCGCCGAATGGACCGCTGCCTAATCGCCGCCCAATAGCCTCGCGACACCTCGCAACACCTCTCACGCCCCCCGCCGTGCCACCGACCGCGCCTCCCAAGACTGGCGGCCCCTCGAAGCGATGAAGAGACCGGCGAGAAAACCCGCGTCACTGGCGAGCCGCACGGCCTTGCTGGTGCTGGAGGGGCCGCGAAAGCCCTGGTGGCTGACACCATTGGTCTGTTTGGCGAGCCTGGTCGCAGCCATGATCATCTTCAACAGCCCGCGCATCTCCGCTACCGAATGGCTCCTCGCGGCTGACGCGTGCGTCTTTGTGGCGACCACGTGGTGGATGTTCGTGCGCGTAAACGAGCTGCGCTACTGGGAGGGGGTCGCGCAGTCTAAGCCCTACTCCTGCATCGTCTGCGGATACGACCTCTCCGCCGCGACGACGCCCCGCTGCCCGGAATGCGGCGTCTCGTTCGACGAGTACGTCGCAAAGGCCAAGCGACTTACAGGGGATAAAACCTCACCCCTCCTTCGGAGCCCGCCGCGGGAGCGGCGGGGTAGCGGCCATTGAACCGAGGGGGCCACTTCGATCCAGGAGCGTCCGGCGCGAGCGCCCTTCCCCGGTCCCCCTCACTCCCTCACCCCCTCCACCCACTCACCCGCACCGAGCCGCGCCACCCAGTCACGCCCGTCGCGCCGCACCTCCGCCCCGCTCCATCGCACCGCGATCGGCCCATCCGCCGCCGCCGCGAACGGGTCGCGCAAACGCAGTTCCCGCCCGCTCCCATCGCCCCGCCTATCGCCACCCCCACCCCCGCCCCCGCCCCCCCCCGCCGCGGCGCTGGTCACCCGCACCCGCTGCGTCTTTCCATCCCGGCGCTCCGCTGAAACCAGCCAGCCGCCCTCCGCCCGCAGGTCGCGGAAGCGCACCTCGGCCCACCGGTCGCTCACCGCCGGGAAGACCCGCACCACCCCGCCCCACCCCTGCACCAGCATCTCGTGCACGGCCTGCATCGCCATGAAGTTGCCTTCGAGCGTGAAAGGCCGGTAGGTGAAGTTCGACAGACCCGACTTGGTCTGGTCGCCGTTGAGGTGAAAGCCGTTCCGCCCCGTGAAGGCGAGTGTCTTCTCCAGGTACGAGCGGGCCCGTTCCGCCTGCCCGCAGCGGGCCGCCATCGCGCTCATCCAGGCGAACGAGTACCCGCACCACTGGCTCGTCCCCCGCGCCTCCAGCTCATCGAGCGTCGCGCTGATCGTCGCCCGGTCGCGCTCGCTCCCTTCCACTGTCAGCGTTCCCAGCGGGTAGATCGCCATCGCATGGCTGAAATGCCGGTGCGATTCGTGATACGGCAGGCCCTTGGCGAAGGTCAGCGCTCCGCTCGCGGGGTCCGTATCCAGCTCATCCAGGCTCGCCAGCGCCTCGCGCCACGCGGCCTGCTCTTCAGCAAGCCCGAGCTCCCCGGCCATCTCGGCGCAGGCGCCGAAGAGGAACCGCATCAGCGACAAGTCATAGTTGCTGTTGGGCGGCAGCCACGCCCGGAACGAGTTATCGAAGATCTCCGGCGAACTCGACAGCGGCAGCATCAGCTTGCCCCGCTCATCGCGCCGGCAGATCTCAATCAGGGCCCGTCCCGCCTCAGCGCACCACGGATAGCACCGCTCCTTCAGAAACACCCGGTCGCGCGTCAGCCGCCAGTGCTCGACAAAGTTCAGCCCGATCCACGCCGTGTGCGTCGGCGAAAGCGAGTACTGCCCCCACCCCCCCATCGGCCGGCCGTCGATGGTCATCACCCCCGGCGCCACCAGTCCGTCCACGCCGTAGAACTCACGCGCGAACCGCTGATACGCCGGGCGCAGGGCCCAGTTGAACTCCAGCCACGCCCGCCCCTGCTCAAGCAGCCCCGCGGCGCCATACGCCGAGTAGGTCATCTGCGTGTTCAGATCGTTGTGATAGTCCCCCTTCCAGGGCGGCAGCCCGCCCTCGTCAGCCGTCCACACCCCCTGCAGCGCCAGCGGCGGCGCCCCCACCCGCGAACCAGCGATGTACAGGTGCTTCCCCAGGTCATACAGCGCCTGCACCCGGGCATCGGGCAGCGTCACCCACGACGCCGCGAACCCCTCCTTCCACTCCTGATCCCACGCCGGGCCCGGCTCTGGCGGCGCGCGATACACATCCACCGCCCGGGCCGCCCGTGCCTTCGCCTCCGCCAGCGGATCCGCGGCCTCATCACCCGTCACCACCGCCACCGCGACGCTGCGAACGTACGGCTGCCCCTTGTGCGGCGGCGGCGAGACCTCCAGGCGGGCCGCCACCGCGAACCGCTTGCCCTCGCTGGTCTGCTGCAGCCACCATGCCCAGCCGCCCTCGCCTCCCGTCTCCGGCGGCGGGTAGTCGAGCTTCTTGAACCCCTCGGGCCAGATCAGCCTGATCCCCGCCTCCGCCGGGAGCCCGCTGACCACCGCGACCGCCCGTCGCCGGTCCACCCTCAGCGTGCAGGGCTTCGCCATCCCGGGCTTGGCGAGCCAGACCGTTGCGGAGCGCTCCCCGAGCCGCAGGCGGAAGCTCTCCGCGTGCAGATCACCCAGCGTGATCTCCAGCCGCCCCAGCGGCAGCTTGGTGGGGTAGGCGATGGTG
>CAZSZO010000143.1:0-3307 GCA_964611125.1 uncultured Phycisphaeraceae bacterium | reverse complement strand
GCGTGCCGTACAGCATCACGCGGCGGGGGCGGGCCTTGCGGCCCTTGCTGATCTGGTTCATGAGGGTTGCGGGTGCGGTTGTGGGCATGGAATCTCCGTGATGGCAGAAAGTGGGATCGATGTCTTCAGGCCAGATGTCGCGGGTGAACGCGCCTTGGCCGAGGCGGACGAGCGGAAGTGGTGTGATCACGCGGCGGCCGCCGTGGGCTCGGCGGAGGACGCCTTCACGCGTCGGACGGTGAAGGCGTCCTCGCCGAACTCGCGGAGCATCAGCGAGGTGAACATGCGGACAACCGCTGCACCCACCGGCGTGGTGCCGTCGACGCTCAGGCTTCGACCCGCCTGGTCCGCCGCGAAGCTGACCTCCATTCGGACGATGGCATTGCCGAAGAGCCCCTCGGCGGCGATCATCGCTAGGTGCAGCGTGGCTTCCGCGTCGGTGAGGGCGATGTCCTTGTCGAGGGTGAAGCGGTACACGCCGGTGGTCATGGTGAGCTCCTCGCGGCACACTGGAGTGCTGCTCCCCGGCTACATACGCCGTCCGCAGAGCCGCTGTCCGCTTTGGTCAAAACGTCTCGAAGCCTGCGGCGGCAAACCGCACACGAAGCTCGGCGATGCGATTGCGCAGCTGGCGGCGGGAGATGCCCAGGCCGCGAGCGATCGAGACCGCGGAGTCTTCCTGGAGCGCACGGCACAAGTCGGCGAGATCTGGGGGCAGCGCTGCCACGATCTCGCGGATTGAGTCGCTGAGGTCGAAGTCCTCGATAGGGGAGCGAACCTCAAGCCCAAGGCGGCGAGCCGCATCGGCCTCCCCGACCGCTGCCGAGCCAGTGACCGGATCCGTGGTCTGGCTCTCCCGGAGCCTCTCGATAGAGGCCATGCCGTGATCGCCGGACCGCTTCTCACGCTGGCGAGCCCGAAGCAGGGTGATCGCGGCTGAGTCCAGAACGCGGGACACGAACGTGCGAAGCTGGGCCCGCTCGGGATCGAACTGGCCGAGCCGCTTGGCGAGGATGAGCGTCAGGTCACGCAGAACATCGTCGCGTTCGACGCCCCGGAAGGCCGGGGACTTCATCAGGCTGCGGGCCTTGATCAGGATGAGTGTGCGGATGTATTGGTCGTTCAGTGATGCGCCGTTGGTCACGGGTGACCTCCGGGGCCGGAGCCATCACCCGTCCGTGCCAATCTCGCGTCGCGGCGCACGCCGCAGACATTCACGAGCTTGTAGCGACCGGCGGGTTATGGCCCTCGTGGCCCTCGGACCCACCGGCCGGTGTCGCGGTTCTGAACGCCCCGCGACGCACACCATCGATGTCGAACAACGCGCAGAGGCCTGTTTTCACGGCAACTGCACGATTTTCAGAATCTCCCACCTTTGTCGCGACGGTGCGACGCGACAGTCCGCACCACCGAGTTGCTGTTGGCTCCGTTGATGACGGCAGAGGGGCCGCCGGCGCGGTCCACGGCGCGCTTGACCTTGTCCTTGGTGATCTTGGTCTTCAGGCGTGCCGACAGAACCTTCGCCGCCTCGCGGTACGAGTGGCATGCCTGGTACGCGCCGACCAATACCTCGTCCTGCTGGTGTGATGCTGCCGCAGCCTGGGCATGCCGGCGCAGGACACGCCTCTTGCCGGCGGGGTCCAGAGGCAAGAGCTCCACCTGCGCCTGAAGCTCGTCGGCCTTCCGAACCAGGTCGTGAAGCAGGACGACATCCGCGTGCAGCCCTGTCGCATCCTGTGACATCACCCGCGACAGTGCGACACAGGCCGGCGGCCGGCCTGGCCAGATATGGGGTGGGGGTTCCTGGCCGCTGACCAGCACAATGGGCCGACCTGCCTGACCCGCGTGGGCTGCGATGCGGGCGGCATCCTCGGCACCGAGCCCCCGGGCCAGCAACACCTCACGGGAAGTCTGCTGCCATCGGGTTGTGCCGAGCCGCCACACACGGCCAGACTCGATTGGAGTGGGGCGTCCCTGAAGACCAAGTGCTGTCGCGATGAGCGACGCGACAGCGTCACCGTCGATCGTCCATTGCTGCAGGGCTTCAGGATCAACCTCGACCGTGACCGACTCCGGGCACGCAATGAAGAACCGAGGCGGGTCGGCGTCGGGAACCTCGAGCACATCCTCGACATGCCCCGAAGGGCAGCACGAACAGCCCACGCGTGAGGCGGACGTCGTGGCGCAGAGCACCCCGCGCTCCTGGAGCCACTGGGCCTGCCCGTCCGGCCATGATGCCACCTCACGGGCGGAAAAGAGCGGCTCGCTGCTGTCGAAGCACGCCCAAAGGCGGGAGAGGAAATCACCCATGGGTCACCTCCCACAGCCGCAGGCACCGCTCGCCGATCGCGCGCAGCTCGTCCGGCTTGCTCTTGAGGTCGCAGGAGTTGGGGCAGCTGACGCTAAACCTCAGCGGGCGGGGGCGCGCGTCGGCTGAGAAGCGCAACTCGAACGACATCTGCTTCACGCGCAGCCGGTCGGGCGTCAGCCGCTGGGTGTTCAGGTATTCGGCGATCGCCTGATCGATCCGGTGAATCCCTCGCTCCGGGTTGAGCCCGAGCTCGATGTACTCGCCGGGCCGGTCGATCGGCTCCACCCGCACACGGGTGATGGTGACTGCAACGATGCGATCCTTGGGATCGGTCGGCAGCCTCCGGTCCGGCTTGAGCAGGTGATCAATCGCGTACGCGGGGCGCTTCGGGTCCGCGGGCCCGATGTCAACACCAAGCACGGCCTTGCAGAACCGCTGCTGGAGGGGCTCGTACACCTTCTTCCCGCCCTTGGCGTACACATCGAGCGTCCCATCGCTGGGGTTGAACACGAAGACGTTGTCGAACACGCGCCGCTCTTTGCTCCGCACGAGATGCCCGGTGTCGTCGAAGACCACCGGGTCATCGGGGTAGTCATCGAGATAGGCAAAGAAGTACTCGCTGCCGCCGATCCTCGTGTAGTGCTCGATCTCGCAGATCTTGCCGCGCAGCTGGCGATCCCAGTAGAACTCAGCCAGCGCCGCCTTCAGCGCCGCCTTGTGGGAATCATCCACCGCGATCGCCTCTTTCGGTAGGCTGTTCCGCGTGATCCAGTAGCGGCCCGTGGAGAGGGCCTCCGCCCGTGCGAAATAGGCGGCGACGACGAATGCCATCTTGATGTTGAGGTACGTCCACATCGCGCGGTCGGCTTGGCCGACAATCGCGTCGAACTCGGCGAGGCGATCGGGCGCGATGCGCTGGATCTCCTCAACCAGCACCTTCCCGCCGCGCTCGTCCGCCAGTTCATTGATGTCCTGGAGCACGAGCTGAACGAGCCG
>CAZSZO010000142.1:0-3308 GCA_964611125.1 uncultured Phycisphaeraceae bacterium | reverse complement strand
ACCGGCAGATGCAACCCAGTTGCAAGTACGATCGACCTGCCCGGGCGGTTCGCTGCGGTTCGGCCGGCCAGGCTCGTGAGCGCTCCAGCGTGTGCACCCCGCGCGCAGCCGACTCCCGGCTACGCTCGGCCGATGGCGTCAAGACCACCGAGAGCCGGACCCCGAACTCGCTCGCGATCCCGAATGGGCTCGCGCGCCGGGGCGCCAAATCCTGGCCCGACCCCCCCAACCCCCCCAACCCCTGCTCCCCCCCCGCCCCCCCCACTCCCCGGGGCCGAGAGCGGCCGCGGACGCTTCGCTGAGCTGCATCTCCACCTGGGCGGGGCGATCCTGCCCAACATCCTGCACAGCTACCTGCGGCGCCACGACGGGCATGTGCTGTTGGATCGCTATCCGACGCTCGAGTCGTTCGAACGCTTCTTCGCGCGCCCGCGCCGCCGGCTGGATGACTACCTCAAGATGCACCGGCTGGTGGAGGAGATCCAGCGGCTGACCTCGCTCCCCTACTTCGTCCACCGGCTCATCCGCGGGGCGGTGCTCTTTGACAACCTGGCGTACATGGAGCTGCGGTACACCCCATGGTTCCGCACCGACCCGCACCTTGACGACGAACACCGCCTGCGGCAGATGAGCGAAGTGGTCGAGTCGGTCACGACCTCGGCCCGAACCTCCGTGGCCCGCTACCCGCTGCGGTTTCGGCAGATCCTGTGCATGCACAGCACGCTGCCGGCGGTGGTCAACCGCCGGATCCTCGAACTCGCCGCGACGAGCCGCCCTGACGTGGTGGCGGTGGACCTCGCGGGGCCGGATCGGCTGTACAAGGCGGCGATGCCGGCGCTCATCAGCCTGTTCAAGCAGGCCCGGAAGCTGGGGCTGAGAACCACGGCCCACCTGTACGAAACCGGCGACGGGCGCCGACCGGAGCTGCTGCCCTACCTCGACCGCATCGGCCACGGGATCCAGATCCCGCTGACCCAGCCGGAGCTGCTGCGCGAGATCGCGCGGCGCGGGCAGTGCCTGGAGGTCTGCCCGACGAGCTATCTGCGCACCGGCACGCTGAAGCGCTACGACGAGCTTCGCGAGGTCTTCCGGCGCTGCCTCGACGCGGGCGTGCCGGCGGCGATCTGCACCGACAACAGCGGCCTGCACCAGGTCCGCCTGCCGCACGAGTACGAGAACCTGCTGGTGGCGGATGTCCTGGACTTTGACGAAATGGCCGCGTGCCATCGCGCGAGCTTCCAGCACGCCTTCGACTGGAACGAAAAGCCGCGGACGCTCTGACGGCGGCGGCGCCAGCCGTGCCCTTTTCACCCGCGTGCTACGGGCCCAACGGGCGCAAGCACGGGTGATTGGGCGGCAAGGCGTTGCGGAAATCGGCCACCGCGCCGCCGACCCCCGAACGCTGGTTGACATGGGCGCCCAGGAACGTCGGAAGGCTCGTCAGTTCAGTGCTCTGCTGGCAGCCGGAGGGGTTGCGGGCGGTGTTCACGACCTGGCTCGCCACCAGCCGATTCAGCACGCCCGACTGCAACGCCTGGGTGCTGTACGCCAGCTCCCTGAAGAGCTGCGGCAGGGACGTGTCGATCTGGCTCGGCGGCGGTGAGAGGGCGACCGATGGGGCCGCGGCCCCGGCGGTCTCGCCCGAAAAGTCCCGGATGTTCCGCTGCGTGGGCCCGACCAGGAGCACCGACGGGTCACCGATCTGGCGGGACGCGAGCGGGTTGAGCAGCGCCACCACCGTGGTCGGCGTGCCGTTGATCGAGGCGGTGTAGTTGACGAGGAAGGCGAAGGCGTCCTGCCCGAGTCCGACGCCGCCGCCCAGCACCACCGAGAATCGGCCCAGTCCCTCGACCCGCTCACCCACCACGGAGTTGAGCGAAGGATCGACGGCGGGATCGACGATGGAGTCGAACGCGTCGGGCGCGAAGTCGCCGGTGAGGTCGCTGAAGACCGAGCGCACGTAATTGGTCCGCGGGTCGAACTCCATGATGACGGCGTTGTCGCCGAGAATGCCGCGCGATGCGCCGGTGATGAAGGGGAGGCGGCCCGAAATGAGCAAGGTGCCGCGGGGAGTGAACCCACTCAGCCCGCCCTCGAAAGCGATGCCGAGGTCGCCGACCGGGGTCATCATGCCCGTCTGGGCGTCGAGGCGGACGATGGCGTCGCCGAACTCGCCGGAGCGGGCGGAGTAGAGCTGGCCGTCGAGCGCGCCCAGACCCTCGAGGCGATCGCCCTGGGCGTCGAACGACGCAACCCGGGTGAAGCCCGCCAGCCCACGCCCGAGATCCACCGAGAGCAGATCCGCCCCCTGGCCCGTGTCGATCAGCCGCAGGAACTCGGTCCCGCCGCCCGGGCGGCTGCTGGCGCGCGTCGCGGCGCCGACGAAGTTGGCGCCGGAGCCGTAGCCGGCCCCGCGATTGACCAGAATGGAGTGCACCGGGTCGTTGATGTCGTACTGGATGATGTCGCCGGTGTCTTCGTCGACGGCGAAGAGGCCCGTCGCCGGCGGCACGAGGGCGACGCCCGGCCCCTGGAGACCGCCGAAGGCGATCTCGTAAAGCGTCGGGAAGTCGAAGATGAAGCCGAACTCGTCGCCCTCGCGCACGTTGTAGTCGCCGATGTCGACCAGCAGGTTCTGGTTGGCGTTCCCCGCAGGGTCGGGCGTCTTGGCGTCGGTGCCCTCTTGGCGGGCGACGGCGACGGTGGGGCCGGACTTGTAGCCGACGGTGAACACGCCGTCGTTGTTCCTGTCGCCGTAGGCCAGCGTCGGGAACCCGGCGGCCACCTCCATCAGCCCCAGCGTGCCCTTGACGGCGAGGGTCGCATCCGGCGCGGCGATCTTGACATCGTTGGCGACACGCGTGCTGCTGACTTCGAACTTGACGCGTCCGTAGGGGAGATCCACCGAGGTCTTCTCCTTGCCGCCGGTGGCGATCGCCTCCTTAAGCACCACCTGGCCCATGCGGTCGAGCGTGAGGACCTGGCCGGTCCCGACCTGGATCTGCACTTGGCTGCGGAGGGCGGTGCGGACGACGGTGCCCTCGGTGAGCATGTCGCCGGCCTTGGTGGTCTTGAACTCCTCCCCTTCCTTCAACCGGTGGGAGACCTTGCCGACGACGGCCTTCACCACGATCGCGGTGGGCCTGCCTGCGTCAGCGGCGACGGGGGCCTCGGGTTGAGACGCCGGAGGCGTGGCCTGAGTCGCCCCTGAGCCTGAGGCCGGGCTGGGTGCGGGCTGGCGTGAAGCGGCGAGAGCGCCCGCTGGGGTCATGAACACCGGACTTGTCAATCCGGCCGCGAGGATCAGC
>CAZSZO010000141.1:0-3318 GCA_964611125.1 uncultured Phycisphaeraceae bacterium | reverse complement strand
GCACCGTGCGATGGCCTCCATCGGCCCGTTCTACCCGTTTCCCTATCTCCATGAAGATACTCACCCACCCCGCCGCCGACAAGGGCCCGAAATCCCCAGATTGAGTCTCCGCCCAAAACTTCAAGCGCCTTTTACGCCCCTGAAGCGTGTCCCAGCTTGTTCGCCTGCCGGCATGAGCTACCCTTATCGGGCCCCCAGAGGTCCATCCGCCTCCCATATCGTGAGAGTCTCCATGAAGCACCGCGATTTTTCGGCCTTCTCAGTGCTACTTGCCACCGCGTCGATCAGTGCGGCATCTACGGTTCGCATTCAGGTCGCTTCGCCGTACCAGATCGGATCGGGTGGCGAGTTCACCGCAATCCCGCAAACCGGGTATGTTGGTGAGGCCGGCCTACCAGGTGATCTCGGTTTCTCTTTTCAGACCTTCTGCATCGAAACCAACGAGCACCTCTTCCAGTCCGACGGCCTCTACAACGCCACGCTCAGCTTCGGCGCCTCCCTCGGCGGATCGGGCGGCCAGGAACCCGCCGGTTCGGGGTATGACCCCCTCGATGACCGCACGGCGTTCCTCTACGAGCAGTTCCGTCTCGGCACTCTTCCCGGGTACTTTGACTTCGCCGGCGGAAGGCAGCAGGCCGCTGGCGCCTTGCAGGCGGCGATCTGGTTCCTCGAGGACGAAGTCGACTTTGACGGCGTGCTGGCTCGCCCCGAGGTCAACGGCTCGGCGGATCCCGTTCGGGCTCTCGCTGAGAGTTTCCTCCAGTTGGCTGGAGACGCCGTGCTCAACGGCTACACGAACACCAACGTCCGCGTGATGAACCTCGAGCAGGATGGCGGAGTCCGACAGGATCTGCTCACGCTCGTTCCCCTGCCCTCCGCGGCGACCGCGGGGTTGGCGGGCCTGCTCGCGTCGGGCTGCTGGACGCTCACGCGTCGGCGTCGGTGAGTCGCGCCCCGCTGACGACCCCAGACGGGGGACTGTTTACCCAGATTAACGCCTCCTGACTGGGGCAAAGATCACGCGAAGGGGATGGATTTAACCCCCAATCGTGCTGTTTTCAGTTGCCATGGGTCATTTTTCCGCTATAGTCAATGCTCCGGCCCGGGCCTCTCGTGGTCAAACGTGCGCGCCCAGCCCTTTTTTTGCAGGAGATTTGAGATGATGAAGAGCACGATGATCGCGGTGGTTGCGGTGGCCGCCTCGGCGGGTATCGCCCTCGCGACGCCCGGAACCGTTCAGGTCCGGTACGACGTTGCGTTCCGCACCGGCAACGGCGGCGAGTTTCGGGCTATCGCCCAGGCCGGCAGCCCCACCAACACGTTCGGCCAGTCGCCGGGCGTGACCGGTCTTCACAGCGAGAATAACGTCCCCGCAGGCCAGAGCGGAAACGGCTTCTTCACCTTCTGCCTTGAGCGCAACGAGTTCTTGGTCTCGAGCGACACCAACTACCGGTACACGGTGGATGACTACGCCGTCACCGGCGCCAACGGTGGCAACGTCGGCAACAACTTCAACTACGACACCGGCTACGGCGTCCAGAACAACACCCCCCGCGACTACCTCAGCAACAACACCAAGTGGCTCTATTACGCCTTCCGGAACGGTCTGCTCTCCGATTACCGCTATACCGGCACCAACGCTCAGCGCGCCGCTGACGGCGCCGAGCTTCAGGCCGCGATCTGGAGCCTCGAGGACACCTCCGCCGCCCCGACCGGTAAGGGCGCTGGCTGGCTTGCCTTGGCCGCCTCGGCCAACCTCCTGTCCAATCGCCCCTGGATCGACCAAGTCCGCGTCTTGAACATCTTCACCACCACCGGCAGCGGCGTGAATGAGCGGTTCTCGGCCTACAGCCAGTCCCAGCTCACCCTCCAGGTCAGCGTCGTTCCCCTCCCCGCCGCCGCCCTCTCCGGCATGGCGGGCATGATGGGCCTCGCCTTCATCCGCCGTCGCACCGTCTGACTTCTGCCCGTGGTTTCGCCGCTGATTGGCCGCTAATCAGCCGGCGACGCGCACTCCGATGTTCTCACGAGCGACCCAGGTTCCACCTGGGTCGCTTTTTTCATAGGACCCGGCCGTCCAGAACAACCCGTCCAGAACAACGGCCGGGGCTGGCTCGCCGGCTGCCGCCCGATGCTCAGGCCACGCACGACCCGCACACGGCCGATACACGTTCAGACTTCGTTGTTCCGCGATCGACCACCCCATTCTCGGCGTCCTTCCTCCCGCAGACGGCTACCCTTCACGCCATCATTCGTCGCTCGAGACGTTCCCCGCAGTTTGTGCCAATCGCTTCCAGGAGCTCCCCATGAAAGGCGTCATTCTCGCCGGCGGACTCGGCACCAGGCTTCGGCCCCTCACCCTGGTCACCAACAAGCACCTTTTGCCCATCTACGACAAGCCGATGATTTACTACCCCATCCAGGCCATGGTCAACGCTGGCATCCGCGACGTCATCGTCGTCACCGGCGGCGATCACGCAGGGGACTTCCTCAAGCTCCTCAAGAACGGCAAGCAGCTCGGCCTGCGTCACCTCGAGTTCGCCTATCAGGAAGGTGAGGGCGGCATCGCCGACGCCCTCAAGCTCGCCCAGGACTTCGCCGACGACGACAAGATCTGCGTCATCCTCGGCGACAACATCATCCAGAGCAACCTCCGCCGCGCCGCTGGCGACTTCTTCACCCAGCGCAGCGGCGCCAAGGTGCTCCTCAAGGCCGTTGATGACCCGCAGCGGTTCGGCGTCGCTCGGTTTGATGGCGACCCGCCCGCCGGGTCCGGCCGCCCGCGGATCCTCGAGATCATCGAAAAGCCCGAGAACCCGCCGAGCAACTTCGCCGTCACCGGCATCTATTTTTACGACTCCGATGTCTTCGAGATCTGCAAGACGCTCAAGCCCAGCCGGCGGGGCGAGCTCGAGATCACCGACGTCAACAACCATTACCTCTCCCGGGGCGATCTTTCCTACGAGATCCTCGACGGCTGGTGGACCGACGCTGGCACCTTCGAGAGCCTCTATCGCGCCACCAGCCTGGTCGCTGAGGGCGGGGCCAACCTGGTTGAGCAGGCCGACGCCCCCGTCGGCGCGGGGTCCCAGGGCGGCAGTGGGGGAGGCGTCGCGTGAGCCTGCTGGTCCAGCCCATCCGCGCCGTCAACCTGCCACTCCCCGAGGCCTTCGCGGCCGCGAAGGAGCACGCCGAGCCGCTGCTGGTTCCCCAGCAGCTTCATGTCGACGACCGTGGCTGGTCGCTGATGAACCAGCTCCAGGGCGTCATGTCGCCCGAGGGGCAGGTGAACTACTCCGTCACGTTCCCGGGCGTCGT
>CAZSZO010000140.1:0-3346 GCA_964611125.1 uncultured Phycisphaeraceae bacterium | reverse complement strand
CGGCGAAGAAGTGCTCGGTCAGGGCCGGGTCGTTGAACGTCACCGGGTAGCCCTCGTTGAGCTCGACCTCGGCCCGGCAGCCGAGGGACGCGGCGACGCCGGAGCAGATCTCCCCCACGCGCCGGCGGGCCAGCTCGCGAATGGCCGGCGTCAGCGTGCGGATGGTGCCGGTGAAGGCGACCGATTCGGGCAGGATGTTGGTGGCGCTCCCGCCGTCGATCTGGCCGATGCTGACGACGCAGGCGTCGAAGGGGCTCATGTTGCGGCTGACGATGCTCTGAAGGGCGACGATGCAGTGGGCCGCGGCGACGATCGTGTCGCGGCTGTAGTGCGGGTAGGCCGCGTGGGCCTGCACGCCCCGGATCACCACGCGGATCTCGTCGGTGCTGGCCAGCAGCGGCCCGGGACGGGTGGCGATGTCGCCCAGGGCCAGATCGGGCCAGCCGTGCAGGCCGAACATGCGGCCCACCGGCGGGCCGATCACCGAGCCGTCGAGGGCGCCCTCCTGGCAGAGCCGCTCGGCGCCGGCCCCGCCCTCCTCAGCAGGCTGGAAGACGAAGGTCACCGGGCTGGGGCGGTGCGGAAGCTCCGCGAGGACGCCCGCGGCGCCGAGCAGGATCGTGGTGTGCCCGTCGTGCCCGCAGGCGTGCATCCGGCCGCTGGCGAGCGAGGCGTAGGGGAGCCCCGTCTGCTCGACGATGGGGAGCGCGTCCATGTCGGCCCGCAGGCCGATCGCGGTGGGCGCCGGCTGCGGGCGCGTCGCGGGGAGGTGAGCGACCACGCCGGTGCCGCCCGCGAGGCCGGCAATATGCGGGATCCCGAGCCGTTCAAGCTCGGCCCGCACCACCCCGGCGGTGCGGTGCTCCTGATAGGCGAGCTCGGGATGGGCGTGCAGATCATGACGGAGCGCGCACAGACGGTTCAGGCGCCCGCCGATCATCTCGCGCAGTCGAGCGGATTCCATGGTTTCAGGGTACGCCCTGACGGCGCGGCGGACGCGCCGCTCTGTTACCATCACCTTCCCTCTTACTCGCTCATCCGGAGATCCCCATGGCCCCTCCCTCGGCGCCGCCGTCACCCCTGCCCACGTACATCCGCGTCCCGGGCTCGGGCGGCGAGGCTGAGAAGCTCGCCCGGACCGAGTGGCTCCTGACCTCGGGGCACGGGGGCTTCGCCATGGGGACGGTGCTGGGGCCGCTGGCGCGGCGCTATCACGGGCTGCTGGTCATGCCGCTCCGCCCGCCGGTGCAGCGAGTGATGGCCCTGAACGCGGTGTCGGAGACGCTGGTGATCGAGCCCGGCACCCCCTTCGAGCAGCGGGTCGACCTCTCGACCTTCCGCTTCCGGCCCGGGGTGCTGCACCCGCGGGGCGATCAGTTCCTGACCAAGTTCGAGAAGGATGTCAACGTCCGCTGGCGCTTCGACGTGGGGCCGGTGCAGATTCAGAAGACGGTGCACCTGTTCCGTGACGCCCCCGCCGCGGCGGTGCGCTACACGGTGACGGCGGCGGGCAAGGCCCTGCGGCTGATGGTGCGTCCGCTGACGTCGCTGCGTGATTTTCACTCGCTGGTGCTGCGCGACACCGCCCGCGATCGCTTCCGCGTGGAGCCCGTCTCCGGGCCGGTCGAGAGCGCCTCGGGCGCTGATGGCGCCCTTGCTGCTTCCGGCGGCGGGTGCATCGTGCACGGCCCCGCGGCCACGCTGCACCTGGCGGCCACCGCCCACGGGGGAACCAGCCGATTCGAGCGCGACGAACAGTGGTGGTACGACTTCCAGTACGACTTCGAGCGCGACCGCGGCTACGACTACCTCGAGGACCTCTTTCACCCGGGTTCGTTCAGCTTCGACATCGCCCCCCCGCCCAACGGGCGCGAGGCGGTCTTCACGCTGCACGCGGGGTTCAACGACGGCCAGCTCCGCGACATCGACGCTGACGCCCATCACCGCCGCCAGCGGCTGACGGCCCTGGTGACGGCGACATCGGGGGCGCTCGCGGGCCGTCCGGCGTCGCCCAAGATCGCCGAGCTGGTGCAGGCGGCCGATGATTTCGTGGTCCACCGCCCCGCCCAGCTCAAGGCCAAGGAGAACGGGGCGGTCTCGGCCCGGGTGTCGATCATCGCGGGCTATCCGTGGTTCGCCGACTGGGGGCGCGACGCGATGATCTCGCTCCCCGGGCTGCTGCTGGCGCCGGGCCGCTTCGAAGAGGCCCGCGATGTGCTGATGACCTTCGCCGGCAACCGCAAGGCCGGGCTGATCCCCAACCTGTTCGACGACTACACCGGCGAGGCGCACTACAACACCGTGGATGCGTCGCTGTGGTTCGTACACGCCGCGGCCCTCTACCGCCAGCGGTCCGATGATGCGCTGACGTTCAAGAACGAGCTGCTCCCGGCGTGCCTGGAGGTCATCGACGCGTACCGGCGGGGGACGTCCTTCGGCATCAAGATGGACGAGATGGACGCGCTCATCTACGCCGGCGACGCTTCGACGCAGCTCACCTGGATGGACGCCAAGCGCGACGGCGTGGCCTTCACCCCGCGCCACGGGAAGGCCGTCGAGATCAACGCCCTGTGGTACAACGCGCTGGCGTGGATGGCCGACCTGGCGACGGGCGTGCCCGCCGCGGCCGACCTGGCGGGCCTGCGCGACAAGGCGGGGCAATCGCTCCGCACGCTCTTCTGGAACGGTCAGCTGGGCTGCCTGTATGACACGCTGGTCTCGCCGCACTTCGGCGCGGGGTGGATCCCTCAGCCGGAGGTGCGGCCCAATCAGATCTTCGCCGTGAGCCTGCCGCACTGCGCCCTCGAACCGGCGCAGCAGCGGAGCGTGGTCGATTACGTGCGGGCCCGCCTGCTCACGCCGCTGGCCGTGCGCACCCTCGACCCCGCCGACTCGCGCTACCGCGGGCGCTACCGCGGGCGGATGTTTGATCGCGACGCGGCGTACCACAACGGCACCTCCTGGCCGTGGCTGCTGGGCCCGCTGGCCGAGGCGATTCTGCGCGTGGGGGCGTTCTCTCCCGCCGCGCGGGCGGAGGCCCGCAAGGTGCTGCAGGGGATCCTGGGCTTCCTCGACGCCGACTGCCCGGGCCAACTCCCCGAGGTCTTCGACGGCGACGACACCCCCGCTGAGCCGCAGCATGCCGGTGGGTGCCCGGCCCAGGCGTGGTCGGTCGCCGAGCCGCTGCGGGTGCTGGCGATGATCGAGCAGGCGGGGGCCTGACGGGAGTTGACAGGAGTTGACAGGACCGACGGGGCCAGAGAGTGGCCCGAGGGGGGCCTGACGGGCCTCGGCAGTATGATCGTGGGTGTACAGCCCCGCTTACGCCGCTGCCGCCTCGCGCGCC
>CAZSZO010000139.1:0-3418 GCA_964611125.1 uncultured Phycisphaeraceae bacterium | reverse complement strand
GGCCGGCCCAGTATCCCAGCAACGTCGTCACTGCGGCCGGGAGCGTGCTCAGCAGCCCCTCCGGATCGGTCTGGGCCCCGCGGTAGAGGTGCTCGCTCCCGATCACCAGGTGGTCCAGGGCCCGCGCGGGGTTGTCGCCGGGGAGGATCATGACCTTCGCCCCGAGCAGCCCCATCGCCGATGGCGGCGTCGAGTCGACCGCCTGAGCGGCGAGGGCTGGAATCGCGCTTGAAATCGCTCCCCACTCCCGCAGCAGCAATCCGTAGCCGACCAGCGCGGCCGCCGCGACGGCCGCCTGAGTCCGCAGACCAGCCAGGCGCGTGAGCAGGGTTACCAGGAGCGCGCACAGGGCCAGCCGCTGGAGCACCCCGGGGATGCGGGCGTGGGCCAGGTCGGTGTACGGAAAGGCGTTCAGCAGCAGCCCGAGCGACAGGATGATCGCTGTGCGCCGCAGCACCCGCGCCCGCGTCGACTGGCCGGCGAACGCCATCGACACGCCCATGATGAACAGAAAGAACGGGAAAATCAGGTCCGTCGGCGTGCACCCTGTCCACTCGGCGTGCTGCAGCGGCGGGTAGACCCAGGTCCAGGAGCCGGGGTTGTTCACCAGCACCATCGCCAGCATCGTGGCCCCGCGCAGGACGTCGAGCGAGCGGAGCCGGGGCGTCTTGCCGGGCTGCAGGGCCGGACCCGAAGCTGGGCCTGGAGGACGGGGAGGATGGGCCGACACAGCTTCGGAGGGTGATGACGGGCCGGGCACGCCGGGTCACTCCTCCGACTTGCGGAAGACCGCGACCACGTCATCGACGGGGATCACGTACAGGCGGTTGTCGCCTTCAAACTCCACCGGCACGGCGTGCTTGGGGTTGAAGAGCACCTTGTCGTACTTCTTGATCGGGTAGTTCTCGTCGCGGTCCACCTTGGCGGAAATAGCCACGACCCGTCCGGTGATCGTGGGAATCTCGATCTTGTCGGGAAGGTGGATGCCCTGCTTGGTCTGCTTCTTGTCGGCGTCCTTGCGGATCAGGACTCGGTCGCCGATGGGCTCAACAACATCAAGGCTGGGGGCGGACTTGCGCGGGCTCTCTTCGGCCATGTTGAAGGGAGTGTAGGGCCCGGCCCGAGGCGGGCGGGATGATTCCCGGGCTCGCCCGGCGCCGCCAGCCACCCCGACGCGACCCCGGCGGGCGCCGTGGTAGGGGTCGTAGACGCGGTTGCGGACGTGGTAGAGGCCGAGGTGGTTGTCCCACACGCACGCCGCGTAGCCTGTGCAGGAAAGCAGGCTCGTCAACTTGGCCAGTGCCGCAAGCCCGCCGATGATCAGGACCGCCAATACCCCACGCCGTCATATCGCGAACCAAACAGTTGAAACGTTCACCCGTGGGAGACGCTCCTACGGGTGTTTTTCATTTTTGACCCAATTCGACACATAGATATCCCGTGTCTTCATCCCCTGCCCTCAGGAAACCGTCCAAGTCAACTTTTTTTTCATTGCGCGTGAGTCTCATTCGCGGTACTCGTTCACACCCTCGTCCTCTTGGCATTTGCCAAGAACTCAGCCCCACTCGAGGAGTTTCCCATGAAGAACTGTGTTCGCGTCCTTCTGCTTGCCGCGTCCTTCTGCCCTTCGCACTCCGCCTTTGCTCAACCCACCTCGCCCCCCGTCTACTCACGCGTCCTCAACGACGCCGTCACCGGCGGGAACGACTTCATCTCCGGCGGCTTCCGGTTCTACACCATCAACCCGGGCGCCGATCAATACCAGATCGACCTCTACGAACGCCCCACCTCGGGCGGCTACCAGTTCTTCCTCACCTCCTACGCCGCCGAGGAATATCACGCCTACATCGATATCACCACCGGTCGCTTCGGCTATGACAACCAGTTCGTCTATGCCGCCATCGAACTCGCCGGCCTCGACATTCGCACCAAAGACGGCGTCAATAACCCCGCTGGTCTCCGGGCCCGCTACGGCGTCCGCTTCGGGCCCGATCCCGATGGCCGATTCAGCACCCTCCTCCGCGTCGCCCAACCCGAAACCGCCGGCCTCCCCAACAACGTCTACACCTCCATCCGCGCTGAAGGCTACCGCGACACCGACGGCGACGTCGGCGGCCGCGCCGGCCCCCTCCACGGCGGAGCAGGCCCCTCCGGCATCAACGTCACCAAGACCGACAACATCCTCGAAGAACAAGGCCTCAACGGCTACGACCAGCAGTTCATCACTTCCGACGGCCTCCTCGAATCCAGCGGCCAGCCCGTCATGTGGCAACGCATCAGCCCCACCAATCCCAACGTCGTCGAAATCGCCTTCGATTACGTCGCCGCTGGCCTCACCCGCGCTGACCTCGACGCCCTCCGCTACCTCCACTTCGAAGCCGTCGAAGGCGGCCCCTCCGACCCCTCCGGCGGCCTCTGGAACGATCAGTTCACCGGCATCGAAGCCGGTTCACCCAACCCCGGCATCGGGACCGACAACGAATTCGGCACCCAAGGCCTCGGCTCAATCAACCTTGTAGACACCGTCCGCCTGCTCCCCAACCCCACCTGCCCCGCCGACTTCAACCGCGACGGCTTCGTCAACCCCGATGACCTCAGCGACTACATCGCTTGCTACTTCGCCCAGCCCCCCTGTGCCGCGGGCGACCTCAACGCCGACACCATCATCAACCCCGATGACCTCAGCGACTTCATCGCCGCCTACTTCACCCCCTGCGTCTGACCTCACGTTCAACGTGTCATCATGTGAACAGTCGAGCCTCTCGCCCGGCCCGAATGTCCCCTTCCAAACGGGCCCCGGTGTATTCAAGGGCGACAGAGGCACCCGATCGCCGACGCAAGTCGGCTTTCGGGCGTTTTGAAGTAGATGCGGGCCAAATCCGACTCCACCTCACAGGCCTCGGCATCCAGATGACCTCCCACGTTCATAACGTTCAGCGTTGAGTCAACGCGAACGATCGGGCGCGCCTGCCGCGAGGTTGCCGCCCTCCACCCGTCTGGGTGCAGATGTCAACGGCACACGTCCATGGCGACCCACCAACCGCCGTCTGCCATGAAGACTCGCCGACAGGCTCCGGCCTCGCCCCGGATGTTGGCCGGGCTTGGGAAACAGCGCTGCATGACAGTCGGCTTGATTCGCAGCGATGGGTCGCGCTGCGGACGGGCCTTGTCATTGGCCGAGCCAATATCGGCGGGAAGGGCGCGCTCGGCAAGCTCGGCTCCCTCTCGCGATTTGGACTGGGCGGCGTGGTCGGCTCGGGAACTCAGGGCATGAGCTGGCTGCACGAATTGGACATGCACCGCATCTTCAAGCGGGCGATCGCCGATGCGACGATGTGACCTGCCCCCCAAAACCTGATCCACCAACTATGAGAGTCCCGACAGGCCGCGGCACGGCCTGGGAGGCTCTGGAAGATGA
>CAZSZO010000138.1:0-3635 GCA_964611125.1 uncultured Phycisphaeraceae bacterium | reverse complement strand
GGACCTGGCGGCGGAGCGGCTGAGCGTGGATATTGAGTACAACGCCGCCGACCTGGGCGGGGTGGTCACGGCACGCCTCGGCGCCGGGGCGATCAGCGATGATGAGTTGTGGCAGTTCGTCAACCGAGCGCTGAGCGCGCGCGGGCTGACGACCGTGCGGACCTCGGCTGGGCGGCGCGGGCTATCGGTGGTGAAGCTCGACGCAGCGTCGGGTTTGTCGCGTGTCGAGATGGCCGAGGCTCCGCGGGACGAGGGGCCCGCGCCCGGGTACCGCACGGTGCTGGTTCGGTGCCGACGCCGTTCGCCGAAGGACCTCGCCGAGAGTGTGCGGTTGCTGATCGCCAAGCCGTCGGGGACGGTGGCGGAGGTGCCCAGCGGGGGCGGCGTGCTCATCCCTCCTGGGGGCGGTGGTGGGGGTGGAGGTGGTGGGGGTGATGCCGGTGAGGGCGGGGGCGAGGTGATCGGGCTGCTCCTCATCTCGGACCTCGCTCCCCGGGTTGAGCAAGCGCTGCAACTGCTCGAGATCCTGGATGGGCGGGCCGAGCGGGCTGTTGTCGAAGAGATTCCCATCCGCAACCTCTCGGGCCTGCAGATGGCTGCGCTGGTAGCGCAGGTGGTTGTTGAGCAGGCTGCGGCGGGTGCCCGCAAGCCCACGGGCAAGGTGATCCCCTCTCCCAACGGGTCATCGGTGCTGGTTGTGGGGCCCGAGGGTCAGGCCGCGCGCTGGCGCGAGCTGGTCCAGCAGCTCGATGCCCGGCAGCCGACTGAAGTGGCGACGTATTCGCCGCGGAACTTTGGGGTGCGTGAGGTTGCGGCGCTCATCGAGCAATCGATTCGTGATGCGGGGAGCCAGCCCGAAGACCGATTCAAGGTCGTCGCCGACCAGCTGACCGGCTCCCTCATCGTGACGGCGACGCCGGTGCAGCATGAACGCATCAGGGCGCTGATCGACCGGCTGGACGCCGCGCCCCAGGCCGCCCGGCGACCAGTGCGGACGTTTGCCGTGCGGAATCGGCCGGTCCAGGAGATCGTCGAGATCCTTGAGCGGCTGATCACACTCGGGGTGATCGACGCCCAGCAGCCTGGGCGCGGCGACCTGCGGGCAGGTCCCGGCGCTGCAAGCCCAGTCGAGTCGCCCGGGAAGGAGACCGCGCTGAACTCCGGCGGATCGGCGGCGGCGCTCCCGCCACCGCTGCCTCTCACCTCGCTTCCGCGGCGCGGCGAGACCTCGGGCGGCGCTGCGGTCGGCGGGGCGGGGGTATCAGCGAGCGGGTCGGGGGGCGGGTCGGCGAGCGGTGAGCTTCTCTCGCTCACGGCTGACCCGCAGACCAACACGCTCATCGCCATCGGCGAGCCCCGAGCCCTTACGCAGCTCGAAGGGCTGCTCTCGACGCTGGATGTTCGCCAGCCGCAGGTCATGCTCGAGGTGCTTCTGGTCTCGCTGAGCGACTCTGACCAGATCGACCTGGGGATCGAACTTGAGCGGCTGACGAACTCAGGTGATGCCGGTATACGCCTCTCCTCTCTGTTCGGGCTCAGCACCACTGGCTCTGCAGGGACGCGGCGCGTGGGCGCCGACCAGGCGGGCGGGACGGTCTCGGTCATCAGCCCGGCGGAGTTCTCGATTGTGCTCACGGCGCTTCAGTCGCTCAATTCGGCGCGGGGCCTGACGCTGCCGAGATTGCTCGTGAGCAACAACCAGAAGGGGCAGTTCAGATCCAACACCCAGCAGCCGGTTCAGACGATCGCGACGGGCTCGAACCAGATCACGACCACGGCGTTCGGCGGCTACGAGCAGGCAGGCACGACAGTCACGGTTCAGCCGCAGATTGCTGAGGGCGACCACCTCCGTCTGAAGTACGCCATCTCGCTGAGCGCGTTCGGGTCGGGAGGCTCGGCCGGGCTGCCGCCGCCGCGGACGGAGAACACGCTGGAGAGCGAGGCCACGATCCCGGACGCCTACACGGTGGTTGTGGGCGGAATCGATGTGACGAGCGAGACCAAGGGAACCTCGCAGATCCCGTTCCTCGGCGACATTCCGCTGATCGGGGAGGCATTCAAGAATCGGAACAACCGAGAGAGCCGCTCTCGCTTCTACGCCTTCATCCGGGCTGAAGTCCTTCGCAGCACCCAGTTCGACGATCTCAAGCATGTCAGCAGCGGCGCGAGCGATGCCGCCGCCATCGATGACGGCTTCCCCACCGTCGAGCCGCGAGTAATCCGATGATCGGCGGGGGCGTTTCGAACAACCCGTCGAGTGAGATCGCCGGGACCCTCCCAGCGAGCGGGTCACCCAGCGAGCGGTTCCTGGAGCTCATCCCGCGCGGCTTCGCCCGCGAGCATCTGGTGCTTGGGGAGACCTGGGGTGCGAACGGCGGCGCCGCCGCTGCGGGCATCCGCATTCTTCACGCCGAGCGAACCGACCGGTTGATCTTGCACAACGTCGCGGTGCGACTTGGGGCCGCGGGCTCCGTCGAGTACGCCATCGCCGACCCCGAGCTGATCGCTCGGCGGATCGACGAGGCATACGCCCAGCACGAGCACGACCAGCACGCGGGGAGCGGCGCGGCGCCCCGCGCTGACCGCGAGGGCGTCGCCACCATCGCGCTCGGCGGCGACCACGGTCCGCTGGATAGCGAGCTGGACGACGAACTCTCCCGCCTGGCCAGCACGTCGGGCAGCGACCGCGACCTGCTCAGTTTGGGTGACAAGGGCCCGGTCATTCGGCTGGTTGACGGCGTCCTGTTCGAGGCCATCGGCCGCGGCGCCAGCGACATCCACATCCAACCGCTGGCTGAGAGCACGCTGATCCGCTTCCGCATCGACGGCGTGCTCCTGACGGCCCGGCGCGTGCCGCCGCGGCTGGCCCCGGCGATTGTCAGCCGCATCAAGGTCATGGCCCGGCTCGATGTCGCCGAGCGGCGGGCGGCCCAGGATGGGCGGGCCACCGTCACCATCGGGGGGGGCGGGGGGGGCGGGGGGGGCGCCAGCGCGGCGCCGGGCTCGAGCGGATCCCGCACCTCGCGCGGCGCCTCCCGCGCCATCGACCTCCGCATCGCCACACTCCCCTCGGCCTATGGCGAGCGCGTGGTCATCCGCCTCCTCGACACCCAGCGGGGCCAATCCCTCGCCACGCTCGACGCCATCGGCATGCCGGGCGATGTCGCCGCCAGCTACCGTGATCGCGCCGGCCGCTCGTCGGGCATCGTGCTGGTCACCGGCCCCACCGGCAGCGGTAAGACGACCACGCTCTACGCCACGCTCCGCCATATCGCCGCCCGCACCAGCCGCGGCGCCACCGGGGCCAGCCGGGCCGCCGCGTCGGACGTGAACGTGATGACCATCGAGGACCCGATCGAGTACGACCTCACCAGCGTCGCCGGCCCGCATGAGTCGGGCGCCGCGGCGTCGGGCGCTCCCGAGTCGATCGACCTCCCCATCTGCCAGACCCAGGTCGACCCCAAGAAGAACCTCACGTTCTCCACCGGCCTCCGCCACATCCTCCGCCAGGACCCCGACGTGATCATGGTCGGCGAGATCCGCGACCTCGACACCGCCCGCATCGCCATCCAGGCCAGCCTCACAGGGCACCTGGTCTTCTCGACGCTTCACACCGCCGACGCGCCCGGCGCCGT
>CAZSZO010000137.1:0-3659 GCA_964611125.1 uncultured Phycisphaeraceae bacterium | reverse complement strand
CGCTCGATCGGGCTGGAGCGGCGTGGCGTGGGCGAGGGGCACGCCAGTACCCCTCTGCCCACGGCCGCCGCTTGTCGCGCGCTAGTTGGAATGCGGGTCCAGGTCTGCCAGGTAGACCCGCAGCTGCAACACGATCCGATTCACTGTCCCGCGGTGAACTCCGCGCGCCGCCGCGATCTCAGGGATCGACTTGCCGCACAACAGGTCACGCGCGACCGGCAAGAGCTCGCCAGGGAGGCGGGCAATCGCAGACTCGATGTCCAGACGGAGATCGACCTCGGAGGCGGCGCTCCGGCGGCGCTCGACGTACTCCGCGCTTTCGGAACCAAACGGCGGGAGCGGCTCCAGGCGTGCACGCCACTTCGCTTCGCGGCGGAGCTGCTTGCACTTGTTGCCGTACCACAGGTTCATGACACCCTTGCAGTACGTCGTCTGCGATGCGATCGCGGGGTTGAAGCGTCGCATCGCACGGGTGATCTCGGCTGCAACCTCCTGGCGGAGATCAGCGATCTCCTCCGTTGAGAGGGCGAACAGCCGGCCCAGCCGATCGGTGCGGAACCGGATCTGCTGGACGGTGAGGGATGGAAAAGCGGAAAGCCCGCTACGCTCGGCGCATGACAGCGCCACGTCTGCTGCGATCGAAGGCATTGAAGCCTCCTCGATTCAGACATCGCCCGCAGGGGCCCGGCAGCAGCTCGGAGCGAGATGTGGATCAGTGAACGAGGAGGACATCCTGCCGGGCAGCCGCTCCGGCATCCCCGGGGCTACACGCGGCGTAGCGGGCCGCTACATTCGGCGTAGCGGCTCAAAAATCCCAAGGTGGGATATCGGTGGGCTCATAGGTCATGACAGAACCACGGAGAATGGCACCGTCGATGTGGGCACCGGCGGTGGGGTGATATTTCTTGATGAGCTCGATCGTGTCGTTGAGCCGGTTCCGGACACGATCGCGCAGCCGCTTGTGATCAGCGCTCTCGACCTTCATGCGGCCTGCGAAGTTTGCCTCGCGGAGGTACGCGACGAGCTTCGTCTTCTCGTTCTCGGCGACCTGCTTCGCGGTGCTGTTGCCGTCCTTTTCTGAAGCCGCGATCTCATCATTCAGCTCATTGATGCGCACCCAGATGGCGCGGGCTTCCTTCGCGTCGAACTTCGCCTCGGCACGCGCCGAGGGGATGTCCTTTAGGTGGGGACGAGCTATCGCGTAAAGCTGCGCGACGGTGAACCTCTTGCTGGGCGCAGCCAACAGTTCCCGGAGGTACAACATCCCAATGGTCAGACCGAAGCGTTTGTCGATGCCCTCAAAGCGCAGAAGCCAACCCTGCCCCTCCTGCACCAGCTGATGCGTCGGAGGCGGAGGGTCGGTTGGGACCGAGGCGGGCGGTGCGCTCACTCCGACGATGGTGTTGGGGTTCGGGTCGTAAACCAATCGGAGCGTGCAGCTTTCGGGCAGCGTGCGTTTGACGATCTGGCTCATGTGCGCCTTGCCCGCAGTTTCCATAGCGCCGACGATCTGCTCGCCGTGTCGTTTGTAGAGGTCGAAGATCCGTTTGGCTGCGTCGTCCACCGGCAGCGCGATGTGAGGCAAGGCTCGAACCGCCTCCCCGTAGCGGTTGTAGAACGCCGTGATGTCCATCGCAGCCACCTGCTGGGCGGTCTCTAGGTACGACGCCAGCATGATCCGGGATTCACCCTCCTCCCGCGGGTCAGTCAACAGCTTGTGGCGGTACCGATCCTCCGGCTCGAACTGCGCCGCGCCCGCCGCAAGCACGGCGAAGCGACGGTCGATGCACTGCGAGCACACACCGCAATGGGGCTGATCCCTTCGGTACTTACGGGTGTGTGTGCAGCTGATGGAGTAGTCGATCATCGCCCCGTGCCCAGCATTGACGATGTCGGCTACAACATCCGCCTTGGTTCTCCACAGAAAGCGGTTCTCGACCTCGAACGTGATGTCAGTGACGAGGGAGAAGAGCTTTCGCATGCAGGCCAGCACGCGGGGGTGGGTTGTGCGCGTCGCACGCGATCCGACGACCTGCGGGGACATGGGCAGGTTGAGGCTGACGACTCCATTCTCATAGAAGCGGATGGCGTTGAGGTCTGCCATGCGTGCCACCGCGACAGCGAACGACGCGTATAGAAACGATCGAGCCCGCTGTGTGTACTCCTTCTCCGATCGATGCTCTTTGCTGGCGCGCACAGTAACAAACTGCGGGCGGGGGCCGTTGGTCGCGTTGGCGATCATGGACGTGAGCGTGTGGTGCCGTTCCCGCATCGTTCCGGCCGACGCGTGGGTGACCAGCAGTGCCGACCGCTTGTCACGCACGACCTCCTCGACAACACCGCCAAGCGAATCCAAGCCGCCTGAGAAGAGCACCACCGACTCGGGGGGCGTCTGCTGCGCGAGCTTGCCGAAGCTGAGGTAGGAGTCGAGGGCCGGCGGGCTTTTGTATTGGCTGAACGTGAACTCGTACTCGTCCTCCGAGAGGAAGCTGAGCAGTTCCATGAGCGCATCGCCTACGGCAGCCGATTTCCAGAGTGTCGGGACGCGAACGGGTATCTCAAAGCGCATCCGCCGACGCCAGTTCGCACCCATCGTCTCGACGTCGTCGGCTCCCCGGCGATTCATTTGATCGGCCACGTAGACGAAGGCCGCTATCTCGACCAAATCGACCAGTGCCGGAGCGATGTCCTGGTGGAACTGGCGTCCGATGTCGTTGAGCTCGACTCGAACATTCTTGCCGTGTCCGACGGTGCGGAGCTTGGCTACGCCCGCCACTGTGCCGGGGTGTGACGAGGCGGCCTCATTGCACGCGAACAGCATCTCAGGAGGTGTCATTTGTTGCCCTCCTTGAGTTCGGCGACCATCTTTTTCATTGCTTGGTGTGCGAATCCTTCGGCGTGCTTCCGAGTGATCCCGCCAGTGTCCTTGTTCTTCCAGTTCTGCTTAGACTGCCAATCACCCGCGAACTTCTGCACGATCACTGACGCTTGGCGGCAGTGTGTGTCCATCGCCTGGTCGAACGCGGCCTTGGCCGCGAGATTGGCGAACCGCTGGCCTTGACCTACGTGGTTGGCACACTCCCGACTCGCGTAGAACTGCAGCACCTTGTTGGTCAGCTGCCCAAAGAACCGCTTTCCGAGGTCACTGAAGTTCTTCTCTGTTCCCAGTTCGCGGAATGCCTGCTGCACGTCCCGAGCAGTTGCGCCAAACAGCGACGACGCCCGCTGCGTGACAATCTGGTTGGTCACCTCGATCGCGGCGGTCTGGGCCATCTCTCCCAAGTCCGTGCGGCCCTTGTTATTGGGCATGGCACGATCGACGTTCTGCGATACAGCGCTGAGAATGGCTGGCAAACTCGGGTTGTCAGGGACGTTGAACCCTCGCGCGCGAAGCCCTGCCGCAAAGTCCGTCTCGCGAGCGGCCTGCGTCAACTGTGTGAGCGACCAGAACGCCTCAACGAGACCAGGGTGGTGGGCCGACGCCATCAACCCGCTCTCGGCCGCGCGGATAATGGCGTTGGCGATTTGGTCCGCGCCAGCACCGGCAGCGATGAGGCCGATTACCTCTCGCCACTTGCGCGATCTCGGTAAGTGTCCTAATCGAGTATGTCCCATCTCGGTGGCCTCACGACCACGAGATCAGAGCACGCTGCTCCGCC
>CAZSZO010000136.1:0-3804 GCA_964611125.1 uncultured Phycisphaeraceae bacterium | reverse complement strand
CAGGGAAATGCCTGCAATTCAGGCCCGGACCGCGTTCTGGGCCCGGGGCCAACCCCCGCCGTTGCCCCGCCACGCGGGCCACGTTGGCCCACGTCGCGGACCGGGCGGCTAGGACGGGTACGGGGCCACCGGCGCGTTGCCGCCATGTCGCCGAACTTCGGGCCGACAGGGCATTCGGCACGTACATGAAGGTGGATGCGCGACGGGCATTCACATGATGAGGGGAGCGACCGCTGGAGGGAGGACCAGGCGCAGGGGGTGTTCACCATGGACCACGACCACGACATCACGAGCGGGCTGACGCCCGAGCAGGACCTGGCCATCGCGGCGCTGCTCAACGAGCCGACGGTGGCCAAGGCCGCCGCGGCGGCCGGCGTGCCGGAGCGGACGCTCTACCGGTGGATGACCAAGGACGACGCGTTCATGGCCGCGCACCGGCGCGGGCGGCGCGAAGCCTTCGGGCAGGCCATCGGCATGTGCCAGCGGCTGGCGCCGATGGGTCTGTCCACGCTGGCGAAGGTCATGTCCGACCCCGGCACCTCGGCGTCGGCGCGGGTCTCGGCCGCGTCGGCGCTGCTGAAGTTCGGGCGCGAGGCCCTGGAGCTTGACGATCTCGCGGCCCGCGTCGAGGCGCTGGAGAAGGCAGCCCAGATGGAGAAACCCCGATGAGCATCCACTCGCGCGTCAAGAACCTTGAGCGTCACCTTGGCCCCGCCGGGGTCGCCCGGCCGTGCGCCACCTGCCACGGCGAGGGCTGGCCCGCCTGTCAACTGCTCGCCGACGAGCGCGACGTGAGCGGACCGATTCGCGGCTAGTGCCCCGAGTGCGGCGCCGTGAGCGGGCTGGTGCGGGTCATCCTGCCGCCGGGCCCGGACGACGGGCCTGACTATGACCCCTGGGCGTGCATCTGAGCCCTGACACGCTGCGGAGGGTGATCCACTGGCCGCAGGCGGTCGCCCGAGAGAGTGGCAGTCCTGCCACGGGCGGAATCGCGCAAGTCCTTATCGGATAGGTGTTTACGTGTTCACCGGGCGCCGAAAGACTGCCATTTCCTGCCACTTTTCGGGCCGACACAGGCACGGTTCAATGGGCGGAGCGTGAGAGTGCTTGACAGCTGAAGCACTTCGTTGAGGTCCCAAGCCCTGGAACCCACCTCGCGGCCCGCGTCGAGGCCGCGATGATCGAAACTCGTGACGGGCGTGAAGTGCGTTCGACCTCGACTTGAGCCCGGCCGCGGTTGAGGTGGGTCAGCGCGATCGACAGGTCGGCCGCCTTCGCCCCCTCCCGTGCGATGCGGGCTTCGAGGAGCACTTGGACGTTGCCAAGGGATTCTGACCAGGAGTTGGGGAGGGACTTGGCCAATTCAATACCTTCTATCAGCAACGGCATGAGCTTCGCCGGCGAGTTCAGCGTCGCTTAGCTACGCATGTACCCACTCATCCGACCGGGTCATCAAGCTGGACATCTACTTGCATCCTTTACATCGAGAAGGTGGAGTAGTGGACGCTCCTCCCATCAGCGGTCTTTCGAACACGACGAACGGAGTACTCCTCGATCATCGCACGATCTTGCGCAAGTTCGCCTGGATCGACCTCATTCAGTCTGCTTTCACGCGAACCCAATCCGCTCAGCGATGTGCCGGGCCTCAGCCCGGCCGAGTCCGCCAACCACCACCGGTCATGGACCGGCAACTTTCCTGAATCGGCGAATCCGCACACGACAACCTCAGTGCGAGGGGGATCCTGATCCGACAGCTCTCGCCATCTTGAGCGGAACTGCTCCTCTGCCGATATTCTGCCAGGCGGATACTTCTCACGGCTGGTCAGGATGACCACCTCAGCGACTGGCGAATAACGCAAGACGGCAGTGAGGACCCAGAGGTCATCAGGTCCGAAGTAAGGGTCGCAGATCAAGAGCCGCGTCTTGACATGATCGGCAATCCACCGTTCGAACAGTTCCTGAGCCTCTTTTTGCTGCCCGATTCGGACCAACATCGGGTTCTGGGACTCTGAGCCGACCGGCAGCCGAAGCGAATGCGTTGGGAACGCATTGGCCGCACTGAACTCAGCCACCATACTGCAAGCTTCGAAGAACGGGCGCAGCACCTTGGCTGCGTCGGGCGTCGCTTCGAATCGAGTCCGCACATTCGCGAGAATCCAGGCCATGATCGGATAGGCCTCGCTCAAGGGCAGATTCGCGGCGATTCGGATGTATGGCCGCAGGTCGTCAAGCCGTTTCGCCTGTATCCGCCCAGCATTCAAACTGGCAAGGGCCTGCCAAGTCGAGGCGGGCAAGCGCTCAATATCAGCGGGAGGTAGGGATTCGTCGCCGTTGTGATCCATCACGGCTTTCGTCGCGTCCAAGGCCTTCAGCTGCTCCTGCAGTTGCTTCGCGCCGCGCTTTGCTCGGGCACTGATCCTCGCAGGGTCGGTGTCAGCCGCTTCTGCCAATGCCCCAGCAAGCTCCCGGTCTGTTCGGTAGACGGCGTCCATCACGCGACGACGCACCGCGTCCATATCACCGTGATCGCAAAGATTGGACAAGCGGCACACTTCCTTCGCCAGGCTCGTCCCAGTCGAACGCTTCAGCCGCATGCCAGCCTCCGCTACAAATGCCAATCGATCGATCTTCTCGACCTCCACTGGGATTTGCCTTGCCAGCTCGGCCGCCTCGTCGAGCAACCTACTGCCAGCCTCCGCGTTCGCCAGACCACTCAAGTGCGCAAGCATGAAACTGCGGTCCGACATGTTGGGGATCGTACGAGCCTCGGCGATGGCCGGATCACTGAACTCTAGCTTTCGCCCTTTGATTCGACGGGCCGCCGCTGACCACAACACGGCGTACCCGCGGTGCCGAATCCAGTCCTTTTTAGGAAACAGCTCTGAAGCAACAGTCTCCAGTTGCTGAGACACAGTCGCCACTTGCTGAGTCGAGAACGTCGTGTCGTTCGACTCGACAATCGCCGTGGTCAATCTGTCCACGATTGCCCATGCCGAGGAGTCCGAATCGACCTTGCGCAGAAGCGGCATCAGCTCGTCGATGTCTTCCCGCGTCAGACGTGCAATTCGCTTTTCGTCGTTGCGATACGGCTCGGATGCCGGCAGTCGGTTTAACTTAGCTGCCACCGCACGTGTAATTGCCATGTCGCAGTATTCACGATCTAACTTATCGAACATCGCCTTTGCAGTCTCTGGGACCGCTAGGAAGATGGCGTCCGCTGCGCCCACAACGCATTGGGTGAACAATCCATTCGGCTTGTTCTCAAGTGCGCGCACCTCAGGGAGCAAATGCGTCTGCACGATCTTTCGACAGTCTTCGAGACGGCCAGCCGCATAGAACCACACAGCCAATTCTGAACGCAACTGCGCCCGTCGCGCCGCTGAGGGCACGCAACCGATCAGCGTGAGCACGCGATCAGCGTCAGATGCCTGATCGGACGCCTTCCGCATCAGCCCCGCCAGTGAGGCAATCGCAAGCTTGATGGGCGCCAACACGAGCCAAGTCGGGCCTGACCTTCCGCCCAACCGATCCCCCTGAATCGCCTGTGCCTTTTGAAGACACTCCTTCGCCAGCTCCGCGTCAGCCTTGGCAAGGAGCGAGCACGCCTCTAGCGCCGTATCGACGGCCTCCCACGCATCGTCGATTTCACCTAGCGAACTGCGAAGGAGGTCCCGCAACTTAGCGAGAAGCGAGTCTTGTCCCGCCAATTGGGCCTGTCGAATTGCCGAGTACGCGAGTGCAGCGGTGACGCTCCGGTCTCTCGCGTCCCGACCAACAAAGCAGACGGACGCGAGCCCTTCCGCC
>CAZSZO010000135.1:0-3865 GCA_964611125.1 uncultured Phycisphaeraceae bacterium | reverse complement strand
CGATGACTCCCGAACACGCGCCTAGTTCCGGGCCAGCATCGGGGGGACAGGGGATGTCCCGGCTCAATCCCGCCGCGTTGCCGGTGCCTGATGCCGCCCGCGTGCTCACGCGGCTGGGCGGGAAGCCCGTCACTGAAGCGATGCTCCGCGCCGACATCGATGCGGGCGCGCCGACGAACGCGGATGGAACGCTAAACCTCGTGCACTACGCCGCGTGGCTCGTGAAGGAGATGTCCGCAGGTGGCGATTGACCCGCGCAAACTCAAGCCCGGCGAACTCGCGCGGCTGCTTAACAGCACGCCGCTGGGCGAGGTGATCAGCGAGCGGCAGCTCCACCGGCATCGCACGCGCGCCGGGTTCCGCGTCGCGGCCGACGGCGACGCGGGCAAGGTTGATCTGTTCCGATACGTGGCGTGGCTGGCGACTACGCGGCACGAGGCGATCGCCGAGGCTGCCGATGCGCCTGAAGGACTGACGGGTTACGACGCGATGAAGGAGCGTGCCCGGCTCCGCAACGCGATGCTGTCGCTGTCGGGACGTGACATCGGTGACCTGCCACCGGTCGCTGATGCTGCCCGTAAGGAAAAGGCCGCGAGCGACTTCCGGTACTTCTGCGAGGCGTACTTTCCGCAGACTTTCCATCTCAAGTGGTCGGACGATCACCTCAAGGTGATCGGCAAGATCGAGCAGGCGGTGCTCGAGGGCGGGCTGTTTGCGATGGCGATGCCGCGCGGCTCAGGCAAGACCTCGCTCTGCGAGATCGCGTGTCTGTGGGCTTTGGTCTTCGGGCACCGAGAGTTCGTGGCGCTTGTCGGCTCCGACGAGGAGCACGCGGCCGGGATGCTCGACTCAATCAAGGCGGAGCTGGAGAACAGCGAGATCCTCGGCGGCGACTTCCCAGAGGTCTGCCACCCGATCCGCTCGCTCGAAGGCATCCACCAGCGGGCTTCAGGGCAGCTCTACCAAGGCAAGCAGACCCACATTGGGTGGACCGCCCGAGAGATCGTGCTCCCGACGATCGCTGGATCTGTGGCGTCGGGCGCGATCATCCGTGTCGCGGGGATCACGGGCCGCATACGTGGCATGAAGCACAAGCGTGTCGACGGGGTAAGCGTCCGCCCGTCGCTCGTACTGATCGACGACCCGCAGACCGACGAGAGCGCCCGTTCGCCGTCCCAGTGCGCCAACCGCGAGCGCATTCTCGCCGGAGCCATCCTCGGCATGGCCGGACCCGGACGGAAGATCGCCGGCCTGATGACGCTGACGGTGGTCCGCCCTGACGATCTGGCGGACCGCATTCTCGATCGCGACAAGCACCCGCAGTGGCAGGGCGAGCGGACCAAGATGGTCTATTCGTTCCCCAAGAACGAGAAGCTCTGGGCCGAGTACGCCCGCGTGCGGGCCGAGGGGCTTCGCGCCGATCGCGGAAGCATTGATGCCACGACGTTCTACGGCAAGCACCGGACGGCGATGGATGAGGGAGCGGTCATTGCCTGGCCGGAGCGGTTCAACCACGACGAGTTGTCGGCGGTGCAGCACGCCATGAACCTGCGGCTGCAGAACGAGGCCGCATTCTTCGCCGAGTACCAGAACGAACCGCTGCCCGAGGTTGAGGTCGCGGACGACCTTCTGAGCGCCGACCAGATCGCAGCGAAGGTGAACGGGCACGCCCGCGGGCTTGTCCCACTCGGGTGCTCGCACCTGACGATGTTCGTGGACGTGCAGGGCAAGGCACTGTTCTACCTCGTGGCCGCCTGGGAGGACGACTTCACGGGGCACATCATCGACTATGGCACCGAGCCGGACCAGAAGCAGGCGTACTTCACGCTTCGGGATGTGCGCCGGACGCTTGCGGCCGCGTCGCCCCGTGCCGGCGTCGAAGCCGCGATCTACGGCGGCCTGGAGCGTCTCATCGAGGCGACGGTTGCTCGCGAGTGGCGGCGCGACGACGGCGCGATGGTCCGGATCGATCGATGCCTGATCGACGCCAACTGGGGTTCATCCACGGATGTTGTCTATCAGTTCTGTCGCCAGAGTCCGCATGCCAGCGTGCTCACTCCGAGCCACGGACGCTATGTCGGCGCGAGCAGCCTCCCGTTCAGCGATTACAAGCGGAAGCGCGGCGAGCGCGTCGGCCTGAACTGGCGCGTGCCGATTGTGACCGGGAAGCGCGCGGTGCGGCATGTCTTGTTCGATACCAACTACTGGAAGAGCTTTGTGCACGCACGTATCGCGGTGCCAATGGGCGATCCCGGAGGTCTCTCGCTGTTCGGGCAGAAGCCCGAGCAGCACCGGCTCCTGTCGGAGCATCTCACCAGCGAATACCGCGTGCGGACAGAGGGCCGGGGCCGCACCGTGGACGAGTGGAAGCTCCGTGTCGAAGGGCTCGACAACCACTGGCTCGACGGGTTGGTCGGCGCGGCGGTCGCCGCGTCCATGCAGGGCGCAGTGCTCTTTGGCACTGATGCCCGAGTGCCAAACCGGCCACGCATTCGACTGTCGGCCATCCGAGGAGACCGTCGCTGATGCCACGCGTGCGGCGAGTCGTCCCGACGGAGAAGGACCAGCCCCTCGGGCTGGTGTGTCGTGTCTGTGGATGCCAGCACTTCCGGGTGATCTACCTCAAGCGGATTGCCGGTGCGATTGTGCGCCGGCGGGAGTGCCGGCACTGCGGTCGGCGTGTCTCGACCAGGGAAGCTCAGGCGTAGCCCGTTCGATCTATCGAATGACTTGACCCAGGCGCTCCGCAAAGCGGACAGCGGCTCCAGCGACGGCGTATGTAGCCGGGAGACGTCTCGTCGCTTCGAGACGAGGAGCCTGCTGTGCCCGACGCCCCACCATCCCCGGACCCCGACCAAGCTCTCCGCGACGCCGCGTCGCAGCCAGCCAAGGCGTCCATCGACGGCCAGTCTGTCGAGCAGCACCCGCTGAAGGACCAGATCGAGGCAGACCGCTACCTCGCGTCCAAGGACGCCGCGAGGAAGCCCGGCCTCGGCATCAAGTTCGCCAAGATCGTCCCCCCCGGTTCTGTCTGACCCGCCCATGCTGAAAGCCATTGCCAACATCATGAGCCGGGTCGGTCGCGGGACGCAGACCGCCTCTCCCTCCCCGGCGGCGTCGCGTGCTCCGCACGGAGGCGGAGCTCGCGGTGGCCGTCGTGTGGTTGTCGCCAAGTTCGACTCAGCCAAGACCACACCGGAGAACCGCAAGCATTGGGCGAATGCGGACGGCCTTTCGCCCAACGCCGCGATCAACCCCGAAGTGCGGCGTGTCCTCCGCAATCGCGCCCGTTACGAAGTTGCCAACAACTCCTACGCCAAGGGCATCGTCCTCACGCTCGCCAACGACACCATCGGCACCGGTCCCCGGCTGCAGATGCTGACCGACGACGTCGAGGCGAACGCCCGTATCGAGGATGCGTTCGAACAGTGGTCGCGGGCCGTTGACCTTCCCGGCAAGCTTCGCACCATGCGGCTAGCCCGAGCAGAGAGTGGCGAGGCCTTCGCGCTTCTGATCAACAACCCCGGCATCGCGTCAGCGGGATCGCCCGTATCGCTTGATCTCAAGCTCATCGAAGCGGACCAGGTCTGCACGCCCTTGCTTCGCCGCGGGCGCAACGACGAGATCGACGGCATCGCTCTGGATCAGTGGGGCAACCCCTCCGCGTACCGCGTGCTCAAGCGGCACCCCGGTGACAGCGGCGTGTTCCGCACGTCCATCGACGACCTCACGGCCTACGACACGTTTCCGGCCTCTTCCGTCGTGCACTACTTCCGTCCGGACCGGCCCGGCCAACTCCGCGGCATCCCCGACATCACGCCGGCGCTCCCGCTGTTCGCGCAGCTCCGCCGGTACACATTGGCGA
>CAZSZO010000134.1:0-4127 GCA_964611125.1 uncultured Phycisphaeraceae bacterium | reverse complement strand
GATCGATTGGCAGGCGACGCGCGATCGCGCGCACGCGAAGCTCGACGGCGGCAGGCATCTCGACATGCTCAGCCTGCTCAGCACCCTGGCCACCCGCCACTGGTTCGAGCGCATCGTGCAGCCGGTCGCCGCGATGGAGCTCCTCCGCCAGTATCCGCCCCGGCGCGTCGGGCGGGGAGTCGCGAGCCGCCCGTTCGCCAACGGCCAGTTCATGCTCTTCCGGCGCGACGCTTACGAAGCCGTCGGCGGCCACGCCGCGGCACGCGAGCACCTCCTTGAGGACATCCACCTCGCCCGCCTGATCGCCTGGAGCGACCGCGCCGTCGGCGTCTTTCTGGCCGATGGCATGCTCCTCTGCCGGATGTACCCCTCGTGGGCGGCCTTCCGGCGCGGCTGGAAGCGCATCTACATCGAGGCCGCCAACTGCCGGGCCTCCCGCTTGCGCCAAACCGCCTACCGCGTCGGCGTTGTCGGCGTCGTGCTGCCGATGGCGGCGTTGATCGCCGCGGCGGCCGGGCTCACGCTCTGGTACCTCACGCGCGATCCGCTGGCCGCTATCGCCGCCGCGAGCGGCGTCGCGGGCTTGATCTCGTTCGGCGCCGCGGTGCTGACCGCCTACGCCCTGGGGCGGACCCCCCCAAGTTCCGCCGCGATGTACCCGCTGGGCGCGCTGCTGGTGTCAGGGCTGCTCGCCGAGGCCGCTGCGGACCTCGAGCAGGGTCGCGCGGTGCAGTGGGCCGGGCGAGCCTATCGGCGCCCCGCCCGGTGATGGCCCCGCCGGGCAGAGGCGCCGTGTGAAGCACAACAAAGCCAAATAGAAAAGGGCCCGGAAACAGTCCCGGGCCCTCTGGGCTTACATTCGTTGCTGTCCGGCGGTCGGGTCAGACGCCCTTCTTCTTGGCCTTGTACTCGTCCAGGCTCTTCTGCAGGTCTTCCTTGCCTTCCTTGGCCAGTTCAACGGCCTTAGTCTGAAGCTCGATCGCCTTGTCCAGATCGCCCTTGACGAAGTACACGCGGGCGAGCGTGTCCAGGATCATGCCGTCCTTGTTCTCGGTCAGGTCAGCGGCCTTCTGGGCCGCCTTCATCGCCAGGCCCAGGTCAGGCTTCTCGATCGCGGCCTCGGGGTCGACCATGAACCAGGCGACCTGGTTCAGGCCCATCGCGTTCTCTCCGAAGGTCTCGAAAAGCCGGTTGCCGATCTCGCTCGCCGCGCCGATATCACCCTTCTGCAGCGCCCGCCGGTACTTGCCCAGGTCGCGAGCGGCCTCGGCTTCCTTCTTGGCCCGCTCGGCCTCCTTGGCGGGGTCGAACTTGCCGGCCACCACCTTCTTCAGCACACCGTCGAGCTCCATCGGGTGGCCGATCCACGCCACCTTGCCGTCACGATCGACAATGAAGCTGCTGGGGATCCCGTTGCGGCCCGCAGCGGCCATCCAGGTCTTGGACATCTTGCCGTCGTTGGCCTTGGCGCCGTTGGCCACATCATCCATGGCCACGGTGTAGTTCATCTTGTCGCCCATCTCCTTGACGAAGGGCTCAACCTTGGACTGATCGTTCTCCCACACGCTCACGCCGAGCATGCGCACGCCCTTGTCCTTGTATTCCTTCTGGAGGGCCGTGATGTGCGGGATCGCCTTGATGCAGGGGCCGCACCAGGTCGCCCAGAACTCCACCACGTAGACCTGACCCTTCTCAAACGAGGTGATCGGCTCGCCCTTCACGAACTTGCCCACCGCGATCGCCGGCGCCTTGTCGCCCACCTTCAGGCCCGGGCCCGCCGCTTCCTTCATCGCCGGCTCCGCCTTCTCCTGCGCCATCAGCGGCGCCGTCAGCCCGCACGCCAGCATTCCGCCCGCAGCAACCAGCACCATCATCATCTGCTTCTTCATGTTCAGCTCCTGGATTCGCATTCGGATGAGGTTCGTCGCCTCGTCGTTCGTCGCTTCGCGAGCGCCCGACAAAGGCGCGGCGGCGTTCACAGAGTTTCCCTATCGGACATTCTATCAGCTCCCCCTGATCAGGATGCCACATCCCGCTCCGTCCGGCCGCCCAACCAGAGATTTCCAGCCCCAGCCATCCGGCCCGACCCCTCCCGGGCCCCCCCGGGCCCCCCCGGCCCCTTCCCGAATTCGCCCGTCACCTTCTCTTAGATGCCTGGTACCGCTCCAGGGTTCGCTTCATCCGCTCCGCCACTTGGCCCTCCGGGGCCCGTCGCACGGCCCGCTCCTGGGCATCGATGGCCGCGTCGAGCCGCCCTTTCTCAAAGAGCGCCCTGGCCAGCGTGTCCAGCACCGTCGCATCCTCACCCCCGGCCAGTTCCGCCGCCCGCGTCGCCGCCGCCAAGGCCAGGTCCAGGTCCCGCGCCGGCGATGCCTCGAGGATCTCCCACGCCAGTGAAGCCAGGGCGATCGGGTCGTCACGCAGGCGGTCGCTCAGCAGCTCCCGGGCATAGGCGAACGCCGCGGCCGGCTGCCGCTTGTCATTCAGCAAAGCCTCAAACTTCACGAGCCCCATCCGGCCGTATCGCTCCGAGTCCAGGCGCACGAGCATTCCCGCGCACTCGATGGTGGCGTCGATGTCCCCGGCCTGCATCGCCGCGCGGAGCCGGCTCTGCAGGGCCGCCCCCTCGGCTTCCACTTCGCCTCGCCGGGCCAGGCTCAGCTTGGCATCGGCGATCGCCTTCCCCCAATCGAAGGATCCATCGAGCAGTTGCTGTACCGCTGCTTCCAGCGCGGGCCCGGCCTTGGCGGGGTTGCCGATCCAGGCGATCCGGCCGTCAGCGGCCACGACGAACGCTGCGGGGATCTGCACGATCCGGGCTGCGCCCAGCCACGCCGCTCGGGTTCGGGCGGCGTCGTCGAAGGCGATGCGATAGCCCGGGGGCTCGGCCTGCCGACTCAGAAAGCCCTTCACTTTCGTAAGTGTTTCCCCCTGAGCGTCGCCTCCGCTGAGGCCGATCACCGCCAACTGCGAGTCAGCGTGACTCGTCTGCAGGCGATTAAGCAACGCCATGCTCCGTCGGCAGGGGCCGCACCACGTCGCCCAGAATTCGATCACGTACACCCGCCCGGCTGGCAAACCGGGCCCGTCCGCGATCGCCTCGCCCCGCACCCACTCGCTGACCATCAGGGCCGGGGCCGGGTCGCCGACCATCAGCGTGCGCGTCCGCTCCTCGCGGCGAGCCTCCCCCTGCGGCTCGACGCGGCCCGGCTCGGGGGCTGCGGTCCCCGGCGCGCCGGGCTGGGGCCCCGCCTGCCCCGTCGCGGCCAACTCCGTCGGGGCCAGATCCGTCGTGGCCAGCGCCGTAGTGGCCAGCAGTGCGATCACGATGAGCGTGGCTGAAAAGGTCATTCGCGGCTCCGCCCCACGCCGAGTGTCCAACCGAGGCTCAAACGATAGTCACGGCCCCCCATGGCGGCGCCCGCGTCCTAAACTCAAGCGTGAGCGGTCATCCGACCCGCATCTTGTTCTGGTCCGCCTTCATCAGCGTCACGATCCACCTGGGCGCCGCGGGCACGGCTGTGCTCGTCCTGCCCCGCACGCAGGTGCTGCCGGGCGAAGGCGTCGCGCTGGGGGGTGGCGAATCGGCCATGGTCTGGCTCCAGGCGCCGGTCGAGCCCCCGCCCCCGCCCCCCCCCGAGTCGCCCCTCCCGAAGCCACCGCCAGAAACACCGCCGACTCGCGCGCCCGAGCCCCGGTCCCCGGAGCCGCCCCCGGTGCGCCTCGGGCTCGACTCCGCGACCAAGCTCTCGGAGACCTGGATCGGCTCCGACCAGCCCGGCGAGAACGCCGGGCGCCTTTCGACTGTCGAGCAGCCGTTGCTTCGCCGGCAGCCGGGCGGCGATGGTGGCAGCCCCAGCCCACCGCCGGCCCCGCTCCCAGCCCCACCTGCGGCTTCTGCCCCAGCCCCTGCCGCGGCCCAGGATCCAGCTCCCCCGATCCCCGTCTCCGCCGAGCCGGCCCGGCCACCATCACCGGTCCCGCCGGCTGCTCCCGCGGATCCCCCGACGGCGCCGCCCGCCGAGCCAGATCCGGCCCCGAGCGAGCCGCCGGCCGCTACCCCTCAGAACCCGGCGCTGATCATGCTGCAGAGGTTGCCGTAGAAATTATGCGGCGCGCAGTTGACC
>CAZSZO010000133.1:0-4171 GCA_964611125.1 uncultured Phycisphaeraceae bacterium | reverse complement strand
CCAACGGCGAGGCCCTCTGCTGGGACTCGGCCGGCACCATCGGCTTCAAGGGCACCCGCAAGAGCACGCCCTTCGCGGCGACCCGCGCCGGTGAGAACTGCGGCCAGAAGGCCCGCAAGGTCGGCGTGACCGAGATCGAAGTGCGGATCAAGGGCGCCGGGGCCGGCCGCGAGGCGGCCTGCAACGGGCTGGTGGCGGCGGGCCTGCGGATCACGGCGGTTGAAGACCACACGCCGGTGCCGCACAACGGCTGCCGTCCGACCAAGCGCCGCCGCGTCTGATTCAATGAGCTTTCCGCGGCCCGCGTGAGAGCGCGGCCCGCGATTTTCCGACCCCCGGGCAGTAGGGACCAACCGCCTCCACGGCCGCGTTTGGTTTCCCGTGAACCGGTGCAGGTCAGCCAACGCCCCCGCCCTGACGGGTGGGGGAGACCGGCGCCGTGGAATGAAGGGTTGTCGTCATGCGCATTCGCTGGCGCGGGCTCGAGCTTCCGAGCAAGATTCACGCTGATCCCAAGTTCAAGAGCAACGTCTTCGGCCGGTTCACGATTGAACCGTTCGAGCGGGGCATGGGCACGACGGTGGGCAATTCGCTGCGGCGGATCCTGCTGTCCTCGCTCGAGGGCGCCGCGGCGACCTCGATCAAGATCAAGGGCGCCCAGCACGAGTTCACGAGCCTTCCCGGGGTGATGGAGGATGTCACCGACATCATCATCAACTGCAAGTCGCTGATCGTGAAGATCGACGGCGAAGAGGGCAAGACGATGAAGCTCGCCGCCCGCGGCCCGGGCGAGGTGACGGCCGACCTGATCGAGGCCGACCCCGCGGTGACGATCCTGAACAAGGATCTGGTCATCTGCACGCTCACCGACAAGATCGACTTCGAGATGGAGATCAAGGTCGGGCGCGGGCGCGGCTACGTGCCCGTCGCCGAGCAGATCGCCGAGGAAGTCGAGCAGGAGATCGGCCTGATCCCGATCGACGCGGCGTTCTCGCCGGTGCAGCGCGTGCGCTACGCCATCGAGGAGACGCGCGTCGGCCAGCGGACCAACTACGACAAGCTGATCATGGAGATCTGGACCAACGGCACCATCACCCCCGAGATGGCCCTGGTCGAGGCGGCCAAGATCATGCGCAAGCACCTCAACGCCTTCGTCCAGTACTTCGACATCGGCGAGAGCCGGGTGAGCACCGAGGCCGCCGCCGCGGCGTCGGTCGACGAGGAGCTGATCCGCAAGCTCAACATGTCCATCAACGACCTGGAGCTGTCGGTCCGGGCGAGCAACTGCCTGGAGTCGGCCCGCATCGTCACGGTGGCCGACCTGGTCACCCGCACCGACGCCGACCTGCTCAAGGTCCGCTCGTTCGGCCGCACCTCGCTGCGTGAGGTGAAGCGCAAGCTCGAGGACATGCACCTGACCCTCGGCATGCCGCTGCCCGAGGGCGTGCAGATCACGCAGCCGGCGCCGACGACGGCGTGATCGCGGCTGGATGTGGATGTGGATGCGGATGCGGATGATCACAGATTCAACCCAACCCCCGGGGCTCGCGCCTCGGGGTTTTTCGTTGGTGGTATCAGATCAGGATCGCGGCGGGTTAGCTGTCAACTTGCCCGGTGCTTGCGCCAGCCGCGCCGCGCGTTTCCCTCGACGCGGGCTCGCCACCGACCCACCTGCGTCCCGCCGGCTGTTCGGCGGACGGGGGCGCGTGCCACGATTCTCGCATGATCCGGTTAAGGAGCGCGGCCGCCGTGGGCTTCTCGGTCCGCATCAACTCGTTCACGATTTCGTGCCGGGAGGCGAGATGGGCGAAGACCCGGTCCACGTAGTCAAGCGCCGCTTGGCGGTCGAGCAGCGGGAGCTCGACGTTGAGGTCCACCCGGCCGGGGCGAATGAGCGCGGCGTCGAGTGATTCGGGGTGGTTCGTCGACATGATCAGCACCCGTCCGTTGTGCGGCGCGAGCATGCCATCGATGCAGTTGAGGAATCCCGAGAAGGTGATCCCCTCGGTCTCGCCGGTCTGGCGCTTGCGGAACGCGCTGTCCACGTCCTCAAGCAGCACGATGGCGCGATCGCTCGCGGACGTAAAGGCCGAGACGAGTTCTTCGTCGCTGCGCAGATCGGCCAGCGGGATAACGGCAAGCCGCATGCCCAGGCGAGAAGCCAGCACGTGGGAGAGCGACGTCTTGCCCGTGCCGGGGGCGCCGTGGAGCAGGATGCCGAAGCGCCAGGGGATGCCCGCGTGCTCATACGCGTCGCGGCCCTGGAGGAAGGCGCGGACCCTCGCTTCAACCCCTTCATAGAAGCCTGCTGGCAGGCAAAGCGTGCCCGGAGCCCGCTTGGGCATCCGGAGCGTCTCGCGCGCCCCCCACTTGTTGCACAGCTCGACGATCTGGCAGTGCTCCTCCACCAGCGAGCGTCGTTTGGCCTCGGCCAGCATGCGGCCCAGATCGGCGCGGGTTCCCCAGATGACCTCGACGTTGATGATGAAGCGGCGGACGATGTCGCCGCCGCCGCCGCCGCGGGCCGAGCCATCCTCGCGGCCGATCCTCACCCGGCACCATTTGCCCTGGACGCAAGCCCAGAATGAGTCGCTTCCGGCGCGAAGGGCCGCGTCGGCCTCACCATCCTCGGTGACGCTTGCGGAGCGGACCTCGAGGGTGCGCGGCCCACCAGGGCGGGCGGCGGCCTCGGTGAGCATGTCCAGCCACGCTTCGTAGAGGGGGTTCTGGTCGCGGATCTCGATCTGGCGCGTAAGGCAGTGGCGCAGCCAGTTGAAGAGCCGCTCAGGGATCGCACGCAACTGGTATCCCAGCCAACCGGCCACCATCAGGGTCAATCCGCCCTGCACCAGCGGGGTCGCTTCGGTGAGGCTCCGGATCAGGTCCATGGCGGTTCCTTTGTGCGCGCAGAGCACATCATGGGAAGGTTCGCGAAGCGGGAGATGTGGTTCCGGGGATCCCGCCGCATAGCACGATCGAGCGCTACTGGACTTAGGGAGCGGAGCGGCCCACCCGGGGGGGACGAACCACCAACCCCGCCGCGAAGGCGCGGCTGCAAACAAGCGGGGTGAAGAGAGCCGTGAAGACCCGCCAGCGCCTTCAGGGCCGCTCCGTGGTGGTCTGCCTCCCCGTTCACATCGCGGCCGCGTTTTGCATAGACACCGCTCAGCCCTGCTTCATCTTCTCGGCCTTCTTGCGGGCGTCGTCGAGCGTGCCGACGTACATGAACGCCGACTCGGGGAGGTCGTCGCCCTCGCCGTTGCAGAGCCGCTCGAAGCTGTCGAGCGACTCATCCAGCGTCGTCGTGACGCCCGGGAAGCCGGTGAAGACCTCGGCGACGTAGAACGGCTGGCTGAGGAATCGCTCGATCTTGCGGGCCCGGGCGACGACCTGCTTGTCCTCTTCGCTCAGTTCGTCAACGCCCAGAATGGCGATGATGTCCTGGAGGTCCTTGTACCGCTGCAGGATGATCTGCACGCGGCGCGACACGCGGTAGTGGCGCTCGCCGACGATGTCGGCCGAGAGGATGCGGCTGCTGGAGCCCAGCGGATCCACGGCGGGGAAGATGCCCTTCTCGGCGATGCCGCGCTGCAGCACGACCGACGCGTCGAGGTGGCTGAAGGCGGTGGCGGGGGCGGGGTCGGTGTAATCGTCGGCCGGCACGTAAATGGCCTGGACCGAGGTGATGGCGCCCTTGGCGGTGGAGGTGATGCGCTCCTGGAGCTCGCCCATCTCCGTCGACAGGGTGGGCTGGTAACCGACGGCGCTGGGCATGCGGCCCAGGAGGGCCGACACTTCCGAACCGGCCTGGGTGAAGCGGAAGACGTTGTCGACGAACATCAGGGTCTCTTTGCCCGACTCGTCGCGGAAGGCCTCGGCCATCGTGAGGGCGCTCAGGGCGACGCGCAGACGCGAGCCGGGCGGCTCGTTCATCTGGCCGAACACCATGGCGACCTTATCGAGCACGTGGCACTTCTTGCCGGTGCTGTCGATGTACTCGGCTTCCTTCATTTCGCGCCACAGGTCGTTGCCCTCGCGGGTGCGCTCGCCGACCCCGGCGAAGACCGAGTAGCCGCCGAAGTTGCGGGCCACGCGGGCGATGATCTCCTGGATGATGACGGTCTTGCCGACGCCGGCGCCGCCGAACAGGCCGATCTTGCCGCCGCGGACG
>CAZSZO010000132.1:0-4186 GCA_964611125.1 uncultured Phycisphaeraceae bacterium | reverse complement strand
TGGGTTTCATTCGGCACTCCGCTCGGCCATACGGTACGCACTCCGCCGGCCGCCCCTCCCTGAAGCCCGCACACCCCCATGTCTCCTGAGGATCCGCTGCATGGCGCACGTCACATCGCTCACTGACTCCCGTCTGGCCAGGGCGCAGGCCGCCGCCCGCGCCGCTGATCGGCTGGTCGCCGCGGACCTCGCCCAGCTCCCGGTCATGGTCGGTTTCGATGGGTTTGTGGACCTCATCATCGATGTGGTCGCCCAGCGGACCGCCCCCGGCCCGGAGGGTTACCGGCGGATCGCGACCATCAGCGAATACGCCCAGCGGTGCGCCGGCGCGGCAGGCAAGAGCACCAATCTCGAAATCGTCGTCAAAGAGCAGCGTTTCGGCGGCAACGGCCCGCTGATGGGCGGCGCGATCGCTCAGCTCGGGGCCCCGCTGACCTACGTGGGCTCGATCGGCGGTGGGGGGAGTGGGGGAGGGGGAGGGGGTGGCGATGCGATCGATCCGGCGTTCAACGACTTCGCCAGGCGGTGCCGCGCGGCCGGCGGGGTGGTGATTCCCGTCGGCCCACCTGCGCAGACGCATGCGCTGGAGTTCGACGATGGCAAGCTGATGTTCAATGACCCGCGGAATGTGCAGTCGGTGAGCTGGGAGAGCCTGTCATCGTTCCCGGGCCCTGACGCGCTGGGCGCGATGATCCGCACCGCCCGCCTGCTGGCGATCGTGAACTGGACCAACATGCCTTCGGTCACGGGAATCGTCCGAGGCGTGACTGATCTGCTGGCCCAGTCGGGGTGGACGCGCCCGCGCGTGTTCATCGACCTCTCCGATCCGGCCCGCCGCACCGAGGCCGACCTGCGTGAATTGCTCGACCTGCTGAGGGCGCTGAACACGCACACCCCCGTCACGCTGGGGCTCAACCTCGCCGAGGCGGAGCAGGTCGATCGCGTCTCCGGCGGCGGGGCCTTCGACGGGCCGGGGCGCGGGGGCGCGGCGATCGAAAAGGCCGCGGCGGCCTTGCTCCGCCGGCTGGGGCTCGACACGGTCGTCATCCACCCGCGCGAAGGCGCCGGGGCCGCCGACGCCCAGGGCCGATCGGTCTGGTTCGAAGGGCCGCTGTGCGCCCGCCCGAAGCTCTCGACGGGGGCGGGGGACCACTTCAACGCCGGGTTCGCGGTGGCCCAGGCCCTGGGCGCGCCGCTGGATGAAGCCTGCGCCCTGGGCTGCGCCGTCAGCGGCGCGTACGTGCGCGACGGCGCCAGCCCCACGCGGACCCGGCTGGCTCAGTTCCTCCGCGAGCTGCCCGACCCTGAGCAGTGATCGGCCCGCGGCTCGGCGCTACGTGGCCCTGACCAGCGTGATCTCCACCAGTTCAGGCGGCACGTTGAACCGCACCGGGATGATCGACAGGCCCACGCCCGCCGAGATGAAGACCGGGCAGGTCGGGCCCTGCGCAAGCCCCTGCAGGTACTTCTGGCCAAAGCGGCTGGGCACGATCGGGGAACCGATCAGCGGCAGACGCACCTGGCCGCCGTGGGTGTGGCCGCTCAGCATGAGGTCGATCCGCGGCGGGCCGGGGAGGCCGTCGAGCGGTGCGGCGAGGGCGGGGTGCTCGGCGGAGTCAGGATTGTGGGCGACCACGATGCGGGGGATCCCCGGGTCGACGCCGCCCAGGGCCTGCTTCACGTCGGTTTCGTCCTCGTTCACCTCGCCCAGGCCGGCGAGGCAGAGGCACTCGCCAACGGCGCCGGGGGAGGGCGAGAGCGTCCGCGTGCGGGCGTCGAGGAAGAGCCGCGTGTTGTCGAGCATGCGCACGCCGATGCGGGTGAGCTCATCGCGCATCACGCGCCCCCCGGCGTACCAGTCGTGGTTCCCCAGGACGCCGACGACCGGCGCTGAGCCCGTCCGAGCCAGCAGGTGGTCGGCGAAGAGCTTCGCGGCGGGGGCGATCTGGTAGAACCCGTTATGCACGTAGTCGCCGTTGAGGATGTAGATGTCGGGGTTCAGGGCGATGGCCCGGGCCATGGCCGAGTGCAGGTACTCTGGCGGCACGCGCGGCCCGAGGTGGGTGTCGGCGATCTGCAGGAGCCGCAGGCCGCTCAGGCCTTCGGGCAGGCCCTTCACCGGGAAGCGGAGGCGGACCACCTGCAGGTCCCATGGCGTGATCGCCGTGGCCGCGACGCCTGTGGCGCCGCCGCCGACCGCGGCGCCGATGAACGCGGAATCCACCAGAAAACGGCGGCGGGCCAGATTGGGCGGGCTCGCGGCGCCGCCGCCCAAGCCAACGACCGGCGCCGAGTGCGGGGCGGGCGTTGGGGCGGGGGCGGGGGAGGCAGCCGAGACGGAAGGTGAGGGGGCCGGGCGTTCAGCCCCCGCCAGCCGGTCGCGCATCCGGTGAATCACCCAGAGCAGCCACAGGCAGACCGCCCAGCCGATGCCGTTGGAGACGATGGTGCTGCTGATTGTGTGGCTGGCGTACTTGCCGCTGGTGACCATCGTGATCGCCCAACCGGGTGTGGCGGGGATGGTCATCACGTTGGCCAAGTGCGTGAAGATTCCGTGACCCAGAAAGGTCGGAATCGGCGGATTGAGGGCGGGGGCGATCCAGGCGCCCCAGTGCAGAATCGATCCGGCCGCGGTGGCGAGGGCCCAGATCACCAGATAGACCAGCAGCCGAGTGGAGATCCAGGGCTTGGGAGTGCTGGTGGGCATGGCGTGGCGTGACGGGGGGGGCGGGGCGGGGTGGGAGTGGGCGTGGGCGTGGAGTGGGCGTGGAGCGGGCGAAATCCGGCCTAGGCACATCGGTCGGAACGCCGCCGGGCTCGGGGCCCGCAGGGCGATAACCACGCTCGCCGGCCAGGGGCCGCGCCAGCGTGGCTTCTACGCTGGTTCTGCGGCCAGGTTCAGGGCATTGCGAGCCCAGTGCGCCCGCGGCTCACCACGCGCCGCTGAGCATCTGCTCAACGGCGTAGGCGACCCCGCCATGCCCCACCTCGCGGGTTTCCCGCTTCGCCGCGGCCTTGATCTTCGGATGGGCGTTGCCCATCGCGACGCCCAGCCCGGCCTGCTCGATCATCGAGAGGTCGTTGGTCTGGTCGCCGATCGCGGCGGTCTGTTCGCGGGCGATCCCCAGGCGGTCGGCCAGCCGCTGCAACGCCTGACCCTTGCAGGCCTGCGGGTCGAACAGCTCAACAATGTGCACGCTGCTGATCCCGTGGTCCTTGCGGGCGTCGGGCAGCATGACGCCGTCAAAGTGCTGAACCATCACCTCCGCCGCAAAGGTCTCGCGCAGCGCGCTGACGAGCGTGTCAATCCGCTCGTTGGCGGCGTAGGCCCCGATGCGGATCGAGTGCTCCGGGTGGGCGTCCTCGTCGAGCGACTCGGCGTGGCGCACGCGGGCGTGCATCGCGTCGAACCACCACCGGGTCGCTGCGTCCAAGGCCCCCGGGCCGGTCGGGCTCACCGCGAGATAGTCATACCCCGCAGCGTGGGAGTCCTTGAGCACGATCGCGGGCCGGCCCCGCTCGTGCAGATAGTCAGCGACGCGGCGCACCAGGGTCGGGCCCATGGCGAAGCGCTGCAATGTGCGGTGGGTGATCGGGTCGGCGACCAGGGCCCCGCCGGAAACGATGACCGGGTCGGTCTGCTCCAGGCGGCGGATGATGTCGGTGCATTCGATCAGGGCCCGGCCGGTGCAGATGGTGACGACGACCCCCGCCGCGCGGGCGGCCCGGAGCGCGGCCAGGTCGTCCTCGCCGACCCGGCCTGAGTGGTCGATGAGCGTGCCGTCAAGATCGATCGCAAGCAGCTTGTACCGGGGTTCGGGCATGCGGCGGGAGCGTAGGGTCCCCCGCGGCCGCCCGGGCCCCCACGGCGCCCCTACCGGCGGCCCCGACGGTGAGCCCCGACGGTGAGCCCCGACGGTGAGCCTGGTGGGAACTTCACGCGCCGTCTTGGCCGACCGCCCCAGTCGGTGACACAATGAACCCGTGAGCACCACTTTCAGCCGTCATGACTTCCGCTCGCCTCTGGCCGCCGGCGCGATCCTGCTGGCCTCGGGGGCGGTGACCGCCCTCGGGCAACCGACAATGATCGATCCGCGTTTGCGGGCCGAGGTGGTCGCCGCAGGGCTGGGCGAGGGGCAACTTGTTTGCTGCACGGGCATCTGCTTCGTCGCCCCCAGGGTCGCCC
>CAZSZO010000131.1:0-4257 GCA_964611125.1 uncultured Phycisphaeraceae bacterium | reverse complement strand
CCCGCAAGCCACAGCAGCCGCCCCGCCCCGCGGCGCACCCAGCCGGAACTCGCCCCGCCTCCCCCGCGAACGCCCGAAGCCGATCCGATGGTGAACATCCCCGAGTCTAGCGACGCGGCGCCCCCCGAAGTCCCCGGGACTGGCCCCAGGCGGCCCGTCCGAGCGATGCCGGATACGCTTGGCCCCGCCGCCACGACAACCGCCCGTCGTGACCAGTCGCCAAGCCCAACTCGGAGCGCCCGCATGTTGCAGTTCGTGCTCGCCCAGGACAAGCCCGCCGTTCCCGCTCCGGCGCCTGCGCCAAGCCCGGCGCCGGTCGCCCCGATGCCGACGTCGGTCACCGACGCCGCCAACAAGCTCTCCGATCAGGTGAAGCGCAACTGGGACTGGCTCCTCACCTGGCTCGAGACCTACGGCCCGGGCGTGCTCGCCGCGTTGGTGCTGCTGGTCTTCGGGTGGCTGCTCGCCGGCTGGGCCCGCCGCATGGTCATCCGCGCCTTCGACCGCGCCAAGATCGACCTGACCTTGGGCAAGTTCTTCGGCAACCTCACCCGCTGGACCATCATCGGTTTCGCCGTCGTCACCTCCCTTGGCACGCTGGGGATCAGCACGACCGGCTTCGCCGCGCTCATCGGCACCGCGGGCGTGGCCATCGCTCTGGCCCTTCAGGGCAACCTGAGCAACCTCGCTTCGGGCGTGCTGCTGCTCATCTTCCGCCCCTTCAAGATTGGCGACGCGGTGATCGTCGCCGGCCAGACCGGCGTGGTCGACGGCATCGACCTTTTCACCACCAACCTCGACACCGCCGACAACCGCCGCATCATCGTCCCCAACGCCGCGATCTTCGGCGGCGTCATCGAGAACCAGACCCGCCACCCCCGCCGCGTCGCCGCCGTCAACGTCGTCGTGTCCCCTGCGGCCGATATCGAGCAGACCCGGGCCGTTCTGCAAGCTGCTGTGGGCCGCGTCACCGCGTCGGTGAAGGGCGCCCTGGCCGACCCCGCGCCGGGCGTCGCCCTCGCCGAGATCGCCCCGGTTACCTGGGCGACGAGCGTCTGGGCTGAGACCGCCCAGCACCCCGTGGTTCGCCAGGCCCTCCTCCGCGAGGTGAAGATGGCCGTTGACCAGGCCAAACTGGGCGTTCCGGGCCCGGCGATGGATGTCCGGATCACCTCAATGCCCGAACGAGCCCCCGGGAACTGAGCCGGGGACGCGAAGCCGGGGGGGGCGCGAAGCAGGGGGGCTTAGCCGGAGTGGTCAAACGGCCTCAGTTGCCCTTGCGCGACGACAGCACCGTCACCCCGTCGATGATCACCCGCTGGCCTGTCTTGGCGCTCGACTGGATGTCGGCGATGCGCCCTTGCACCTTGGCTACGTCCCGCCGCTCGCACGGCTTTTCATCGCCGGGCACCAGCGCAATCAGCCAGATGCCCCCGCCGATCACCTTGGGCTCGGCCAGGTACATCCGGATGCTCCAGCCGTTCTTCTCGCGGGCCACCGCCTCCACATCCGCCTCCCAGCCGTTGGCGTGCACCCACATCCCGATCAAATCCTGACGCACCGCGTCGCGATCCGCCGGCGGCGCCGCCATCACCGCGAAATACACGTCACGAGCGCCCACCTGCGGGTCGAGGAACTTCGCCCCCGCCGGCGCCCCGGCCTTGGTCGCCCCCGCGTTCATGTTGCTTCCCATCTCGTCGCACGAGACCAGGAACAGCGAGCTCAGGAGCGAGGCGGAAACCAGCAGCGTCAGCGTCAGTCGTGGGCGCATCGGAAGACTCCAGCAGTGGGGTGGCCTGATCAATGGGCCGCTCGGCCTTTCACCGGCAGAATACCAAGACAACGGGCGTCTGTCACCCCCGTCACCGCGCCACCCAGAACCAGCCCACCAGGGCCCACCCGAAAACGTGGAGAGTCACGATCAGCCAGAACACCGCCAGGAAGCCGCGATCAACGGTCTTGTGCCGGAACACCCGCTGGGCCGCCAGCGCTCCCGGCCAACCCCCCAGCAGCTCAAGGGTGTGCAGCGTGCCTTCGGGCGTGCGTCGACGGCCGAGCCGCGCGGCCCGCTTGTCCAAGCCGTAGGCGATGAACGTGACGAGGCTCGCCAGCCCGTACGCGCCGAGGATCATCAGCAAAGTCCACCGCATCAGCGCCCCGGTCCCCGGCTCGCGGCCAACTCGGGTTCGCGCGCCGGCCCGCCCGCCCGCGCCGCCTCCACCCACTTCCGCCTCGTCCGGTAGTACAGCGCGTTCCCGCCGCAAAGCAGCACCGCGATCAGCCCCACCAGCAGGTACGTCAGGATCAGCGCTATCGGCCACAGCTCCAGCACCAGCCGCCGCTGCTCCGCGTCGGGAACCATCGCCTCCAGCACCGCCCGGGGCGGGGCGAATGGCCGCAGCATTCGCCACGCGCAGTACGCGCTCACGACCACCGCCACGCTCGTCTGGTTGGCTGACAGCCGCCCCGGCCACAGCGGGTCCAGCCGCCTCAATCCCGCGGCGCCCTTGAACTCCACCACCGCAAACACCACCAGCAGGGCCGCCGCCGTCAGCCCCGCCAGCGGCTCCATCGGCGCCGCCGCCAGCGCAATGGGCACGCTGAGCGCGAACATCACCCCGTTCACCATCGCCACCGTCCGCGCATGCCCCACCTTGCGCCGGGCCAGGGCCGGGTCGAGCGCGGCACGGTCGCGGACGGGTTGGCCTGGGCCCCTCTTCATACGCCCCTATCGGCGGACCATCTGGTGGACGCCCGCGCCAAGCACCCCGGCCAGCACCAGGCCCACGCCGCCCCACAGCAGGTCCATCCAGTCGAGCGTCGCCAGGAAGGCCTTGGTCCGGTCGTCCTTCAGTTTCTGGTCAGCCTCGCTCTGCAGCGACTCCTGCTGGAACTTGACGTACTTCTCCTGCCAGTCCGTCCCGCTCTTCTCCCACTTGCTCATCGCTTCCTGCCACACCTCCGGTGGGAAGTGCTCCTGCTGCGTCGCGGTGCTCTCGCTGAAGCCCACCGGCCAGTAAAGTTGCTTGCCGTCCTTGGCCATCGACCCCGCCACCTCCTTGGCCAGCAGCACCCGGGCCGAGTCGGGCGTGACGCTCACCGGCGGCGGCGTCTTGGGCCCGTGCGCCAGCGTCATGACGACCCCCGCGCCCCCCTTGCCGATGACGATGAACAGCAGCGCCAAGCCCAGGGCGATCCCGATCGTCCGCCCGCCGCAATGCTCGCGGGCCGAGACCGCCACCCCCGCCCCCGCCAGCAATCCCACGACGATCGCCGCGTACCCCGCCTCGGTGGCGCCGAAATAGGCGAGCGCCGCCCAGCCCCCCGCCCCGAGCAGCCCGCCCGCCAGCGCGCCCATCACCCAAAGCCACGGCTTGTTGCGACGCTTGGCCCCCTCCGCCGCGCGGGCCGCGGCGCCGGGGTCGAGCTTGCCCAGCTTGGTCCTCACGGCCCTGCCCGAGCGCAGGCTGTACCCGCACGCCACGCAGATCTCGGCGTCGGCCGGCATGGGCTTGTCGCATTGCGGGCAGGTCTTCTCCTCGCCCCGGTCATACAGGCTCGCGATCGCGGCGTCGGGCGCGGCCTTCGTGTCCGGGATGGGCCGGCCCGTCTTCCGCTCGTGGCAGGGCTTGCAGACGTACCGCCCCTCGGCGTTCTTCACGCGGTCGATCTTCGAACAGTCGCAGCCGCACACGACGCAGATCTTGGCTTGCTGGGTCGGGGGGTTCGGGGCGCTCATGGGCTTAGGCTCCAGGCCCAGAGGGTACGCTGACGGAACAACCCACGGTCCGGCGGCTCCCTGCCGCAGCGGGAGGCCCCACCATGAAAAACCCCGCCGGGAAAGCCCTGGCGGGGTCGTGATGGTCTTCGTTTGAAGCTTCAACTGGTCCGGGGCGTCAACGTTGAGCACGCCCATCTGGCCGGGTTCAGGCCACGCCGTCCTTGCCGGCCATGTACTTGATGAGGTCCACGCAGCGGGCCGCGTACCCCGCCTCGTTGTCGTACCACGACACGACCTTGAAGAAGTTCTTGTTCAGCTCGATCCCCGCCCCCGCGTCGAAGATGCTCGACCGCCGGTCGCCGATGAAGTCGCTCGACACGACCTCCTCCTCGGTGTACCCCAGCACGCCCTTCATCGAGCTCTCGCTCGCCGTCTTCATCGCCGCGTTGATCTCCGCCAGCGTCGTCGCCTTGCCAGTCTTGAAGGTCAGGTCCACCGCCGAGACATCCGCCGTGGGCACGCGGAACGCCATGCCC
>CAZSZO010000130.1:0-4268 GCA_964611125.1 uncultured Phycisphaeraceae bacterium | reverse complement strand
TCCCCCGAGAGGCTGCTGGCCGATGGCTTCCTGGCGTGGCTCAAGAACCGCTCCATCGGCGCCTTCGCCGTCGACGAGGCCCACTGCATCAGCCAGTGGGGCCACGACTTCCGCCCCGAGTATCGCCGCCTGGCCGAGCTGCGCGACCACTTCCCGGGCACCCCGATTCACGCCTTCACCGCCACGGCCACCCCACGCGTGCAGCACGACATCGTCGCCCAGCTCAAGCTCCAGAACGCCGTCGTCAGCATCGGCGTCTTCGACCGGCCCAACCTCACCTACCGCGTCCTCCCGCGCCTCGATCGCCTGCGCCAGGTGGGCGAGGCCGTCGCCCGCCACAAAGACGCGGCGTGCATCGTCTACTGCATCAGCCGCAAGGACACCGAGAGCCTCGCCGAGGGCCTGCGGGAGCAGGGCCTGGGCGCTCAGGCCTATCACGCCGGGCTCGACAGCGCCATCCGCACCCGCGTCAGCGACGACTTCCGGGCCGAGCGGCTCAGCGTGGTGGTCGCAACCGTCGCCTTCGGCATGGGGATCGACCGCGGCGACGTCCGCCTGGTGGTGCACGCCGCCATGCCCAAGAGCGTCGAGCACTACCAGCAGGAGACCGGGCGGGCCGGGCGCGACGGCCTCCCGGCTGAGTGCCTGCTGCTCTACTCCGCCGCCGACGGGGCCAAGTGGCGCCAGATCGTCGAACGCTCCGCCGGGGAGCTGGGCAGCCAGCCCGAGGTGGTCGCGGCCCAGCTTGAGCTGCTGGGCCACATGCAGCGCCTTGTCAACACCGCCCGCTGCCGGCACCGGGCCATCAGCGCCTACTTCGGCCAGGATCTCCCCGGCGATGACTGCGGGGCGTGCGACTACTGCCTCAAGGAACTGCAGAGCGTCGCCGAGGGGCACGAGACGGCCCAGAAGATCCTCTCGGCGGTGGTCCGCTGCGGCCAGAACTACGGCGCCAAGCACCTCATCGACGTTTTGCGCGGGCAGGCCACCCAGCGCGTCCGCGATCGCGGGCACGACAAGCTCTCAACCTTCGGCCTGCTCCCCTCGACCCCCTCCCACCAGCTCGCCAGCTACATCGATCAGCTCATCGACGCGGGCGACCTCGAACGCACCCCCGGCGAGATGCCCGTGCTGCGGCTCACCGCCCGCTCCGCCGAGGTGCTCAAGAGCCAGCGCAAGGCGCTGCTCGTTGAGCCCAAGGCCGACCTGGGCGAGCCCGCCCGGCGCGGGCGCGCCGGCGGGCCCGGAACCGCGCCGGCCGAAGCCCGGGCCCTCTCCGGCCCGGAGCGCGGCCTGTTCGATTCGCTGCGGGCCCTGCGCCGTGAACTCGCCGAGGAACTGGGCGTCCCGCCCTACGTCGTTTTCGGCGACACAACGCTCGAGGAGCTCGCCCGCGTTCGCCCCAGCGGCGCCGCGGCCATGTCGGGCGTGCGCGGCGTCGGCGCCCGGAAGCTCGAACAGTTCGGCGCCCGCTTCCTCGCCAGCATCGCGGAATACTGCGCCGCCCAGGGCCTCAGCCTCGACGCTGAGGAAGGCTCGCGCCGCCGGGCCCGCTGACGGCGCGCCGGGACGCACAGAACCCAAAATGTCGGTGGCCGGGCTCCATCAGGCCCAACCTGTTGTGGTCGCGCCCGTCTTGATCCGGTCTTCGCAGACTCGGTACCACCCCTTGGGCCGTACGAAACCAGCCTCTCCGCCGGTAAGGTAAGGTCTCAGCAGAAGGAACCGAAGGTCGCAACAAAGAGGAGCCGACCATGCTGAACACGATGAACGGACTGGGCTGGACGAACGAGCGGATGGACCAGTTGGCCGAACAGTGGGCCCAGCCGGCGGGCCAGCCAACAGGCCAACCAACAGGCCAACCTGACCGCGAGGCGATGAGCGACGCTCACGCCCGCATGTGGGCCCGCCTGCAGGCTTACTCATTCGACGACTGGCGCCCGGCTCGCGGGAGCGGGGGCGGGAGCGGAGCGGGGGAGCCGAGCCTGACCTTCGCCGCGCGGCTGGCCCGCGAAAACGGCTGGAGCAGCGCGTTCAGCGAGCGGGTGCTCGAGGAGTACAAGCGGTTTGTGTTCCTGGCGATGACCGCCGGGCACCCCGTCACCCCGAGCGACCAGGTTGACCAGGCCTGGCACCTGCACCTGACCTACACGCGGGCGTACTGGGACCGCCTGTGCGGCCAGGTGCTCGGGCGGCCGCTTCACCACAACCCCACCGTCGGCGGCGCGGCGGAGGACGCCAAGTTCGAAGACTGGTACGAGCGGACCAAGTCGGCCTACCGGGCCGCCTTCGCCCAGGAGCCCCCGGCCGACATCTGGCCCGACAACGACGCCCGCTTCGATCACGACGCCTTCTGCCGGCGCGTCAATACCCTCGACAACCTCGTGGTGCCCAAGGACCGCGTGCGCAGCGTCGCAGGCGCCGCGGGCATGCTCGCCGCGGCGTCGCTGGCGATGGCCGGCTGCGGCACGGTGATGGCGGCGACCGGTGGCGGCACGGCGGGGCTGGTCGCCCTGTTCGTGGTGATCGGCGCGATCGCCCTCTACGTGGTCATCAAGGCCCTGCGGGCGATCTCTCGGTCCGCCTCCTCCGGCGGGTCGAGCGATAGCGGGTGCTCGTCGTGGTGGATGGCGTCGGGCGGCGCAGGAAGCGGTGGTGGCGCCGGGTGGGGTTCGAGCTCTGGCGGCCACGGCCAGGCATCCCACGGCGACGGCGCTTCGGCCAGCACTTCAGGCGGCACCGATACCTCCAGCAGCAGCGATTCCTCCAGCAGCGACAGTTCGAGCTCCAGCTCCAGTGACAGTAGCGGATGCTCGAGCAGCGGGTGCTCCAGCGGGTGCAGCGGAGGAGGCGGTGACTGACGCCGCCCCGGGGGGGGCAAGGACCGCACCGCCCGTCCCCGACACAGCCGGCATCAGCCTCCGGCGGCGGGGGCTTTGTCCTTATCCCTGCCCTTGTCCTTGTCCGAACTCTTCAGCGCGGCTTCGAGCGCCTCGCGCGCCTTGGCCGCTTCGGGGCCCTCAAGGCCCTTGAGCCAGTCACGCTGGTCGGGCCGGGCCTGCTTGGCCTTGATCGCCCGCAGCACCAGGGCCAGCCGCATCTGCGGCTTGTCCTCGTACTTGATCGCGGCCTTGGCCACGGCCAGGGCGTCCGCCTCGCGGTTGGCGGCCAGGCACGCCGCGTAGAGCATCGACGCCTGATCGCGGAGGTAGCCCGCGTTGGCTTCGTCGATGAACTCGTTGCGGGCGGCCTCCGGGCGGACCTTTCGCGCCATCTCCATCATTTCCACCGACTGTTGGAACCGGCCGACGGGGTCGGTGAGCAGGGCGCCCAGGTCGGCCCAGCGTTCGCGTTGCTCGAGCAAGTGCTCGATGCGGAAGCCGACCGAGTCAATCTCCTGTTTGCGGGCCTTGTCGGCCTTCACCGCTTCGAACCAGGCGATCGTGGCGTCTTCGTCGCTGAGCACCTCGTTCAGAATGATCCAGTCGTCGAGATCGTCGCGCGAGACGCCGACGACCTTGACCTTCGCGCCCAGCTTGTCGCGCATGGCGGTGAATCGCTCCTTGGCGGGCTTGTGCTGGTCGACCAGGGTCACCAGCTGCCCGACCATGAACGACCCGCGGACACCGGTGAAGGAGGTGCCGCGCATGTCCTCCCAGAGCGTGAGGAACTCATCGAGGGCCTTGGCGAACTCCCGGTCTTCAAGCAGCTTCTGCGCCAGCTCGTAGCCGGCCTTGAGGGCATCTTCGCCCCGGGCCCCCGCGGCCTTCTTGCGCACGGCGTCAATCGACTTCTTGCCAGCCACCGCGCCATCGAGCCAGCCCAGCAGGTCAGCCCCGGAGCGGTACCCGACCACACGGTCGAACTCCGCGCCCGCCGGGTTGAACGCGACCATCGTCGGCATGGCCTGGATCTTGAGCGTCTCGGCGAGCTTGGGCTCCTTGTCGACATCCAACTGCACGGCGACTGCGTTCTTCTCAACCCACGCCACGACCTTGGCGTCGATCCAGGTGGTCTTGTCCATCTGCTTGCAGGGCGGGCACCACTCCGCCGTGGCCTTGACGATGAACCACTTCCCCTGCTTCTTGGCGAGGGCCTTGGCTTCCTCGTAGGGCTTCTGCGTGAAGACGGGAGGAACGGCCGCAGGCTTGGGTTGCATGAGGCGCTCCGACCGGGCGGGGGCCCCCACCGCGGTCAGCGGCGCGCCGATGACCGAGATCAGTGCGATAGCGGGCGCGATCAACGCTGGACGACGGGTGCGAGAGGTC
>CAZSZO010000129.1:0-4271 GCA_964611125.1 uncultured Phycisphaeraceae bacterium | reverse complement strand
TCACAGGGCACCTGGTCTTCTCGACGCTTCACACCGCCGACGCGCCCGGCGCCGTGACCCGCCTGCTCGACCTGGGCATCGAGCCCTACCTCGTCGCGTCATCACTCTCCTGCGTGCTGGCTCAGCGGCTGGTCCGCCTGCTGCACGCCCAGTGCGCCGGCCAGGGTTGCCCAGAGTGCCTGCAGTCGGGCTTCAAGGGCCGGCGGGGGATCTTCGAACTGCTGGTTGTCGAGGCCGCGGTGCGCGAACTGATCGCCACCGGCGCCACGGCGACGGTCATCCGCGACGCCGCGATCGCCCGCGGCATGCGCCGCCTCGAAGACCAGGGGGCCGAGCTGGTTCGCGAGAACCTCACCACCATTGACGAAGTCCGCCGTGTCACTCTGGGGGCCGAAGGATGACGCCCACCCCCGCTCACACGCCCACCCCCAACACCTTCCCCGCCGCGGCCCCCACGCACGCTGCCGCTGGCCCCAACCCGCTCGACCGCCTTCGCCAAGAACAGCGCCGCGTGCTGGCGATCGGTGTCGGCGTGACCACCATGGTCGCCGTCTGGGCCTGCTGGCCGCTCGGCTCAGCGGACATCGCAACTCCAGCCCCACCGCAGGCGGTCGCGTCGAACACTAACGACCGTCCCTCTCCTCTCGATCTCGCGGCCTTCTCCGCCCCCATCTGGGACCCGCCTCCGCCCCCGCCGCCCAAGGTGGCGCAGGCGCCTCCACCCCCACCTCCCCCGCTGCCTCCGCCGCTCAAGCTCCAACTCCTCGGCATCGTGCGCGACGACGCCGGCGCCAGCCCCGGGGCTCTCCCCGCCCCCCGCTACATCGCCGCGATCTACGACGAGGCCGCTGACAAGCTCCTCATGCTCAAGGACGGCGACCGTGTCGGCGCCCTGCAGATCACGCGCGTGACCCCCGACGCCGTGGAGCTGGCGGATGGCGCGGGACCGCGCCGGCTTGCGCTCCGTCAACCCGGCCCGCCACTGCCGCCGCTGCTGCTGAAGCTCGCGGCGTCGCCGCGGAGCACCGCTTCGCCCGTCCCGGCGACGGGGCCAGGAGGGGCACGATGACCTCCGGCTCTCCGCAATGCGCGCAGGATGGCCTGCCGCCGCAGCCCCAGGTGCAGCAGCCCCATTGGCTCGCGCTGCTCCCCGCCTCGGCGTGCTATTGGGCGGTCCTCGACGCGGCGGCGCTTGATCAGGCGGACATCGCCTTACTCCGGCAGCTGGTGGCCTGGCGGTCGCCGCTGCTCGACGCCGCGCTGGCCCGCTGGCTGCCCCTCGAGCTCGAATCCGTTCACCCGGCGTATGTGCTGGTCACTCCGCCCGGCGGCGCGCCGCTGGTCATCGCCTGCGCCGTCGAGCGCCAGGCTCTCGAGGCCTTGGACCGTCAAGGCGCGCTCGCCGCCCACCCGGCCGAGCTGCCCGCGGCGCTCGTCGAGCGTCTCGGCGCCGCCGCGCCCTTGCCGGCGGACTTCAACCTGCTGCAGGCCGAGTTCGAGCCGCCACCGCTCCGCTCGACCCGCCGGATAACCCGCACCCTGGCCATCGCCGGCGTTGCGCTCTGCCTGGGGCTCGTGGCCTTGGGGCTGCTGCGCCGCGCGGCCCACTTCGACGCTCAGGCCCATGCCGCCACCGAGGCCGCGGGCTTAATCGCCGCGCGCGCCGCCGGCGAGCCCGACCCCGTCCGCGCCCGCACGCGCCTCGCCGGCCAGCTCCGAACCCTGCGCAGCGTCTCAACATTTCCACTCGACCAGGACGCGACGTTCGACGCCCCCGCAGCCCTGGCGGCCCTGCTCGCCCGCTGGCCCGCCGACGCTTCACAGGGCGGGCTCTACATCAGGACCCAATCGATCTCGGTCGCCGCTGGCAGCATCTCGATCACGGCCGCCATTCCCGCCGACGCTGACGTCGAACCGCTTCTGGCCGCGCTTCGCACCATCCCCGGCTGGAGTCTGCTGCCCACGCAGCGGTCGCCCGGCGCCACTTCGCCCGTTGGGCCAACGGCTCGCCTCACGCTGCGACTGGTCCCTGCCGCCAAGAGTCCAGCGGTCACCCCGACCTCAGCAGCGAAGGAGGCCACGCCATGACCGCCTCGCTTGGCGGCAAGCTGCTGCTGACCCTCGGCGTGCTGATGCTCGGCGCCGCGGTGCTGGCCTGGCCGGCCATGTCGATGCTGGCCGCCCGTGAGCGGGCCCTCACCGCGATGAGCCTGCTCGATCAGGCCGCCCGTTCCGAACGCGAGTTGACCCGGCTCAAGGCCAGCCTGCCCAAAACCACGCCCTCCCGCGCCGCTGGCGGCGAAGACCTCGCCGCGCGATTCCAGACGGTTCTGCGCGACGCCGGGCTCGCCGCCAACCTGGTGGCCGAAGTGACCCCGCAGGTCAATGGCTGGTCGCCAGGGAACCTCCCCTCGGCCTCGTGGCGCCGCCAGAGCGTGCAGGTCCGCCTCCAGCCCATGCCCCTGGCCGACATCGGGCTGGTCCTGGAGCGTTGGCGAGCCGCCCACCCGGAGTGGACCATCTCGCCCATCACGCTCTCCGCGAGCGAGCGTCAGCCGGACAGCGCGGCGGCGGCCCCCATCACCTTCGCCGCCACGCTCCTCCTCAACGCCAGTTCACTCGAAACAGTCGACAGCTCTCCGCGCCCAAGTATTCGCCAATAGACATCGCCAACTCCGAGCACCCCCATGTCGCGCCCGCATGCACCCATTCAGCCGTTCCTCGCCCTCGTGTTCCTGTTGCTCGCGGCCGCCCCGGCGCCCCTGGGCTGCGCCAGCTCGCGCGGCGGCTCCGGGCCGTACGCCACGCAATCGGAGCAGAGCCGGGATCCCGCCGCCGCGCAGCGGCTGAGCTTGGAAGCCGCAGCGATCCTCGAAGCGCCCGGGCCGCTCGGACCAGAGGATTACGCCCGGGCCGAGGGATTGCTGCGCCAGGCTCTCACCGCCGACCTCTATCACGGCCCCGCCCACAACAACCTCGGCATCGTCTACCTCAAGCAGTCGCCCCCCAAGCTGTACGAGGCCGCCGGCGAGTTCGAATGGGCCCGCAAGCTTCTGCCCGGCCACCCCGACCCCCGCCTGAATCTCGCCCTCACCATGGAACGCGCCGGCCGCGTTGACGAAGCCATCGCCAACTGCCGCACCGCGCTGGAGGTCTACCCCGACCACCTCGCCTCGATGCAGCAGCTCGCCCGCCTCCAGGTCAAGCACGCCAAGGCGGACGCCGAGACGCCGCGTCTGCTCTCGGAAATCGCCCTCCGCGGCTCCACGCCCAAGTGGCAGGAGTGGGCCCGGAGGGAGATGCTGCGGCGAGGTGGGTGAGCTCAGCGTCGGCGATCGCGAGGGCCGCGCCAGCTCACCACGCTCACCACGCCCGCTTCGCAATCGCCTCAATGACGGCGGTGGGCGCCAGATGGTCCAGGTACTGCACGGTCGTCACGATGCTTGAGTGTCCGAGCTGCCGCCTGATCACCCCGATGTCCACCCCCTCCGCGCGAAGCTGGGCCGCGTGGGTGTGCCGGAGGCCATGGGCATGGACCCGCTTCAAGATCCCCGCGCGCCGAGCCAGGCTGGGCATGAGCCGCCGGACGTACCCGCTCGTCATCGCGACCCCCTCCCGGGTACAGAATAACGGCGCCCGCTCGGATACCCCCGCCGTTGCCCGCGTAGCCGCCCAGGACGCCACCAGGGCGAACCCGCCGGCGTCCACCCCCACGGTGCGGGCCTTGCCTCCCTTGCCCCACAGAACCCGAATAGACCCCGCCCCGGCGTCGATGTCCTTTGGGCATAGGGAAAGGGCCTCACTCACCCGCAGCCCGCCGCGGTACAGCAACGCAATCAGGGCCCGGTGCCGGGCGACGGTAAACGCCGGCCCCTTGCACGCCGCCAGCAGGCGACGGACCTCGTCGTCGGTCAGGACTTCGGCGGGGAAACGGCGGCCGCAGGTGGTGCGGCGGGGCGGGGCAGAGGTCGGCATGAGGTATCTCCTGGTGGCGTTCGCGGGAACGTCACCCTGAGATACCTCCCGTCTCGGCCCGAGGCGAGGAATCCGGGGCCGGGAAAGGCATGGTGCGGCAGCGCGCCGCTGGAGGGCGCACATCAGGGACTTTGGCCGGTGAGCTGGTCTCTGGCTGGCCAAGGAGCCGCCACAACGGCTGGTCACGGCCGCCCGATCGGCTCCAACAGAACAGCCGTTGCTCCAGACGGGTAAGGATCGAGGATGCGCTCGTATCCCGTCTGACAAACGCTGATTGAAGGGCGCTGCACGTGTCG
>CAZSZO010000128.1:0-4451 GCA_964611125.1 uncultured Phycisphaeraceae bacterium | reverse complement strand
CGCAGTCTGTGAACTGAAAGCCGCCGTCAATGTTGCCCGCTCGCGCGAACGGGAGACCGGTCGGTCGCAGTTCGCTGCGCTTGGCGCGGTATCCGTCACCAATGACGAGCACGCCCGAGTCGGTCAGCGATTGTGTCGTCACCGTCTCAAGCTCGCCCTCCATGCGTTCAAGCCAGTCGTTGAACAGAGCGCGAGCCATGTCCTCCAACGTCTGGTTCATCCGCCGGTTCAGTTCGATCTTGTCATCCAGCCCGCCAAGCACCCGTGCGATGGCGCGTTGCTCGGGGAGAGGGGGGAGGGGAACAACGAAGGACTCGATGTGTCCCTTCGTAATCGCGCGTCTGCTCCCACCCGCGTTGAAACCCTCGATGTAGTGCTTGACCATCGGGTGCGTGAGGTACGCGAGAAGATACGCGGGTTCGCACTTCTTCCGATCGCACCGGATACGCACGACGTGCTGGTTGACGCAGGCGGGCAAGACGGATGGCGGCACCATGCAGGCTCGGCCAAACGTGACACCGTCTCCCGTGATGTTCAACAGGAGATCGTCCGCTTCGAGCGCCACACCCGCGAGTTCTTCGGCGGCGGCATCCGAGATGAATGCGAGCCCGTCATCGTCGAAACGGCGATCGAATACGTTCTGGCTGCGCACGAGCGCGACCCGTTCTCGGTACGGCAGATACACGGCGCTGCCTCCGCGCGGCGTTGCTCCCGATCCGATGCGCAACGTGATCGCGTCGAGGCGCGGCAGCGTCCAGCCTCGCGGAAGATCGCCGAGTGGAGAATCCTCAATCGCCACGCCGCACCCCCGATCCGCCCGACAGCGGGTGCGCTGACGCCAGAGGGGCGTGCCGCCCCTCCGGCACCTCCCCGCTGAAGGCACGAAGATCGCCCGCACGGTCCAGGGCGCGACTTCCGCACTCGCGGGCATCTGCGCGGGGTCTCCGGGCACGGTCGACTCCCTCCCGGCGTGCCACGATTCCCCGGCGGCGCGCTGCGCCGCTTCCCTCCACGTCGCTTGGAACACGCTCCGGACGAGTCGGAGCGTTCTCCAACTCACGCAGATGACGCGACAGCCGGCCCGGAAGACGCGACAGATGACCTGTCGCGTTCTCCAGCTCGTGCGGAGAACGCTCCGGGCCGTCCGTCGCGGTCTCCAGGTGATCCGGAGAACGCGACGACTCATCCGTCGCGTCCGCCAAGTGATCCGTCGCGTGGCGGGGACGACGCCTATTAGGCAGAATGTGCGCTGCGAAGTCGATCATCGCCTCGCCCCCCCGGCCAACTTCGCCGCCGGCGCGAGCGCGCCGTTGTTCTTGGTCTCCACTCGCACGCCGTCCAAGCCCGCCGCACGGGCCACCTCGGCCAGCGACGCCCGAATCTGCTTCTCCAGCGCCGCCGACTGCTTGAACTGTTCATCCAGGGTCGCGCACAGGTGCGGGAAGCGGTCCTCGAACGGCTCATCCGGATCATCGCTCTCGGCCGCGCCGACGTAGCGGCCCGGCGTCAGGGCGTAGTTGTGCTCGCGGATCTCGTCGAGCGTCGCGGCCTTGCAGAAGCCCGCGACTTCCGCGGGCGTGCCCTTTCGCTTGAACTCACGATACACGGCTGCGATCTTCTCGACCTCTTCCGCAGACAACTGCTTCTGCTTCCGCGAGCCGGGGATGAGCGTGCCGAGCTTGCGGCCGTCGATGAAGAGGATCTCGTTCTTCCGGGCACGGAAGCCCCCGCCACCGCCTCGGTTCTTCGACAGGAACCAGAGGCAGCACGGGATCTGCGTGTTGGCGAAGAGTTGGCCCGTGAGCTGCACGATGCAGTCCACGTACCCGTGCTCTACCAGCGCCTTACGGACTTCGAGCCGAGCGACTTCGCTGTTGGAGAGTTCGCCGGTCGCCATTACGAATCCGGCAGTGCCTCCGGAGTGCTTCTTGCCATCCGGGTCACGGAGGTGATGCAGGAAGTGCATCATCCACATTGTGTTGGCGTTGCGCGGCGAGAGAGGCATGGGCTGGCCCTGGCCGTTCGCGCCAGCACGCTTGGCGAAGTCCAACCGTGGGTCCTTGCTCGTGATGCGGTGAGCGCCCCAGCCGTCCTCGCCCTTCGCGCCGTCGTTGAAGGGGGGATTGGCGATGACGTAGTCGGCCTTCGTGTCGGCGTGCAGATCATTGAAGTACGAACTGCCGAGTTGGATGTTGCCGTCGATGCCGTGGATGAAGAGGTTCATCCGGCACAGCCGGTACGTGAAGTCCTTGCTTTCCTGACCGATGAATGACAGGCGGCCGGAGTGCTTCGTAAACACGTCCGACTGCACGAACATGCCGCCAGCGCCACAGCAGGGGTCGTACACGACGCCGTCGGTGGGCTCCAGCATGGCGACGAGCGTGCGGACGATGGAGACGGGCGTGAAGTACTCGCCGCCGCGCTTGCCCTCGCTGTTGGCGAACTCGCCGATGAAGTACTCGTAGACGCGGCCGACCAGATCCTCGCCGCCGTGGTCCTGCTTGAAGATGTCCTTCGAGAACAGATTGATGAGCCCGGTGACCCCCTCGCGGTCAAGGTTCGAGCCGGCGTAGATGCGGGGCAGCAGGCCGCGGAGCTTGTCGGGGTAGGTCTTCTCCAGGAGTTCGAGTGCGTCGTCGAGGATGCTCTTGATCGTGTCCGCCTGGGCGTGCTGGAGGATGTACGACCAGCGCGACTTCTCGGGGACGATGAAAGCACCCGCAGCGCGGTACTCGTCCGCGTCGGTCAGGATGCGGGCGCGGGCCTTCGCGTCCTTGGTGAAGTAATCGCTCTTCGGGTCCGCGAGCAACCCCTCGAGTTCTTCGCGGCGGCGCTCATAGCGCAGCGAGAGGAACCGGAGAAAGATGATGGGCAAGACGTACCGCTTATAGTCGGCGGGCTCGATCGAGCCGCGCAGGTTCACGGCGGCCTGCCACAGCTCCTTCATGAGCTGTGCCGTCCCGTTCTGCGGGGCTTCGTCCTTGGGCTTCTTCGCGGTCCGCTTGGCCATTTTGTACTCCGTCCATGTTCAGTGAACGTGGACAGGGTATCATAACCAGCGGGTCAAAGCCAGCGGATCAGGGTAGATCCGACAGCCCGCGTCAAAATGGAGTAAACGCCATGTCGAAGTCCAAGGGATTCAAGATCGGTCGGGACAATGAGACGGGCCGCCTGAAGTCTGTCGAACAGGCCAAGGCCAACCCCCGAGGGTCGTCAGTCGAGGTCATGCCCAAGAAGGGGAACGGCGACACGGGTCGCTACGACAACAAGAAGAAGTAGTTGTCAGCGGCGCGGCAGCGATCCCCATCGCCGCCGTTGCTCCATCCAGTCCATCACGCAGGCCACGTCGCGCAGCATGTGCTCGTGGACGGGATCGCGCCCGCTCATCACCAGCGGCAGGAACAGAATCTCCTCCTGAATATCCGGCGCGAGGTGGCAGAGATTCATCAGCTGCGTGATCCGAGGCTGGGTGACGTGCGTCAGGCGGGCGATCTCGGAGATGTTGGCGACCTTGCCGGCGCGGATCATCTCGTCGAAGTGGATGGCCAGCGCCATCAGGCGGGAGATCCGCGGCACGCGGCCGGGGTCCACGGCCACGCTCGCGGCGGGCTTGGTGTCGATCGTCTTGCGCCCGTGTGCGGCGCGGTTGAAGAAGACCTTCGTCTTGACGGTGATCATGCCTGGGCCTCCGGTCCTTCCACTGTCCCACCTGCTAGCGCTTTCACGCCCGACGGGTAGAACGACACCTCGATGCTGCTGTCGAGGGCGTCGAAGACGACCTTGTTGATCAGCAACTGGAGCATCCTGACCTGCTCTCGGGGCGCGAGCGCGGTCCAGACGTTGTCGAAGTCGGCAAACGCCGCGTGGAGGTCTTCGGCTGAGAGCACTTCCGCTCGATGGCGTTCTAAGGCGGCCCCAATCTCGCTGGCCCGCCGCTCCGCCTCGCGGATCTGGTCGTTGAGGTCGGTGATGCGGCCCGCGGACGCGGAGGACGTTGGCTCGGTGGTTGCCAGGCGGCGGATCTCGGCGTGATTGCGCCCCAGACCACGGTTGACGATGCGCAGCTCGGCGTCCAACTGCTCGATGGCCGCGGCTGCTTGAGCCCGCGATGCCGAGAGCGTCTCCTCCAGAACGCTCTGGTCCTGGCCGACGCACCGGATCTGTTCGACGACCGCCTTCTCGATCTCAAGGGCGGGCAGCGAACCACTCTGGCAACGAGCGCGGCCCTTCTTGATGGCGTTGCAGCAGACGTAGTACCGATACGCCTTGTTCCCACGCCGGGTAAAGGTGTGGACCATCGCGCTGCCGCACCCCTTGCAGTACAGCAGTTTGCGCAGGAGCGCCCCGAACTGGTTCCGCAGTTCGTTGCCGCGGGTCCGTGAATTCTTCTGCATCAGCACCATGTTCGGCGCCATGCCGGTCTCGCGGTAATTCTCGACCTCGGGGCCGAA
>CAZSZO010000127.1:0-4621 GCA_964611125.1 uncultured Phycisphaeraceae bacterium | reverse complement strand
GCGTCACCATCGGCTTCTGCTGCCCCGGCTGCGACCGCAAGTGGGACCGCAAGTCTGACGAGGCGAAGATGGCCATGTTGACCAAGATGGCCCCAGAGGCAGTTGCGGCGATCAGTGCGGCGAGCAATCCGGCCCTGAAGGTCGCTCGCGATTACCTCGCCGCGTGCGGCAAGGGCGACGCGACGGCTCTCAACGCACTCTTCCTCGACAAGGGCCGCGCAACGGTGAGCGAGAACGCGGGCGATGAGGGAACGTGGGAGACGTACCGGGATCACCACCTGCTGCCCGAACTCAAGGAGATGCCCGGCTTCGTTATGACCGTGGCGAAGGAGGACGTGCAGACCTTTGGCACGACCTCGATCGTGCGCCAGATCGGCTCGTTCACCGTGCCCGACCCCAACCACCCCGATGCGCCGCGGAAGTTCCTCGCCGCCGTGACCTACGTCGTCGTAGACGACAACGGCACGCCAAGGATCGCCCACCTGCATTGGTCGAGCCGGGCGGAGAAGAAGCCCGCCGCCGATGCCGCCTCCCAGCCCGAGGCCGGGCACGGCGCAAGCGGCGGCCACGAGCACAAGTAAGCCACCACCGGCCCGCTCCGCCGACGCGGCGTGGGCCGATTCATCGCCGGTCGTCTCGCCGCACGGTGCGGCGGGAGGAGCGCGGCCTGTTCTCGGAGATTGACCCATGAAAGCCATTCACACATTCCTTCTTCTGACGGCCGCATCCGCGCTCTTCGCGGTGGGCTGCGCCACCGACAAGCACGACATGGTCAAGGCCGAGGCCGGGCAGGTCTCCCTCTGCACCAAGTGCTACGACCAGATCCGCAAGGCCCGGAGCACGGGCGGTCCGCGCGGCGGCCTCGCGACGAACCGCACTGTCACCACGCACAGGTGCGAGGAGTGCAAAGACGAGATGACGATCTACGAGAAGGACGGCGTGCTCATGGTCCGCTGCGCGACCTGCGCCCCCCAGGGTGTGGACTGCGACCGATGCGTGCCCAAGAAGTGATCGAAAATGCGGCCCAGACCGATTCCCGATTGGAGATGTCCTGCATGACCGTCCAACTTTCACGCACACCTTCCCCACCGCGACGGATGCTCGCACCATCGACCCTCGCGCTACTCGCGATCGTCGGTGGGTGTGCTTCGCTCGATCCTAAACCCGACATCGACCGAGCCGCAACGACCGTCGGAGAACGCTCGGGCATGACGCCGGTGTGGACCGAGCCTTGGGAAGCCTCGCTGACTTCGTGGGACGCCCGGACGCCATTGAAGGTCGAGCAGGCAGTAGCGATGGCGCTCCGCAACAACCGAGAGATCAGATCGCAGGTCGAGCAGATCGCCGCCTCGCGGGCAGACCTCGTGCAGGCGGGCCTGTTGCCAAACCCCGTGGTGGGGCTGACGCTGCGATTCCCCTTCGACCCCGTGAGCGGCGGCTCGTTCATCGGGGCGCAGGTCGTGCAGTCGTTCACGGCCCTCTGGCTGCGCGGCGGCAAGATCAGTGCCGCCGACGCTCGGTTGAACCAGACCGTGCTCGACATCTCCGACCGGGCACTGCGGCTCGTCGCGGAGGTGAAATCGACCCACGCCCGCATCGCATTCGGACAACTGGCCGTGCATCACGCCGACCACAACCTTACGACGATCCAAAAATCCATCGACTCGCTCGAAGCCCGTGTGCGCGGCGGCGAGGGGACGCCGCTGGATGTCAACCGTGCCCGCCAGCAGTTCGCCAAGGCGGAGGCCGAGCGAACGATCGTCGTCCGCGATCTCGCCAAGGACCGACGCCGGATGCTGGAACTGATCGGCTTCGCAAGCGAAAACGCGGAATGGGCCGCCGAGGTGGACGCATCCCTCGCCGCGGGGCTCTCACTCGACGAGACCACCGCGATCTCGCTCGCGGCCTCGCAGCGATTGGATGTGGCGGCGGCCCGCTCCATCGTCGAAGCCCAGCGGGCGGACCTGTCCGTCGAAGAAAGGAGTCGCCTGAAGGACTTCGGGCTTGGGGCGGACTTCGAACGGGATGTGGACGGGAAGAAGACCATCGGCCCGGTCGTCGAAGTGGGCATCCCGATCTTCGACACCAACGCCGCCCAGATCGCCAAGGCCGGCTCGCTCGCCCGCGCGGCCTTCGCCAGCTACGAGGCGGTGTCGCAGCAAGCGGTGCGCGAGGCCCGCTTTGCGTGGGTCGAACTGGACAGCGCCTTGCGGCTGGTGGAGCAGTACCGCGGCACGGTGCTGGCGCTCTCAGAGCGGAACCTGACGCTCGCGGAAGCCGCGCTCAAGGCTGGCCAGGACGATGTGACGGTGCTATTGGAGGCTCAGCGTGAAGTCACCGACGCGCGGGCGCGACTCAACGAGCTGGAGCAAGCCGCGGCGCTCGCCCGAATCGAACTGGAGTACGCGGTTGGCGGTGGACTTACGAGCCCACTATCCCCCGCCCGTGATCCACTGGACCGAGGCCCAGCCAGCAGTGGAGCGGCGACCCCACCCAGTAGTTTGGGGGAAGCACCGTCCGGAGAGCACCCATGAACAAATACCACCGGATCATTCCGATCGGGATCATCATCCTTGCGGGACTCGGCGGCTGCACGGGTACTCCGACTGCCTCCGAACGGAAGGCCCGCTCGGATGTTGACACCGTGCGTTCAATGTACCGTCCTGGGGACGCCAAGCCGACGCTCCCGAACCTCTCGAAGGACTCGCCCCTCGCGGACTACCTGCGCTTCGCCATGCTCAACAACCCGAGGGTCGAGGCTGAGTACTACGCGTGGGCGGCGTCAGTCGAGCGGATCACCGGGGCGCGGTCGTTGCCCGATCCGCGGATCACCTTCGAGGCTGACATCACGAATGTGCTTGAGACGGTCATGCCGGGTCTGATGATCGACCTTCCCGGCCCCGGCAAGCTGCGCGCCGCGGGGAATGTCGCGGCGGGTGAGTCCCGCGCGTCGTACTTCAAGTTCGAGATCGAGGTGCTCAGGACCGCGATGGCGCTCAAGTCCGCGTACTTCCGGCTGCACTTCCTCGAAGACACGCTCCGGGTGCAGCGGGAAACACTGACGCTCTTGAGAGACCTCGAGACTCAGGCCCAGCAGCAGGTCGCGGCTGGCCGCAGCGGCATCCAGGATGTGCTCCGTGCCCAGATCGACCGGGAGCAGCTCACGACGCAGATTGCGAACCTTGAAGACTCCCGTGGTGTTCTGCTCGCGGAGTTCCGCTCGGCCCTGGGTCTGCGCCCGGATGACCCGACGGTGCCGGTCCCAGACACATTTGAAGCGTCGCCACCCCCACCACCAGCGGACCAGATCCTCGCGCTCGCTTCGGCCCACAATCCACAACTCCGGCAGATGGAAGCAGAGGTGCGGCGCGGCGAGGCGATGATTGACCTCGCGAGGACCAGCCGAGTGCCGGACTTCTCGATCGGCATCGAGGCCGATGTGAAGGCCAGCCCGGTGATGTGGCGTCCAACGGGGAGTATCACCCTCCCGATCTGGCGCGACAAGATCGCCGCGGAGATTGCCGCGGCGCAGCTCGAGAAGCGTTCGGCCGAGGCGAGGCTCTCTGTGGAGCAGATCGGAGTGGCCGCGGACCTGGCGTCGATGCTCTATATGTACCGCGAGAGCACGCGGAACAGCGACCTGTACGCCACGACGCTCCTGCCCAAGGCCCGTCAATCGCTCGACGCCGCACGTTCCGGCTATGCGGCCGGGCGCTCATCCTTCCTCGACGTCATCGACGCGGAGCGTCAGCTGCTGGTCTTCGACCTCTCGCTCGTCGAGGCTCGCACGCAGCGCGAACTGTCTCTGGCTTCTCTCTCGTTGCTCATCGCGGGCACCGCGCCCGAGGGTGCTCCCATCTTGCCGACCGCTCCTGCCCCGTCAAAGGAGGCCAACCCGTGAAACGTCGCACCGCCATCGTTCTCGTGTCGCTCATCGTCCTCGTCGCGGCTGCGGCTGGGTACCTCCTCGGCTCCGCTCGCTCGGGCTCAGGCGGACGATCGAACGTCCCCGGAGCCGCCGGAGGTACCGCCGACGCTCCATCGACGGCCAAGCAGGTCTACACGTGCTCGATGCACCCTCAGGTGCGGCTCGACCAGCCCGGCAACTGCCCAATCTGCGAGATGCCGCTGATCCCCGCGGCGTCGGCCACCACCGCGGCCGGAGAGGCACCGATGCTCCAGCTCTCGGAGCACGCGGTGTCGATGGCCAGCGTCGAGACCGTCGCCATCGAACGCCGGCCTCTATCCCGAGACCTTCGTGCCGTCGGCCGCATCGAGTACAACGAGTCGTCGCTCGCGACCATCACGCCGCGCGTCGATGGCTTCGCCGAGCGGCTCTTCGTGAGCTTCACGGGCGTTGAGATCCGCAAGGGCGATCACCTCGCGGAGGTTTACAGCCCCGAGCTGCTCGTGGCCCAACAGGAACTCCTCATCGCCTTGCAGGCCGGGGCCGGCAACTCCCTCGCAGAGGTGGCCAAGACCAAACTGCGACTGCTGGGATTGACCGAGCAGCAGGTCACAGACCTGGTCGAGAAGAAGCAGACCACCGACCGGGTGACGCTGTATTCGCCCATCAGCGGCACCGTCATCGAGAAAGGCATTGTCGAGAAAGCCTCGTTCA
>CAZSZO010000126.1:4214-4668 GCA_964611125.1 uncultured Phycisphaeraceae bacterium | reverse complement strand
CTGGGTAGAGGCGATCACCATCAAGCCGCGGGACGGGGCTTAGTCTCCGATCTCCGTTGCCGGATCAGGAGCGAGCAGGACCCGCAGCGCATCGTGTGAGACGCGAGCAAGTTTGGCGACGGTCAGCAACTCTCCGAAGTCGAAGAAGGGCTGTTGCGGATCGCCGGGTGCTTCCGGCCGACGTTGAAAAATGACGCCGTATCGCACTTGGCCGTCATCCAGCGGTGTTGATACGACGACGGCTTCGGGGTACCCGCAACGAATGCGGCGAACGAGGAGCATTGGTTTCATGCTGCACCTCATCGCGCACGACGCCGCGAGGCGTCGGCTTTGGCTGCGTTGGCGGGATTGACCGGTTCCATCGAACCGTTGTCGGTCGGATCGGCTTGACTCCGTTCCGCTTTGGCTGCGTTGGCGGGATTGACCGGTTCCATCGAACCGTTGTCGGTCGGAT
>CAZSZO010000126.1:0-4114 GCA_964611125.1 uncultured Phycisphaeraceae bacterium | reverse complement strand
CGGCTTGACTCCGTTCCGCAGCTTGGCGGGTGAAGATGAAGCTATGGGCTTCATCGGCCAGCTTCGCCAATACCAGCAGGTCATCGCGGCCAAACGAGCCGCTGCTCTGCCACTCCTCTTGGGCATCCCGGAATCGCCTCTCGAAGGTCACGTTGTAGAAGGGGCCGTGCTGCCCGGCGTTACTCCAAATCGCAGCTTGGATCGTGCCAAGCCGGATGGTGTGAACCGGTTTTGTGGGGTCGGTCATGCTGTCTCCTTTCAGGGTTGAGAATGGAGAGGAGCACATCGGGTGGTCGGGCGCGAGGCATCGTTGCCATGGAGGCGGCGCCCGCCTGTGGCAACCGTGAGCGCCACCAACCAGACAAAGTTGTGCACATTGCAAGGCCCGAGTGAGTTCGGTTACTCTATATATGAGTCTCTTGGACCACGATGTTCTTGCGCGATCTATTCCGAGGTTTACGGTTCGGGCAGCCGGTGCGGGTGCCAGCGTCGATCCCACCTCGTATTCCTGGCGCATGGCCGCTGGATCGTCCGCTGGTCGAGCTTGCCCCGGGCGACGCGATCACCATCCGGGACTGCGTCGCCGGGATTCAGATTTTTGGGGCGTCGGGGTCGGGGAAGACCAGCGGCAGTCTCTATCTCCTGGCACAGGCGATGCTCCGAGACGGTTGGGGCATGTTGGTCCTGACCACCAAGCCGGGGGAGGCCGATCAGTGGGTGGGATGGGCGGAGCGGTGCGGCCGCGGCTCGGATGTGCTCCGCATCCGGCCGGATAGCGGACAGCATTTCAATTTTCTCGACTATCTGGAGCGTCATCCGGATCCGGGAGCGTCGGTCGCGGCCAACATTGGCGACCTCCTGACCACTCTCGCTCAGCACGCCAAGCCCAAGGGCAAGGGCAGTGAAACGAGTGCGTTCTTTTCTGAGTCGGCGAGCCGGTTGGCAACCGAGTCGATCAAGCTGCTGCGGGCGGCAGGCGAGCGCCTGACCCTGCAATCCATCGGACAGGTGATCAACGCGGCGCCGAGTCACCCGTTGGCGATTCGCGAGGAGGGATTTGATGAGGGGCTGCTGAGCCAGTTGTTGCGTGAAGCGGAGCGGCGCGGCTCGCCGATGCTTCAACCTCTGTGCGACTACTGGTTGTCTGAGATTCCAGGGATGAACGAGCGCACCCGAGGTGACGTCATCGCGACCTTGGGGAGCGTGATCTTCCGATTCACTCAGCCGCCGTTCGACGAACTGATCGCTTCTCCTCGCGGGAGCAACTTCATCCCCGAGCTGATCGACACCGGCCGCATCATGATTCTGGATTGTCCGGTGATTACTTTTCAGCAGGCGGGCCGGATGTTTCAGATTGCGATGAAGCATCTCGTGCAGCAAGCGATTCTGCGTCGTCCCCGGGCGGACACCACCCGGCCGGTCGCGATCTTCGCAGACGAAGCACAGAACTTTGCGACCCACGCCGACTACGCGTACCAAGCGGTCTGCCGCGACTTCCGCGGATGCACCGTGTACGCGACCCAGACCATCGACAACTACAGCGAAGCGGTCGGCAGCGAGCATGCGGTTGAGGCGCTGCTCGCGAGTCTCGTCACCAAGGTCTTCCACGCCAACGCCGGTCGCACCAACGAATGGGCGGAGAAGCTGATCGCGAGCGACTGGCGCAATATGTCGAGCGAGAGTTTGAATCACCGCGGCGATCAGCACACGCCGGGCTTCGGCACCAGTCAGAGCGAGCAGGTGCATCCGCAAGTGATGGCGGTTGAGTTCACACGGCTCCGCAGCGGCGGCTCACGCTGCGGCGGGATGGTTGATGCGGTGGTGTTCCTGGCCGGGCGTCAGTTTCAACAAACCGGAAGGCCGATTCTGCGGGCGACGTTTGCCCAGCCGACTTCTGCCTGAGCAAGGAGGTGCCGTCATGGAAGAATCTCTGAAGGCCACGATTTCTCAGATCATCAAGAGCATCCGGTGTGGCGCGAGCATTTGGACCACGTTCCGCTTTTTCAGCAACATCCTGTACGCGCTTTGCTGGGTCCTCGCGTTGCCGGTTGAGTTGGTGCTCAATCGCCGGATCGGACGCCGGTACTCCGGAATTCTGCCATTGTTCATCGCCGTCGAGATCATGGTGCAATGGCTCAATTTCACGTCTTCGGTTGTCACCGCAGCCAACAAGACCCAGTGGGTGGCGCCAGTCTTGGATGCGTCCGGCGCCACCAAGGTTGCACTTCTGGCCGTGATCATCGCGATTCTGGGACATCGGCTGGCAAACTGGTGGCGATTCCGAACGGATGACCAGGTGCACAGCTTCAGTCCGGGTATCCCATTCTGGATGCACCCGCCGCGCGTTCTCACGGGCTTGCTGCCCATGCCACGAACGGCACCACCTTCTGATGTGGCCGTTCTCTCTTCTGACGCCGCCCTTAGCCTTCGCTCCCCGGATGTCGGGGTGGTGATTCCTGCGCTTCTGCGAGGGATTCGGGCTGAACTCATCGATATCGTCCACGCCTGGAGATCGGGAGCCGTACCGACCGGTTCGATCGTCTGGATAGCAGTTACCGTTGTCCATCCGATTGCGGTCTGGGCTGTTGGCAGATTTGTGTTGCACCGGGTAGATCTGGGGCTCGCAAGCTACCTCTCGATCGCGGCACTCGCCATGTTTGTCAAGGCCCGCATTCAGAAGGCGATGGCGGTTGAAAGCGTTTACGACCTGTTCGATGCCCGCATTGAGCAGGTGTTCACGCGGGCGTTGTCGGACCCGGTGCGAATCAAGCAGGTGGAGGCCAAGGGATTCATGGTGCCGGGCTTGGCGAGGGCCTTGGCAAATGCTACGGCAGGCGGCTCCAGGCCCGGTGTGTTGGCAAGCGACTTGCAGGCGTTGATGACGCCGGAGGTTAAGATCGGAGAGCCAACGGAAGACGCTCGGCCGGTTGAGTGACCCGCTCGCGTTAGCGTTGCCGTGCTGGCTGCGATCGACAGACCAGTCGGGTTGGATGTGCTCTCTTCGGGATGACGGCAATCGGGCCGTCGTCCACAAACGAGGAGAGCATCATGTCACACGAGATCACCGCAACGGACCGTCTGGTCCTGACCCGCAAACCTGCCTGGCACGGGCTTGGCATCGTCGTTGAACAAGCACCGACTCCGACCGAGGCATTGGAACTGGCCGGACTTGGCTGGCCGGTTGAACAATGGCCCCTTCAAGCGATCGGCCCGGACGGAGTGCGTCCGGTCGGAACGCACGTGCTCAATGTTCGCGGAGACAATCGTCACGCCTTGGGCGTTGTCGGCGTCGGCTATCAGCCGGTGCAGAACGTGGAGCTCGCCGCGTTCGTCGATGCGTTGGGGCAGGACGGCGTGGTGAAGATTGAGTCGGCGGGATCGTTGCGGGGTGGCAAGAGGGTCTGGTTCTTAGCTCGCGGGGCATCCGTGTTCCCGAGTGACCGGGATGAAGTGAAGCCGTATCTGCTGGTGGCGAATGGTCATGACGGCACGATGTCGGTCGTCTGTCAGCCCACGACCATCCGCGTCGTATGCCGCAACACGCTGCACGCCTCGCTCAAGGAAGGCGAGCGGTCGAGTTTGACCGTGCGGTTCCGGCATGAGGGCCAGATCGCCGACAAACTGGACGATGCCCGCCGTGCGCTCGGCCTGTTCCAGCAAGCCCGGGCGGAGTTTGAGAATCAGGCGCGGACATTGAACGCCAAGGACATGTCACGGGATGATCTTCAGCGATATTGGCTCGATGTCTATACCGCGACCTTGGAACCCATCCCCTCTCACCCCGTGACGACGGCGGAGCAGCGGCAGGCGAAGCAAGCTCGTGAGCGGCTCGCTCAATGGGCGTCGAACTTCGATCGCGACCGTGCTCGCCTCGGCGGGGCGGCGTCGGCCTGGACGGCTCTGAACGCAGTCGGTGAGTGGTTCGATCATCAGCGGCCGGTGCGGGCGCCGAGCGAGAGCGTTCGTGCCGATCAACGGCTGCTGGGAAACTGGTGGGGCGATGCCGCGATTGCCAAGGCGAAGGCGATGGAGATGGCGTTGAGTCGATGACTTTGGTGCGGGTGACCTGCCCCCCAAAACCTGATCCACCAACTATGAGAGTCCCGACGGGCCG
>CAZSZO010000125.1:0-4813 GCA_964611125.1 uncultured Phycisphaeraceae bacterium | reverse complement strand
TCGCTTGGATCGTGTCCGACCAACGTCCGCCACCCGACCCGTGCGTGATGCTCTGCAGACTCGACAGGTTCAGCACGCTCCCGGCGCCATCGGCGCTGAACAACGTTGTCGAACCGGTCATCCAGCCGTAGTCCCACTGATAGCTCGTCGCCGTCACCGGCGGGTTTACTGCGCCGGGCCGCGTGTAGATTCGTGTGTTGTAGATGCTCGACAGCGGTCCGATGGCAAAGTTCCGACCTGTCGAGACATCAAGAAGTGACCATTCGAGATTCCGCAGATTGGGCGCGTTCAACTCGGCGCCGGCGCCCAGATTAAACTCGGTACGCCGCAGCGTCTGCAGCGCCGGCAGGTCTTGCGTCGTACCCGCACCAAGGTTGAATACCAGCCGCTCGTTCCCACCCCCCGGAATGTTGACCGTCTGAAGGTTGGTCAGCCGTAACTGACCCCCGCTGTTTACGGTCAGGTTGAGAACGTCATCCTCCCCGCCCCGGCCAATGGTGATGGTCGTCAATCCCGACAAATCCACCACACCGCTGTCTATCGCTTGGATCGTGTCCGACCAACGTCCGCCACCCGACCCGTGCGTGATGCTCTGGATGCTCGACAAGTTGAGCATGCTCCCGGCGCCGTCGGCCGAAAAGAATGCCGTGCCGCCTCCGCCGTACCGATACGAAAAGTCCCACTGGTAACTCGCCGCCGATACGGAGGGGTTGGTGGCTCCCCCGGCGACGGTGATGATCGTGCTGGTCAAGTTTGAAAGCGGCCCGAGCACAAAGGTCCGTCCGGGCGTCACGTCCAGCGTCGAGTAGAACAGATTGGCGAGATTCGGCGCGTTGATGACGGCGCCGGCTGCCAAGTTGAAGTTGGTCATCTGGAGCGTTTGCAACGCAGGCAGGTTCTGCGTGGTCCCAGCTCCGATGTTGAAGAAAAGGCGCTCGTTAGTGTTCCCCGCGCGGTTGAGCGTCGTGAAATTGCTCAGCCGCAGCTCGCCGCCGCTGTTCACCGTCAGGTTGAGAACGTCATCCTCCCCACCCCGGCCAATGGTGATGGTCGTCAATCCCGACAAATCCACCACCCCGCTGTCTATCGCTTGGATCGTGTCCGACCAACGTCCGCCACCCGACCCGTGCGTGATGCTCTGCAGACTCGACAGGTTCAGCACGCTCCCGGCGCCATCGGCGCTGAACAACGTTGTCGAACCGGTCGTCCAGCCGTAGTCCCACTGATAGCTCGTCGCCGTGACCGGAACCATGCTCGCACCACCGCCCACGAGCAGTCGGCTGTCATAGATATTGGACAGCGGCCCGAGGTTTGGTACGTTGCCCACGCTAAGGCTCAGCGTTGAGTACGTCAAGCTTGAGAGAGTCGGCGCACTGAAGGTCCCTCCGCCAGCCAGAGCGATGTCCGTCCTGGACGCCGACGTGAGGGCCGGCAGATTCAGGCTCGACCCCGAACCGACGCTGAAACTCACTCGCTCGTACCCGTTCCCTGCCGCGCCGATGGTCTCGAGCTCGTTGAGCTCGATGGAACCGCCGCCCGACGCGACAAACGCGAGCACGTCATCCTCACCGCCGAGAGCTTGGAGCGTGCGCAGGCCGCCTATACGGACCGCGCCGCCCAGTGTCGCCGAGATCGTGTGCGTAAACCTGCCCCCACCGCCGCCAAACGAGAACGAGCTCAACCCGCTCAAGTTGATCTGCGAATTGGCGCCCGTGGCTGAGAAGAGCGTCTGGTTGGAGTTGAACGGCGCTGCGGAGTACCCACCGACCGCCAGGTCGATCCGTCCGCCAGCGCTGGTGCGCAAGCGGCCCGCGGACTCGAGCCTTCCGCCCGGCGCCGTGGCTTGGAACAGCCCCGGACCTGCAACGGTGAGCACGCCGGCGATCGAGGCATCCTCCAGCACACGGAACTGGTGGCCGAAGCGGATCTCCAGCGACGATGATGACCCCAAAATGAGGTCCTGTACGTCGGTCTGGGCGGGGGCGAGCGCGTCGTGGACGACGCTTTGTCCCAGGTTAATCAGGGCATTGAAGGACAGGCTTGCCGTGTTGACAGGCACGACCTGGGGGCTCCAGTTGCCGGGATTCGAGTAGTTGCCGTCGCCGGCCGCGCCGGTCCACGTCACTGTCGTCTGTGCGCTCACGACCCCGCCGCTCAACGCCACAAGAAGGCTGGCGGCAAGGACCCGACTCTGGCCCGGTCGATGTGCTCGGCTCGTGCTCATTGGTGATCTCATTTTCGCTGATTCCAGCACTGTTCTTTGCCGCCAGGAGATTCGCCGCCGCTTTACGCCCGCCGCCGCCGCCATGTCGCCATGCCGAGCGCGGCGATCAGCGACGCCCCGCCCGGAGACGGGAGATGGAGGTAGCCCTGGCCATACGCCACCACAGTCTGCCCGGGCCCGAACAGGCTATTGAGCCAGATCCAGTTCCCGTTCTCGCGAGCGTACACGTTCAGATTGTCGATATAGAGCACCGAACCGCTGCGGAGGACCAGGCTGTCCTCGTTGGTTGCTTGACCCAGACCGAAGATGTAGAGAGCTTCGTTCTGGTTCTGGCCGCGATTGCCGTTGTTGAACAGGTCCAGAATCTGAACGCTGACTCCGACCGTCGCTGTCCCAAGTTCGACGCGTCCCAGACCAAAGTTGCCGCTGTTCCCAGGACTGATCGGACCTAGGTCCAGACCTGCAACCTCGAGCAGGTGCAGGCCGGGTGTCTCAAACCTGAGGATGGCGCGCGACAGATCCGCCGACGCCTCATTCACGCTTTGGTTGTACAAGTGCTTGCCGATCGAGATGGCTGAGCCCGCCGGAAGCGTGATCGAGCCGCCACGCAGAAAGAGGGATTTGCCGACCGCAATTGAAGAGTCGCTATCCGCAACGGTCACAACGACGTTCGGAGCTATGGAGAGATCTGAGAACGTGATCCTGCCGCCACCAGAGGCTGTGAGGCGGAGGCTCCCCCCCCCGGAGACAGACTGGAGCGCTCCGAGATCGATCACGCCACCCGTCGTGGCGTTGAAGTCGATGCGGTCCTCGCTGCGGGCCGGGGTGGTCAGCGTCTGCACCCCCGACAGGTCCACCCGGCCGTTGTTGCTCGCCGACACCGTCGTCACGTACGTGCTGCCGTCCTGGTCGTTCCACCCTGCGTTGAGCGTCAGCAGGCTCGACAGGTTCAGCACACTCCCCGTCCCGTCCGCCGTGAAGATCGGGAAGTTCCCGTAGCGGTACCCCGTCATCGAGTACCCCGTCGCCGCGATCCGCACCGATGACGACGCCGACCCGGCCGTCGCCCCACCGCTCACATCGAACTGTGAGTTGTCGATATTGGTCAGCGCCGCGATGTTGACTGTCCGGCCAGGCTGCACCGCGACCCGCGTGAAGTTCACCGTGTTCAGCAGCGGCGCGTTCAACGTCGAACCATCCGCGAGGCTCAGGCTCGCGTTGTACAGCGTGGTCAGCACCGGCACGCTGAACGTCGTCCCCGACGCGGCGATCACGTCCAGGTTCGCCGCCGAGGTCAGCGCCGGGAGCGACAACACCGGCGCCGCCGTGCTCAGGTTGAACCGGGCCCTGCCGCCGCCTTGGATCGTCTGCAACCCCGAGAGATCGATCACGCCACCCGTCGTGGCGTTGAAGTCGATGCGGTCCTCGCTGCGGGCCGGGGTGGTCAGCGTCTGCACCCCCGACAGGTCCACCCGGCCGTTGTTGCTCGCCGACACCGTCGTCACGTACGTGCTGCCGTCCTGGTCGTTCCACCCTGCGTTGAGCGTCAGCAGGCTCGACAGGTTCAGCACACTCCCCGTCCCGTCCGCCGTGAAGATCGGGAAGTTCCCGTAGCGCACCGAAGTCATCGAGTATTGCGACCCACCGACCTGCACCAGCCCGCCACCTCCCGCCAAGAGCTGGGGGGTACCGGTGAGCGTAGAGGTTGGCGATGCGGCCGTGAAACTCCCTCCGACTGAAGTGTCCACCACCCCAGCGACATCCGCCACACCCAAGACGACCACCCCTCGGCCCGGCCGCGTTCGGAAAGTGGCGGAAGCGCCCAGAACAAACTCGCTCACATTGATGTTCGTCGGTGCGCCCGCGTCGAGGGTCACCGACCCCGTCGGGACCAGCACGCGATAGGTGGTAGTCCCAACGTTGACGGGCACAACCTGGGGGTTCCAGTTGCCGGGATTCGAGTAGTTTCCATCGCCGGCCGCGCCGGTCCAGGTTACCGTCGTCTGTGCCAACGCAGGCGCGCAGAACAACCCGATGGACGCACTGGCCAGAGCTGCACAGGCGAGGCGAATCCTATGCGCTTTCGCGGAATCCATGGCGCGAACTCCCCAAGGCAACAACAAATCCAGCCCGTTAAGCAACGGGAGGATGTGCCAGAACCGAACGATCGAACACTCCAAAGAGACTAAGCGACAAAATCGCGCTCAGACCTCCGACACGACGACAGAAAATACACGGAAGCTGGGCGCCCTGCAACCCCCCTCAAAGGCGGTGCGAGAGTTTTTTGTGTGAGCGGATTGTGAAGGCGAGAGCTCGGAATCCAGGGGCTAGTCGAGCAGCGGCTGGAGAGGGATGCCCCGGCGGGCCGGGCTGATGAGCGTCGGCTCTGCGGTCAGGTCGGATTAACGGCTCGCAGAAGCGCTGCGCGCCGTGTCTGATCGATCAGAAACCCCTAGAATCACGGCTTTTCTTGACCCCAGTCCCTAGCTTTGCAAGCTAGGGGTTGAGAGTTCGAGTCTCTTCCGCTCCACTTCTGTTGGATGTCGCATGCTCTCGCGCCGAGTCGCACGCACTCGCGCCGAGCGGCGG
>CAZSZO010000124.1:0-4988 GCA_964611125.1 uncultured Phycisphaeraceae bacterium | reverse complement strand
GCCCCAGGTCGACTTGGTCTCGAACTCGGTTCCATCGGTCATCACGACCTTGATCTCGGGGCATCCGGGCAAGGCGCGCAGCGCGTCGTAGAGCCGCACGCAGTTCTCGCGGATCATGCAGACGACCATCGCCTTGCCCTTGAGCGTCGCCGTCCGGTCCTTGAAATGTGCGAGCAGGTCGGTCGCGAGTAGTTCTATCCGCTCCTTCGCGCCCGCCGCCTTGGCCAGCGCGGCCCATTGCCCCTTCTTTCTCTCGAGTTCGTCAATTGGTGTGTCGTCGACAATCTCCGCCAGCGCCCCATCCACATCCGTCTTGTTCAAATGAAGCTTGATCTGCCGTGGCTCGTAGAAGATCGGCACCGTCGCCTTGTCATCCTGGCTCTGACGGATGTCGTAGACGTGGACCAAGTCACCGAAGACCTCGACGGTGTCGGCCCCGCTGAAGGAGACGGGCGTGCCGGTAAAGCCCAGCCGCCGCGCATTGGGCAGCGCCGCCCCGAGCCAGCGTGCAAAGCCCTTGGTGAATCCGTATTGGCTCCGGTGCGCCTCATCGGCGATCACGATCACATTGTCTCGCGTCGAGAGCACCGGATGCTCGGCCTCGCCCTCACGCAGCGCGAACTTCTCGATCGTGGTAAAGATCACCTCACCGCCCTGCGTCTGGAGCAGGCCGCGAAGATCCTCGACGCTCTTGGCGTGCTTGACGTCGCCCACCAGCGAGCGGGCCGAAACGAACTGGTCGTGCAGTTGCTGGTCCAGGTCCGTCCGATCGACCTGGATCACGAAGGTCGGGTTGTTCAGCGCGGCTTCGCGCCGCAGCATCCCGACCAGGAAGCACATCGACAAACTCTTCCCCGAGCCGGTGGTGTGCCAGATCACGCCGAGCCGCTTGTCCGCGCTGCCCGCCGCCACCGACTCCAGGATCTTCCGCGCCCCGATCCGCACCGCGAAGAACTGGTGGTACTTCCCGCCCTTCTTGATGATCTTGCCCCCAGCGGCTCCGATCGTCTCGAACACGATGAAGTCGCGGATGTACGCCAAGAGCCGGTCCTTGGGCAGCAGCCCCTCGACCAGCGTCTTCATGCTCCCGGTGGTGCCGCGCTCGACGCTCGCGCCATCAATGCTCTTCCACGGCGCGTACCACTCTTCGTTCGCGGTCCACATGCCGTGCAGCGTGGTCACGCCGTCAGAGGCGATGCAGAGCGCGTTGTGGTCGAAGAGTTGCGGGATCTCGTGGCGGTAGTGGCCGATCTGGTTGATCGCGTCCGCCACTGTGGGCTGGTCGTCGTACGGGTTCTTGAGCTCGAACAGGACCAACGGCAGCCCGTTCACGTAGACGATGACATCGGGCCGGCGGTCGTTGCCATTCGGACCGTGCACGGGCAACTGATTCACGACCAAGAACTCGTTGTTCTCCGGCGTATCCCAGTCCACGGCGTAGATGTGCGCGATGCGTTTGCTCGCGGGCGTCGTCCTCGTCGCCGGCTCCTCGACCGCGATCTCGACGCCCCCGCGCAGCATCGCGTGCAGCGCCGCATTGCGGCGGAGCGTGTCAACACCCTCCGGCCGGGCGTACTTGGCGACGGCTGCCTCGATCGCCGTGTCGGGCAGCCCATCGGGCCGAGTGACTGTCCGCCCGTAGCGGGCGACGAGGAATGCCCGCAGCCGGTCCTTGAGCACGACCTCTGAGTCATCGGGCCTCGCAGCAGCGCCCAACTCCGACCCGTGGACATGGACGTACCCGAGCGACTTGAGCCGCTCAATGGTCGTCCACTCGAACTGAGATTCAGAACCGTGCCAGGTCATCGTTGGGGTCTCCGTCCGCCTCACTCAGTCACGCCGTGTCCATTTGCCCTTCTCGTCGTAGTTGAAACTGCGCTCCCATCCTGCCGCGTTCCACACTGCGTCGAACAACGGCCGCAAGAGCGTCGGCATGTCCGGCGTGTAGGTCTCGATGAGCACGTCGGGCAGCAGAAGCATGTCCCGGTCGATCGTGCTGTCTCCCATCCCCATGAGGCGCTGGCTCACCGCGAACCACGCGCCCTTCGCCCCTGAGATGGCGACGAGCGCCACGATGGGCAGCGGCACGCCGAGGTCCTTCAACCCCTTCAGGTAAGACGTGAGTGATTCCATCATCATCTGCTCGTACCACAGGCTGGCGACAATTCGCCGGTTGTCGTGTACGTGGACGATGTCGGTTGACACAGCCTCCACTCGGCCTGATCGGAATACCTGGCAGTAAGCGTTGTTTCGCTTGGTCTCGCCACGAGGTCCGGAGAACGTCATCGCCCCGTCGATGTTGACGCGGTTATCCCAACCGCTCACTCCCGGTGGACGAAAGGCGAGCCGCTGAGTGCTCAGCTCAGCCGCCGAGAGCTCGACGTTACCCGCGAACGATGACAGTGGCAGCAGGTGAATGAACAGCCGTGCACCATCTTCGAGCGGCACCGGCGCATCGCCACCGATCACCTTGGCCAACCGATCATCCCGCCAGCGCCGGATGCGCTCCGGCAACTGCTCCGACAGCGCGAACGCCGAACGGATCTCCGTGGCATCGAAGATGTACTTGCCCTTGCTATTGCGCCCGAACATCCGAAACGTGTCGTTGATCTTGACCAGGTGCGGGCCACGCCAGCTCTTGGGCACGCGGACGACGATCACCGGCCCCTTGCCCGGGATCGCGATAGCCCGGGACTCGAACCCCGGCACGCGCGGGTCGATGCTGGATTGGATGACGGCCTCGATGCGGCGGATCTCCGCGTCTGGATCAACCCCGGGCAATCCCGGCACGGCCGTAGCCACGCCGCCAGCCTCATCCACGCCGAAGATCAGGTCGCCACCGCCGGCGTTGGCGAACGAGGTCACATCGGCGCGGAGTTCGTTCTTGTCCTTGTCGGTGTTGCCCGGCAGGTCGCGCTTGAAGTCCATCGTCCGGCGTTCCTCGTCACTGTTCGTGACGAGTGCCTGGATGTCGGCGGCTTCGATCTTGTCGAGGGGTTTGGGAATCATCGGGTGTCGCCGGAGGTGCTAGGAGAGGTCCTCAATCTTGCTGGCAACGCCAGCCTTGTGAAAGTACTTAAACGCATCGCTCTCAGTCTTTGTCTTCTTCGTGGAATTGCACTTGGGTACACGTCCGAAGCGCTGCTTGAATGACCACAGGAGAGCGTGCTCAAGCTTGTACCAAATCTTGACACGCTGTCGGGGCCGAGCCGAGAGGACGCGAACTGTGAACTCTCTGACGCCGTGTAGGCCAAGCACCTGCTCGCCTCGCTCGGCAGCACTTGCTGCGACGCGTGAACCACCCTTCTTCGTCGTACCGATGTATGCAATCCGAGACTTGCCTTTGGGATACTTCAGCTTTTTGTCCGCGAGGATGATGTAAACAAGCTTCGCATCCTTCACAAACACTCGCGTCGCGCGAAGGGCATCCCCATGCCTGAGTTTGGGTTGTGCTCGACGCTTCGCCATTTAGTTCACCTCCGCCGACCGGGCTGCCGGCGTGAAGTACCGCCACAACCCATCTCCCAGCGACCGAACGGCAGCCACGAGCATCCGCACCTCATCCGCTGAGACACGCACCTTTCGCCTTTCGATTGCGGTGTCGTCGCCTGATTGCTCGATGTACTTCTCGTCGATTACCCCGCCTTTGTGGGCGATCACATGACGCTTGTGGAAGCAGCGGACCATGAGCTTCCACTCTTCTGGCGTCGTCAGCGTCTGAAGGGACGTCCCAAACAAGGCCTGCAACGACTTGTCCGCACCAGTCAAGCTTTGAAACGACACGCTGGACGCCTTCTTCGGATCATTTGCTCGCGCGGCGTGGGCACTCAGCAGTTCGCGACCAAATCCGTCAAACGACGAAACCACGTCTTCAAGCGCGTTCTGAACCAGATTCTCAGTGATCTCGGGCGTAGGCGCGGCTTGAGAGAACTCAATCACCTTCATCGCAAGGTCCAGGTTCTTCTCCAAGATCTGACGGGAGTTGTGACATCCGCAATCTGGGCAGAACCCAAAGACACCGAACACGCTGTACCGAAGGGTGCACTGGTCGCACACGACCTCGGTTTCGAGTGCCTTCTCTCGGTAGTGCCGAAGGGGGGCGCGTGGCCCTTCCTTCAGTGTCATGCTGATGCCAATACCGAACGCACCGCGCGGCGGGTGATTGAACGCGAGCTTCTTCAACTCGCGGGTCACGATGTCCCCGATGGCTCGGAACGCGTATGACTTCGCGTACTCGATCTGCTCCTTTGTCCAGAACTGATCCGGCTTGCCCCGATGGCCGCAATACGGACATACACAGTCGAGATCTTCGCCCGTCAGGCCCGTTCCAGGCTGGAGTTTGAAGTACCCCTCGCATTCAGCATTGGGGCACTCACGCCCGACCATGCCGGTGTCATCCGTGGGGATCGGTACGTTTATCTGCTTCGGAAAATCGTCGAATCTGCTCATGCGACGACCTCCTTAACGGCCGCCGACACGTGATGCAGGCGGAGTTCGCCTGATAAGAGAACGGGCAGTAGCGAATCGCGGAGCGCCGCAAGCGTGCCGATCTGCGTGGTGTTCTGATCCATCATGCCGTAGAGACGCTCCAGGTGCCGCCCTACCTCGGCCTGTCGCTTCGGTGAGGGCAGTGTGATCCGCATGCGACGCTGATCGGTCAGACTGACATAGTCCGCCATATCGGTCTGGCCCTTGGTCATGTCCACCTGCTCGCCGAACTCGTCGCCGTGCATCCATTGGTGCAGGACGAACGGGTTGAGACGTGAAGGATCGGCAGCACGCCAGAAGCAGAGTTGTGGCGCATATACGAATGTCGGCGTGCTCTTCGAAACTAGCGCAAGCCGCCCAACTGTGCCCTTGGACGTGAACACCGAGTCGAGTGGCCGGGACACCTTGTCGCCCGCGGCCTGAACTCCATCAACGCCCATGTACTCGCAGTCTGTGAACTGAAAGCCGCCGTCAATGTTGCCCGCTCGCGCGAACGGGAG
>CAZSZO010000123.1:0-5179 GCA_964611125.1 uncultured Phycisphaeraceae bacterium | reverse complement strand
TTTCATGCGTTGCAGGCGGACCTTGAGGAGGAGGTCCGGCCGTTCCGAAATGTGAACCTGAACGAAACCCAAGCGTTCCGCGAAAGCGCACCGTCTGCGGAGGGGGTGGCCCGCCACATTGGGGTAGGCTTGATGGAGCGGCTCGCAACTCGACTGGCCCGATATCCGAAATCAGAGTGGGCGAGCGGCATCCGGATCGCGTCGGTCGAGGTGACCGAGGCGCCGGGCTGTGCTGCGGAGTTTCGACCCTGAGGGCTGGTGTGCGCTCGGGGTCAGGGGGTTTTTGGGGGGGCGTTTTGGGGGGGTCAGCGCGAGCGCGCTTCAGGCCCTTTTTTCCGGCGAGCGACCAATGAGCCAAGACAAGAACACGTCGAAGTCGAGCGGTTCGGCCCGGAAGACTGGGGCCCGGACCAGCCCCCGGCGGACGACGCTGCCCCGCGCTGGCTCGGACCGCGCCGACGCGGCGGGCGTGCTGGGCCTGGCGGGGGTGACGGAGGCGGGCGTGGGGCACGCGGTGGACATCACCGAGGGGGCTCCGGCGCGACCGGATGTGCGGCCGGAGGCGACACTCTTCAACCGGGACCTCTCGTGGCTTGAGTTCAACGCGCGGGTGCTGCACCAGGCGGCCGACGAGACGATGCCGCTGCTGGAGCGGATCCGGTTTTTGGCGATCTTCACAAGCAACCTCGATGAGTTCGTGATGAAGCGGATCGGCTGGCTCAAGCGGGCCACCGACACCAAGCGGCCGACCGACGACGGCCTGCCGGCGGAGCACGTGCTCTCGGCGACGCGGGCGATGTTCGAGCATCTGGAGCACCAGCAGGCGGAGATCTACACGCGTCGCTTGCGGCCGCTGCTGGCCAGCGAGAGCGTGCACCTGCTGGACTATTCGCAGCTCGACGAGCGGGAGCGGCAGTGGGCGGAGGCGTGGTACCGGCGCAATGTGTTTCCGGTGCTGACCCCGCTGGCGGTCGACCCGGGGCACCGGTTCCCATTCATCTCGAATCTGTCGCAGAACCTGGGCGTGCTGGTGCACGAGGCGGGGAGCAGCGAGAAGCTCTTTGCGCGGGTCAAGGTGCCGCCGATGATGCCGCAGTGGGTGCGGATCGAGCCGCCGGAAGGTGGTGGGGGTGGCGGTGGGGGGGGCAAGCGCGACCCCGGGCGCGGCCGGTTCGTGCAGCTCTGGGAGATCATCCGTAACAACCTCGATGACTTGTTCCCCGGGATGGTGATCTCGGAGGTGATGCCCTTCCGCGTGACCCGCGCGGCGGAGGGCGCCGGCGGCGGTCTGATCGGCGACGCCGACAACCTGCTGGACTTCGTGGAAGCGCAGCTCAAGCGGCGGCGCTTCGCCAGCGTGGTGCGGCTTGAAGTGGCCCGCGAGGCCTCGCGCGAGATCGTGCGGCAGATCGTCGAGATGTTCCAGATCAAGCCCGAGGACACCGACGTCTCGCAGGGGCTGCTGGATTTCCGGTCGATGTTCGAGATCGCCGACCTGCCCCGGGCGGATCTCAAGTTCCCGGTGTGGAGCCCGGTGGTGCCGGCGCGGGTCGCGGCGGAGGAGAGCATCTTCGATGTCATCCGCAAGGGCGACGTGCTGGTGCACCACCCCTACGAGAGCTTTCAGCACACCGCCGAGCGGCTGATCGCCGAGGCGGCTTCGGACCCGAGCGTGCTGGCGATCAAGCAGACGATCTACCGGACGAGCCGCGACTCTCCGTTCGTGCAGCACCTGATCCGGGCGGCCGATTCGGGCAAGCAGGTGGCCTGCCTGGTGGAGCTGCAGGCCCGCTTCGACGAGGGGCGGAACGTGCGGCTGGCGCAGATGCTGGAGAAGGCGGGCGTGCACGTGGCCTACGGCGTGGTGGGCCTGAAGACGCACTGCAAGGCGGCCCTGGTGGTGCGCCGCGAGGAGGGCGCGCTGCGGTGCTACGCGCACCTGGGGACGGGCAACTACAACCCCTCCACGGCCAAGCTGTACACCGACCTGGGCCTGCTGACGTGCGACCCGCGCATCACCGAGGATGTGGTGGACCTCTTCAACCTGCTGACGGGGCGCTCGCGCAAGAACGAGTACCACCGGCTGCTGGTGGCCCCGGCGACGATGAAGCGCTCGTTCCTGAGCCTGATCCGGCGCGAGACCAACCTGGCCGAGGCGCACGCCCGGGGCGACGCCCGCGTGGGCGGCCGGATCGTCGCCAAGATGAACGCGCTGGAGGACCCGGTGGTGATCCGCGAGCTGTACAAGGCGTCGCAGGCGGGGGTGAAGATCACGCTCCTGGTGCGCGGCTTCTGCACGCTGCGCCCGGGGATCGAGGGGCTGAGTGAGAACATCAGCGTGTCGAGCGTGGTGGGCCGGTTCCTGGAGCACTCGCGCGTCTTCCACTTCGGCGGCGGGCACGAGGAGCCGCTCGAGGGCGACTGGTACATCGGCAGCGCCGACTGGATGAGCCGCAACCTTGACACCCGCGTGGAGGCGGCGACGCCCGTGCTCGACAAGTCAGCCCGGGCCAAGCTGCTGCGGATGCTCAGCATCATGGCCCGCGACGCCCGCAGCGCCTGGGATCTGCGCCCCGACGGCCGTTACTCTCTGCGCTCGGCGGCGGCCATGGGCCCCGACGTGGGCGAGGACGCTCCCGAGCGGGTCGGGACCTTCGAGGCCCTGATGCGCGAGGCCATATAGCGCGTTGCCCGGCGCCGACCCTCCTGCCTGGAAGCGCGCCTGCCTGGCTCCGCAGGCGGACGCTGGAGCGGTGATTACATCTTCGCCAGCAAGTCAGCCAGCAGGCGGACGCCCCAGCCGGTGGGGCCCTTGACGAAGCAGCCGCTGTCGCTCTCGGTGGCGTGAACGCCGGCGATGTCGAGGTGGCACCAGGGGATCTTGTTCTCGCTGTAGCCCTCGACGAAGTAGGAGAGGAACGCCGCGCCCTGCACGGGGTGGGCCTTGCGGTTGGGGTTGCTGTTGAGGATGTCGGCGATGGGGGACTTCATCATCTCGCGGTATTCTTCGTGCATGGGGAGGCGCCAGACGCGCTCGCCGCTGGTGAGGGCCGCGGCTTCGATGCGGGCCCGCAGGCGGTCGTCCTCGCAGAACATGCCGCAGTAGACGCCGCCCAGCGCGACCACCACGCCGCCGGTGAGGGTGGCGAGATCGATGATGCAGGCCGGGTTCTCCTGCTCGCACGCCCAGCAGAGCCCGTCGGCGAGCACCAGCCGGCCCTCGGCGTCGGTGTTGGTGATCTCGACGGTGACGCCGTTGCGGAAGGTCAGGACATCGTCTGGGCGGTACGCCTCATCGGAGACCGAGTTCTCGGCGGCGCACAGCAGCGCGACGACGGGCACGTCGGGCTGGATGACCGAGGCGATCGCCTGCATGGCGCCGAGCACGGCGCAGCCGCCGTCCTTGTCGCGCTTCATGCCGACCATGCCGTTGTTGACCTTCAGCGAGAGGCCGCCGGTGTCGTAGCACATGGTCTTGCCGATGAGGACGACCGGGCGGGGGGCCTTCTTGGCGCTCTTGGAGGACTTGGGGGTGTATTCGAGGCGGATCAGGCAGGGCTTGTTCTCGCTGGCCTTGCCGACGTTGACGTGCCCGGTGAGGCGTTCCTTTTCGAGGTCTTCGCCGCGGATCACGGAGAAGCCCAGGCCGTAGGCCTCGGCGACGGCGCCGGCCTGCTCGGCCATCCAGTCGGGCGTGGCGATGTTGGGCGGGGTCTCGCTGAGGGTGCGGGTGAGGTTGGTCGCGGCGGCGAGGGCCAGGCCCCGGGCGAAGCCGTCAGCGAACTTGCCGTCGCCGCAATCGACCTGGAGGGCCGGCCGGGGCTTCTTGTCGGTGGCCTTGCCCTTGAAGGCGGTGTTGTCCCACGAGAGCAGGCCGAAGGCCTCGCCGGCGAAGCGGCCCGCCAGGCGCAGATCGACGCCCTTGACGGCCTTGAGGGCCCCGCCCAGGCGGATGCGGGCGCTGGCCTCGCGGGCGGCGCCCAGGCGGCGGGCCGCGGCGGCCATGGCGTCGCGGACGTCGCTGGGCTTGAAGGTCTTGAGCTTGCCCAGGCCGACGATCAGGACGCGCACGGACGCGGGCTTGTCCGCGCCGGGGCCTGCGCCGTGGTCGCGGTCGTCGTTGTCGTCGGCGTCGGCGTCGGGGTCGTGCTTCTTGCCCTTGGACTTCTTCTTGGGCTGCTCATCGCCATCGGTTCGGGCGAGGGGGATGATCGCCTCGGCGATCGAGCCGCTGGACCCGGTGAAGTCGGGGCGGCCCACCGCGGCGGAGATCAGGCCATCGCCATCGAAGCTGCGGGCCTCCGGCGAAAGTTCGCCGTCCTGAAACTTGCCGAGGATGATGACGGAGGCGTGCTCGATCGAGGCGAGGCTGACGGATTCAAACATGCGCAGCTCCTGCAGTGAGGATCGGTGACGAGACGGAGTCTATTCGGTTCCGGGTTGTGCGGTGGGCTGGCGGGGGCCAGGTGCTCTCGTGGCTGGAATGTTGGCTTTTCCCTCACAGGCCACCGTTCGCGGGCGACCAACTAGCAGCCGCGCTGCCGGCCCCGGACCACGCCGTATCCGCCTGACTTTGGAGGTTCCCATGAGAAGCCGCTTGTCCAAGACCGCCGGGGGCTTTGTTCACCTGTTTTCGGGGTTCCGCCCATTAATCGCCCCCGCTGCGGTTCTGCTGGCGGCGTCGGGCGCGGCGGCTTCGCCGGATGCCGTGGTGCGGACAATTGCTGTCTCCGGCCAGCCGGCGCCGGGTCTGGCGGGAGTGACCTTCGCCGATGTCGGCGCCGCGCGGCTCACGGGGGGTGCGGGCGGGGGGGGTGCGGGGGATGGTGACGCGGTGTTCTTCGCCAGTCTGGCGGGGACCGGGGTGACCGGGGGGAGCGGCAGCTCGCTGTGGTGGCGCGGGTTTGGGGCGCCCGCGGCGGGGTTGCTGGCTCGCGAAGGGGGGGCATCGCCCTTTGAGCCGGCGGGCGAGACTTTGGGCGGGCTGGCGTGGCCCAGCATCGCGGGGGTGTCGGGTGAGCAGGTGGTGACCCCGGCGAGCCTGATCAGTTCCGCGACGGGCCTGACCACGCTGGGCTTTTTCAGCATCGATGCGGCGGGGGGCGGGGGTGGGGGGGGGGCGGGCGGAGCCATGGGCCTGGCCCGCGAGGGCGTTCCGGCGCCGGGGCTCAACCCGAGC
>CAZSZO010000122.1:0-5181 GCA_964611125.1 uncultured Phycisphaeraceae bacterium | reverse complement strand
CGCTCAAGGTCATCTGGCAGCAGGGCGTCGCGGCGCTGAACAAGGCTTGGCTCGGGGCGAAGGAGTTCTTCGTCTCGACCGCGTGCTCCATGTGGTACGGCGCGCTTGCCGCCGCAGAGATCGTCTTCCACGCTCTCGAGGTCGCGTGGATCGAGACTACCGCCTTCCTGTCAAAGACATGGACCAACTTCGCCACCGGCTTCCAGATGATCTGGGAGGAAGCTTCGTCGTGGGTCGCCAAGCGAATGCTGGAGATTCAAGGGCTGTTCGATGACGGGCTCGACGTTGAAGCCGCGAAGAAGGCGGTCGATCAGCAGCTCGAATCCCGGCTCGTCGAACTGGAGAACGCTGCCCAGCAGTCGGTGGCCGCACGCGACAAGGAACGCGAGGCCCATCGCCGCGACGCCGCCGCGATGCACGAGGCGACGCTGGCGGGCATCGGACAGGACTTCGAGAACGCGCAGGAAGCCCTGCGCAAGGACACGGCGGCAGGACTCGCGGAGTCACAGGCCGCGCTGGATGCCGCCAAGCAGAAACTCGCCGCCGCGATCGAGGAGGCCCGCAAGAAGCGAGAGGCCGCCGACGCCGAGATGGGACCAGGTCGCCCGCAGCGGGATCTGATGGCCGACTTCGAGGACCGGCTGTCGGGACTCGGCGCTGCCATCGGCAAGGGCATCAGCGTTACGGGCACGTTCAGTTCCGCGGCCGTCTCAGGCCTCGGCACCGGTGGCGATGCCGCCGAACGCACAGCCACCGCGACGGAGGCGACGGCCAAGAACACCAAGCGTCTGCTGGATGCCAGCGTCGACAACGGACTGCGTTTCGCCTGATCAGAAAGGAGGTCGTCACTCGTGCCGGTTGAGGTCTTTGAGAAGTTCGAGAGCCGCCGCTCTACCAAAGCGAACCAAGTCTCGCAGTCATCTGCGGAGCTCGGGTACATCGTGCGCGGCACCGCGGATGATCTCGTGGCCCGCAACGCGGCGCAGACCGCCTCGCCCGCGACCTACGACAGTCTGGCTCGGCAGAACGTGCAGATCGAACCGCTCGGTCCGCAACTGTGGGACGTGACCGTCCGCTATGGCTCCAGCGACAGCGGCGGGACCCCCACGCCCAGCGAGGCTTCATTCAACTTTGAAACCGGCGGCGGCACGCAGCACATCACCCAGAGCAAGGACACGGTGCAGGCACGGGCCGCGTCCGGATCGACCGCGCCGGACTTTGGCGGCGCGATCGGCGTGACCGCCGACGGCGTGGACGGCGTGGACATCACCGTGCCCGTGTACCAGTTCTCTGAGACGCACTACTTCACCGATGCGCAGGTGACCGCGTCGTACAAGGGGGCGATCTTCAGTTGCACTGGCAAGACCAATGCTGGCGGCTTCAAGGGCTTCGCTCCCGGCGAGGTGCTGTTCCTCGGTGCAAGCGGCTCGAAGCGCGGGGACGGCCCCGACGACGACTGGGAGATCACCTTCCGGTTCGCCGCCAGCCCCAATGAAACCGGACTTTCGGTCGGCTCCATCACCGGCATCAACAAGAAGGGGTGGGAGTACCTGTGGGTCCGCTACGCCGACGCGGAGGACACCGGGTCCGGCGCGATCATCAAGAAGCCCATCGCCGCCTATGTCGAGCGTGTGTACGACGACGCCAACTTTGGAGCCCTGGGGATCTGAGCCCCGTTACCCATGCCTGACGATCTTCGCAAAGTCCGATCCGGTGATCCACTCCGCCTCCCTGCGGGCGCGTACAACGCGTTCGTCGATGCGGCGGTCGATCTGCGCCGGCGTCAAGGTCGCGGCGAGGCCGTCGCGGGTCCGCTCGTGGAATCGGCCCAGCGCGGCATCGTGCTGGTCCGCAACGACTCCGGCGAGGAGATCGAGCCGTACCACGCGATGGCGATCACCGGCGTGCTCGTCGAGCCCGGCGAGGACGACCAGGAACGAACATTCCAGAGCCGCACGCCGCTGACAGGCGACATCGCCACGGAGGAAACGGCAGGCCCAGCGTTTGTCGTCGCACTCCAGCCGATCAAGCCCAACAAGCTGGGGCGCTGCGTGCTCACCGGCGTCACGGTCGCGCGGGTGTTCATCACCAACGAGACCGACACGACCTGCGAGCTGGCGGCCGAGGAGACGGTCCTGGCCAGCACGCCCATGGGTGGCATCCCGATCCTCTGGAAGGAAGAGGGCACCGGCGAGAAGTGGGCGGTGCTTGAGCTCGGCCGCCCGTCGCCCGGACGCGTGACCGCGATCCTCGGCGCAGCCCAGGCGATCCCGACCGAGCGCAACCGCTGGCGCTATCCGTGGGTGGAAGCCCAGATCGACGGCAACCCCGGCAGCGAGACCTATCTCCGGTATGTGGCCATCGAGGGTGGCCTGTCGTCCCAGCTCGCAAGCGGCGGTGAAGACCCCACGCGGCTGGCGCTCAACCGGTTCGAGGCCCACCACATGAATGACTCCGAGCCCGGCTCTGGGTTCGGTGGATTGCTCGGGCTCGGGCCGGTGTGTGAGCTGCCGGGCGTGCTGCCCAAGTGCCCGCCCGCACGGTCGCTCAAACCCAAGCTCGTGCCCATCCCCGAAGGGGTGTGCGTGCAGCTCACGTGCGAGCGCAACAGCAAGGGCAAGCCGGTGTGGGTGTTCGAGGCCATGAGCCTCATCGAAATCGCCGACCCCGCCGACGAGGACCGCAAGTTCAACCTCTACATCGGAGGTGCCGAATGACCACCCCCCCGTCCCCAACCACACTCGACACACGCCGCGAGAAGGAGCGCGCCAAATACGTGGCGCTCGCGACCAAGCCCGGCTCGACTTACGGCTCGACCAACCACGGCAAGCTCGCTGTTCCGATCATCCAGAAGCTCAAGCCGAGGTTTGTGGTGGACTTCGGATGCGGCCGCAACGACCTCGTGCGTGATCTGCGCCGGCTGGGGATCGACGGCCTGGGTGTGGACTTCGCGTTCCCGGATGCCGACCTCGTGCGCCCGATGCACAAGACCGCGCTGCACGCGGGCGTTGCGGACGTCGTCACGAGCTTCGACGCCCTCGAGCATCTGCTCCCCGAGGACGTGGACCCGGTGCTCGCGGAGATGCGCCGTGTCGCCAAGCCAAGCGGGCACTTCGTCTTCTCGATCTGCACCCGGCCCAGCAAGACCACCGTCGCCGGCGAAGGTCTGCACCCGACGGTGCGCCAGCTGGATTGGTGGATCGCCCGCATCGGGCGTGTCGCCACAGTGATCAACCCGCGGGCTGAGCGGCGGTTCATCGTCGGGCGGTTCAAGGGCGGAAGTGATGGGGGGTGCTGTGGTGCGTGAGAACCAGTCAGACATCGCGGCGCTCCAGGCCGGGCTGAAGGCGCGTAAGCCGGCGCGTGACGGCCTGCGCCTCTACACCGCCGACTTCGACTCCGTGTCGCTTGGTGGGTTCTACCGCGGGCGTTCGGCGTTCCTGATCCTGTCGGGGCCGTCGCTCACGCAGATCGACCTCGCCGCGCTCAACAAGCGTGGCATCGTCACGATGGCCGTGAACAACGCCTGGGCGGTGCATCGCCCGACGCTGTGGACCTGCGTTGACGATCCCGGCCGCTTCATCGATACCGGCTGGAAGGACCCTGGCATCCTGAAGTTCGTGCCCACGTGCATGTGGGACAAGCGGCTCCGCATCCAAGGCGCTGACGGCGCGATGCGCAACAGCGCGTTCAGGGTCCGGCAGATGCCCAGCGTCATGTTCTTCCGCCGCGCCGATCACTTCGACCATGAGCGGTTCCTGACTGGAGACAGCGTCCCGTGGGGCAACGACGCCAAGAACCCAGACTCTTTGGGCATCACCGGCAAGCGCTCGGTCATGCTCGTGGCACTCCGCCTCCTGCACTACCTCGGATTCTCGACGGTGTACCTGCTGGGCTGCGACTTCAAGATGGCCGAGGACCGCAAGTACGCCTTCGCCGAGAACCGGGCCGCCAACGCGATCCGGCACAACAACGTGCTGTATGACTCGCTGGCCCGGCGCTTCGAAGCCCTCAAGCCGCACTTCGAGAAGCACCGCTTCCGCGTGGTGAACTGCTCACCAGGCAGCGAGCTGCAGGTCTTCGAGCGCATGGAGTTCGCCGACGCCGTCGCGGCCGCATCGGCCGAGTGCGGCAAGCCCGTGAACACGCAGGGCTGGTACGAGCCCAACCCGAAACCCCAAGAGGCCTCACGATGAGCGACGGCCCCACCCGCTACTACTTATACATCCCGGTCTGGGCGACAGGCCGCGCTCCGCAGGGTGGCGGCTCGAGCAACTACTCAACGCCGTCGGAGTCGCCCGATTCGTCGTACAGCACGTACTCGACGCCCACCAGCACGCCGAGCATGCCGCCGAGTTACTCGACAACCGGCGACGTGATTTACACGACCGGTCCGGGTGGCACGCCGACGTTGACGTTCTACACCACCGATGCTTTCACCAGCAACACTCCGGGCACGACGCAGACGCCATCGAGCAGCGGGCCGATTTCATCGAGCGGTTCGGGAAGCACGCCGACGAGCGATACGCCGAGTTCCATGTCTTCGAGCTCCTCGGGCTCAAGCATGACATCCAGCATGAGCAGCTCCGGTGGCGGCAGTTCCTCGGGCATGAGCTCGTCGGGCGCTTCGTCGGGTATGAGTTCCGGGGCATCCAGCGCGATGTCGTCGGGCGCGAGTTCCGGCATGTCCTCGGGCGGGTCATCGGGTGCGTCCTCCGGAGGATCGTCCGGAGGTGGCAGTTCCGGCGGCGGTTCGTCGGGCGGGGGCGGGTCCAGTGGCGGCGGGAGCGGTCCGGTCGGCTCGGGTCCCGGAGGCTCCGGCCCTGGCGGTTCTGGGCCGGGAGGGTCGGGCCCCGGGGGAAGCGGGCCCGGCGGTTCTGGACCCGGTGGGTCCAACTGTGTGCTGGCCGGGACGCCGGTGCGGCTGGCCTCGGGCCAGACCGTGCCGATCGAGCATCTCAAGCCGGGCGACCGGGTCGCGGCGCTTGACGTGGCGGGCCTGGATCGCGATGTGCCGTGGCGGGCGCAGTACCAGTGGCTGCGTCAGCGAGCCGAAGCGGTGCTCACGCCGGTCAACGGTTCCGTGGCCAGCGTGAAGATCGGCACGCACGACGGGTTCGTCACCATCAACGGTCGCCTGCGGCTCACGCCCGAGCACCCGGTGCTCCTGCGCCGCGGCGA
>CAZSZO010000121.1:0-5274 GCA_964611125.1 uncultured Phycisphaeraceae bacterium | reverse complement strand
AGCGGCGGCTGGGCGATGTAGACCTTGCCGCGCCGGATCAGCTCGGGCATCTGGCGGAAGAAGAACGTCAGCAGCAGCGTGCGGATGTGGCTGCCGTCGACGTCGGCGTCGGTCATGATCACCACCCGCCCGTAGCGGAGCTTGGCGATGTCGAACTCCTCGCCGATCCCGCAGCGGAGGGCCGAGATAAGGATGCGGATCTCCTCGAAGCCCAGCACCTTGTCAAGGCGGGCCTTCTCGACGTTGAGGATCTTGCCCTTGAGGGGCAGGATCGCCTGGGTCTCGACATCGCGCCCCTGGGTCGCGGTGCCTCCGGCCGAGTCACCCTCGACGATGAACATCTCGGAGCGGTCGACGTCGCGCGTCTTGCAGTCGCGCAGCTTGTGGGGCATCGAGCCGCCGTCCAGGGCGTTCTTGCGCCGGGTCAGTTCGCGGGCCTTGCGGGCCGCCTCGCGGGCCTGGGCCGCGACGATCCCCTTCAGGCACAGCCGCTTGGCCTCGCCCGGGTGCTCCTGCAGCCAGGCCTCCAGCTGCTCGCCCACGACCTCGGAGACGAACTTCTCGATCTCCGGGTTGAGCAGCTTCTCCTTGGGCTGGTTGTTGAAGGCCGGGTTGGGGAGCTTCACCGACACGATCGCCACCAGTCCCTCGCGCAGATCCTCGCCGCTGGGGGTCGGATCCTTTTCCTTCAGGATTCCGCTCTTCTTGGCGTAGGCGTTGAGCGTGCGCGTCAGGGCCACCTTGAAGCCGCCCGCGTGCGTGCCGCCATCTTTATTGTTGATGTTGTTGGCGAAGGCCAGCAGCGTCTCGTTATAGCCGTCGTGATACTGCATCGACACTTCGCACACGAGCCCCGCGGCGGCCTCGACCTTGCGCACCGAGACCACCTCGCTCACCGGTTGCTTCCCGGCCATCAGGTGCTGGACATACTCGCGCAGGCCGTCAACAGCCCGGAATGTCTCGCCCCGCGGCTTGCCGTCGGGGCCGACGCGCTCGTCCAGCAGCTTGATGGTCACGCCCGGATTGAGGTACGAGAGCTCGCGCAGGCGGGTGGCCACCGTCACGTAGTCAAAGGTCGTCTCGGGGAAGATCTCCGGGTCGGGGGCGAAGGTGACCTTGGTGCCGGTCTTGAAGGGCGCGTTGGCGGGGATGTCGCCGATCACCTTCAGCGGCTCGGTGGTCCGCCCGCGCTCGAAACCGATGGCGTGGATCTTCCCACCGCGATAGATCTCCGCCTCCAGCCATTCCGAGAGGGCGTTGACGCACGACACGCCCACCCCGTGCAGGCCGCCCGAGACCTTGTACGCCGATTGCCCGCCCTCGTTTTCGAACTTGCCGCCCGCGTGCAGCACCGTCATGGCGAGCTCGACCGCCGGCTTGCCGTCGTAGGCGGGGTTGGGGTCCTTCTTGGGCTCCACGGGGATCCCGCGCCCGTTGTCCAGCACGCACACCGAGCCGTCGGCGTTGATCGTCACCCACACATGCGTGGCGTACCCCGCCATCGCCTCGTCGATCGAGTTGTCGACCACTTCGTAGATCAGGTGGTGCAGCGGGCCGATCCCCGTGCCGCCGATGTACATGCCAGGCCGCTTGCGGACCGCTTCCAGACCCTCGAGCACCTTGATCTGGTCGGCCCCGTACTCACCCAACTTCGCGGCGCCCGTTGGCGCCGCGGTTGGCGTCGGCTCCGACCCCGCCTCCCCCGGCTTCATCGCCCCCACCGGCACCTTGACCGGGCCGGTGCTGGAGGTCGACGACGAAGCGGACGACGCGGCTTTAGGTTCGGGCACGAGGATCCCCCGGGGGTGAATCGAACGGGTCCTGGGTCGCGTCGGCACAGAGGGCTGAAAAGCCTTACGGAATCCAAAAACAACGCCCTCCGGCCTCTTGGCGGCGACAGCCCGATTATAGGCGAAGGCGACCCCGGTGGCCGGTCCCGTGGCTCACGGTTCCAGCGGGAGCCGCACCGACAGCTCCAGCAGGCTGGGCAGCCCCGCAGCGAGGCGGGCGTACCAGTCGTTGCCGTTGCGGGCGTCGAAGGCCCGGGCGAGCCCGTTGATCTCGTTCTCCAGCCAGCCATCGAGCCGGGCGAGGTTGTACCGCCCCGACGGCTCGTGGAACGGCAGCCCGGCGGGGATCCGCAGGCTCCGCTCCTCGCGCCCGGCGCGCCGCAGCGCGAGCACCAGGACGCGCCCGCCCAACAGGTAGCGCAGTCTCAGCAGCGTGTTGGGCGCTGCCATCGCCTTGCCCACGTGTCGGGCCCACAGCGTCGCCGCTTTGGCGTAGTTCCCCGTCAGGGCCAGGAACTCCACATGCTCGGCCACGGGGACCAGGAACCCGTCCCCCCGGGCCACCAGCGGCAGCCCGCGCAGGTGCGCCTCGACCGCCTCCTCGTGCATCCCCAGCTTCAGCATTGGCCGCAGCACCTTCGCCAGCGTGATGTGCGGCACGTGCGAGCACGACTGCCGCCCCTCCAGCAGCGGCTTGGCGGCGCTGACGGCCTTGCGGTGATCGCCCAGCTCAAAGGCGAACCCGACCTTGGCGTCCTGTTCGCACGCCCGGCAGTCGGCCCCGCGGTCGCGCCGCACCTCCAGCCACTGCGCCATCAGGTCGGGGAGCCGCTCGAGATCGCCCAACGTCCGGGCCGCGCTGCACCGCTTCATGCGCGGCCCACGCCGCCCCCAGCCGCTCCGCTCGTACCGCATCTCCAGGTCGTCAAGGGCCGCCTCGATCCGAGCCCGCGAGATGGTCGGGAACTCGGCCAGGTCATTGACGATCCACTTATACTCCCAGAGCATCTCACTCTCAGGAAACCGCTTGGGGTCGCGGTCGCACTGGGCCAGGCACCAGATGAAGGCCGTCAGCGAGACATCAACCGATCCGCCGAAGTTGGCGACGTTCACCAGCTGCTTGCGGGTGTCGAAGCTCAATTGGACGTCGCCCAGCCGGTCGGCCTCGTCTACGGCCCGGGCCATCGCGTTCGTCCTGGCCAGGCCCTCGGGCAGCTCCCACGCGTCGGCCACCAGTTTGTGCACCGTGCTGCGGTCGTCGTTCATGAAACGCCCTCCCGATCGGTCCGACCGCCAGGCCGCACCGCCCGCTGGATCACGCCCGTCAGGCCGCCGGTGAGCACCCCCAGCTCGCGCTGCGACAGCGGCTGCCGCCCCAGCAGCAGCGCCTGCACATACAGCAGCCGCACCACGTCGGCCCGCAGCGGAGGGTCCCGCAGCCCGGCCAGTTGAGCGGTGAGGGGATGCCCCAGGTTGAAGCACAAGACCGAGTGGGCGGCCGGGCCGCTCGCCGAGCCCGCGCCGCCGCCCAGCGAGCCCAGCACCTCGCCCCATCCCGCGTCGGCGATCTCCGCCGAGCGGTCGACGCTCCGCCGGAACCCGCTGTCGGCCCGCCCGCTCAGCAGCACCGGCACGTCCGCAGGCTTGAAGCGGCGAGCCTCGGCGGAGCACCCGAACGGCGCCAGCACTGAGCCCGCCTCGGCGACAAACGCCTCCATCTCCGCAGAGGCTGTCTCATCCTGCTCCGGGAGCCACTGGATCAACGTCTCCGGCCCCACGGCCACCAGCGTGAGATCGTCAAACCGCCCGGCGGCCATCTCCAGCAGCTCGGCGTGGTGGGTGTACCCGCCGTTGAAGACCCGCACGCCGTGGGCGGCCGCGACGCCCGCCACCTGGTTGTATTGCTCGGTTGTCACGGCCACGTTCAGCACGTGGTTGTCGCGGCGGAACTGCCCGAAACGGATCGGCCCGAGCGACGTCTCGAACTCCATGAGGTCGATCACGACCTCGAAGAAGTCGTCATCATGCAAGGCCAGCCCCCGCAAGGCCAGGTCGTGCACCGCCATGATTCGCCGCAGGCGGCCCGGGTCGCGCCGCGCGAGCCCGACCAGGTGAGCCTTGATCCGATCGCCGATGAGGCTGCTGGCCCGGGCCAGCGCGCGGTCCTTCACGAACGCCTCACGCGACGCCGTCGGCCGCAGCCCCGACGCGTTCACCACGCAGCGGACGAAGAACGCCCACTCCGGTACGAGCCCCTCCGCCTGCTCCCCGACGAACATCCCCTTGAGGTAGAGACGATGCCCGGCGTTCGCGCCCGGGCGGGCCTCGCGATCCAGGATGAACGCACCGCCGGAGAGCCCCAGGGCCCCGTCAGAGAGATCGACTACGTCCAGCGGCCGAAAGCCCAGCTCGCCCTCCGCCCACTCCAGCGCCGTGTCGGCGCCCGCCGCCGCGGTGGCCCCCGTCCGCCAGGGAAACCGTCCATCGTTCACCGCCCGGCTGCGATTCCCAGCCGACAGCGTGATGTCGATGGGCAGCATCCGCCCGTACCGCTCAGCGATGTCGTGGAGGCGCTCGAACTCGAAGAACTCCTCACACCCCGGCCGGCACGTAATGATCACCCGCGTCCCGGGCGAAAGGTCGGCCGACAGCTCGCGCACGCCGTAAGTGCCGTCGACCCGCCCGCGCCACTCCACCGGGGCGCCGCCCCGTTTGCGCGAGAGCACGACGATCTCGTCGCTCACCATGAAGCACGCCAGGATGCCCACGCCGAACTGCCCGAGGAAGCCCTGCCGGGCCTTGCCGACGTCGCTCTTCTTTGAGGACGCGCCGATCGTCGCCAAAAACGCGTGCATCTCCTCGCCCGAGAGCCCAACCCCGTCGTCCTCGACGGTCAGCGTGCCGCCGGTTGCGCCTCCGCCTGATGCGGGCTCGACCAACTCGATCCGCAGCCGACCCGCGTGGCTGGGGTCGATCGCCCGCTGCGCCGTAGCGGCGTCCACCCCGTTCTGGAGCAGCTCGCGCACGAACACCTCCGGCGTGCTGTAGAGGTGGTTCGACAGCAGATCGACCACACCGGCGAGATTGACTTGGAAACGGTTGGACATGCGAGGCCGATGTTAGGTGGGTTTGCCCCCGCGGAATCTGCCAGTTCGGCAGGCCAGCGGTCCCGCCCAGCCGTCCTGGTCGCCTGTCCTGCGGTGATGGCGGGCCCGCGATGGCCTGCGGTTGGCGCCGGGCTTGCATCTGCTGGCCTGACTGCACAGGACGCCCCCCGTTCGGGCCGTGTACGCATTCGCTTTGGAGCCTCCCATGTCCAAGATCATCGGTATCGACCTCGGCACCACCAACTCCTGCGTCGCGATCATGGAGGGCGGGCAGCCCAAGGTGCTCATCAACTCCTCCGGTTCACGCATCACGCCGTCGGTGGTCGGTTTCACCGACAAGGGCGAGCGGCTGGTCGGCCAGCCCGCCAAGCACCAGC
>CAZSZO010000120.1:0-5532 GCA_964611125.1 uncultured Phycisphaeraceae bacterium | reverse complement strand
GCCGCCGAGCCGCCCGCGTGCAACACCGCCGCGGCGGAAAAGAACTCGTAGAAGTCCCGAAAACGGTCGGCGGCGTCAACTCTGACGCTCATCCTCCGCACCGCCGCAAGCACCAGCAGCACCAGGATGATCGCCATCCCCGCTTGGGCGCCCCGCACGATGAGCCGGTCGTGTGGGCGCGGGTCGGAATGCGGCTGGTCGGAAGGCAGAGGCTGCAAGGCTAGCCCCGAATCGGTGGGGTCGCGCTGGCGAGGCAGGCTTCCGGTGCGGCAGCAGGAATTCTTGTGGTCCCGGTGGCCATTGGAGGGTAACCTCTCGGCGGAGTTTCAAGGAGATCGTGTCGCATGTCCACGCGCATCGCTGTCGTGGCCGCCCTGTCTGGCGGCTTGGTCCTGTCCGCACCCGTTTCGGCCGTCATCGCGCCGTTCACCGAGACGTTCTCGTCCCCGGGCGCCGCATGGAGCACTTCCGGCGCGGCCCTGGCCGCTCTGAACTACCAGCCCACAGGCGGGCCCGACGGCTCCGGTTACGGCAGCGCGAACGTGTCGTTCGCCACCAGCCCCGCCGACTCACCCCGCGTGATCTTCCGGGCCGTCCGGAACTTCAACTCGAGCGGCGGCGCGTTTTCCGGTAACTGGATCGCCGGCGGCGTCACCGAGGTGTCGTTCGCAGTCCGCAACAACTCATCGGTCCCGGTTGATTTCCTGGCCCGCTGGGTCTTCGGCTCGTCGCCCGTCGGCGCCGCGGCGTTCGTCGCCCCCCAGGCCCAGCCCGGCGTGTGGACGACCTACACCGTGCCGGTGACGGCATCGACCTTCACCTATGAGGGCGCCTTCGGGTTCAACACCGTGTTCTCCGACGTTTCGCAGTTCCAGATCGGGGTCAACGTGCCGGCGGCCCTCGCCGGGCAGGCGGGGCCGTTTGTCTTCGACATCGACAACGTCCGCATCGTTCCGGCCCCGGCCGCGAGCGGCCTGCTGGGTTTGATCGGTCTGGCCGGCCTGCGGCGCCGGCGCTGATTCAGTCCTGGGCAATCATCAATTTCGCCTGACGAGGCCCGGGGCCGCCCCGGGCTTTTCTGCGCGCCCAGCCGCCTCATCCGTTGCTGAAGGGCAGCATCGGCGCGGCCTTGGTCGGCAGCTCGGCCCGCACCACGATGGGCTGCAGCGCTTCATCCGCCGCCAGCACCTTGCCCGACTTCACGCCCTCCTTCTCGAAGCGCCGAGCCGTGCTCAGCAGGTTCCGCTCGGCGGAGGCGATGAACTCGTTGTACTTCTCAACCGACGAGTTGAGCGCCTTCCCGAGCCCGATGGCGTACGACAAGGCCGTCGCCACCCGCCCGTGCAGCTCGGCGCCCAGCTCGCGCAGCGTCACCGCCTCCTGGGCCAGCTTGTGCTCCTGCAGCGCCAGCGCCACCGCGTGCAGCAGCCCAAGCAGCGTGGTCGGCGTCGCGATGATCACCCGGCTGCGCAGCGCCGTCTCGATCAGGTCGCGCCGGCGCGAGAGCGCGGCGTCCAGGTACTGGTCCCCAGGGATGAACATCACCACGAATTCCGGCGAGCCTTCATATGACCGCCAGTAGTTCTTCCGCCCAAGCGCGGTCACCTGATCGGCCACGTGCTGGGCGAACCGCTCCAGGCACGCCTCCCGCTCGACGCCCTCGTGCTCGATCGCTTCCATGTACGCCGCGGTGTTGGTCTTGGCGTCCACCACCAGGTGCCGCCCATGGGGCAGATACAAAACCATGTCGGGTCGCTGGGCGTTGCCGTCGCTGTCGACGGTCGAATCCTGCATGGTGAAATCCCGCCCGTCGGTCAGCCCGACCAGCTCCACGACGCGGCGCAACTGCCACTCGCCGTAGCGGCCGCGGACATCGGGCTTGCCCAGGGCCTTGGAGAGCCGGCCCGTCTCGGAGCGCAGCTCCGCGCTGGCCCGCCCGATCCCCTCAAGCTGCTGGCGGAGCTCGCCGTAGGTCACCGTGCGGTCGCGCTCGATCGTGGCCAGCTTCTCGTCGGTCCGCCGCAGCGCGTCGGCCAGCGGCGCCACCAACCGCTCCACCTCGGCCTTGCGCCGATCGAGGTCCGCCGCTGCGTCGGTCGACTTGGCGGCGAGCTTGGTCTCGGCAAGCTTGAGGAACTCGTCGCTGCTGCGCTTGAGGGCCTGCCCCGCCAGCGCGTCGAAGGCGGACTTGAGATTCTCCTGGTACAGGGCCAGGTTGGCCTCCAGTTGCGCCTGGGCGGCCCGCACCGCGTCGAGCTCCTTGCGGTGCACCGCCCGCTCCCGCTCGAGCTGCTCGGCGTGCACGCGCCGCTCGCCGGTGAGGGCCTCGTCCAGCGCCCGCTCGGCCTCGCGGGCGTCCTGCTCGCGCGCCAGCACCATGGCCGAGGCCCGCTCGGTCAGGCGAGCGGCCTCCTGGTCGGCGCTGGCCAGGCGCTGCTCGGCCACCTTCAGTGCGGCCTCGATGGCCGCCTGCCGCTGCTCCACCGCCCGGGCGCGCTCCTCGCTGGAGCGGCTCGACTCCTCGGCAACCGCCGCGCGGGTCGACAAGTCGCCGCGCTGGAGCAGCAAGACCACCAGGCCCGCGCCGCTGGCGAGCAGAAGCACCCCGAGGGCCACGACGGTTGCGGTCAGTGGGTCCATACCGGGAGTGTACCGCCCGCCAGCCATATTGGAAGGGCGATGTTTGGTATTTCCAGCCTGCCGATTTGGCAACCGCCTCGACCTGCGGTGAGGTCGCTGGCAGGGGAATTGGCGTCCGCAGCCGCCCAAAGGGCCCGGGCGAGCCGCGCCGAGGGCTCTGAACCGGTCATTTCGGGCCGATCCGCGGCTCCGGACCAGCCCCTTGGTCGGGCATCGCGCTTGCCCTTGGCCTCACACGTGATGTTCGAGCGCGGCCATCCCGACGATCCCTCTTCCGGCCAGGTCCGGAGTGGTAGCCGCGCCGACGCCCCGGCGGGGCTCGGTGGCGGCAGCGGCGACAGCCGTCCGGTCAACCGCCTAAACCTTCTGCTCACGGCGCCCCCCTGGGGACGCGAATCGTGGGCCGATCGACTGCCCCCCTTGCTCGGACCGATCGGCATCCTGGCCATTCGGGCTCAATCAGCCCGTGAGGCGGAGCATGTGATCCGCTCGGCGCCGGGCGGCGTGCACATCGCGGTGGTCGACCTGACGCTTCCCCTCGACGAGCGGGGCGACAGCTCGATTGAAGAGGGCGGCACACGGATCCTGGACCTGCTGGCCCGCATGCCCGCACCCCCACCCACGGTGGTGGTGCAGGCCCCGCGCGGCCATCGCGACGGGGCCCGCAGCATGAACGCGGCCCTGCGGTGCGGGGCGTTCGCGGTGGTGGATCGCTCCGCCGCGGATCTTGAGGTGATGCTGGAGGTCATGCGCCGCGTGCTGGCGCGGTTTTATGGCAGCCGGTGGCCCGGCGCCGGGCAGCCGCCCGCGGCCCCGCCTGGGGTGAGGGAGGGCGGCGGGGACCCGGCACGGCCGGAGCGGCGCGGGCCGTTTCCGGGGGGTCCGAATGTCTGCTGACGGTTGGCTATCCGCGTCCCCGCGCCTCGTGGCGTGCGGGCGTCTTTGGTTTGTCCGAGGATTTCCGTTTCAGCTTCAGATAGGGAGACACGCACCATGAGCAAGTCCGCATCATCCGGCGTCAGCGGGTTCCGCCCGCTTCACGACAAGATCCTGGTCCGTCGCGACGAGGCCCAGGACAAGACCGCATCGGGCCTGTACCTGCCCGAGAAGGCCAAGGACACCCCCAAGACGGGCGTGATCGAGGCCGTGGGCACCGGCTCGCTCAACACCGAGACGGGCGAGCTGATCCCCCTCACCGTGAAGAAGGGCGACAAGGTCATCTTCTCGTCGTACTCGGGTACGGAGATCAAGATCGACGGCAAGGACGTGCTCGTGATGAGCGAGGATGAGATCCTGGCGGTCATTGACTAAGGCCGAGGAACGAGGTACGAGGTACGAGACGCGAGACGCGAGACGCGAGTAAAGCACACGCCATGGCGAACAGGTCGGCACAGGTCGAAGACGAGGTTTCGGTCGCGAAGGGCGGCTCGAATCGCGTCACGCGCTTTGAAGACCTGATCGCGTGGCGGAAGGCCCGGGCGCTCACCAAGGAGATCTACGTCTCCAGCGCCGCAGGACGATTCGCCCGCGATTTCGGACTCGCCTCGCAGATCCAGCGAGCGGCCGTGTCGATCATGTCGAACATCGCCGAGGGATTCGAGCGGGCCCACCCGCGGGAGTTCCATCAGGCCCTCGCGACGGCGCGGGGCTCCTGCGCCGAGGTCCGCTCACAGCTCTACGTCGCCCTCGACGCCGGCTACATCGACGCCGCCCGGTTCAAACATCTCCAGTCGCTGGCCGAGGAGGTGGGCCGCATCATCGGCGGTCTCCGCCTCGCCGTTGCGAGAAAGCTCTCCACACGCAGTTCCCGCGGCTCGAACGGCGAGCCGCAATCGTCCTAACCATCCGCGAGCCGCGATCGGCGGCTCGCCCTGTCCTCACTCGCGACTCGCCTCCCGCGACTCGCGACTTTCCTCAAAAGGAACCCCCATGGCCGCCAAGCAGATCGCATTCGACACCGACGCCCGTGAACGCATCCTCCAGGGCGTGAAGAAGCTCGCCCGCGCTGTCAAGGTCACCCTCGGGCCCTCGGGCCGGGTGGTGGTCCTCCAGAAGTCCTTCGGGGCCCCCACCGTCACCAAGGACGGCGTGACGGTCGCCAAGGAGATCGAGATGGAGGACGCCTACGAGAACATGGGCGCCCAGTTGGTGAAGGAGGTCGCCTCCAAGACCTCCAAGGACGCCGGCGACGGCACCACCACCGCGACCATCTACGCCGAGGCCCTCTTCCAGGAGGGGCTCAAGAACATCACCGCCGGGGCCAACCCCAACGAGATCAAGCGCGGGATCGACATGGCCGTCGCGGCCATCGTCGACGAGCTCCACAAGATGTCCAAGAAGGTCGAGTCGAGCAAGGAGATCGCCCAGGTCGGCGCCTGCTCGGCCAACCAGGATGACGAGATCGGCAAGATCATCGCCACGGCGATGGACAAGGTCGGCAAGGACGGCGTCATCACCGTCGAAGAGGGCAAGAGCCTCTCGACCGAGGTCGAGCTCCTCGAGGGCATGCAGTTCGACAAGGGCTTCCTCTCTCCGCACTTCGTGACCAACCCGGCCACGATGGAGTGCACGCTGGACAAGCCCTACATCCTCATCTACGAGAAGAAGATCACCTCGGCCAAGGACTTCCTGCCGATCCTCAACAAGGTCGTCGAGGTCGCCGCCCAGCTCCTGATCATCGCTGAGGATGTCGAGGGCGAGGCCCTCGCGACCCTCGTCGTGAACAAGCTGCGCGGCACGCTCAAGGTCGCCGCCGTGAAGGCCCCCGGCTTCGGCGATCGCCGCAAGGAGATGCTGGGCGACATCGCCACCCTCACCGGCGGCAAGGCCGTGATGGAGGAACTGGGGATCGACCTCGAGAAGCTCGAGCTGTCGGACCTGGGCCGGGCCGCG
>CAZSZO010000119.1:0-5729 GCA_964611125.1 uncultured Phycisphaeraceae bacterium | reverse complement strand
ATCCGCCCGGCCCGCTTCCCCCAGGGCCCGACCCTCCCGGCCCAGAACCGCCAGGACCGGAACCTCCGGGACCCGAGCCGCCCGGACCGCTCCCGCCGCCACTGGACCCGCCCCCGCCCGACGAACCACCCCCTGAACTGCCCCCTCCGGACGATCCTCCGGAGGACCCGCCCGAGAACATGCCCGAACTCGCCCCCGACGACATCCCGCTGGACGCCCCGGAACTCATGCCGGACGAAGCGCCCGACGAACTGCCGCCGCCGGAGCTGCTCATGCCGCTGGAGCCTGCGCTGCTCGACATTCCCGAGGATGACATACCACCACTGCTCGACGGCGTATCGCTCGGCGTGCTCGACGGCGTGTGCGTCGTGCCCGGCGTGTTGCTGGTGAACGCATCGGTGGTGTAGAACGTCAGCGTCGGCGTGCCGCCCGGCCCGGTCGTGTAGATCACATCGCCTGTTGTCGAGTAGCTCGGCGGCATGCTCGGCGTGCTGGTGGGCGTTGAGTACGTGCTGTACGACGAGTCGGGCGACTCCGAAGGCGTCGAGTAGTTGCTCGAGCCGCCGCCCTGCGGGGCCCGGCCCGTCGCCCAGACCGGGATATAGAGGTAGTAGCGGGTGGGGCCGTCGCTCATCGTGCGGCCTCCTGGGGCTTGGGATTGGGCTCGTACCAGCCCTGCGTGTTCACGGGTTTGCCGCACTCGGCCGACGCGGCCGCGACGGCGTCGGCGAACTCCATGCGCTCGAAGACCTGCAGCTCGCTGCCTGGTGAGCAGTTCACCACGCGGAAGCGGTGCTTCTCGAAGTGCGGCTTGAGGGCTTCGAAGCGCCGGGCCAGCGAGTCATACAGCACGTTGTTGTGCCGGATCGCGTTGGCGGCCCGGTTCTCGGCGAAGGCGTACTTGCGGTCCTCGGCCATCTTGAAGTCGCAGCCCAGCAGGTACACCGTCGAGAATCCGAGGTAGTGCAGGAGGCGGAGTGCCACGAGCATGACCGAGCGCTTGCCGGTGATGCCCAAAGAGTCTGGGTTCTTGGCGTCGTTGCCCCACGGGACGCTGTCTCCAGTCAGGAACCGCTCATGGTCGAAGTGATCGGCGCGGCGGAAGAACATGACGCTGGGCATCTGCCGGACCCTGAACGCGCTGTTGCGCATCGCGCCGTCAGCGCCTTGGATGCGGAGCCGCTTGTCCCACATGCACGTGGGCACGAACTTCAGGATGCCAGGGTCCTTCCAGCCGGTATCGATGAAGCGGCCGGGATCGTCAACGCAGGTCCACAGCGTCGGGCGATGCACCGCCCAGGCGTTGTTCACGGCCATCGTGACGATGCCACGCTTGTTGAGCGCGGCGAGGTCGATCTGCGTGAGCGACGGCCCCGACAGGATCAGGAACGCCGAACGCCCGCGGTAGAACCCACCAAGCGACACGGAGTCGAAGTCGGCGGTGTAGAGGCGCAGGCCGTCACGCGCCGGCTTACGCGCCTTCAGCCCGGCCTGGAGCGCCGCGATGTCTGACTGGTTCTCACGCACCGCAGCACCCCCCATCACTTCCGCCCTTGAATCGCCCGACGATGAACCGCCGATCAGCTCGCGGGTTGATCACGGTGGCGACACGTCCGATGCGGTCGAGCCACCAATCCAGCTGGCGCACGGTCGGGTGCAGACCCTCGCCGGCGACGGTGGTCTTGCTGGGACGGGTGCAGATCGAGAACACGAAGTGGCCGCGCGGCTTGGCCACACGGCGCATCTCCGCGAGCACCGCGTCTACATCCTCAGGCAGCAGATGCTCGAGTGCGTCGAAACTCGTGACGACATCCGCCACACCCGCGTGCAGCGCGGTCTTGTGCATCGGGCGCACGAGGTCGGCATCCGGGAACGCGAAGTCCACACCCAGGCCGTCGATCCCCAGCCGGCGCAGATCACGCACGAGGTCGTTGCGGCCGCATCCGAAGTCCACCACAAACCTCGGCTTGAGCTTCTGGATGATCGGAACAGCGAGCTTGCCGTGGTTGGTCGAGCCGTAAGTCGAGCCGGGCTTGGTCGCGAGCGCCACGTATTTGGCGCGCTCCTTCTCGCGGCGTGTGTCGAGTGTGGTTGGGGACGGGGGGGTGGTCATTCGGCACCTCCGATGTAGAGGTTGAACTTGCGGTCCTCGTCGGCGGGGTCGGCGATCTCGATCAGGCTCATGGCCTCGAAGACCCACACCGGCTTGCCCTTGCTGTTGCGCTCGCAGGTGAGCTGCACGCAGACGCCCTCGGGGATGGGCACGAGCTTGGGCTTGAGCGACCGCGCGGGCGGGCACTTGGGGAGCACGCCCGGCAGCTCGCACACCGGGCCGAGCCCGAGCAGGCCACCGAACCCGGAACCGGGCTCCGAGTCGTTCATGTGGTGGGCCTCGAACCGGTTGAGCGCCAGCCGCGTGGGGTCTTCACCGCCGCTTGCGAGCTGGGACGACAGGCCACCCTCGATGGCCACATACCGGAGATAGGTCTCGCTGCCGGGGTTGCCGTCGATCTGGGCTTCCACCCACGGATAGCGCCAGCGGTTGCGCTCGGTCGGGATCGCCTGGGCTGCGCCGAGGATCGCGGTCACGCGTCCGGGCGACGGGCGGCCGAGCTCAAGCACCGCCCACTTCTCGCCGGTGCCCTCTTCCTTCCAGAGGATCGGGATGCCACCCATGGGCGTGCTGGCCAGGACCGTCTCCTCGGCCGCCAGCTCGCAGGTCGTGTCGGTCTCGTTGGTGATGAACACCCGCGCGACCGTGACGCCGGTGAGCACGCAGCGCCCCAGCTTGTTGGGCTTGATCGGCTGGAGTGCGACGACAAACGCTGGGCCTGCCGTTTCCTCCGTGGCGATGTCGCCTGTCAGCGGCGTGCGGCTCTGGAATGTTCGTTCCTGGTCGTCCTCGCCGGGCTCGACGAGCACGCCGGTGATCGCCATCGCGTGGTACGGCTCGATCTCCTCGCCGGAGTCGTTGCGGACCAGCACGATGCCGCGCTGGGCCGATTCCACGAGCGGACCCGCGACGGCCTCGCCGCGACCTTGACGCCGGCGCAGATCGACCGCCGCATCGACGAACGCGTTGTACGCGCCCGCAGGGAGGCGGAGTGGATCACCGGATCGGACTTTGCGAAGATCGTCAGGCATGGGTAACGGGGCTCAGATCCCCAGGGCTCCAAAGTTGGCGTCGTCGTACACACGCTCGACATAGGCGGCGATGGGCTTCTTGATGATCGCGCCGGACCCGGTGTCCTCCGCGTCGGCGTAGCGGACCCACAGGTATTCCCACCCCTTCTTGTTGATGCCCGTGATGGAGCCGACCGAGAGGCCGGTTTCGTTGGGGCTGGCGGCGAACCGGAAGGTGATCTCCCAGTCGTCGTCGGGACCGTCGCCACGCTTTGAGCCTGTCGCGCCCAGGAACAGCACCTCGCCGGGTGCAAAGCCCTTGAACCCACCGGCGTTGGTCTTGCCCGTGCAGCTGAAGATCGCGCCCTTGTACGCCCCGGTCACCTGCGCATCGCTGAAGTAGTGCGTCTCGGAGAACTGGTACACGGGCACGGTGATGTCCACGCCATCAACGCCGTCGGCGGTCACACCGATCGCACCGCCAAAGTCCGGCGCGGTCGATCCGGACGCCGCTCGCGCCTGCACCGTGTCCTTGCTCTGGGTGATGTGCTGCGTGCCGCCACCGGTCTCGAAGTTGAACGACGCCTCGCTGGGCGTGGGGTTTCCGCCGCTATCGCTGGACCCGTACCGGACGGTCACGTCCCACAGTTGCGGCCCAAGCGGCTCGATCTGCACGTTCTGCCGGGCCAGCCCGTCGTAGGTCGCGGGGGAGCCGGTCTGCGCCGCGTTGCGGGCCACGAGGTCATCCGCGGTGCCGCGCACGATGTAGCCGAGCTCCGCAGACGACTGCGATGCTTGGTTCGCCTTGGTGGAGCGGCGGCTCTCGAACTTCTCAAAGACCTCAACCGGCACGAGTGATGATCTCCTTTCTTGGGGTGGGGCTCAGGCGAACCGCATCCCGTTGTCCACGCTTGCATCGAGAAGTCGCTTTGTGTTTTTGGCCGTCGCCTCCGTGGCGGTGGCGGTGCGCTCGGCGGCATCGCCACCGGTGCCGAGGCCCGAGACGGCCGCGGAACTGAACGTGCCGGTGACGCTGATTCCCTTGCCGATGGCCGCACCGAGTCCCGACAGCCGGTCCTCGAAGTCGGCCATCAGATCCCGCTGTGGCCGACCTGGTCCCTTCTCGGCGTCTGCGGCCTCTCGCTTCTTGCGGGCCTCCTCGATCGCGGCGGCGAGTCTCTGCTTGGCGGCATCGAGCGCGGCCTGTGACTCCGCGAGTCCTGCCGCCGTGTCCTTGTGCAAGGCTTCCTGCGCGGTCTCGAAGTCCTGTCCGATGCCCGCCAGCGTCGCCTCGTGCATCGCGGCGGCGTCGCGGCGCTGGGCCTCGCGTTCCTTGTCGCGTGCGGTCACCGACTGCTGGACAGCGTTCTCCAGTTCGACGAGGCGGGACTCGAGTTGCTGGTCAACCGCCTTCTTGGCGGCTTCAACGTCGAGCCCTTCATCGAACAGCCCCTGGATCTCCAGCATCCGCTTGGCGACCCAGCTCGATGCCTCCTCCCAGATCATCTGGAAGCCCGTGGCGAAGTTGGTCCAGGTCTTGGAGAGGAACGCGGTCGTCTCGATCCAAGCGACCTCGAGTGCGTGGAACACGATCTCGGCGGCGGCGAGCGCCCCGTACCACATGGAGTACGCCGTGGAGACGAAGAACTCCTTGGCCCCCAGCCAGGCCTCGTTCAGCGCCGCCACACCCTGCTGCCAGATGACCTTCAGCGACAGCCACAGGATCTCGGCGGCCAGCGCGATGTCGCCGGCGGCGAGGGCGTCGGAGATGCCGCCGACCACGTTGCCGACCCAGTCACGCAGCTCGGTGAACTTCTCCGCGAGCCACGACAGCGCCTCGCCGCCCGCGCCGGTGACGACCAGCAGTGTGCCGCCCAACGCCACGATCGCGGCGATCGTCAGACCCACCGGAGTGAGCACAGCGCCGATCGCGGCTCCGATCAGGCTGAACGCCGTGCCGATCCCGCCGATGACGGCGGCCACGATGCCGAGCGCCGCGCCGATGCCAGAGATGATGTAGCCCAGGCCGACGATCGCGATCCCCGCGACCGCGACGGCCGCCGCGATCTTGAGCGCCCACACCACGGTCTCTTTGTTCGCCTTCACCCACGCGGTGGCGCTCACGACGATGCGGGTGATCCGCTCGGTCAGGTCCTTGATCGTCGGCGCGAGCGCCCCGCCGATGGTGAACACACCCTGCTTGAGGACCTTCCACAGCGTGCCGAGGGCATCGTTGAGTTCGGCGGCATCGCGGGCGGTCTCCGTGCTCACCGTCAGCCCGAGTTTGCGGGCCTGTTCCTGCATCTCGTTGATGCCTGCTGCCCCGTCGGCCATGAGCGGCAGGAGCCTGGTTCCCGCCTTGCCGAAGAGCTCCATCGCCATCGCGGCCCGGAGCGCCGGGTCTCGGATCTGGGAGATCCGGTCGGCCAGCAGCTTGAACTGCTCATCCGGCGAGAGCTTGGCGAGGTCCTGCACCGTCAGACCGAGTCGACCGAGGGCTTCATTCGCCCCTTTTGAACCTTGCGACGCCTCCGTCAGCGTCTTCTGCATGACGCGGAGGCCGTTCTCCAGCGTCTCCATGTCCGTGCCAGAGAGGTCGGCGGCGT
>CAZSZO010000118.1:0-5780 GCA_964611125.1 uncultured Phycisphaeraceae bacterium | reverse complement strand
GCCGAGCAGCTTCGCCCGCCATAGGGGGGTGCACTCCGACCGCGGGGGCAAATCCGTCGTAAACCATGACCTCGGTGTCGGTGTCGTGCCCCTGGCCGAGGGTCGAGATCGTCACCACGCCCTCGGGGATGACATCGGCGATGACGACGGGGGTGATGGTCTGACGCTCGAGCATCGCCAGGTACGGCGAAGTGGTCGCGGCGGTGCCGGTGACGCGATAGAAGAGCGGTTCCGACCGGCCGAAGCCGTACCACTGGTTGAAACGCGGCGGCGAGGTGCCCGGGGAGCTGTTCTGCACCCCGGTATCGCCCGGACCGATCACGCCCGCCGCCTGGGGCAGCCCCCGCAGCGAGCCGGCGTGCCCAACCGTTCCCGCAGTGATCAGCATCAGCCGGTACCGGTAAACCGCGCGGGCCGCGGCGGCCGGGCGCAGGCGGAAGTAATCGGCCGAGCCGCTCCCCCCGCCCCCCCCCGCGGCGCCGGTCGTGATCCCCGCCAGGCGATCACCCGAGGCCATACCCGAAACCGGGTTGGCGCTCGCCTTGCTGTCGTTGGGCTCCACCTCGGTCGTGGTGACCTGGGCAAGGGCGCCCTGCCAGCCTAAGAGCAAGCAGACAGCCCACGCCCACAGAGGGGCCACGGGTCCCAGCGCACCCCGGGATAGGTGGTGATCTCGCAAGCAATCTCCCTATCAAACCATACCACCGAGTACTCAGGAAGAGATGCAAACGGATGAGAATCCCGGGTGAATTTGGGCAAGGTCGATCAATGAAATCGGCCTCGGATCGGATATCGGGACGGAGGGGCGAGGGGCCACAGGTTGGCGTTGCGGCAGGCGGGCGCAGCGAAAGCCGCCCCCTGACCCAATCGGGCCAGCGGGCGGCTTGGGTGTCAAGCGAATCTGCAATCTGCGATCTCAGCTCAGGCCCGGCGGCGGCGCGCGGCGAGCATGCCGGCGAAGCCCAGCAGGGCCGAGGCGCCCGGGGCGGGGATGAACGCCGCGGGGTTGTCGCCGCCGAGGACGCCCGAGGGAGCGTTGAACTCCATGCTCGACTCGTCGCCATCGTTGTGCACGCGGAACTGGATGAACCCCACCAGCAGCAGGCGGTGGCCGACGGCGATCGTCGGAAGGGCCGTGGGGACCTGATCCGACCGGCTGAAGACATAGCGGCCGGGGGTGCTGTTGGCGTAGAACGGGGTGGGGCTGATGGGGCCGCGGAGCAGGGTCGTCTGGCCCAGCGGGTCCTGATCAAGGAAGGTGGCGGAGATCGAGATCTCAACGAACGCGCCGCCGACCGACGAGCTGGGCAGCTGCCCGATCAGACCGAACGAAGCCCCAGCCCGGAGACCCGAGCCGTAGGCGCTTGGCCCGGTGTTGAGCCAGGTGGCGTTAAAGTCCACGCGCATCAAGCTGGCGGTGGACGCCAGCGGGTTGCCGTTGCCCGACTGCGTCAGCAGCGAACCCGTGGCGAAGCCCACGCCGATGAAGTCCGGCGAGTTCACCACGCCCATGCCGAAGCGACCGTTGCTGGCCGCCGAGCCAGCCCGCAGCGTCGGCGTCGCGGCGTTGGCGGTGGTGTTGTACTGATAGGTGTTGGCGTTGTAGGCGGGCAGGGCGCCCAGCTGGACGATCTGCGAGACATCCGCGAAACCCGCCCGATGGGTGATCTGACCGCCGCTCGACTCAAGCACCATGGCGCCCTGGGCGCTGCCTGCAAGAGCCAGCAGAAGCCAGCCAAAAACGATACCGCGACCGACACGACTGTTGGCCATTGTCCTTACTCCTTGCAGACACCTTAGCTCACGGCTGAGGAAGGGCAAGGCAATCGGACCGAAAAAATGGGCAGGGCTTACCCAGTTTGCCGGGGCTACACCGCTTGCCCGCCACCAAGATAAAGGGGGGCGGGCCGGGGGGATGGCGAACGGAGGGGAGCAGCCGGGAACACTCTCAGCTACCTGCAGCCGCCAGGGCCGGCCAAAAGCGCAGCCGGGCAAAAACGAAAAGCCCCCGGGCGCGGGCCCGGGGACGTGTGGTTGTCAGCAGATCAACCCGCTGCGGAAGTCACCATTGACCCCGCGTGACCTGGCCAGCTCGGCTTAGCCGCAGAAGCCGGGGGTGAAGAAGTCGGAGATGTAGGTCGAGAGATCATCGGGATCCTCGAAGGTGCTGCGGTCATAGTCGAAGACGCACGCCGGGTCGAAGAAGCAGGCGATGGCGTCGGAGAGGTCATCGGGATCGGTGAAGCCGTCGCCGTTGACGTCGGTCGAGCAGCCGCAGGGGCTGGGGACCGAGGTCGAGACGTTGACATCCAGCGAGACGTTGCCGGGGACGACGAGGGTCACGTCGTAGGACGACGCGATCGTGCCATCAGTGTTCTCAACGCCGATGGTGGCGCTGCTGGTGTCGGTGTTGACCGTGGGATCGGACAGCGTGCCGTAGCGGAACTCGATGCGGTTGGTGCCCTCGAAGAGCACGATCTGGAAGCTGCTGAGCTGGGCGGGGGTCGTGTTGAACTGACGCACGCCCTGCCAGGAGATCACGCAGCGGCGGGCGCCGGGGGCGCCGTCGGTCAGAACGTAGACGTCGCCAGCGCCGGTGCTGAGCTCCTCGGTGTCGTAGTCATCCCACAGCGGGGCGATGATGTTGTTGGGCGTGCCGATGTTGGGGAGGGCCGTGTTGCTGAAGATGGTGCTGTTGCCGCCGCCGAACTGGGCGAAGCCGTTGGAGCAGACCCAGACCGAGCTCTGGACCGTGCCGTAGAGGTTGAAGTTGAATCCGATGGGGGCCACCTGGCCGCAATCGTCGCACTCAGAGACCGTCGCGAGACGGACGCCGGTGGTGCTGATGTCCTCAAACACGCTCGCCCCGGGGGCGATGTCGTAGGCGGTCGGGCCGCCGCAGGTGCCGCCGGCGGTGTAGGTCCCGCCCAGAAGCGAGCAGGCCACAGCCGACTGGATGGAGCAGTCAGCCGCGACGCAGCAGGAGCCGTTCACGCCGATGACGGTGAAGGCGATGTTGCCATTCGTGCTGCGGCCCTCGGCGTCAGCGACGGTGAAGGGCACCGTCTTGGCGCCCGCCGCGCCCGCGGCGGAATTGGGCAGGGTGTAGTCGAGGCCGAAGACGTTGTCGCCCGCGGCGCCGTCGTTGTGCAGACCGTCATCGAAGAGGGTCGTGCCAGCCGAGCCGCCGATGGAGGTCAGATCGGCCTGGACCGTGAGGGCCGTGCTCACCGGGTTCTGCCCGGGGGTCACGGTCACGGCGAGGTTGATCGTCGCCAGCTCGTTGATGGGGGCGGGGCCCGCCGCGCCCACGCCGGTGGGCGGGGTGTTGGGCGGAATGCTGCTGATGTTGAGGGTGACGCCGGTCACGGCGCCGCCGGTGCCGTTGACATCGAAGAGCGTCGCATTGAAGTTGCTGTTGAAGATGCCCATGGCGATGTAGTAGGTGCCGGGAGCGAGCACGCCGCCGAAGCCGTTGCGGGCGCCAGCGTCAGTACCGCAGGCGTCGTTGACCGCGGGCCGGCCGCCGGCGCCGAAGGTCAGGAGCGACTCAGCGCCCGAGCTGCCGTCATCGTTGGTCGCGACCAACGTGCCGTCAGCGCGGTACACGGCGATCTCGGTGTCGGGGCAGCCCGAGGAGTTGTTGGTGTCGATATCCACGAAAAGGCCGGTGGCCGTCGAGGCCTCCTGCGAGAGCGTGAACCGGGCCCACTGGATCTGGCCCGCGGCGAGGTCGGTCGTGACGGTGCCGGCGGTGGGGGCCGAGAGATCGCCGAAGTCGATGATCGTCGCGGGGATGCCCACGACGGTGACCGTCGCGTTGCCGGTGGTGATGTTGGAGGAGCTGTCAACCACGCGGATGGGCAGCTGGTAGACGCCCGGCGCGGCGTTCACCGAGATGTTGGCTAGGCCGTAGACCAGATCGCCCGCGGCGCCGTCGCCGTTGAGGCCGTTATCGAGCATCGTGGCGCTGGGCGAGCCGCCGATCGAGCTGAGGTTGATCTTCACGCTGGCGATCGTCGTGCCGGCGCCGCAGGGCGTCGTCGTCGCAGTGATCGTGGTGATGTAGGGAGGGAGGCCCGCGGCGGGCGTCGCGGTGACGCCGCTCAGGCCCGGACCGGGGAGGGTCGCGGGGGAGGTCGAGTTGCGGGGGAGACCGGCCGACATGGCCGAGGCGCCGAAGTCGGTGCTGTTGTTGTTGGCGTCCAGGGCGCCGTTGCAGCCGCGGACGAGGATGCGGTTGGGGGAGGCGGGGGCGGCGCGGTTGGCCGTCTCAGCAAAGCCCGCCGAGGCGGTCCCATAGCCGAGGCGGTCAATGAACGTCGCGTTGCCCGGGGGCACCGGCACGGCGCCGGTGAGCAGGGTGGTGGTGTTCACCAGCGCGATCTTGCCGCCGGTGGACCCGAGGTTGGTCGCGGTCGTCGAGACCACATCGGGCGTGCGGGTGGGGACGATGCCGGTGACGCTCTGAGCCTCAAGGCGGATCAGGGCGTAGGTGCCGGGCTGAATGGTGAACCCGGCGGGCAGCGCGACGCGCTGCCAGGTCGTGCCGGTGGCGGTGGCGACCTGCACCGAGTAGCCGCTCAGGTCAGCAGCGGTGACATCGGCGTTATAGAGCTCGACATAGTCAAACGCCGCATCGGTGGCGCTCAGGCCGCCGGCGCCGGTGGCCTGGCTGATGCGGATGGCCTTCGCGACGCCCTCACCGTCGACGATGACGGGGATGGTGCGGGTGGCCGAGCCGCCGACGTTGGCGGCTGTGACGATGAAGTTGTAACCGCCCACGGTGGCCAAGGCAGGGATGGTCACGCTGACGGAGTAGACGCCATCGTTGGCGGTGACGTCGCCGTTGAGGCCATCGTCAGTGAGGGCGGTGGTCGCCGAGCCGCCGAAGGCGGTGAGGTCAACCGTGACGGTGCTGCCGTCGCGGCCGCAGGCGGCCAGCGTCGAGGTGAGCAGGATGTCCGACCCGGCAATGGCCGAGGCGGGGGTCGAGGCGCCAGCGGTGATCGACGGCGGGGGGGCGGCGCCGGGAGCCGTGTCCAGTCGGATCTGGAGCGTCGTGGAACCGACGCCGCCGCTGGAGGTGACGGCATAGTCAGCCGCGCCGAAGGTCATGTTGAACGCGCCCACAGCGAGGTAGTAGGTGCCGGCGGTCAGCGCGAGGCCGTCGCGGCCGTTGAAAACGATCGCCCCGACTTCACCCGTGCGGGTCGGCGCACAGGCGCCGAACGACAGCGCAGAGAGGTTGCCGGCGCCGTCGTCGTCATCACTCGACACGAGGGTGCTCAGGGCGGGATTCACATCGTCGGCACGGTACAGGCCGATCTCGGTGTCCGCCGTGACGCTGGGGAGGCGGGTGTCGATGTCGAGATACAGAGGGGCCGACACCGCCGGAATCGTGAAGCGGTACCACACCACGGTCGCGGCGGCATAGGCCGGCGCCACAGTGACGGGCGTGCCCGGCGTGAGCGCGCCAAGATCGGTCGCAACCGGCTGGGCGAGCGTCGTCGCCGAGCAGCAGGCGCCGGCGACGAGCGCCAGCATGAGGGACTTCTTCAACGTCATAAACAACCTCCTGAAGGAAAACGCGGAACTCCCGACGAAGGACGCCGCGAAAGGACTTGCGGGCGCCTGCCGGCGCCGGCAACCTGACCTGACCCCCCACCAGCCCCGCCCCCCGCCCTTGAGCGCGGCGAGCGCCAGGCACCTGATGTGCAACAACGCCGCCGAGCCACGGCAGCGTCGCCAAAGGTGTCACCCATTGCCCCCAGATCCTC
>CAZSZO010000117.1:0-6301 GCA_964611125.1 uncultured Phycisphaeraceae bacterium | reverse complement strand
CCTCGGCGGGCGCCCCGGCGTGGATGACGCTGGTGGCGTCGCCGGATCGCCCGGGTGTCCTTTGGAGCCAGCCTGATGGCGTGCGCCTGGCCTGGGGCGAGCTTGAGCCCCAACCCAGCGACCCCAAGGCCGCCGATGCGGTGACCGTGCGCTGGGATCTCCGCTCGCTCCCCCCCCTCCCGCACCTCCCCTCCCTGGCCCCCCCGCGCCCCGCGCCGGCCGTCACGGCGCCGGTGATCGGCCCGATTCTTAACCGCTGGGCGGCCTGGGTCGATGGGCAGGTGCTGATCAGCGAACGCGCCGACGATGGGCCGCTGCTGATCAAGTCGCTGCGTGAGAGCGGAGTCATCGAGCTCGCCCGTATCGACGGCCTTCAGGGCCCCATCGGCCTCGCCCCGATCGACGGGGCCGGGCGTCTCACCGCCGTGTGGTCGCCGCCTCTCACAGCCCGGACGCCGGAGGCGGTGCGGACGCCGATGATCGGGCCGCCGCCACCGCCCCAGCCGAGGTTTCAGGAGCTGGAGGTTTCCGCGTTCACGGGCGCTGAGCTGTACCGCGGCCCGGGGCGGGGCGAGCATCTGCTGGGGGAGAACCACATCCGGTTCTTTTCCGTGGCCCTGAGCGCGCTGATGGCAGCGGTGCTGATCTTCGTCCTGCGGAGCGAGTCAGACAAGGCGCCCGAGCTGCCCGCCGGGCTGGCCCTGGCGACCCCGCCGCGCCGGTTCTTCGCGGCGTTCATCGACGTCGGGGTGGGGTTGATTCTCGGGTGCTGGGCGACGGGATCCTCCGCCCTGGCGGTGTTCTCACTCGCGGCGTTGACCGAGCCCGCCTCCGCTTTCACACCGGTGCTCTCGGGCCTGGGCTTTTGCTGGGTCTACTGCTCCCTGGCCGAGTGGCGGACCGGGCGCACGCTGGGCAAGTGGTTCATGGGCTGCGGCGTGGTCGCCTCGCATCGCGCGGGGCTCCTCAGGACCGATGCAGAAGCCGCCGAGGCCCCGCTGACCGACTGGGGCCAGCGTGTGAAGCTTGGCGAGCGGGTGGTCGGCCGGCCCACGCTCGGGCAGGCTTGCATCCGCAACGGCGTCCGCCTGGGCCTGGCCCCGATCGCGGCGTTCCTCATGCTGATCGACGCCAACTGGCGCCACCCCGGCGACATCATGGCCGGCGCCACGGTGGTCGAGCCGATCCCCCCCGAAGAGGATGAAGAGGACGAGGGGTTCTGACCGCCGGCCGGAGAGTCCGTGCTTCGGCTCCGGACGAGGCCGAACGCACCCAGACCCTATCGCACTGCGAACCTGCTGGAGAACCTCCTGGATCTGGCCGCGCGAGCGTAGTTTGTTTGGGTGTCCGCTTCAAGCCCCCGGGCGGTTCCTCCCGATAACGTCCCAGTCCGACCCGGCGAACCGCGCCGGTGTTCGGATCGGCCGAGGATCGGCCGATAGCCATGTTCTCGCCCCGTTCCGGGGCAGGATCGGAGTTGCGCCGTGGCGGAGGCTTCGGGCAAATCAGCGTCGGTCGTCGCCAAGCCCCCCGGAGCGTCTGCGCGCGTTGACTGGAAGGCCGTCTGGCCGCTCCCGGTCTTCGCTGTGGCGGTGGTGGTGCTGGGGGCTGGCGTCGTCACCGCTCTGATGCGCGCGCCAAAGGCCGATCCGCTTGAAGCCCTCGGCCTGGCGAAAGAGGCGCTGCAGGCGCGCGAGTTCGAGAAGGCCATCGAGCTGCTGAACAAACGGATGCTCCCTCAGATCGCCGCGGGGAATGTCGAGCCCAAGGAGCAGGGCGAGGTGCTGCTCACCCGCGCCCGGGCCCTGGCGGGCGGGCAGGCGGCGCTGGGCATCTCTCACCCCGACAACAACCGCGCCATCATCGCCGACTACAAGCAGGCCCAGGAGCTCGACGCCAAGCTGACGCCCGGCGACATTGTCGAACTCGCGGAGGCCTCGCTCTCCCTGGGCGACACAGCCAAGGCGGTTGAGCTCGCCCGGAGCCTGCCGGAGTCGGACCTTGGGCGCCGGCTTGACATCATCCGGCGGGTGATCGACAAGAACCTCGCCTCCAAGGACGTCCGGTATGACCAGACCCTCGCGCTGCTGGCCGAGCTGCAGGACGCGCCGACCCTGAGTATTGACGAGCGGGGCTGGGTCGCGGCCCGGGAGGCGGAGCTTCGGCTCTCCATGGGCTTCGGCGAAGAAGCCATTGTCAAGCTGCTGCGGACCATCCCCAAGCTCGACGGCATCTCACCGTCGCGCCGGGGCGAGCTGCTGTTCATCCTGGGTAGGGCCTACTTCGAGGCCGACCAGTTCGCCGCTGCGGGCAGGCAGCTCGAGGCGGCGGAATCGGTCCTCCCGGAGCACGACGCCCTTCGGGGCGAGGCCCTGGTGCTCGCGGGTCGGATTCAGCAGGCCGAAGGCCGCATCGAGGAGGCGCACGAGAAGTTCCTGGCCGTCAAGGAGGAGTATGGCAATACCAGTGCGCTGCTGCCGGCGCTGCTCGGTCTTGCCGAGACCGCGGCGGGCCGGCGCGAAGACGACGTCGCCCTCGACACCTATGAGGAACTCGAGCACGCACTGGCCAAGCAGCCTGACGCGCGCCGCGGCGTGTCGCACGCGGTGGTCGGCCGCAGCCTGATGGAGCGGTTCCAGGATCGGGAGAACGCCGGGGAGTTCGGGCAGGCGCTCAAGTTCGTCCAGCTGGCCGAAAAGGGCTTCGCCGCGGCGGGGGAGGTGCCCGCCGAGGTGCTCGCCGGGCTGGGCAGGTCGTACCGCAAGGTGGCCGAAACCATGCTTGATGACGCGCGGGCCAGCGACTCGGGGCGGCTGCCGATTGATCAGCTCAGCCCCGTCACGCAGGCGGAGGTGAAGCGTCGGCTGCTCGAAGCGGGCGCCGCCTTCCGCGAGCACGCCCGGCGCATGGTGGTGGAGAACGCCGGCGAATACCGCCGTTCGCTGTGGAGCGCCGCCGACTCCTTTGACCTCGGCGGCGACGCCGAGAGCGCCAAGATGGCGTTCAAGGCGTACGTCGAGGACACCCCGCCCGACGACCCGTTCCGGGCCGAGGCCCGCTTCCGGCTGGCCCAGCTGTTCGAGGCCGAGCGGGACTTCAGCGCCGCCGCGAGCGAGTACGCCCAGCTCTACCAGGCTCGGGGCAAGTCGGGCGAGGGTGTCGGCCCGGTGGCCGACCGTTCGATCGTTCCGCTGGCCCGCTGCTACTTCAACGACGCGATCGCGGACAACGACTCTCAGGGCGAGGAGCTGCTGGCCCAGGTCATCAGCGGGGCCACCTTTGAGCCGACCTCTGAGTTCTACCGCGAGGCCCTCATCGAGCTGGGTGAGCGGAAGCACAAGACCGGGTCCAACCCCGCCGCGATCCGTCTGCTCGACGAGTCCGCCCGCCGATACCCCGACCACCCCAGGGCCAACGTGGTGCACTTCAAGCTCGCCGACGCCTGCCGACTGTCCGCCGCGGAAATCGACAGGGAGCTGGCCCAGGCGATGCCCCAAGCGCGGCGTGAGCAGCTCGAGCGGCTCCGGCACGACCGGCTGACGACCGCCGGCGAGGCCTTCCAGCGGGTCATTGACGGCGTGAACGCCAAGGACAAGCGGCAGGTGACTCCGGTGGAGCAGCTCGCCCGCCGGAACAGCGCCTTCTATCTCGGAGATTGCGCCTTTGAACTGCGGGACTATGACCGGGCCATCGACTTCTACGACGCCGCCCGCCAGCGCTACGCCGAGGACCCCGCGTCGCTCGTCGCCATGATGCAGATTGTCAATTGCTACGTCGCCCAGCAGAAGTGGGATGAGGCCCTCACGGCCAACGAACGCGCCCGCCAGCAGCTCGCCGCGATGAGCGACGACGTTTGGAAGTCCCCCGATCTCCCCATCGACCGCACCCACTGGGAGCGGTGGCTGGATTCGTCGACTTTGCTTGACGCGCGTCGGCGCAGCAGCGCCGCAGCGAAGGAACCCGGCTCGGAGTGAGCCGCGAGATGCCCCTTGGACCCTCACGCAGGAGGCGTGTATGCCCATCGAACCCCCAGCCGTTCCCTCTCACCCGACCGCGCCCGACCCAGGGTGGATCGACCGTCTCGGCGCCATGCTCGCTGAGCAAGTGGACCTGGCCCAGCAGCTCGACGCCCTCAGCCGCGAACAGTCCGAGGCGCTCGACGACGGGCGGGTTGACCACGCCCTGGAGGTGCTCCAGCTCCGCCAGCCGTTGGTCGATCGCCTGAGTCAGCTGTCAAGCGATCTTGAGCCGCTCGCCGCGCGGCTGACCAAGGACGCCAGCGAGCTTGATCCGGCCCGTCGCCAGCCGCTGATGGAGGACGCCCACCGGCTTGAGGATCTCATCGAGCAGGTGAACCAGCGCGACGCCCGCGATCGCCTGTCCCTCGAGCAGGCCCGCCAGGCCATCGGCGCCGAGATTGCGGGGCTCGACCGGGGCCGCAGCATGATGAACGCCTATGGCCCCCGCCCCGCCGCCGACCCCTCCTTTCAGGATCGGGAGGTCTGATGGCGACGCTGACCGCGAGCGCATCAGTCGCCGTCGCGCCGGCGGGGCAGCCGTCGGCGCCCCTCTCGCCGACGGATCTCGCCGCGTTCATGGGGGCGTTCAACGACGCGGCGGCCCGCCTGCAGGCCACCCACGAGGCCCTGCATGCCGAGGTCCACACCTTGAAGGCGGAACTGCTCGAGGCAAATCAGCAGGTCGAGCGATCGCGCCGGCTGGCGGCCCTTGGCGAGATGGCTGCGGGCATTTCCCATGAGGTCCGCAACCCATTGGGTTCGATCCGCCTGTACGCCCGCATGCTCCAGCAGGACCTGGCCGACCGGCCCGACTCCTGCGCCGTCGCCCGCAAGATCGCCGACGCCGTCTCGCGACTCGACGCCGTCGTCGGCGACGTGCTCGCCTTCGCCCGGGAGATGCGCGTGCGCCCCGCCGCGGTGGACGCCCATGAGTTGCTGCGCGACGCGGTCGCGGCGGCCCGCTCCGACAGCCCGGTCTGGACCGGGGTGGAGGTGCGGGTCCCCGGCGCTCCCGCCGGTCCTGAGGTCTGCTGCGACTCGGCCCTCATGCACCAGGCGCTGCTCAACATCATCCGCAACGCCGTGGAGGCGATGAGCGAGCTCGACCCCTCGGCGCCCCGGATTCTCACGCTGGAAGCGAAGGCCCGCCTACCCAGGGGGCCCGAGGGCCGCACGCCCATGACGGCCCTGATCGTCCGCGACACCGGACCCGGCATCCCCCAGGACGTGGTCGAGCGGGTGTTCAACCCGTTTTTCACGACCCGCGCCGCCGGGACTGGGCTGGGGCTGGCGATCGTGCACCGCATCATCGACGCCCATGGCGGGCGCACGGTGGTCAAGAGCGGGCGCGCCGGGGGACGCCCGGGGACAGTCGTCGAACTGCTCCTTCCCGATCCGCCTCCAGGCGGGGCCAGCCGCGGCCCGGCGCAAAGTTGAACACGAAAAAACTGCGCGGCTTCCCCTCCGGCGGTCGATTGAGCTAGAGCTCCAAGGAGGGCGCCCACCATGCCACTCGTGCTCGTTGTTGACGATAAGGAAATGCTCCGCGACAGCGTCGGCGGAACCCTCACCCGCGCCGGCCTCGAAGTCGCCACCGCCGACTGCGTCAGCGCCGCCCTCGCGATTGTCGCCAAACGCCGCCCCGACGCGATCGTCACCGACCTCAAGATGCCCGGCGGCACCGGGCTCGACCTGCTCCGGCAGGTGCGCCAATTCGATGAAGATCTGCCCGTCATCGTGATGACCGCCTTCGGAGCCGTCGAGACCGCCGTCGAGGCGCTCAAGGGCGGGGCCTTCGACTACCTCACCAAGCCCTTCGAGGGCGATGAGCTCATCATCTCCGTCAAGAAGGCCATCGAGCACGTCCGGCTGCTGCGTGAGAACGCCGTCCTGAAGCGCGGCGGCGAGGCTCAGGTCCAGCCCGACGTTTCCGGCCTTTGCGGCGTCGACCGGCTCGTCGGCGCCTCACCCGCCATGCGCCGCGTCAAGGAGCAGGTGCTCGCCGTCGCCGACTCGGTCGGCACGGTGCTGATCTGCGGTGAGTCCGGCGCCGGCAAGGAAGTCGTCGCCAAAGCCATTCACGAACTCTCCTCGCGCCGCTGCGGCCCGTTCCTGGGCGTCAACTGCGCCGCCCTCTCCGAGTCGCTGCTCGAAAGCGAGCTCTTCGGGCACGAGCGCGGCGCCTTTACCGGCGCCGAGCGGCTCCGCAAGGGCCGCTTCGAACTCGCCCAGAGCGGCACTTTGCTGCTCGATGAGATCAGCGAGGTTTCGACCAAGATCCA
>CAZSZO010000116.1:0-6562 GCA_964611125.1 uncultured Phycisphaeraceae bacterium | reverse complement strand
CATGACCACTCACACGGACATGCCCACGGCAAGGCCGGGCACGACCACGAGCACAACAGCGCCTGCTGCTCGCACCACGAGATCGAGGCCGAGCGGTACCTGCTTCTGTACTTTATCGGCGGCATGCTGCTGGTCGGGGCGTTCCTCGCCAAGAAGGTGCTGACCAACGTGATCGACCCCTCGGTGGCGGAGTTGCCCGCGGCGATCGGGGCTGTGCTGCTGGGCTTTCCGCTGTTCCTGGCGTCGTTCAAGGAGCTGCGGGCGGGGCGGGCGAGCAGCTCGTCGCTGGCGTCGCTGGCGATCGTCGCATCGATCGGCACCTACCACTACGAGACGGCCGGGTGGCTGGCGTTCATCCTGCTGGTGGCCGACCAGTTCCTGCGGCGCACGGCCTTCGGGGCGCAGCGGGTCATCGAGCAACTGGTGAAGCTGACCCCGGACTACGCCCGCATCGTCCGCGACGGCGGCGAGGTCGACGCCCATCTGAGCGACGTCAAGGTCGGCGACATCATCCGCGTGCGGCCCGGCGAGAACCTGCCGGTTGACGGCGTGCTGGTTGTGGGTCGCTCGACGATCGACCAGGCCTCGCTGACGGGCGAAGCGGCTCCGCACGAGGTGACGGTGGGCGACCCGGTCTATGCCGGCACGACCAACCTCTCGGGCCAGATCGACCTGCGGGCGACGCAGGTCGGCGAGGACACGACCATCGGTAAGGTGACCGAGCTGATCCGCGAGGCGGAGCGGGCCCGCTCGCCGCGTCAGATGCTCATCGAGCAGGTGGCGGGCTTCTTCGTGCCGGTGATCCTGATCCTCTCGGCGTTCGTGTGGTTCCTGACCAAGGACATTCAGATCGCCATCACCGTGCTGGTGGTGACGTGTCCCTCGGCGCTGCTGCTGGCCAGCCCCACAGCGACGGTTGCGGCCTTCGCCGCGGCGGCCCGCCTGGGCATCCTGATCAAGCAGCCCCGCTTCCTGGAGGCTGCGGCGACGATCGACACGATCATCATGGACAAGACCGGCACGATCACCACCGGCCGCTTCGTGGTGTCGCGCCTGGCCCCGGCCCCGGGGGTCGAGGGCGCCGAGCTGCTGGCCGCGGCGGCCAATGGCGAGCAGTCGAGCAACCACCCGCTTGCCAAGTCGATCCTGAACACGGCCCGTCAGGCCCGCATCACCATCGACGCGGCGAGCGAGATCGAGGAGATCCACGGGCGCGGCGTGCGGGCCCGGTCGAGCATGGGCGAGATCCTGGTCGGGCGGGCCACGTGGCTCCTCGAGGTGAACCCCGGCGTGAAGGCCGACATGGACGCGGTGATGCCGAGGATTGAGGGGATGACCGGCGTGCACGTGATGCGCGACGGCCGCTACCTGGGCGCGGTGGGGCTTGAGGACAAGATCCGCTCCAACACCAAGAGCGTCATCGAGCGCCTGCGCGAGCTGGGGGCCAAGCGCGTGGCGATCTTCACCGGCGACCGCCTCTCGGTGGCCGAGCGGGTCGGCCGGGCGGTGGGCGTGGATCATGTGGAAGCCGAGTGTCTGCCCGAGGAGAAGCACGAGCAGGTGATCGCCCTGGCCAAGCAGGGGCGGCGCATCCTGATGGTGGGCGACGGCATCAACGACGGCCCCTCGCTGGCGACGGCCGAGGTGGGCGTGGCCATGGGCCTGTCGGGCAGCGATATCGCCACCAACTCCGCGGGCGTGGCCCTGATGAACGACGACCTGTCGCGCATCCCCTTCCTGGTGGAGCTGGCCCGGCGCGACCGGGCGATCATCACGCAGAACATCGTCGCCTCGGTGCTCATCGCCCTGGTGGGCCTGGCCCTGGCGTCGACCGGCCGGCTGGAGCTGTGGGAGGCCCTGATCTTCCACTTCATCGGCGACGTCTTCGTGATCGCCAACTCCTTCCGGCTCTTCCGCTTCGGCGAGGCGTACACCAGCGTCGAGAGCGAGCAGGATGACGACGGCGCGCCCGTGCGCCGGACCAACAGCGTCAACCTCATGGCCCCGGCGGGCGCCGCGGCGTGAGCCCGGCCGGCCGGCCCCGGCCCGCGCCGGGCGCGCAGGGCGAACCCGGGCCGGGGCCTGAACTTGGCCCGGGCGGCCCCGCGGCGGCTCTCCCCCGGGTCGAGCCCATGCTCGCCCAGGCCGCGGAGCCCTTCGACTCGCCCGACCATGTCTTCGAGATCAAGTGGGACGGCACGCGCTGCCTGGCGTACGTGGAGGGCGCAGGGCCAGCTGAGGGGACGAATCGCGTCTCGCTCATCAACCGCCGCCGCTTCTCCCTGCTGGAGCGCTACCCCGAACTCGAGGATCTCGCCCGCCTCAAGCGCGGCACGGTGCTCGATGGCGAGATCGTCGTGCTCAGCGAAGGCAAGCCCGATTTCCGCCGCCTGCAGCAGCGCGAGCAGCAGCAGAGCCGCGCCAAGATCGACCTGATCCGCCGGCAGGCCCCGGCGACGTTCATCGCCTTCGACATCATCTACGACGGCGGGACCGCGGTGGGCAAGGAGCCGCTCTCGGCCCGCCTGCGGCGCCTGCGCGAGGTGGTCGGCGCGCTGGGCTGCCCGCACGTGATCGCCCCGGAGGGGATCGTCGGCGCCGGCAAGGCCCTCTTCGCCCGCATCGAGCAGGAGGCGATGGAGGGGCTGATCGCCAAGCGCCTGGGCAGCAGCTATCAGCCGGGCGTGCGCTCACCCGACTGGCTGAAGATCAAGGTCGCCACTTCCGACGACTTCGACGTCCTGGGCTTCACCCCCGGAACCGTGAAGGGGATGCTGGGGGCCCTGCTGATCGGCCAGCGGCGCTCGGCGGGCTCGGCATGGGACTTCAAGGGCAAGGTGGGCTCCGGGTTCACCGATCAGGAGCGGGTCGAGGTGCTCAAGGCCCTCGAGGCCATGCCGCCGCTCCCACGCCCGCCGAAGAAGGACGCCCCCACCGACGCGCAGTGGCGGGCCACAGGGCTGCGCTGCCGCGTACGCTACTTTGAGAAGACCCACACCGGGATGCTGCGCGGGCCGGTCTTCAAGGGCTTTGTCGACGCGGCGCCGTGACGCCGACACGCTGAGGCGCCTCGGCCGCGCGCCGAGAACGCGAACCCGTCATGACCGACTCCACCGTCACGCTGAGTCCGGCGCGGGCCCTGCTGGGGCAGGTTGTGGCGTTCACCGGGCGCCTGGCGAGCCTGACGCGCGGGAGCGCGGTGGAGCTGGTCCGCAAGCACGCGGGAACGCCCGCCTCGACCGTCTCGCGGCGCACGACCATGCTGGTGGTGGGCGTGGGCGGCTGGCCGCTGATGGGCGACGGCGCCCTGACCCGCCCGCTCCGCACTGCTGAAGAGCTGCAGCGCCGCACCGGCCGCCCGGCGATCATTTCCGAGGACGCGTTTCTGGAGCGGCTGGGCCAGCGCGAACGACAGCGCGATCTGCGCAAGTCGTACCCGCTGGCGCAGGTCAGCGGCCTCACGGGGCTGCCGCCGGCGACGATCCGCCTGTGGGATCAACTGGGCCTGGTGCGCTCGTCGGAGGGCCGCTTCGACTTCCGCGATGTGGTCTCGCTGCAGACCATCGCCCGCCTGCTGGCCCAGGGCGTGGCGGCCCAGACCATCTGCCGCAGCATCCGCGCGCTGGCCCAGGTGCTGCCCGATGCCGAGCGCCCGCTGGCCCAGCTCGAGCTGGTCGTGCGCGAGGGGGGCGGCCTCGCGGCCCGCCTGGGCGACTCGCTGATCGACACGCGCGGGCAGTACGAGCTGGACTTTGAATCGCCCGTAGCGACGTCCCCTGCTCCCGCCGACTCCCCCGCCGGGGCCGCGCAGGCCGACGGCGGGGCCCCGACCCCGGGGGGCGTCGATGCACCGGGGCTGGTCGCGGCGGCGCTCGAGGACGAAACGCCACATGTGCTGCGGATCGCCGACCACCTGCCGCGGACGTGCGAGGACTGGATCGAGGCGGGCCTCGCGGCGGAGGAGGACGAGCGGCTGGATGACGCCGAGGAGGCGTATCGACGGGCCATCGATCATGCCCCCACGAGCGTGCCGGCTCAGTTCAACCTGGGCACGGTGCTGCTGGCCCAGGGGGCCCGCCCCGCGGCGGAGGAGCGGTTCCGGCAGGCCCTGGCGCTCGACCCGACCTTCGCCCCGGCGTGGTACAACCTGGCCCTGACGCTCGATGACGGCGGCCGCCCGGCGGAAGCCGCCGAGGCCCTGCGAAAGTGCTTGAAGCTCGACCCCGCGTATGCCCCGGCGTGCTTCAACCTCGCCGAGTTGTGCGAGCGGATGGGGGCCGGGGGCGGAGGGGCGAGCCGGTTACAGGCGGCGGCGCTGTGGCGGGCGTTCCTGCAATTGGAGCCGGAGGGGCCGTGGGCCGAGCGGGCCCGTGAGCGACTGGGGGGGGGAGGGCCGGGGCCGGGGTAGTGCCGGCGTAGTGCCGGGGTGGCCCTGGGCTGGCCCGGCGTATCAGCGCCGGAAAAGAAGGGCGAGCATAAACCCCACCAGGACCAGGCCCGCCGCGAGCATCACCCAGGCGGGCGGGCCGTTGCCTGAACCGGCGGAAGTCCCCTCGAAGGCGTGCCCGCAGTGGTAGCAGACCTCGGCGTCGTCGAAGACGTCCTTCTTGCATGCGGGGCAGGGGCGCGTGACATCGCTGAAGCGCTCGATGTCCTGCTCCAGGGGCCCTTCGTCATCGCGCACGGGCCCGTGGTCTTTGCCGCAGCCGCAACCGGTTCGCTTGCAGGACATGTAGGGAGGGTAGGGCGTGCCGCGGGGGTCGCGGGAGGTGGGGCGTGCGTTAACGGAACCCCGAGCGTGCGCTCGGGGTTGCGTTAGGGAGATTCAGGTGGCCGGCTGGCATCGAGTTCCGATCCCTCGTGCCCCTGAGGTCTGGCTTTGCGAGACCTCAGGAGCCGGCGGTCCGATGCTCCCTCGTTGGGCCCGAACTTCAGGCGAGGTCAGCCGCCGGGCCGTCGGCGGGAGCGGGAGGGGCTCTTTCTCGCCGCCTTCTTCTTCACGCGACGTGCCGCCCGTTTCTTGGGGGGGAACAAACTCGGGGAGTATTCACGACATGGTTCAGGATAAAGGCCTTGCTCCTTGACTCTCGCCAGCACTCGCCGCCAGGCTGCGAGTGCTTGCTCCGTCACGCGAAAGTAGTCGCGCGGCGTATGGTCTCGCAAGGCCAGATCGAGACTGGCTTCGAGCGCGTCGGTGCAACCCAATCCTCTAAACGGCGGCAAGCGCATGTACTCCTCAGGCGTTGCGAGACCTGCTGCAGGCACGTTGATAGAAGCTGCATACCCAGCTGCACCAACGACAATCCGCTGCTCCGCCGGGTCGCTATCCCGCAATGTGAAGCGCCCGGTCGTCGGGTCCTTGTTGAGAACAGCCTCGGGGGGGCGTGGCCAGTCCTCGGCGCGAAAGCCCGGCTTGAGCCCAATGCTTTTCCACCGACCGCGACGGCAGAGCACGTCGCTCCCATAGTAGTTGTGGATCGTATCGAGAATGCCGAACTGGGCCGCTTCATTGAACGTCGGCACGTGATCAAACACGCGATCAAATCCGTAAACAACAATGGTCTCCGGCGGTGTGCCCCCGAACTCGTGCTGGTGCGCCACCAAGACGACACCCCAACCGCCCCGTTTCAGTGGGATAGCTAGGAGGTTTCCCGGCATGCTTCCTACAAATGGCCTGCGCATCGACTGATTGCCCTCCATCCTGCCCATCGAGTTTAGCCAGAGTCGCCCTTGCTGGTCTGTCGATGGGCAGCACCTGAGCACCTCAACACGCGGGCGGGGGCCCGCTCGGTTCAGCGAGTCGCCTCACTCACGGGACTGCTTCGCCCGCAATCGCCTCTCCTGGCGCTTGCGCTCGGCCTTCAGCAGCTTTTGTTGTCGGTAGTCCTCAGAGTTGGCCGCCCCGTGCATCCACATGTGGAGCATTCGGTGATACTCGTTCGCCTGTTCGCGACCGTCGAGCAAAGCCATGGTAAATCGACACGACGCATCAATCGGGTTCTGTCCAGCGCTTGTCTTCATTTCTAAGAGCGGGTAATTGAAGTTGACATCACACTTGGCCTTGCATCGGCGCCATCTGAGCGATGGGCATTGCTCGCGCACCGCTTCACCGCAGTAGATACCGATGTCAACAGCGATCACGGCTGTTTCCTCCGTGAGCTCGGCGGTGAGATCACGCTTGGCGAGCTCCAGCATGAACTCCACGGTGCTCGGATGGAGCTTGGGGTTGTATACTTCAACCTGCACATCATCCGGACAGACCGGCTGTACTCGCCCGACCTTCAGCATCCACGGGCCCAGCCTGCGGAAGGACTCATCAGTGCGATTGGCCCTCCAGTCCTCAAAGCCGGCAGTGCTTCGTACGTTCGCCTCCAGCGCAGCGATCCTTGACGGGATCCGCGACACATAGTCCTTGAGAGACGCCTCAGCCTTCTTCCAGTGAAGCTTGTAGAAGTCCACCTAGAACGGCCTCTTCCACACATCGAAGGCTTGCCGCTCATCAATCACTGGTGACCTGCCCCCCAAAACCTGATCCACCAACTATGAGAGTCCCGACGGGCCG
>CAZSZO010000115.1:0-6658 GCA_964611125.1 uncultured Phycisphaeraceae bacterium | reverse complement strand
GCCGGCGGGCCCGGTGGCGCCGACGTACAAGACGCTCAACGAAGTGCGTCCGGGCAAGGCGATCCGTCAGAGCGACATCCCGCTGACGATCACCGTGGGGGGTGAGTACTACCTTGCTGAGAGCATCACGGCTTCGCCGGCAGCAGGCAACGCGGCCATCACGATCAACGTCTCCGGGACCGATCCTGCCAAACGCAGCGTTCGCCTTGATCTCAACGGCTTCACGCTGCAAGGCGCCAGCGATGCGACGGTGGCAAACTGGTTTGGCATCTTGGCGGCTACCGCAGACCAGAATGACGCTCAGCGCGTCGAGATTCGCAACGGTAAGATTTCGCGGTTCGGAACGGGGGTCCTAGCGCGCGTTGGCATTGAGATTGACAATGTGCAGTTCTCCAACAACGGTATCGGTACTGCTGAAGGCGGAGGCGTCCTCGTTAACCTCGGCACGCAGACTTCGATTCGGCGCAGCACATTCGTTCGCAACGCGGGTTGGGCCGTGAGGCTGGACAATGACACCAACACCAATCAGTACGGCGGTTCGCTGGTCGAGGACTGCCACTTCACCCTCAACAGCAACGGACTCTGGTGCGTGAGCGGCGTCAACGTGCGCAACAATCGCTTCGACTGGAACATCTTCAACGCCATTACGCTCCAAAGTGACAACGTTGCCGAGGGCAACGTGCTCCGACACAACTACGACACTGGCAACGTTGCTATCGATGTCATCGGCGCCCGCAACACCCTCCGCAGCAACATCATCGAGAACAACAGACGTGGCGGCCTGCGCATCGCCGGTGACAACAATACGGTGGAGAGCAACACCATCGTCGGGAATAGCTCGACCGGAGCAGCGAACGGAGGCTTGCAAGTCACGGGCGCGGCCCAGGGCAACATCTTCCGATCGAACATCGTCAAGAACAACACCAGCGCCGGCGGCACGACGAGGAACTACAACTTCACAAGCTCCGGCGCTAATCAGTACGATCTGCTTCTCTCCCAGTTGCCCGAGACCATCAACGTCCCGGCGAACGTGACCCTGACCGGCAGCCTGACGGCGCCGGCGGCTCAGAACGGCATCACCATCACGGCCGACAACGTGAACATTGACCTCGGCGGTCACACCCTCTTGGGTTCGGGCGCCAGTTCGGGGATCGTCACCACCGCGCCCGAGCGGCGCGCCATCTCCATCTCCAACGGCACGATTCGAGGCTTCAACGACGGAATCCGCCTCGATGCCAGCACGACGACCAGCGTCCGAAACGTCACCGTCACCGGCGTCGGCCAGCGCGGCATCGTCGCGAACTTTGTCTCAACCATCGAGAACTGCCGGGTGACAGGCGTTGGACGGGAGGGGATCGTCACCTCCGACGGCGCGCTGATCCGCGGCAACACGGTCGGGAACGTTGGTCAGGTTGGCGGAAACTGGAACGCGATCACGGTTGGACAAGTGTCCATTGTCGAAGGCAACCTCGTCGACCTCGTCGGGGCCAACGGCATCCAGGCCACCGACGGCTGCACCATTCGCAACAACAACGTGACGCGATCCACCGGGGGGCGCGGCATCAACGCTGGCAGCGGCAACCTTATCGAGAAGAATAACGTCCGCGGCAACTTCCTGGACGGTATCGCCGTGATCTCTTCATGCAAGGTCATCGGCAACAACGTGAGCAGCAACGGAACCGCTGCGGGAAGCCATGGCGGCATCCTCGCCTTTGGTCGCCAGAACGAGATCGTCGAGAACCACTGCTCATTCGAGGACTTCGGGATCTTTGTCACCGGAACCCGCAACATCGTTGCCCGCAACACCTCCGGCGAGCCGACTTCGGGCACGAACTACAACATCGTTCCTGGTAACTCGTTTGGTCCCATCATCAACGTGGCGGCGGCGAACAACTTCGTGGGTGTCGCCAACAGCACGCACCCGCAGGCCAACTTCGAGCACTGATTCGCGTCCAGCCGGAGCACACCCTGCAACCGCCCGGGTGCAGCCATCGGGCCGCCTCCGCTCACCGCTGATCGGCGCACTGTCATCGATCAGCGGCTTTCGTTCAGCGTTGACTTGATCCAACTGATCCGGCCGTTCCCCGGCCGCGGAGCCTCACCCATGAGAATCCACGCACACGCTCTCACCCTTCTTGCTCCTGCGCTCGTCGTTCCGGCCGCCCTCGCCCAACCCTCGAACATCGTCGATGGCGACAAGTTCTCCTGGTCGGAGAACTGCGGCTGGATGAACTGGCGCGATGCGGGTTCGCCGACGTCCTCTCAGGGCGTGCTCGTCGCAGACACGATCCTGTCCAGCTTTATCTGGTGCGAGAACATCGGGTGGATCAACCTCGGCGACGGCTCCCCCGCGAACGGGATCGCCTACGCCAACACCGCCGGCGACGATTTCGGCGTCAACGTCGGGCTTGACGGGGCGCTCACCGGCCTCGCCTGGGGTGAAAACGTCGGCTGGCTCAACTTCACGCTCCCGGAGACGCCCCAGGCTCAGCGACCGCGACTGGATGATGCGGGGCGACGCCTGCGCGGCTATGTCTGGGGCGTCAACATCGGTTGGGTCAATCTCGATTCAGGCGAGCCCGGCAAGTTCGTCGGAGTCCGAATCTGCCCGGCTGACTTCAACGGGGACGGCATCCTCGACCCCGATGACTTGTCGGACTACATCGGGTGCTTCTTCGCCCTACCGCCGTGCGAGGATGCAGACGGGAACCGCGACGGAACTGTGGATCCGGACGATTTGAGCGATTTCATCGGTGCGTACTTCACCGGGTGCCCATAGGTTGCCCGGGCGCCGCGGGGCGCTCTCGCACCCAGGCCCAGGACGGCTATGGCGTCGTCGAGAAGGCGATCCGCCACATGGAGGAAACGGCGACCCAGGTGGGGCGCTCGGCCGTCAGCGTCACCGAACTGGCGAGTCGCAGCGGCCAGATCGGCGAGATCGTGGCCGTGATCAATGACATCGCCGATCAGACCAACCTGCTTGCGCTCAACGCCGCGATCGAGGCGGCCCGGGCCGGCGATCACGGGCGCGGCTTTGCGGTTGTCGCTGACGAAGTGCGCAAGCTGTCAGCCCGCACCCGCGAGGCCACCGAGCAGGTGACCAGGACCGTGAACGACATTCAGACCCAGAGCAAGCCCGCCGTCGAGAACATCAGCGCCAGCAAGGTCAAGGTCGACCGAGGCGTAGAAATGAGCGGGGCCGCCGGCGACGCCCTGGCGGCGATCGTGGGAACCTCCGATTCGGTGATGGGCATCATCGAGGACATCGCCGGCTCGGTGCGGGAGCAGTCGCTGGCCAGCGAGACCATCTCTCGAGAGGCGCACGAGTTGAGCAGCGTCACGCGCCTCTCGTTTGAGGAGGCCAAGGGCGCCGCGGGCCTTGCGGCCGGTCTGTGCGAAGACGCCAAGAGCCTGCAAACGCTCCTGGGCACCTTCAAGATTTGATCTCTTCAAAATCTGGTCTGGCTCGCCTGGCGGCCCCAAAGGGCCGGTCACGCGGGTCGGGGCGTGGCCAAGGTGAGAAAATGGGCGATACTGGACTCGAACCAGTGACCTCTACAGTGTCATTGTAGCGCGCTAGCCAACTGCGCCAATCGCCCGAATGAGCCCGGAGTATATCCCGGTCTTGGGCGCTGCTCCATGATCCGGGGGACAGGCAGGCTCATGGGGCGCACTGGCGCTCAGAGGCTCGGGGAAGCTCGGGGGGGAGGCGCGACTGGCAATCGGTGGACCCGGGCCGGGCCGCCAAGGGACCTGGCGGCCCTCACCCTGGCCCGCATCTCGGGGCTGGCTCACGCCGGCGCCCGGACCATCAGCACCGGGGCTGTCGCCTCGTGCCGCACCTTCTCCGCCACGGTGCCCAGCAGGAGGTCCAGCACCAGGCCGTGCCCGTGCGTCGCCATGGCGATCAGGTCGCAGCGCTCCGCCGCGGCGAGGGCGACGATCTTCGCGGCGGGGTCCCCGCACTCCAGCACGGCGGATACGTCGAAGCCTTCCCCGGCGAGCCCGGCCCGCACCCGCTCCAGATATGCCCGGTCGTCGAGCATCTCTTCTGACTCAACCAGATCGAGCTGCTTCTGGTTGCGGGCGCCGAAGCCATCGGCCACGTGCACCAGGATGAGGCGCGAGCCCATGAGCCTGGCGAGCGGCCGGACGTGCCGCAGGATCGTGTCGTCCGCCGCGCTGTGGTCGAGCGGGATGAGGATGGTTTTGTACATAGCGACCTTCGCGTTTCCCAGGCACGCGTCCGGCGAGGCCCGTCACCCGACCCTAGGCGGCTCAGCCGACCGTCCATTCCTTGACCGTCACGACCAGGAGATACGCGTTGAGCAGGACGATCACGCCGGTGACCGCCCAGGCCAGCACCGCCAGCCAGCGGGGATTGGCGAACCGGCCCATCTTCTCGCGGTCGCACGTGAAGGCCACCAGCGGGACCACCGCGAAGCCGAGCTGAAGCGACAGGATGACTTGGCTGAGGATCAGCAGCTTGCCCACGCCTGACTCACCGTACATCGCCGCCACGATCACCGCGGGCACGATGGCCACCGAGCGGGTCAGCATCCGCCGCACCCACGGTCTCAGCCGCAGGTCGATGAACCCCTCCATGACGATCTGCCCCGCCAGGGTGCCCGTCAGCGTCGCGTTCTGCCCGGAGCACAGCAGGGCGATCGCAAAGAACACCCCGGCCAGCGGGGCCCCCAGCACGGGCGCCAGCAGCTTGTGGGCGTCGCCGATGTCAGCCACATCCTGGTGCTCGGTCCCGTGGAAGGCGGCCGCGGCGAGGATGAGGATCGCCGCGTTCACGAAGAACGCCAGCAGCAGCGCCACCGTTGAGTCAATGGTCGCATAGCGGATGGCCTCCTGCCGCCCGCCGTCGTCGCGCGCGAAGGCTCGCGTCTGCACGATGCTCGAGTGCAGGTAGAGGTTGTGCGGCATCACCGTCGCCCCGAGGATGCCGATGGCGATATAGAGCATCTCGGGGTTGTAGACGATCTCGGGCGTCGGGATCAGGCCTCCGAGCACCCCGCGCAGGTCGGGGCTCGAGACGACCATCTGGTACGCGAAGCAGCCGCCGATGATCACGATCAGCCCCGCCACGATCGCCTCCACGGCCCGGAAGCCGCGGTGCATCAGCAGCAGGATGACCATCACATCCAGCCCTGTCAGCAGCACCCCCCACACCAGCGGCAGCCCGAACAGCAGGTTGAGGGCGATCGCCGTGCCGACCACCTCCGCCAGGTCGCACGCGGCGATGGCGATCTCACACAGGATCCACAGGACGAACGACACGGGGCGGGAGTAGTGATCGCGGCAGGCCTGGGCGAGGTCGCGCCCGCAGACCACCCCCAGCTTCAGGGCCAGGTGCTGCAGCAGGATCGCCATGAAGTTCGAGATCAGGATCACCGAGATCAGCGCGTAGCCGAACTTCGCCCCGCCGGCGATGTCGGTCGCCCAGTTCCCCGGGTCCATGTACCCCACCGCCACCATCAGCCCCGGCCCGGAGAACGCCAGCAGCTTCCGCCACATCGGCCCGCCCGGGGCCACCGGCACGCTGGCGTGAACCTCATCGAGTGATCGCGTGCGGTTGGCCCGCCGCCAGCCGCGCGGCGCCTCCATGGACTGCCGACGGGCGCTCGAACACTGCGGGCAGATCGCATCGGCCCCAAGCCCGGCGAGACTGAACCCGCACGCGGCGCACACCACCCGGCCCGGCCCCGCGCCTGCAGCCGGCCCGCCTGAGCCCGACGTCCCGACCGCTGCGCCAGTTGCCGGCGGGGCCCCCTGCGGGCCCGGGGGTCCGCCCGGGGGTGCGCCGCTCGGATTGGAAGGGAAGGATGACATGAGTGGCCACTCCAGGTTGTAGACGAGACTACACTATCATCCTCTCGATCACCTGTCAAGCGGCGAAGGCGCCGCCCGGGCGGTCAGGCGAGCTTGCGGGTCAGCCGCTCCATCGCCGCCAGAGTCTCTGGGCTCACGTGGTGCTCGATCCCCTCGGCGTCGGCGTGGGCCGCCCGCGCGGGCGCCCCGATCGCCAGCAGGAACGCCAGCACGATCTCGTGCCGCCGGCGAGAGTCCTCCGCCATCGCACGCCCAGCCGGCGTCAGGAAGATCGACCGGTACGGCTCGGAAGTGAGCAGCCCGGCTTTCTTCAGGCGCCCGATGGTCTGCGTTACGGTCACGTGCGTCACGCCCAGGCGGCGGGCCAGATCCACCACCCGCGCCTCGCCCTTGCCGTCGATGAGATCCGCAACGGCCTCAACGTAGTCCTGGGCCGTCTCGGTCAGATGAGCCTGGCGCGTCCGTTTGTGCGCCTGCGCGGCGGTCTCAGGCTCGCCGGCCCCCGCCCGCCCGATCGGGCCGGCTTCAGCCGCCCGGGCCCGCTGCTGCCTCCGGCGCCCCATACCTGCTGCTGCCGCCTTGCTCATGGAGCAATAGTAGCGGACGCTACAAGACTGAACCAGCTGGGGCGGTCCGCCGCCTCGGGCGGCCGGCGGCGCCCGCATGGGCCAAAACGCACCGACCCCGGCGCCGCCGCCGGGGTCGGAAGAACGCTTGTGCCTGAGCGATGGCCTGGGTCAGCTGCTGAGGATCACGATCTCCACCCGCCGGCTCGCGGCCTTGCTGCCCTTGGGCTTGGCCGAGCCCATGCCCACGG
>CAZSZO010000114.1:0-6800 GCA_964611125.1 uncultured Phycisphaeraceae bacterium | reverse complement strand
CCGATCGCGCTGAGCGCGCCGATCTCACCGGGCCGGCGCCCGCCAGCGAGCGCTCCGCCGCGCCGACCAGGAAAGGCCAGATGCCCAGCGAAACCAATCCCGACAAGCCCGCAACCGGCCTGCTCTTCCGCCAGGTCCGCGTCGGCGCCGACACCCGCCGGTACGCGGTCTACGTTCCCCGCGACTATGCGCCGGGGACCCCGACCCCCACGATTGTGTTCCTGAACGGGCGGGGCGAGTGCGGCGGCGACGGCGCCAAGCAGGCCGTGGTCGGCCTGGGCTCCGCGGCCCTGCTGCAGAGCGACAAGTGGCCCTTCATCATCGTCTTCCCCCAGAAGCCCGACTTCAACACCCAGTGGGTCGACCACGAAGACCTCGTTCTGGCGACGCTCGACGCGACGCAGAAGGAGTTCAACGTCGACCGCACACGCACCTACCTCACCGGGCTCTCGCAGGGCGGCGCCGGCACATGGGCCATTGGCTCGCGCCGGGCCGAGCTCTTCGCCGCGATCGCCCCGGTCTGCGGCTATGGCGAGCCCGCCAAGGTCGCCGCCGGTCTGAGGGGCATGCCCATCTGGGCCTTCCATGGCGAGAAAGACGATGTCGTGCTCCCCGCCCAGACACGGGCCCTGGTCGCGGCCGTCGAGGCCCAGGGCGGCCCGATCAAGCCCAAGGCCACCTATTTCCCCGACGCCAACCACAATTCCTGGGACCCCGCGTACCGAACCCAGGACCTCGGCGCCTGGCTGCTGCAGCACCGGCGCGAAGGCGCCCTTCAGCCCGTGAAGAGCCCGAGCTGACCGGGCCCCAGGTCAGGCTCCGGCGCCGGTCGGCGGAACTCACTTGAGTTGAGGGCGGGGCGCTGCGACGACAGGCCCAGCCGACGCGAAAAGACCTTGAACGTCGCGGCCAGGGTGTCGGCCACGGGGCCTGAGCCGCGCATCCGCAGGCCGAACGAAGTCTGGTTGAGCTCGCCATCGCGAACCTGCCGCAGCAGGCTCTCGACTTTCGCCGCGCGATCCGGCACGATCCGGGCCAGCCAGTCGAGAAAGAGCGCCTTCACCTGGTGCGGCAGGCGGAGCATGACGTACCCGGCGCTCGTGGCCCCCGCCCGCGCCGCGGCCTCCAGCAGGGCCGGCAGTTCGTGGTCGTTCAGCCCCGGTATCATCGGCGCCGTCATCACCGTCACCGGCACGCCCGCCTGACTCAGGCGCGCGATCGCCTCCAGGCGATCGCGCGGCGAGCTGGCCCGCGGCTCGAGCTGCGCCGCGAGCCCCGGGTTGAGCGTCGTCAGGCTGACCGCCGCGCGCACCCCCCGCCAGCGGGCGAACTGCGCGAGCAGATCGATGTCGCGGGTGATGAGCCGGTTCTTGGTGATCAGCCCCACCGGCTGGCGGCACTTGAGCATCACTTCGAGGCAGGCCCGCGTGATCCCCAGGCGCCGCTCGACGGGCTGATAGGGGTCGGTCACGCCCGACATCATGATGGGCTCGCCCCGCCAGGCCGGGCGGGCCAGTTCGCGCCGCAGCAGCGCCGGCGCGTCGCGCTTGACGAGGATCTTGGTCTCGAAATCGAGCCCGCAGGAGAACGACAGCTGCTCATGCCCGGGGCGGGCGTAGCAGTAGATGCATCCGTGCTCGCAGCCGCGGTACGGGTTGAGCGTCCAACTGAATGGGATGTCGGGCGACTCGACGGGGTTGATCACCGACCGGGCGTGATCATCGATGATGGTGGTGGGCGAGCAGGAAGGCGTGGCTGGGGCTGAAGCACAGTCCTCATCCGCCGCGCCCCGTCCGCGGGCCTCGTCCTCCAGATGCTCAGCCAGCACATGGAGGCGGAGGCCCTGGAACCGGTTGCCGGGGTTCAGGCCGCTGGCCCGCCCGCGGGCCGAATGCGCGAGCCCGTCGGGGATCTCATCGCGGATGTCGCGCCCGGATCGCATGGTGCGATCATAATCCGAACTATCTGTACGGTCAATGGATGGATGGCCAACCGGGCCGGTTCTTAGAGCGGTCGCTGGACGGGCATCTGCTGCACGATCCCCGTCGCGATCTGGATCAGCGGGCGACGCGAGTCGCGGGCCATCTTCTGGAGCTTGCGCATCGCATCGGGCTCGCTGAGGTGCTCGGTGGAAACCAGGAACCACTTGGCCTGTTCGACCACCTTGCGCTCCTCCAGCCGGCGGGCCAGATCATCCGCCCTCGACGCGGCGCCGACATGCTCCACATACCGCGACCAGGCGATCTCGATCGCGGCGCGAACCTGATCCACCGAGACCGGCTTGACCAGGTAGCCGAACACCCCAGCCTCGGCGGCGGTGGCGATGTAGTCCTCATCCGAGTACGCCGTGATGAGCACGACCGGAATGTACAGCGACCGGAAGAACATCCGCGCCGCCACCAGGCCGTCAAGCTTGGGCATGCGGATGTCGAGCAGCGCCAGATCGGGCTGGCCCGAGCGGGCGAGGTTCACCGCCGACATGCCGTCGGCGGCGGGCCCCACGGTGGTGAATCCGAGCGAAGCGAGGGTGTGGGTGATCTGCGTGGCCACCAGGTGCTCATCGTCGGCGACGAGGATGCGGGTCGGGCGCGCGGGCAGCCGGGCCGGATCGGGCGGAGCGATGGGCTGAGTCGCAACGGTGAGGGTGTCGCCAGTCATGGGTGGTTCGCCGAGGAAAGGTGGTGCGGAGGCGCTCCTGGAACGCTCAGGGCGCGATCAGACGGTCTGGACGCCGCGAGGCCCGATAACCCGGGCCTGAGCTGCGGCGGCTCATTGACGCTCGGGGCCAGCTCAGCAGTGATTGCGACTCGCCAGCAGGTTGGGGACGACTCGAGCACGCACGTGCCGCCCAAATCCATCTCGGCGAACCCGCGCACCAGCGACAGCCCGACGCTCGACGACGAGGCGTCCCGCTCGGCGGCGGGACCCTCACGGTCCTCACGCCAGCAGAAGCTCAGCTGCGAAGAGGTGACGCTCCAGGTCACAACAACGCGTCCGGGAACGCTGGCCAGCACCCCGTGCTTGCGCGAGTTGGTGATCAACTCCTGGAGGATCATCGCCATGGCCCCCGCACGCGTGGGCGGCAGCCGCACCGACGGGCCGCTGAAGGTCAGCAAGCCGCGCGCGTCAACAGGCAGCAGCGTGTCGCGCAGCTGCGACAACAGTTCGCCCATGTCCACACCCGAGCGGTCGGCACGGGCGATCAGGTTCTGCACCTCGGCGAGCGCCTTGATGTTGGACCGCATCGCCTCGGCCAGGTGCGGGGCGTCCCACCCCGCCTGCTCATACACCCCGATCAGCCCCAGCAGCCCGGCGAGGTTGTTGCGGACGCGATGGTTCAGTTCCCTGATCAGCACCCGCTCGCGCCCGAGACCCTGCTCCAGCCGGGCCTGGGCCTGCACCGATTCGGTGATGTCGGTCACCACGCCGACATAGCCGACGGTCTGCCCGCGCTCGTCGCGCAGGGCCGTCGCCCGCCCCGCCACGTGACGCGTCTCCCCCGCCGGCGTCCGATACCGGTACTGCGAAACAAAGTCACGCCGGCAGCTGATCGCTTCCTCCCATTCCCTGCTGACCCGCTCGGCGTCGTCGGGGTGCAGGGCCGCGGTCCAGCCGTTCCCCATCGCCTGCTCGTGCGTCAGGCCCGTGAGCCGCAGCCACCACTCGCTGACGAAGCAGCAGGACCCGTTGGCGTCGGTGCGGTAGATCCCTGTCGGGGCCAGCGAGGCCACCACCCGGAAGAACTCGTTGCTCCGTCGGGCCGCGCCCTCGGCCTCGCGCAGCGGCGCTAGGTCGAAGCAGCACCCGACATACCCGTCGAACGCCCCGGTCGGCGACGTGCGGGGGGCGCCCTCATCCAGCATCGGGTGGTACAAGCCGTCAGCCATTCTCAGGCGATACTCCACCGAGAACGGCGCCCGGGCCGCCATCGCCTGGGCCACTTCCGCCCGGCGCGTGTCGCGATCATCCGGATGGACGCCCTCCCACCACCCACCATTCTGCTCCTGGTTGAGCGACCGACCCGTCGAGCTCATCCACACCCGACTGAAGTACGTTCTGTCTCCCTGCACATCGGCGAGCCAGAAGAGTGCGGGAATCGAATCCAGAGACGCCTTGGAGCCCGGGGCGCCTCCCAGGTGCCCGCCCGGCGCTGGGCCCTCAAGCGGCGGCGGCCTCCGTACAAGCACCACGCCGCTCATCACCAGGAACGCGCCCATCAGCAGCGCCCCCACGCCGACCCACACCCGCAGCCAAGACACCCCCTCCAACAACTCGCAGACGCCCAGGCCCGTCACCACCAACCCCACCCCGCCCACCGCCAGGGCCAGCTTCTGGCCCCGCGTGAACAGCGTGCGTTGTGCGACGGTCTTCAAAGGTGTCTCCGCAAACACGATCGGGGTGGGACGGTGATCCTCAGGCACACGCGGCGGGTCGAGCGACCCGGCTCGGATATGAATCCACAGGCCGCGCCCGGTGCGTCGTGGGGCCCGACCCAAGCTCTCGACGGTGCTTGGACGTGGTGCGGGCCGACGATCGGCGAGGCGGCACGCCGCGCAGCAGCTCGCGGCAGAGAAAACAGTATACTGCCAGGAAGCGCCGGTGCGCACCAGAACACCCCGCGCCACTCAAAAATCAGTGTCCCCGCCAACCCAGGGACTGATCCCCGATTGCGGTGTCTGCCGCTGGAAACGGCGACGCTTTACGACCCGGGGGAGGACCGGCCGTCGCGATTGCCTGTTGCGCGCCGATCCGTATATTCACTCACTCGCCCGATAATCATGCGCACGGTTCCCACCTCCGCTGCCGAGCGATGCTACTTCTTCGCCTCCAGCTCCTCCCACCGCGCGTAAAGTTGAGCCGCCATCTGCTGAGCCGCGCTCAGGTCGGCGCACACCTGGGCGAAGCGCCGGTGGTCGGCGATCACCGCCTGGTCAGCCATGGCGGCTTCCAGGCGGACGACCTCCGCCTCGGCCTTCTCAATGGCGCCTTCCATCTGGGCCAGCTCGTTCTGCTCCTTATAGCTGAGCTTTTTCTTCGGCGCCGGGCCGCCGCCGCCCCCGGAGCTCGCCGGCGCGGCCTTGGCCTCGCGCCGCGCGGCTGCCGCGGCCTCCCTGGCCTCCTGTTCGTGGATTGATCGCCACTGCTCGTAATCGGCGAAGTACCGCGCCCCGCCTCGCCCGTCGAGCGCCAGCACCTGGCTGGCCAGCCGCGAGAGCATCGCGCGGTCGTGGGTCACCAGCACCACGGCGCCCGGGAAGTCCTCCAGGCTCTCTTCGAGCACCTCCAGCGAGGGGATATCAAGGTCGTTGGTCGGCTCGTCGAGGATCAGGAGGTCGGCCGGCTCCATCATCAGCCGCGCGATGTGCACGCGGGCCTGCTCACCCCCCGACAGCGAACTGATCGGACTCACCAGCTGGTCGCGGGTGAAGAGGAACTTGGCCGCCCAGGTCACGATGTGGATCGGCCGCCCGCGGTACACCACCGTGTCGACCGGGGAGAGGGCGTGCCCGAGCGTGTCGTTGGGGTCGAGCTCGGTGCGGTGCTGCGAGAACACCACCGTCCGCAGCTTCTCGGCCCGCTGCACGGTTCCCAGGGCGGGCGTCCCGTGCGGCAACTGACCCCTGATCCGCTCCTCTTCCGCCAGGGCCTCGGCGCCGGGGGCGTCGGGGGAGACCTCGCCCATGAGCACCTTGATCAGCGTCGACTTGCCCGAGCCGTTGGGCCCCATCAGCCCGAGCTTCATCCCCGGCCCCAGCCACACGTCGAGATCGGCGAAGAGCGGCTTGCCCCCGAGCGCCTTGCACAGCCCGCGGGCCACCAGCAGCTTCTGCGTGCGCCGCTCCGTCGCCGAGAAGTCGATCGCCGCGGCTTTGGGTGGGGCGTTGCGGGCCCGTAGCTCGGCGAGTTCGTCCATGCGCTCATAGGCCGAGTCGGCCCGGCTCTTGGCCTTGGTGCGCCGCGCCTGGACGCCCCGCGTCAGCCAGCGGATGTCCTCCTTCACCACCCCGGCCAGGGCCTGCTCGCGCCGGGCCTGGCCTTCCAGAAACTCGGCCTTGCGGCGCAGGAACTCGCTGTAGTTCCCGCTCACTGAGAGCGTCCCGCTCGGGTACGCCGCGGCCAGCTCGACGATCCTGGTCGCGACGCCCTCAAGGAACTCGCGATCATGGGTCACCACGATGGAGGCGAAGCTCCCCTGGCGCAGGATCTCCTCCAGCCACTCGATCCCCTCGACATCGAGGTGGTTGGTCGGCTCGTCGAGCATGAGCAGGTCAGGCTCCTTGGCCAGCTCGCGGGCGATCGACAGCCGCTTCCGCTGGCCGCCCGAGAGCGAAGCGGCCGCCTGCTGCAAGTTCTCAAAGCCCACGCGCCGCAGCACCTGCTCCGCCGCGGCCTCCACCTCGTGCTCATCGTGCAGGTGGGCCAGGCGGGCGTCCGCCAGCGACCGGGCGACGGCCGAGAGCACTGTGGCCCCGGGAGCAAACGCGTCGGCCTGGGCGACGTACGCCGCGCGCAGCCCCTTGCGGGCTGTGACGGTCCCCTCGTCGGTCTCGCCGATGCCCGCGAGGATCTTGAGGAGCGTGGACTTCCCCGAGCCGTTGGGCCCGATGAGGGCCACCCGCTCGCGATCGTCGACCGACAGCGCCACGCCGCGGAAGAGCGAGCGGGCGCCGAAGTGCTTTGAGAGGTTCTGAGCGGTGATCGTGACGGCCATGGGCCGAGAGGGTATGGGCGGCTGAGCGCCGCTCGAGGGGGGGGGGGGGGGGGGGGGGGGGGGGGGGGGGGGGGGGGGGGGGGGGGGG
>CAZSZO010000113.1:0-6974 GCA_964611125.1 uncultured Phycisphaeraceae bacterium | reverse complement strand
CGGCAACCTCAGCACGACCAACGCGCACCCGATCCACCTGCACGGCTACTCGTTCAACGTGACGGGGACCGACGGGGGCCCGATCCCCGAGGCGGGCCAGTGGCCAGAGGTCACGGTGAACGTGCCGACCGGCTCGGCTCGCGACATCGAGTTCGTCGCCGACGAGGAGGGCGACTGGGCCTTCCACTGCCACAAGGTCCACCATCTCATGAACGGCATGGGGCACAACCTGCCGCAACTGCTTGGAGTGAATCAGACCGAGCCCGCGGCCCGCCTTGCTCGCCGGATCCCCGGCTACATGCCCATGCCCGCGAGTATGACCGGCATGATGGAGATGGGCCGGCCGCCGAACACGATCGGCAGCGCCGCCGAGGGCAACTTCGACGAGATCGACGCCGGCGGGATGTTCACGCTCGTCAAGGTGCGAGCCGCGTTGGAAGACGGGAAGGACCCCGGGTGGTACGCGCACCCGCCGGGCACCGTCGCCGAGCCCGTGGAGGGCTGAGTTGCTCCCTGATCACTGTTGCCGCACCCAGAAAGGAACACACCATGTGCTGCGGACCCGGCCACAAACACTCGTGGCTGATGCTGCTGGGTTGCCTCGGCCCCCTGCTCATGATCTTCGTGCTCCCGCTCGTCGGGGTGCGCGAGGGCTGGGTCATCCCCATCGCTCTGGCCGCCATGCTGGCGTGCCATCTCCTCGCCGCCACGTTCTCCTGGCGCAGCGGCGGATCCGACCATGACGCGGCACGACCGACCGACCCGGCCCGGCCCGAAGGAGGGAGCAGCCATGCACATCATTGATCCCCGGCGCTTGGGCTTCGCGCTGGGCGCGACGCTCGCTGCGCTTCACCTCGGCTGCGCCATCGTCATGGCTCTCGTGCCAAGAGACGCCGCGCTGCACTTCGCCAACGCGCTCGTCCACGGCATCGACTTCGGCCCCATCGCCCGATGGGATGCGCCTTGGACGCAGACCCTCATGGGCGCATTCTGCACCTTCGTCTTCGGCTGGCTGGTCGGGGCGACGATCGCGGCGTTCTACAATCTCAGCGGGCCGCGGCGACCGCCAACCACGCCGCCCGGGCCGTAGCGCCTGGCCGAAGCAAGACCACTGATGACTAACGATCACGCCGACTCCGCCACCTCCACCCCGCCCCGCCGTCCCTCGCGCAAGCGTTTGCTCCGAATTCAGGTGCTCGTCACCGTCAACGCCGTCGCGCTCCTCGGCGTAGCCGCGTGGTTGACGGTGGACTACCGCCGCGAGTTGACCGAGCGGCTCGCCGACGCACGGGCCGCGCTCACCAACGAAGCACGCACGCTGGCGCCGCTCCTAGCCCCGCTCCAGCTCGCGAGGCCCGAGGCCGTCCAATTGTCCATCGACGAAGTGTGCGCATCGATGCAGCACGAGGATTCGCCCGACCACCACATCTTGGTCCGCGTCGCGGGCCCGGACGGCCGCGTGTACGAGTCGGCGCCGCATTCCGCGCACGGTCATGGAGATGTTCACGCCCAGCACAGGACCGGGCCGGTCGACACACCAGACAAGCCGGCAGTCCGTTCGTCCGATGCACCGCTGGTCGGGCGGGCCACTTTCGGCGGGATCACCGTCGAAGTCTCCAAGTCCGCGGCGGTGGTGATGCGCGAGGTTCGACGGCTCGCGTTGGAGCGGCTCGCGTTCGTCGCCGCCGGGGCCCTGTTCATCGCGCTGATCGCCAATCTCGTCATCATCCGCCTGGTCAACCGCCCGCTCAACCGGCTGGTCGCGTCGGTCCGGAAAATCGCGGCGGGCGAACTGGGGTCGCCGCCGGAGCGGTTCGCCACCGCCGAGTTCGAGTTCCTCTCCGAAGAGATCGGACACATGAGCGCCGCGCTCGCAGAAGACGAGAACGACCGGCGGAATCAGCTCGCCAAGGCCCGCCGTCTCCAGGAGCACCTGTGCCCCGCCCCCGCCGGCATTCCCGGCCTGGACCTCGCCGCCGTGTACGTGCCCGCCGAAAATGTCGCCGGGGACTACTTCGACGCGATCCCGCTTTCCGACGGCTCGTTCTTGGTCTGCATCGCGGATGCCACCGGGCACGGCGTCCCCGCGGCGATGAGCGCGGCGATGCTCAAGACCCTGCTGCTGGGCGCCTGCGAGAAGAGCGCGGACCCCGCGGAGATTCTTACCCTCATCAACCGGCGCTTCACGCAGGTCAGCCTCGAAGAGGACTTCGCGTCGATGTTCATCGCCGTGCTCCGGCCCGGCGCCGACGAACTGGAATACGCCAGCGCCGGGCACGACCCCGGGTACATCCTCCGCGCCGCTGCGGGTGATAGCCCCGGTGTGGTCCCGCTACCGCCGACGGGCATGCTGCTGGGAATCGGGCAGGCCCAGGAGCATTGGCACTGGGAGAACCGACGACTGGCGCTGCACCCCGGCGACCGGCTGCTGCTGGTGAGCGACGGCGTGACCGAGGCGTTCGACGCCGGCAACAAGCAGTTCGGCCGCGCGCGGCTCGAAGCGGTTCTGGCGACCGCCCCGCCGGGCGTCGGGCCGCTGCTCTCCGCACTACGGGAGGCGCTTGCGGCGCACACGGGCGGCGGCGCGCCGACCGACGATGTGACGATTGTCGCGGCCGGGCTTGAATCCGTACACGCCCGCGCCGACAACATGTCCGACGCCCCATCCGCCGGGCACAAGCTTCGGGCCGGAGGCCCGGACAACGCCGCATCCGTGGGCCCGGCGGGCGAAGCGGTCTGACCGCGGGGCTCGGCGCTTACCTACGCCGCCACCGTCGCCGCGCATACCTCCGACCACGGCCCCTTTTCTCCGCGCGTGCTCACCCACCGCAGGGCGTAGTACGCCGTCTTGCCCGCGTCTTCGCTGGAAAAATCCGTTTGCAGGTTGCCGCGTGAACTGAGCGAGAGGAACTTGTACGCATCGCCGAGCATCGGCGCGGGCTGGCCCGCCCCCCCAAGCGCGAGCCAGACTTCGGCGCCGATGGTGCCCGGCGGCTTGCCGCGCCGTGTCGGGGCGGCTTCATCGGTGAATCGCAGGCGGTGCAGCAAGCGTTGCCCGTGGTCCACCTGCACCAGCGGGCGCGTGGTCGGTGGTGGCACGGCTCTCCGAGCCGTGTCTCGGATGCTGATGCCGATGGTCGCGCGATCGGCATCGGTCGTCTTGGTGTACCCCTGCACGAAGTTGGTCACGGGCCGAATCTCGGCCTCCAGCGCGACGCGGGCGGTCTGCTTCGCGGCCCGCGCCCCTTCGGCCTTCTGCTGGGCCGCGACGTGGGCCGGATAATCCTTGTTCCACTCGGCGATGGCCGTCTCCAAGAGCTTCAACTCGGACACGTCCAGCCCCTGCGCCTCGTAGAACTTGTGGACGGCCTCGTTGTAGTTGTTCGCCCACGCCGAGAAGTCGCCGTCGGGCCGGGGCATGTAGTTTGTTCCTCCGCGTGGCATGGCCGATACTCCTTGTAAACGTCAAGGCCCTGCGGGCAGCGGCCCGGAGCGGGCGGGCGTCCGCGCGGGGCAGGCGGGCGGCGTGTTCTGACCGGCAGATGCCGACGCCGCTTCATTCCCGGTCGCGCGGACAGCATTCCCATCGGCCTGAAATGTGTTCCACTTCAGTCGGAACCAGTTCCCTGTCACAAGGAATGTATGCCCGATGCCGTGGAACACATTCCTGGCGCCTTGGAATCCGTTCCGGGCGATGCGGAACAGACTCCCAGCGGTCTGGAATCAGTTCCAAGCGGTTTGGAATCGGGTTGCGATGGACCCCGTCGAAACCGGGATGAACCGGGCGGCCCCCGTCGCCGTACATACTCCGGGGGGGTATACTTCCATCAAGGAGATCCGCATGAACACGACGACTCAGAACACAAAGGCCATCACGCTCGACATCGACGGCATGTCCTGCGGGCACTGCGTACAGGCCGTGACCAAGGTCCTTTCGGCGGTGCCGGGGGTGAAGGTCAAGTCGGTGGCGGTGGGTTCGGCGGTGATCGAGACTGCGGACGGCTGGACGACGGGGAAGGCCGTCGCTGCGCTCCAAAAGGCCGGATATTCGGCGAAAGCGGTCGGTGAGACGACCGCAGCGGCCGCGCCGATGGCGGCTCAGGCCGGCGGTGGCTGCTGCGGCGGGGCCAGGCGTTCACCATCGGACGCTGCGGCAGGAACCAAAGCCTCCGGCGGTTGCTGCGGGTGAGTGTGTGATGGAGCATCGAGCCAAGGAGCGAAGGCGATGGCCAAGAGCAAGTCGAGCAAGAACGTTTCCGAGCGTCCGGCACGCTCAGCGATGAATGGTGCGGCGTGCGGGTGCAATCCGGGAGCAGGTTCCGTCCCGTCCCAGACCCGCGACGGTGTGGGACCGGGGGCGCACGCGTTCGGTGTGGATGCCGCCATCAAGGCGGCGAACTCAAAGCACCTCAAACGGATCGAGGGGCAGGTACGTGGGATTGCCGCGATGATCGAGGAGGACCGCTACTGCGCCGACATCATCCAGCAGTGCGCGGCGGTGCAGGAATCGCTGCGCTCGGTCGCCAAGAACCTGTTGCGGAATCACCTCTCGCACTGTGCCACCCACGCCATGCACGGGGACAAGGCGCAGCAGTCGGCGATGGTGGAGGAACTGGTCGCGCTGGTGGGGAAGATCGCTCGGTAGAGACGCACGACAGCGAGGTTCGCCATGAGTTGCAACTGCGGATGCCATGATGACAAGACCCCGGTGACGGGGTGGAGGCGGTTCGTGCCGCTGATCGTGGGCGCGGCGGTGGTGGGTGCGATCATCGCCGCAGCGGTGCTCAATAAGGATGACGCGGGCAAGGCCGCGTCGCACTCCCAGGCGGAGCGGATGACGACGGCGGCCACGCCCTGACATTGGCCGAGAAAGCGAAGGATGACGATGACCAAGGCCCATGAACAACAGCATGGCGGCGCGGCCGCACCGACAGCCAAGACAGTCAAGACGACCATCGAGCGGACCGACCTGCCCATCGAGGGCATGACGTGCGCTTCATGCGCGAACCGGATCGAGAAGCGGCTTGGCAAGCAGCCAGGAGTGGAGTCCGCGAGCGTGAACTTCGCCACCAAGGTGGCGACCGTGAAGTACGACCCGGCGGCGACCGGGCCGGAGAAACTCGCCAAAGCGGTGGACGACATCGGGTACAAGGCGGTTGTGCCCCCGGTCAGATTCGGTACGGTGAATCCCGCGCACGGTCACGCGGGCCACGATCACGCAGCGATGCTCGCGGCACAGACAACGGGGGAGCACGCGGGGCACGCGATGAGCGGTGGTGCGGAAGGAGAGGATCACTCGGCCCACATGAACGTGGGCGAGGCGGAGACAAGGCGGCTTCTGATCAAGATGATCGTGGGCGCTGTGTTGTCGCTCCCGGTGCTGATCATCGCAATGTCGCACGGGAAGATCGAGGCGTTTAACGTCCCGTGGATCAATTGGCTCCAGCTCGCGCTCACGACGCCGGTCATGTTCTGGTGCGGCTGGCAGTTCTTTCGCTCGGGGTGGAAGGACCTCTGGCACTTCAACGCCAACATGGACACGCTCGTAGCGATGGGCACCGGCGCTGCGTACCTCTACTCGCTCGCGGCGACGATCTGGCCGGGGTTCTTCGCGAGAGTCGGCAAGACAGTGGCCAACGGGCCGCACGCCGAGGGCGCGATGGCCGGCATGACGATGGTGCCGGTCTACTACGAAGCCGCGGCGGTCATCATCGTCCTGATCCTGCTGGGCAAGTACTTTGAAGCCCGGGCGACGGGCCGGACGAGCGCGGCCATCAAGCGGCTCATCGGGATGCAGGCCAGGACGGCTCGCGTCATGCGAGACGGCACCGAGCAGGATGTGCCGATCGAATCCGTGGTCGTGGGCGACCGCGTGCTGGTGCGACCCGGCGAGAAAATCCCCGTTGATGGGAACATTGAGAGCGGCCATTCCGCGGTGGACGAGTCGATGCTCACCGGCGAGAGCGTGCCGGTCGAGAAGGCGACCGGCGACAGCGTCTTTGGTGCGACGATGAACACGACCGGTGCGCTGCGGCTGGTTGCAACGAAAGTTGGGGCCGACTCGGCCCTCCAGCAAATCGTGCGGCTCGTGCAGGAAGCCCAGGGGAGCAAGGCCCCGATCGCCCGCCTGGCCGACAAGATAAGCGGCGTTTTTGTCCCCATCGTGATCGCCATCGCCCTCGTGACGTTCGTTGTCTGGTGGTTCGCATCGCCGGTGGACTCGCGCCTGAGCATGGCGCTGGTCACGGCCGTCTCAGTACTCATCATCGCGTGCCCGTGCGCCTTGGGGCTGGCAACGCCGACGGCGATCATGGTGGGAACGGGGCGTGGCGCGGAGAAGGGCATCCTCATCAACGGCGGCGAGGCCCTGGAGACCGCCCACAAGCTCACCGCCATCGTGCTCGACAAGACGGGCACCATCACGCACGGCAAGCCCGCCGTGAACGACATCATCCCGGCACCCGGAGGGATGCTCGATGAACGCGAGTTGCTGCGGCTGGCCGCATCAGCCGAGCAGCACAGCGAGCACCCGCTCGCCGCGGCGATCGTGCGTGAGGCCACGGCACGCGGGCTGCCCCTCACCGAGCCGATCGGCTTCCAGGCCGTGGTCGGTCATGGCGTTGAAGCCACGGTGGACGGTCGGGCTGTACTCGTCGGCAAAGCGGCGTTGCTCGAGCATCGCGGTATCCGGTCCACGCTGGCGGAGAAGGCCGCGGGACTGGCGGCGATGGGGCGCACGCCCATGTTTGTTGCGGTTGACGGGCGCGAAGCGGGGATCATTGCGGTCGCCGACACGGTGCGGCCCGAGTCGAAGGAGGCCATCGCCACGATGCACGCGCTGGGGCTGCGCGTGGTCATGATGACCGGCGACAACAAGCGAACGGCCGAGGCGGTCGCCTCGCAGGTCGGCGTCGATATCGTCTTCGCCGACGTTCTGCCCAAGGACAAGGCCGACAAGGTCAAGGCCCTCCAGG
>CAZSZO010000112.1:0-6984 GCA_964611125.1 uncultured Phycisphaeraceae bacterium | reverse complement strand
GGTCACGGGCCCCGACGGCGCTGGTGACGGCCGGCTGGGCCGCCTTGCCCACGGCGCTCGAGAGGTTCAGCTGGTAGCCCGCGAGCGTCACGGCGATGCTGAAGGGCCCCGACGCGGCCGGGCCGAAGGCCTTGAGCAGGAGCAGCGGCATCCCCGACAGGCGGATGCGGTAGCTCACGATGCCCAGAGCGGCCCAGCCGGTGAACAACGCCAGCTCGCGCAGGGCCCGCAGGCTCGCCCCGCGGATGCCCGAGCGCGACTCGGGATAGGTCCGCAGGCAGAAGAGCAGCACCGCCAGAGCCGTCAGCCCCTGGGCCGCCAGCGTGAAGCCGCAGATCTGGACGAGGTTGTCGCCCGCCAGGCTCATCATGGCCACCACCGCCAGCAGCCGCATGATCGACTCGCCCGTGTCGATGATGGTGAGCAGGGCCGCCGACTGGTGGGCGATGAACATCGAGCGGAACGGCGTGCAGATGACCGTCAGGCACTGCCCGATGAGCACGAGCGCGTAGGCCCACTGGACCGACGCCCCCGCGGCCCGGATGGGGTCCACCTTGGGGTCGCTCTGGATGGTCCCGGCGATGATCCAGAAGCCCATGGGGAGGCCGATGATGAACGCCGCGACGGCCACCAGGCTCATCGCCGCCAGGGCGGTGGCGAAGAACTCGCGCTGGCGGCCGGGGGCGTCGGTCCGGCCCAGCTCGAAGGCCAGGAACCGCTCGACCGAGCCCGAGACGCTCTCTGAGAGCACCAGCAGCGTCCCGCCGATGGCCAGCAGCGCGCACCAGATGCCGAAGTCAACGTCGCCCAGGTGCAGCTTGGCCCAGCGCATCGCCAGCAGGCCGAACCCCACCGTCACCGCCATGCGCAGATAGGTCGAAAGCGTGTTGATGACCAGGCGCGTGGAAGTGTGCATCGGAGGCGGGTTCAGGGTTCAGGGTTCAGGGTTCAGGGTTCAGGTCGGCCGCTCAAACAGGCAGCCCGACCGTGAGGGTGGGCGTTCCCCGGCCCCGACCCCGGGCAAGGCTCAATGGTGGGAGCGCGGGGGGGCACGAAAACGAACACGGAAAGCACGGTGAACGGGGAACCAGCGGGGAACGCCCTCCCTCCCGGTCGGGCTGCCTGTTCGGCGGGTCGCTGTTGGGCGGGCTGCATGTGGGCGGCCTGGGCGGGTCAGCTGATCTCCAGCACCGGTCCCGGGCGGGGGATCAGCGTCACTGGATCGAGCTTCCAATCGACTGACAGGCCCACGGCCTTGAAGATCTCGGCGTGCCGGTGGGCGTAGGTGTGCTCGCGGATGGTCCGCTGATAGGCCCGCTCGCACATCGCCGCGCGCTCGTCCTCGTTGGCCAGGTAGTGCTTGATCTTGGCGATGAGGTCGGGCGTGTCGTCGAAGACCGCGATCTCCTTGCCCACGTGGTAGTACTCATCGACGTCCTCGGCCTTGTCGGTAAGCAGGAAGCCGTTGGAGCCGGGGACCTCGAACACCCGCCCCTTGATCTGCGGGGGCAGGGCGTTCGGGTCAGGCTTGCCTGGCCCGGAGGTCGTCGGCGGGGCGGCGGCCGGCGCGGGCTTGGCGGGGCGGAGCTTCTTGAGCGCCGCCCGTAGCGGCGCCCGGAGGCCGACGCGGTCGAGCTGCTTGGCGATGGTCTCGCGCCAGATCTGCATGTCGCTGGGCTCGGGGACCGCCGAGGCGCTCAGGTTCAGGTTGATGCGGCTGGCGTTGAAGATGCGGATCATGTCGTCCCAGGTGGCCTTGCCGCGCTCCCAGCCGCGCCCCCAGCACTCGACCTTGATCCCCGCCGAGCGCAGTGCCTCAACGACGCGCCGGCGCTCCCCGTGCGGCTGGCCGATGAACGTGACATCGTATTCCAGGGGCACATCGAGCCGGCGGAACATGAAGTGGCCCGAGGCCCACTGCGTGCGGATCACGTTGTGCATGCCGATGCGGTGGTACCGCTCCACGGCGCCCTTGGACGTGGTCGACACCCAGCGGAAGCACTTGCACCAGTGCTGCGAGTAGGGCTTGAAGCGCCAGTGGTCGTCGGTGAAGAAGTTGTAGGTGATGGTCCCCGAGTCGTCGGTGATCTTGCGGAGCGTGCGCTTCTCGAACTCGTCCATGTAGAGCACGGTGAACATGAAGTCGGGCTTCTCCCGCTGCACCACCTCGAGCAGCAGGCGGTTGAGCCCCGCCTTGCCGTGCTTGGCGATCAGCGACAGAAAGTCGAAGTAGATCACCTCCAGCCCCATGTTGTGCATGGTGTCGAAGTGGTAGTAGTGCTCCGGCGAGAAGCCCAGCTCGGGCTTGCCGTAGTCGTACTTCATGCCGACGTACAGCACGCGGGGGTTTCGGGCCTGAGTGGGGCTGCTGGGGCCAGTAGGGCTGCTGGAGGTGGGCATGGTCGCTGAGGTTACGCGTTCGTCGGCCCGACAGGCGCCGACTGAGCGCTGAATGACCGCTGACCGGGCAGGCGGGCCTCGATCGCCTCCAGCCGGATCGGCTTGCGGCGCCGCAGCCAGCGGCACAGGAAATACGCCTGTGCCGAGACCGACGCCCGGCCCGCGCCCAGGCAGGTTCGAAACCCGTCGGCCACCCCGCGGGCCATCACCCGCAGGTTTCCCTGACGCAGCCCGACGCGCAGGCTCGCGGCGACCGTGCCCGCCAGGTGCGGCGGAACCATCCACCAGGGGGCGGTCATCCACCCCTGGAGCACCCCATTGCGGGCGATCTGAAACCAGATCTTGTCCCAGTTGCGGTTGGGCGATTCATAGTGGTGCACTGGGTCAGCGCGCCCGGCTCGCACGATGAACCCCGCGTCCAGCGCCCTCAGGGCGAGATCGGGCTCCTCGGCCATGTGACGGAACACCGGCGTGTAGCCCCCCAGCCCCAGGAACAGGTCGCGCCGCCACGCCGCGGCACACCCGCGGAATGTGTCGAGCACCCACACGCCGCCGCGATCGTGCTCGGACGTCACGGGCGGGGCCGCCTGCTCGATGGTGTCGCCCTTGAGCACATCGATGAACGGGATGGCGACGATCCCGACGCGCGGGTGGTCGAACTCCGCCAGGGTCTGCTCGATGGTGCGGGGCGAAGAGAACGCCGCGTCGTCGTCGATCGAGAACACGATCTCGCACCCGGGCACGCCGCGCAGCGCCTCCACGGCGTCGTTGCGGCTGGGGATCGACCCCCGGCTGTGCTCGTGGCGGACGATGTCGACGGTGGGGAACTCGGCGCGGACCATCTCCAGGGACCCATCGGTCGAACCATCGTCGCGCACCACGACATGCACCGGCACGGTCTGGGCGAAGCACGACTGCAATGCCCGGCGGAGCTCGTCCTTGCGGTTACGGGTGGCGAGCACCACCGCGGCGCGAATCGGCCCGCGAACGTGAGCGCCAAGGGGTGTGGGTCCGGTAAGAGCAGGCCGGAGAGACGACTCTGCATGAGCCGGCGCAGCGGCCTCGGGTAGAGCGGGTCGGGGCGCTGCGGGGAGAAAACCCTGCCCCGCCTGGGCCGGGTCGGCCCCCAGCAGCGCGGTCCGCGCCGCCAGCAGCGGGAAGCCCAGCAAGTACTTCCAGCGGCCCTCGATCAGGTGCCATCCGGCAGTATTTGCATATAAATGCATGGCATCGCGCACCTGACCGGACCGGAGGGCCACGACGGTCGCCGAGCGGCAGTGAGAAGTGATGATGCGGCGGCGATCAGCCCGGCGCCCCGGCCCGCCCGGAAAGCCGCCGGCCCGCTCGCGGCGCAGCATCTCCCATCGGCCCGTCAGCCCGGCGTCGACCGACAGGCTGAACGAGCCCTGGTGCATGCGATAAGCCACCAAAGCTGGGGATCTGACGAAGGTGAAGCCCGGCGCTGTGCCGAGCCGCAGGAAGAGCTCGGCGTCTTCAGCGCCCATGCGGGTCTCGCTGAAGCCGCCGGCGGCCAGAAAGACATCCCGCCGAACCACCATGCTTCCGGCCCCGGGGAAAACCTTAAGGTGATCGCTGGCGAGGTAATCCGAGTAGCGATCGACCAGCAGGGGGCCGTCGGTCTTGCGAGCGATTTCGCTCGGATTGTGAAACGCCGCGGGCATGGACGAAATCAAACTTGGCGAATCGTCAGCGGCGATGAGGCGGCTTGTTTGTGCAAATGTCCACGGAAACCAAAGGTCATCGGAATCAAGAAAAGCGAGCCACGGCGTTGAGGCATGCTGGGCGCCAAGGTTGCGGGCCGGGCCTGGCCCCTGATTGGGCTGCGTGAGCAGGGTGACTCGATCACCAAAGTTGGCTCTGACGAAGGCGGCGGTGTTGTCGCTTGATCCGTCATCAACAACGATGATCTTCATCATCTGGACGGATGAACGAATCACGGATTCGAGCGCTGCCTTGAGCAGTTCGCGCCGGTTAAACGTCGGGATGACCAGGGTGAGGAGGCTCAGAGGCGGCTCGACTGTAACACGCTGGGAGTGTCCCTGTTGGGACTAGGTAAACGATTGGATAATGTTCTCGTGAAGTTCTCAGGACACTGGTTCATCCACCTTTGAGGGTGGATTTTGATATAGTAGTTCGGAGCGAGCGATCGAACATCGGGACGCGCGTGGGCCTTCGATCTGCACGCGGAGCAGCCGTTTCGGGGCGGCTGTCGAGTATCGCCATAGGTTTGAGGCGACCACATGTTGAGCGTGCCGGAGATCGGAAACGTGCGCGGGTTCGAGTCATCGCGTTTCGCCAGCGCGATTTGGCGATCGCTTTTGAACGATTGCGGCGCCACGGTGATCGTGCTGACCGAGCATGGCCGGATCGAGTTCATCAACAATCTTGGGGTTGAATCGTTCCAGATCGCGGCCGACGCGGCGATCGGCCTTTCGCTGGGTGAGCTGGTGGGCGAGGACGTGGCCGCCGAGCGTATGGAGTTGGTCGGGCGGGCGATCTCGACGGGGCGGACGGTGGTGGCCCGGATTCGCTACGGAACCAACCACCGCACAACGACGATCCGCCCGCTGGAGAAGAACGAGCGCGGCGAGCAACTGGTGCTGCTGGTCTCGCGCTTCACCAAGATCGCTCACTTTGTGGAACCCGAGGCCGAACTGATCGACCAGCAGACGCAGTCGCCTCCGATCCTGGCGGGGCTGAGCGGCCGCGAGGTTGAGGTGCTGACGCTGATTGCCGAGGGCCTGTCGTCGGCGCAGATCGCCGCGCGGCTGAAGCGCAGCGTGAAGACGGTGGAGGCTCACCGGATGCAGCTGGGCCGCAAGCTGCGGGCCCGCAACCGGTCGGACCTGACGCGCATCGCCGTCGCGGCGGGGCTGGTCGGCTCGAACTGGTCGGAGGGCGAGGCGCCGACGCGGTCGGAGACGTCTATCTGGACGCTACCCGGGGGCGATGCGCAGAGCCGGCCCCGGAACTCGATGTAACGTGAAGGGCCGTGGCTGGACCCGGGGGGCCAGCGTGAGCCGCGCGGGTCTGGCTGGCTGGACTCGCGGGCGCGGGGCGGCTAGGAATAGCTGGTGATCTCCTCGGCGACTATCCAGGGCTCGCTGCGCCAAGCTCTCCGCACAGAGGCTGCGCGGCGGTGTTGTTGTTGTCGCGGTCAGCGGTCAGCCTAAGGCGACGGCGCCCGAATCCGGACGTGATCGGGCGGCGGCGCGGCGACCAGATCTCCCACTCAATCCATCAGAGCTGGCCATCGAGACTGAGCATCGGAGCTGGCTGATTCCTTCACAGGAGGGCTCCCCGTGGACCACGCGCGCCGGGTGTACGAATCGATTCTGGAACTGCTCCCGAGCGAGGAGAACCCTTCGCCCATGGTGCGGCTCAACCGGCTGGCCCCGCCCGGCAGCACCCTATGGGCCAAGCTCGAGTGGTTCAACCCGTTCGGGTCGGTCAAGGACCGGGCCGCGGCGGAGATGGTGAGCGAACTGGAGCGCCAAGGGAAGCTCGGGCGGCAGCCTCAGCCGGAGGGCGGGCCCGGTCGGGGTCCGCGCGGGATCGTCGAGCCGACCAGCGGCAACACCGGCATCAGCCTCGCCGGGATCATGGCGGTGAAGGGGTGGCCGATGCGGGCGGTGACCCCGGCGAAAGCGCCCAGCGACAAGCGGATGATGCTCCGCATTCTGGGGGCGGAGGTGGACGTGGTGGCTGATGCGATGTGCCCGCTGCCCGGGACCGAGGACGGCACCATCGGCCTGGCGAAGACGCACGCGCGGGCGAGCGGGCACACCTATGTCATGCCCAATCAGTACGAGAACCAGGCCAACGCCCGGGCCCACGAGAAGACCACGGGCCCGGAAATCTGGCGGCAGACGGAAGGCCGGGTGAGCCACGTCTTCACCAGCCTGGGGACCTGCGGCACGGTGACAGGGCTGTCGCGGTTCCTCAAGGCGAAGAACCCGGCGGTGCGGATCATCGCGGTGCAGCCGAGCACGGGGCACGATGTGCCCGGCCTGCGGAACGTCAGTGAGCTGGGCGTCAGCAAGCTCTACGACCCGGCCCTGATCGATGAGGTCATCGAGATCGAGTATGAGCTGGCGTACGAGCGGGCGCTGGAACTGGCCCGACAGGAAGGGCTGCTGGCCGGGCCCAGCTCGGGTCTGATCCTGGAGGGGGCGATCCGGACGGCCCTGCGCGAGCCGGTGGCGTGCGGCGTGGTGATCTGTTGCGACGGCGTCTTCAAGTACGCCCAGAGCATGGGCAAACACCTCCCGGAGTTACTGGAAGACGAGCAGGCGAAGGCCTGGGACCAATCGAACTGAAACCCTGACCAAGCCGACCCCGACCCGTTCAAGGGACCGGGCCGGCGACAAGGAGAACGAGGCATGAGCGGACAGACGACTCAGAATCAGAACGTGCTGGTGAGCGCCGAGTGGCTGAAGGCGAACCTGGGCAAGCCCGGGATTCGCATTGTGGAGGTGAGCGTCGACCCCAAGGTGTACGACGCGGGGCCGCCGACGCCTACGCCGCGTACGCGCTCACCCACGCGATGGCCGAGTACGAGGG
>CAZSZO010000111.1:0-7694 GCA_964611125.1 uncultured Phycisphaeraceae bacterium | reverse complement strand
GGGGGGTGGGCCTGTAGCCCGACGCCCCCCGGCAAGGAGACCACCGTGACCCGAATCGGACTGACCCTCGACGAGCACTTCGACCTCCGCGTGAAGCCCCGGGCGGGCGCGGATCCCGCGTTCCATGAGGCGGCCCAGGAGGAGCGGGACCGGATGTTCCCGATGGCGACCGCCGCGGCATCGCACCACCTGCGGTCCCGCGGGTACGACTGCCGCCCCGCGATTCTCGACGCACTGATCCGGCAGGGGGTGGTCACGCCATCGCAGCCGGACGCATGGACGCAGGCCGACGTGGACGCCGCGGCCGATCACCTCGAAGAGGCGGGCATCTTCACGCCGTACGCGGCGATGTGCATGGCCCTCGGGTGCCGGTACGCCGACTTCCTTCGCCCGCTGCGCGACGCCGCCGAGCATGAGTCGGCCAAGTACGGGCGGCCCGTGCGGCCCGACGACCAGCTCTTCGTCATGCACCGCGTGCCGCCCCGCGAGAACACCCCGGCGGTGATCTCCTTCACGCTGTGCGACGACATCCGCGAGAGGCTCGAGCGTGGCGAGGAGATCTGAATGCCCGATCCCTCACCCACTGAACTCGAACTCACGCCCGACCTGCTCGACTACGCGCGGCAGAAGGGGATCGAGATCGCTAAGGGCTTTCGCAATCCTCGGATCGACCCCGAAGACGCGGCTCAGCATGCTCTGTTGCACCTGATCGCCAAGCCGCCCAGGTGGGACCCAGCCCGGGGTGCGAGCCCGACGACCTTGATCTACACGATCGTGCAACGGGCCGTCATCAAGTTCGTCGAGCGGGAGGCACGTGACGTCCGGCAGTTCAGGACGCTACGCGAGCCTACGGAATCCTCGCCAACGACCAATGAGGGCGTCCATCCGGATCCTGTAGGAACGGAGATCGCTAGCAGCCGCACGGTCAGCCTGTCGCAGTCGTTCTGGGCAACGGAGGACGTGCTTGAGTTCATCGACAACGAAGACAGCCGTGCGCTGTGCCGCACGATCATGGAGTGCGACGGGAATGTGAGCGAGGCCGCGAGACGGCTCGGCATGAAAGAGAGCACGATCCGGTACCGGCTGAACTTGCTGATCCCGAAACTGCTGGCGAAGGGCTTCAAGGTGGTCTCAGAAGGAGAGTTTCATGAACGCAAACACGGTCACGGATGACCTGCTGCTCACGGCCGCCGAGGTCGAGATCGAGGCCGCGGGCAAGGACGCCCGCCCCAAGATCAGCGTCGTCGCCTACACCGGCCGCATCATGCGTGTGCCCGGCTGGGGTGACATCGCCATCGACCTGGCGGGCCTCGAAGCGGGCGGCCAGGTTCCCCTGCTGGCCGACCACAACGCCAGCGTCGGCAGCGTCGTCGGCCACGGCGAACCTGCCGTCGCCAACGGGCGGCTCGTGGTCGCGGGCGTCGTCAGCGGCGCGGGCGAGCCCGCCCGGCACGTCGTAGAGATGGCCAGGGGCGGCTTCCAGTTCCAGGCGTCGGTCGGCGTCGCGCCCACCGAACACGAGCGGGTGAAGCCCAATCAGTCGGTCGAGATCAATGGGCGGTCGCTGTCGTCGCCGAGCGGGTTCACGCTCGTTCGGCGCGGTCGGCTGCGGGAAGTCAGCATCACGCCCGTTGGAGCCGACGCGGAAACGTCGGTGGCCATCGCGGCATCACGCCAAGGACGGTCGAACATGTCAACCAGCACTGTGGAAGAGAACCAGATCCGCGCCGACGAGCGCGATCGCCTCAAGCAGATCGAGATCACCTGTACGCCCTGCACGGGCTCCGACTGGGGCACCGCGCAGAAGCGCGTCGATGACATGAAGGCCAAGGCCATTTCGGGCGAAATGACGGTCGATGAGCTGCGGGCCAACGTGCTCGAAGTGCTCCGGGCGTCGCGGCCAAAGTACTCGGGTGGGTTCGCCGACTCGGGCAGCATTCCTCGGTCCCGCATCCTCGAGGCCGCCATCCTGAAGCGAGCGGGCTTCGCGGTCCTCGCCGAGAAGGCCCTCGGCCCGGCGTGCATGGAGGCCGCCGACGGCCTGCGGGTGGCCCACACCCTCGATCTGTGCCGAGCGGCCCTGCACTACGAGGGCATCGAGGCCCCGACCGACCGCGAAGGCATGGTGCGGGCGTCGCTCACGACTCACACGCTCGCCGAGGCGCTCGGCGGCGCGGTGAACAAGGTCCTGCTCGACGGCTATCAGGAGAGCCCGGCGACCTGGCGCTCCTTCGCGGGCGTCCGGTCGGTGCCGGACTTCAAGACGGCCACCGCGATCCGCCCGTCGTTCACCGGCTCGCTTCAGCAGGTCGCTCCCGGTGGCGAACTGAAGCACGGCGGCGGTGAGGAGGCGACGACCCAGTACAAGGTGGACACGTTCGGCAAGATCTTCTCCATCGACCGCCGCGACCTCATCAACGACGACCTGTCGCTGTTCGACAGCGTCGCCCGCGCGATGGGCCAGGCGGCGATGCGGAAACTGTCCGACCTCGTGTACGACACGCTGCTCACGAACGCCGGCGCGTTCTTCGCGGCGGGCAACGGCAACTACATCACCGGGGCTGACACGAATCTGAGCACCGACGGCCTGAGCAAGGCGATCACCGCCATGCTCACGCAGCGGGACGCCGAGGGGAACGACCTGGACCTGCGGCCGACCCGGTTGGTCGTGCCGCCGGAACTCCAGACGGTGGCCCGCGCCGTGCTCGAGAGCGAGTACATCGCGGCCCAGACGAACCTGCCGACCGGCAACAGCCTTCGCAACGCGGTGGGCCTTGAGGTCGAGCCGCGACTCAGCAACACGAAGAAGTTCGGCACGAAAGCCTCGACGAAGCACTGGTACCTGTTCGCCGCTCCGGCAGCGAGCCCGATCATCGTCGGCTTCCTCAACGGCCAGCAGACGCCGACGGTCGAGTTCTTCGGGCTTGACCAGACGGTAAACAAGTTGGCGGTGTCCTGGCGCGTCTACTTCGACTTCGGCGCAGCGCTGTGCGACCCGCGGGCGGCGGTGCGGAGCAAGGGCGAGGCGTAAACAGTCGGCGCTGGTGCGGCCGGGGGTGGTTGCGGGCTGCCCCCGGCCTTTCTTACACACGGATCACGAATGACGCACGCCGCGCCGATCGCGGCGGCGCGATGGGTGCGCTCATGGACGAGCAGCAGGACATCCCGCCGTCCCAGATCCAGATCGGGGACATCGCCTTCGGGATCGAGTTCATCGACGTGCCGGATGCGGCCGCGCGGTGGGCTGAGGCGCTCGAGCACCTCAGCGCGTGGCTCCTGGCCGAATGGGAACGCGAGCAGATGGAAAGCGAGACGAAGTGACCGTGGCCAGAAACGACGAGTTCGGCATCATCGTAGTGGCGGGCCAGAGGTTCGCCCGCTGGTACGACGATGGGCCATCGCCAAGGCGGTTCGATGGCAGCGATCAAGTTGATGTTGAGCGGGCGTTCCGCCGTGGCTTCATGGAAGCGGCACGCGAGGTCGCGGCTTGGAGCGAGCCCGATGACGACGCGTGCGAGGCGGCATGGGCTGCTCGTCGCAGCACATACGCAGCGGCCCTCGTGCGCGTCCCGTCCGCCGACTACTTCGCCATCGCGGAGTCCGATAGGGGAACGTATCCGGACAGCGACCAGATCGTCTATCGCCTTGGGCACGCTGCTGCCGCCGCGCAAGCCCGCGGCCGCGACCAAGCGACGGCGATGACGCGTGACGCTTGGTTGCGCTTCCGCAAGCACGGCGCGTCGGATGACAGCATCAAGCAACTGCTGCCGATCTGGCTCGCCGAGGCTGAAGAGTGGGCCAGCAGCGACATCGATCCCGCGCGGAGCACTTGCCCGCCGTTTCTGGGCGACTATGTGCCGCCTGAGGAGGCAGAACCAAGCCTCCCAGAGGCTGTGCCAACTCCGCTTCCCTATGTCAGCGCACGCCAGCTCATGGCGGCATGCCCGGCCCTGCGGCCGCCCGTGATCGAGAGCCTGCTCCGCGAGGGCGAGACGATGAACGTGATTGCCTCGCCCAAGACCGGCAAGTCGTGGCTCGTGCTCGACCTGGCCATCGCGGTCGCCACGGGCCGACCTTGGCTCGGTCGCTTCGCCACGGTCGCCGGCGATGTTCTGATCATCGACAACGAACTGCATGGCGAGACGTCGGCCAACCGCATCCCGAAGGTCGCCAAGGCGCGCGGAATCGACACCGATGAGTTCGCCGATAGGGTGTTCATCCGCAACCTGCGGGGCGGGCTCCAGGACATCGTCTCGCTCGGCTCGTTCTTCCGCGACATCAAGCCGGGCCGCTTCCGCCTGATCGTGCTCGACGCCTTCTACCGCTTCTTGCCCGCGGGCACGGACGAGAATGCCAACGCCGACATGGCGTCGCTCTACAACCACATCGACCGCTACGCCGCCGACCTCGGTTGTGCGTTCGTGCTGATCCACCACTCGAGCAAGGGCAACCAGTCGGGCAAGTCGGTGACCGATGTCGGCGCGGGCGCTGGCAGCCAAAGCCGCGCCACCGATGCACACCTCGTCCTGCGGCCGCACGAGGAATCCGATGTGGTCGTGCTGGAAGCGGCAGTGCGGTCATGGCCGCCGCTCGATCCGGTGTGCCTCCGGTGGGCGTTCCCTGTCTGGGACATGGCCGAAGACCTCGACGCCAAGCGGCTCAAGGTCGAATCGTCGCGACGACGGCAGCGCAGCGAGCGCCCGCCGCCACCCGAGGACTGGACGCCCGAGCGCTTCGTCGGCGCGTTCGTGTCGGGTGGCCCGGCGCTGCGCGATGAGATCCTGCTGGCTGCCACGAAGGACCTCTCCCATGCCCAAGCCACCCGCCTTCTCAAACTCGCCGAAGCCCGCGGGCTCGTGCAGCGCTCCCAGCCCGGCCCGTCCGAGCGCGTCCGTTTCGTTGTGGCGCGTCAACCCGAGACTGGCCCGTGAGGGGGGGAGGGGGGTTACGCGCAAACGTGTGCGCGCGTACGCCCCCCCCCAGGGGGCGTACGCGCCTGGGGGGTGTGGGGGGAGAACGTGACCCCCCTCCCCCCCTTGGTTCCTTCCCGTCGCTGGCCAACAGGCGACGCCTGCGGGAACAGCCGCAAGGGGAATCAGTGTTTGTTTCGCCTGTCCGGGCGCGAGTTGCCCCCACATGGCCCACTTCGCAGCGATCTGGCCAGATCGCCTTGAACTTTCCGACCCATGACGCCCTGATGTGACCAACGCGGGTGGCGACACCACCCGCGATGGAGACCACGAACATGAACGCGAAGAAGACCACGAAGCCCGAACCGACCGCATCCGAGGCCTACGCCGCGCGGGCCAACGACATCGCCCGCCTGATCGATGTGCTTCAGATGGAACTCGAGAAGCACGCCGACGCCGCAAAGGGCGACCCGAAGTGCTGGGGACGCGTTGGCGACCTCGGCAAAGTCCGCAGCGACCTGATCGACACGGTCGGGTTCATGAGCGGAATGGATCGGGAGGACGTCGAGCGCTTCCTGGCCGACTGAGCACGCCCCGGCGCGGGGCACCGCGCCGCGGGCGATTCGCCGCCGCGTGTGCGGCGGTGTTTCGCACCCCATGTTTGGAGATGATCATGAGCACGAAGACGAAGAAGGCCCCGAAGACCGTCCGCATGTCCAAGAGCGCCGCCCGCGCCGAGGGCGCTGCCCGTACCAAGCGGAACCTGGCCAACGCGAAGGCGACCGCCGGTTCGAAGCAGGCCGACGACAAGCGGCTCAGCGCCATCAGCGCCGCCGCCAAGGTGCTCGCCGACGCTGGCAAGCCGATGCGGGCCAAGGAGATGATCGAGGCGGCGAGCGCGAAGGGCCTGTGGTCGAGCCCCAAGGGCAAGACCCCCGAGGCCACGCTGTACGCCGCCATCATCCGTGAGATCGCCGCCAAGGGGAAGACGGCACGCTTCAGCAAGGTCGAGCGCGGCCTGTTCGCCGCGACGGAGGTGGCATGATCGCCAATGACATCCGCTTTGCGGTTGGCTACGCCCGGCGCTCGACCGACCTGCAGGAACGGTCGCTTCCCGACCAGAAACTCGCGGTCGAGCGCTGGGCGAGGGATCACGGCTTCCGCATCCTGCGATGGTTCGTGGATGACGCCATCAGCGGAACCAGCGCCCGGGGTCGCGACCAGTTCACACGCCTCATCCATGAAGCGGAGAACGGGCGCGACTTCGATGCGGTGCTCTGCTACGACATGTCCCGGTTCTCGCGCGGCGGAACCAACGAGACTGGGTTCTACCTGCACCGGCTCCGTCTGGCGGGCGTCGAAACGCACTTCACCGCCGAGGGCATCCCCGAAGGCGACGAGGGCGAACTGCTCCAAGGCGTGAAGTCGTGGCAGGCCCGCCAGTACTCGGTGAAACTCTCGCGCGACAGCATCCGCGGCCAGCACTCGACGGTGACGGTCAAGCACAGCGCGATGGGTGGTCGCTCCCCATACGGCTACGACCGCCGGTACGTGTCCGCCAACGGGCAGGTGCTCAAGACCGTCCGGACGCTCCCCGACGGGCGACGCCAGGAGTTCGGGCCGGACGGTCGCCACCTGCGCTTCATCGATCCTAAGGAGAAACTCCCCAAGAAGATGAAGTCGGACATTGTGCGGCTCATCCCTGGCGACCCGAAGCACATCGCCGTCGTGCGCGACATCTTCGAGATGTGCGCCAAGGGGCTGGGCTTCCGGTCCATCCTCATCGCGCTCAACGCCAAGGGGATCGCGGGTCCGATGCACGCCCGCTGGAACCAGATGGCGGTGAAGTCGATCCTCCAGAACCCGTGCTATCGCGGCGCGCTCGCATGGAACCGCCGCACGTTCGGCAAGATCCATGAGGTCGCGTCCGACGGGTCGGCTATCCCGAAGAAGGCGGCGAAGACGACGCGCAACCCGAAGGACCGCTGGATCGTCATTGAAAAGGTCCACGAGGCGATCGTGCCGCCGGACCTGTTCTGGAAAGCGCACGAGCAGATGGCCAAGCGCCGCAACGCCGGTGGCCTGGCCCGCCCGACGCAGCGGTACCTGCTCTCCGGGCTCGTGCGGTGCAAGCACTGCGGCCACAACTTCTGGGGCTGCGTGCTGAAGAACAGCGCGGGGGAGATCCGGTACTACGCCGACGGTGGGTACCGGGCCCAGGGCGCTGGCGTCTGCAAGGCGACGCACATCCAGGCCGCCGCGCTTGATGGTTGGGTGCTGGACCAACTGCGGGCCACCTATCTGGCCGACCAGGCGGGCGTCGCGCGGGCCATCGAGGAGTTCGTGAAGACCTGCTGCGGCCGCGTCGCAGCCTCAAGGGCCCAGCCGGATCGCACCCGAGAACTGGCCGACCTGAACAAGCGGATCAAGACGACGGTCGCCCTGCTTTCGGACAGCGACCTCGCCGACGTTGGCGAACTGCGGACCGCGCTCGTCGATCTCAAGCGGCGACGCGAGACCCTCGAGGCGGACGTGGCGAACAAACCAGCGTCCCCAAAGTCGATCGACCCCGAGCGCCTCCGCGCCTGGGCACGCGAGCAGGTCGCGGGGCTCTCGCAGGCCCTCAAGCCCGGCACGCCGATGATGGAGGCGCGCGCGGCCGTCCACGCGTTCATCCCGAAGATCGAGATCGACCCGAACCGAAAGGTGGGTACGCTCTACCTGCCGCGCGACACGTGCAGCGCCCTTCAATCAGCGTTTGTCAGACGGGATACGAGCGCATCC
>CAZSZO010000110.1:0-7832 GCA_964611125.1 uncultured Phycisphaeraceae bacterium | reverse complement strand
CCTGCACCGCCGCGCACTGCTGGATGACGTCGGCGCAGTAGCGGTCCTCCTCGAGCATCGCGGCGCTCCCCCGCACCTGCCCCGCGATCCGCTTGAGGTGTTTGAGGTTTGCCGCCTTCAGCCCCGCATCCACGCCCGCCGCGTGCGCCCCGGGGCCGATGCCAACGCGGGTCTCCGCCGCTTCCTGGCTCACTCCGCACGCGCACGCTGCGGCATCCACGGGGGAATCCGCGTTGCGCCGAGCGCTGTTCGACTTCGCCTTGCCTTTGGTCACGTCCAGTTCCTCACAGAAGTTCGAGGCATGTGTTCTTATCCGCAGCAGCCCTTGGGACCGCCGCAGCACCCTCCCACACGCGCGGGACTGGCCACCGCTGCCCGGCGCGCCACCGTCGCTTGATAGCCGGCGTTCCCCAACGCTGCAATCGCGTCGTTCGCTGCGTTCGGGTCTGACGCGTCGATCTCCGCCGAACCCACCGCCACCGAGTACACCTTGACGCTGGGAACGCCCGAGAGAGCCTCGGTGACGGTCTGCACGCAGTGGCCGCACGACATGCCGTCGATCGAGAGGGTCAGCCGTTCAGTGGACTTGGTGGTCGCGTTCATAAGGGGTCCTTTCACAGGGGTTGGAAGTATACTCCCCCCGAGTATACGCCGCCAAGTGGTCCGCGGTTCTCCGAGTTCTGGTTTAACGGTCCCGAGCGGCCATCACCCGCCCCTCAACCTGTGTTGGTGCATCGTGCGTGGCTATTCCTGATGTCGCGGTCCGTTGCCCGGGTCCTGGGTGCTCGGTGTCTGAGGGTGCCGTAAGCGCTCGGCCGCATTGGCTCGACGTATGACCTCGTCGCGTTGCCAGCGCTTGTAGCGTGCATCCTCTGCGACCAGCCCCGACGACCAACCCACGAAGAGAAAGACGACTGGGAATGCGAACTGATCGTGGTTGAGCGATCCACCCACGGCCCATCTCAGAGCCAGATATCCAAGGTAGAGCACGGCACACGCCACACCGGCGATCATTCCGCCGCGAAAGCCGAACCACAACGCCGCGCGGAAGATCAACGGCAAGTAGAGGGCCGAGAGGGCGGTGTGGAGCCAATGCCAGGCGTGGGCCGCTGAAGGAACCACGAAGTGAGCGACCGTGATGACCGTCGCCCACAGCACAGCCTGTTTCAAATGGTACCGGCGCTCTTCATCCATGATGTTGCCCACCGTGTGATTGACCAGTGCGGCCGGTTGATTGATCGACGTGGGGCGGCACGCCGGGACCAGCAGGACGATGTCCGCGCTCGGCCTTCTCCAGCGTCAGGAGCATCCCGAACCCCGGGTCCTTAGACGCCGAGGCACGCCAGGCGTCCCAGTGACGGCGCATGTCCGCGCGCAGGTGCGCCACAATGTCTCCCAGGAGCACAACATGGCATCGTCGATCCTGATGCCCAGGGGCCAGCGTCCCGAACGCAACAAGGCGAACCCCGTGGCCGTGCCGCGTCTTGGCGCGGCCGTGACGGAGTAACTCATGCACGATGCCGTCGATGTCACCGTGCCGGCAGCAGCCGAACCGCTCGAGGGCAGCGGTCAGAACGTCGTGCCTGGTGGCCGCGTCGTTGAGTTCTGCCCGCCCCTCCTTAACCTCGCCGATGATCATGTCGGGCACGCCCCCGGTGATTCCGAGCAACGCGTTCGCTTCGCTCTCGGCCGGGTGATGCATGGCCTCGCCCGGGCCTGATGCCTCGCCGAACCGGAACGCCAGGACATCCAAGTCGGTCAGGCACTCTTGTCCGCCTGCACGGGCAGCACGGACGACAGGGAACTCCGTCACGGTGAGGTACCCGTGGAGACGGAGGAATGCCTGCACCAGGGCGACCGCGTTGTCCATCACCCACGCTCCTTCCGTGTTGTCCGCAGGACCTTGACCAGTTCGAGCACCGCCAGCGGGATGCACGAAACGGCCACGAGCGGGATGCACTCTTCCCACCCCATCGTCGAAGTCTTCATGAGCGAAGAAAGCGTCTGGTTGTGGTGGGACCAGAGCTGCAGGGCAAACGACGCAGCGACGACCACCAGCAGCATCGCGTTGTCGCGCCAGCCCATGCGCCAGATCGGCACGGTCTCGCTGCGGGCTCCGAACGAGCGGAGCAGCTCGGCGAAGACCAGCGCGGCGAAGGCATGGGTGCGGGCCATCGTCTCGTCGTGGTACTTGAGGCCGTAGAGGTACACGCCCAGCGCGACGCCCGCCGTGAGGAACGCCGTTAGGATCATCGTGCCCACGAACGCGCGGTCGATGAACGCCGCGTTGCGAGGGCGAGGGGAGCGCTCCATCACGCCCGGTGGGGCGGGGTCGGCGGCCAGGAAGAGCGCGGGCAGGCCATCGGTCACGAGGTTGATCCAAAGGATCTGGATTGGCAGCAGTGGCGTGGGCAGCCCCGCCGCCAGGGCCGCGCCCATGTAGAGCAGTTCGGCCGCATTGCCGCCGAGCAGGAACTGCATGGACTTCTTGATGTTGTCGTAGACGCCGCGGCCCTCCTCGACAGCGGCGACGATCGACGCGAAGTTGTCGTCGGTGATGACCATGTCGGACGCTTGTCGGGCGACCTCGGTGCCCGACGCACCCATCGCGATGCCCACATCGGCGCCCTTGAGTGCCGGGGCATCGTTCACGCCGTCTCCGGTCATCGCGACCACGGCGCCCTGTTCCCGCCACGCCCGCACAATGCGGAGCTTGTCGGCGGCGGTGACACGGGCGTACACGGCCGTTCGCGCCACACGCTCCGTCAACGCAGCATCATCGATCGCGGCGAGTTCGGCCCCGGAGAGCGCCGCGTCCGATTCGCCCGCGATCCCCAGGTCTCGCGCGATGGCGAGGGCGGTCTTGGGCTGGTCGCCGGTGATCATCACCACGCGGATGCCCGCCGCCTTGCACTTGGCGACGGCCTCGCGGGCCTCGGCACGCGGCGGGTCGAGCAATCCGACGAGGCCCACGAACGTCAGGTCACGCTCGAGCGATGCGGGGCGGGGATCGGCGACCGTCGCGGCCACTTCGCTCTGTGGCAGCCCCCTCGCCGCGCACGCCAGCACACGCAGGCCCTTGGAGGCCAGGTCCGCGTTGACCGCGTCGATTGCGGCCCGATCCGCATCGGTCATGCTCCGCGAGCCAGCGGCATCGGCAATGTGCGTACACAGCGCCAGCACACTCTCGGGTGAGCCGTTGACAAGCACATCAGCACCATCCGCGCTCCGCCGCACCACCGCCGCACGCTTGCGGTCGGAGTCGAACGGCGCTTCGGCCAGCCGCGGCGAACCCGCATCCAGCATCTCTCGCTGCAGTCCGACCTTGGCCGCCGCGATGAGCATGGCCGCCTCGGTCGGGTCGCCGCTGGCCTCCCAGCGTCCCTTCTCCTCCATCACGGTCGCGTTGTTCACGCCCGCGAGGTTGCGCGCCAGTCGCATCGCCGCGGCCCGCACTCCTTCGATCAACTCATTCCCCTCGCACGTCACCGCTCCGTGCGGCGCGTACCCCTCACCCGACACATCGCACGCTGTCAACACTCCGCCCACGCCCCCCACAGGGACCATCAGCGCCCGCGCCGTCATCTGCCCCACGGTGAGCGTTCCCGTCTTGTCGGTGCAGATCACGCTCGTCGCGCCCAGCGTCTCGACCGCGGGCAGGTGGCGGATCAACGCTCTCCGCTTGGCCATGCGCCGCACGCCCAGCGCCAGGGCCACGGTCACGATCGCCGGCAATCCCTCGGGCACCGCGGCGACGGCCATGCTCACGGCGGTCATGAAGAGCGAGAGCAGCGGCTCGCCGCGGATGAGCCCCAGCCCGAAGAGCCCCGCGACGATGACCAGCGACGCGACGACCAGGAGCCGCCCCACGCGGGCCAGCCTGGCTTGCAGCGGTGTGGGCCCATCGGCCTCGGCGGTCGCGATGAGCGCAGCGATGCGGCCCATCTCAGTCCGCATGCCCGTGGCGACGACGACGGCGCGGGCCGTGCCCGTGGCGATGGCGGTGCCCGAGTAGACCATGCCGCTCCGCTCGGCCAGCGGCGTGTCCGCCGGTGGAGGCGGTGCAATCGCGCGGGCATCCTTCTCGGCGGGTTCGCTCTCGCCGGTGAGGGACTTCTCGATGGCCGCGAGCGAGGCCGACTCGATGAGCCGCGCATCGGCGGGCACCAGGTCGCCGGCTTCCAGCACCAGCACATCTCCCGGCACGATCCCCGCGGCGGGGACCACGGCAACATCCCCGCCGCGCACGACACGGGCCTTGGGCGCGGTCATGCCGCGCAGGGCCGCGATGGAACGCTCAGCGCTGAACTCCTGCGAGGCACCGATGACGGCGTTGATGACGATGATCGCGGCGATCGCCCCCGCATCGATCCACTCCCCCAGCACCGCCGACACGCCCGCGGCGATCAGCAGCAGCCACACCAGGACGGCCGCGAACTGAGAGCCGAAGGCGGTCAACCACGACCGCCCTTCGCGCGCTGTAAGCGTGTTGGGTCCGACCCTTTGCAACCGCGCCGCAGCTTCGGCCGCGGACAACCCCGCCCGCGCATCGGAACCCTGCGTGCGGATCGCATCGTCCGCGCTCAGCCCGTGCCATGCCGGGCCCGGTGAAGTGGTATCACCAGTTGCGGGGTGCGGATGTTGGTGCTTCGTGTTCATGTTCGATGGACCGAGTCATTTCATGGCCCGCTTCCACTTCCACTCCTCTACAGCAGAGAACACGCACGGCACGATGAAGAGCGTGATCAGGCTGATCGCCATGCCGCCCATTGACGGGATCGCCATCGGCTGCATCACATCCGAGCCGCGCCCGGTGGCCCAGAAGATGGGCATGAGTCCCAGGACCGTCGTGGCGATGGTCATGAGGCACGGGCGGATGCGCTTGAGGCCCGCGTCGATCACCGCCTCGCGGATCTCCTCCTTTGACGCGAATGTGCGGTCCTTGAAGACGCCTTCGAGGTAGGTTCCGATCACCACGCCGTCGTCATCCACTACGCCAAAGAGCACAAGGAACCCCACCCACACGGCCACCGATAGGTTCACGCCCCACAGGGCGAGCATGATGAAGCCGCCCGAGGCAGAGACCAGCACGCCGAAGAAGATCACCGGGGCGATCCACCAGCGCTGGAAGCCCAGGTAGAGCATCACGAACATGATGCCCAGCGTGATCGGCACGAGCACCTGCATCCGCTTGGTGGCCCGGACCTGGTTCTCGAACTGGCCGGACCACTCCCAGTAATACCCGGGCGGGAGCGTGAGCCGGCCTTCTTTGAGGGCCTGCTGCAGCACGGCCTCGGCGTCCTGCACGACGGAGACCTCGTCTCGGTCGCGGGTGTTCATGGTGACGTAGCCAACGAGCAGGCCGCGCTCGCCCTTGATCTCTTGCGGGCCCAGCACGGTGGAGATGTCGGCGAGTTGGGCCAGCGGCACCTGCGCACCGGTGGAAGAGGGGACGTTGATCCGCTGGATCGCTTCCATGTCCTCGCGGAAGTCGCGGGCCAGGCGGATGCGGATGGGGTAGCGTTCGCGCCCCTCGACCGAGTCCATGAGGTTCATGCCGCCCAGAGACATCTCGATGACGTCCTGCACGTCGCGGATGTTGACGCCGTAGCGGCCGATCCGCTCGCGGTCGATCTGGATTTGGATGTAGGGCTTGCCGACGATGCGGTCGGCGACGATGTCGGTGGCGCCCGGCACCTCGCGGAGCAACTGCTCAATCTGCAGACCGATCTTCTCGATCTCGCGGAGGTCGCTGCCGTAGATTTTGACGCCCATCATCGCCCGGAAGCCGGTCTGGAGCATGACCAGGCGGGTCTGGATTGGCTGGAGCCATGTGGGGAGCACGCCAGGGATGGCGGTGCGCTCCCGGAGTTCGGAGAGGATTTCCTGCTTGGTGAAGCGGCGCTCCTCGGACCAGATCCACGAAAGCGGTGTGCGGAGCAGGCCGGGCCAGTGTGAGAAGAATCGTTCGACCTTCTTGGTGCGCCACTCGCTCTCGGGCTTCAGGATCACGATCGATTCCATCATGCCGATGGGCGCGGGGTCGAGGGCGGACTCGGCGCGGCCGATCTTGCCCACCACGCTCTCAACTTCGGGCACGGTGGCGATCGCCAGGTCCTGCTTGCTGTTGACCTCCACCGCCTGCGAAAGCGATGCCTGCGGCAGGAGCGAGGGCATATAGAGAAGTGATCCCTCGTCCAGCGGCGGCATGAACTCGCGGCCGAGACCGGGGAGGATTCGGCCTTCTTTGAGCACGGCAAGTCCGGCGGCGGTTTCCGCGTTGCGCTCGGTCGGGTCCTGCCTCCGCCAGAGGAGCCGGGTGTGCGAGCTGCCGTCGGAATCGCGGATGGTCTGCCAGCGGAGTTGGTCGAGTTCGAGGAGCGGGCGCGCGAGCTCCGCACCTTCGTCGGCGTACATCGCCTTTGTGAGCTCCGGCGATGCCTTCCCGCTCGCGAAGATGTTGACCACCCACTCCACGGGCTGCAGCGTGCGGTGGATGCCGAGCCACACCGTCAGGCCGGTGAAGAGGATCAGCACCGGCACAATCATGAAGGTCTTCTTGTGGTCGAGCACCCATCGCAGCGTCGGCACATACGCCCTGGCGATGACGCGCGAGACCGGGTTGCGGTCCAGCGGGACGAACTTCTCGCGGGTCATGCGAACGACGCAAAGGCCGACCGCGACGCCCACGGCTGCTGCAACAAGCCACCCACGGTCATGGCCGCCCCCCAAGCCCCACATGAACGCGAGGTGCGTGGAGAACATGGCCAGCACACCGACGCTCGCCGCGACGAGCAGCGTGATGTGGTGCTTCCACTTCACCGGGCGGAAGAGCAGGTAGCAAAGGAAGGGAACGACGGTGACGGCGAGCACGACGGACGAGCCGATGGCAAAGGTCTTGGCATATGCGAGCGGTCCGAACATCTTCCCCTCTTGACCGGTGAGGAAGAAGACGGGGATGAACGACACGATGGTGTTGGTGACGGCGGTGATGATCGCGCCGCCTACCTCGGTTGCCCCTTCGTAGACAATCCCGAAATGCCCCTTCTCGCGTTTCTCCTCGTCGGTTGCAGCGGCGAGGCGCCGGTAGATGTTCTCGGCCATGATGATGCCCATGTCGGCCACATCACCGATGGCGATCGCCAGGCCGGCCAGCGACATGATGTTGCTGTCGATGCCGAAGGAGTACATGAGGATGAACGAGCCCGCGAGGGCAAGAGGCAGCGTCGGAAGCACTGTGACGGTCGTTCGCAGGTGCATCAGGAAGAACACGACCACCAGGCTCGCGATGATCGCCTCTTCGAAGAGAGCCTCCTTGAGCGTGTCGATCGTCTCTCGCACGATGGTGGTGCGGTCATAGAACGGGACCAGTCGCACCTTGGAGATTCGACCGTCCGCAAGCTTCTTGGTGGGGAGGCCCGCCTCTAACTGGGTGATCTTGTCCTTGACGCGGGCAACCACCTCTCGCGGGTTCTCGCCATAGCGCATCAGCACGACGCCGCCCACGGCCTCGACGCCGCCCTTGTCCAGCGCCCCGCGCCGGAAGTCCGGGCCGAGCTGCACCGTGGCCACGCTCTTGAGGTAGAGCGGCGTGCCGCCCTCCTGACGGATGACGACGCGCTCCAGGTCCTCGATGGACTTGATGAATCCCAACCCGCGGATGAAGAACTCGACGCCGCTCTTCTCCACCACCTTCGCACCCACGTCGATGTTGCTCTTGCGGACAGCGTCGTACACGTCCATCATCGTGACGCGGTGGGCCCGCATCTTGTCGGGATTCAGGTCGATCTGGTACTGCTTGACGAACCCGCCGATGCTGGCGACCTCGCTGA
>CAZSZO010000109.1:0-7868 GCA_964611125.1 uncultured Phycisphaeraceae bacterium | reverse complement strand
GAGTACGATGGACAGACTCTCATAGCGGGTGGTACAGACATTGGGGGCAGGTCACTGGCTGCCTCCTTGAGCCGGCTGATCATCTGGCAGACGGTTGTGGGGGAGTGGCTCCGAGAACTCGAGCACGGATCTCCACGATAAGACGCCGATGCCGAGACGATCGATCCGCCGACGAACGTCCTGAGAGGCAAGTAACCCAATGCTCGGTTGAACAAAGACCCCCATGTCTGACTGATCGGGCCGGAGCACAACATACCGCCCATCGGGATAAGGACCGGTCCCTGCGCTGCAGACCCAGCGTCCGCACTTTTCGCACTGCCAAGTCGATCCCCGTGGAAATCGTATCGTGGTTTCATACATCCTTGGAAGGCTCAAGCTGACATATCGCTCGCCAATCTTGAGTGGCGAATCTGGGTGCGACGAGCACCGGGTCACCACCGCATCGGGCCAGTGGGGCTCGATAACATCCCACAGAGCCTCATGACACACGAACGGTACGTGCCAGATCTGAACAAGGCACTCGGTCTCCTGCCACAGGCGGATTGTGGGGGCAGGAGATGGATACCACGTAGGCACCATTCGCGAGCACTTCTTACACCGGCCGTAGATCTTTGGAATGTACTCGCTGTAGGCGAACGGTCCGCCAGACGGTTCTTCGGTGAGATCGAGCAATTCAAGCAGCATACCGCATTCAAGTCTCATTGGGAGCATCCTACGCGATCTCGTGCGTGGCGCAGAGCTAGACGTTCCGTCGCCTACGTCCTCCCCGAATAGTGGGCCGCGTGTCCACCGTTCGTGGGCAAGGTCAACGTCAGTGCCGGGCTCCCGCTGAGAGCCTGGAAGCGCTTGGTCCAGAGCATCTTCACCATGATGTACATCATCAACACACAGCGTTACGCTTCGCTCCGCAGGGCCGCTCGCAGCGATTCCAGGCGCGACAGCTCGGCCTGTTGCGTGTCTGGAGCATGAGTGGCGTTCATCACGATGGCAATCACGTGCTCGATCATTTGCAATCGAAATGCCACTACACTCATACACTCACGTGCAGCGATATCAATAACTCTATTCCTGTCAATGGTCTTCTCGAAGAACATCGACTGACATGCGTGCGAGATTTCATAATAGCATCCTTCGCACACAAGTTGCGGAGCATGTGTCAGGAAAGGGATGCGGCACCAATAAGTATCGCACGCCCATGAAGGCTGTCTACCAGTAGTCGACGAGGCGCACCACGGACATCGGTACTTCCAACCAGAGATACGACGAGCCTCAGTCATCGTTATAAGGCCGTACTCGTTCATGCTACCACCCTTCTCCCAGAACCGTAATCAGCATTTTGGACTTCGATTCCATAACCAGCTTGGCCTGTCCGTAGATGATGTACACCCGATCGGGATACTCCTTGTCTGGAACTACTCGGCCTTTTCGCAGTATATCAAGAACATCATCCACGCTATGGAGGCCTAAGTCTGACATGCGTGCCGGGTGCGCATTGGGGCCGACACCCCGAAGGCGGTCAACAAAGTGCGGCCTCATCTTGTAGCCAAGCCGTTTGAATACACGCGAGATCTCTGCGGCGCTCGTGGTGGCACCAAGCCGCAACCTCTTTGCAGCCGTGAGCGCCAGTCGGGCGGCCGGAGCCAGCCGCTTTACGCTTCGCGCCGCTCGAAGCCCCATACGCACGAGGCTGCTGGCGTCGGCGCGGGCCTCATCGGACCCTTCACCCCACCCATGAATCCCCATCGGGTTGATGAAGTCGACAACTGTTTCCGTCGCACCGGCAACGAAGCCGTCCCTGAAGGTCTCGCCGACCCACGAGTTATCGAGGCGTGAATGCCAGTCGTCAGGCTGGGACCAATCCATCGCCCACTCGAGGTCGTCCTCGACATTGGCGCCGTAGGCTTCGAGCATGTTCTCTAAGCCGCCTCGAAGGCTTCGCACCACGATCTCGGCGCCAAATCCGGCCGCGTCGGCCAGCATGTTCACCCACAGCCCAAGCGGGTCACTTCCCTTCCAACCAGATCCCGAGAGATACGCGTAGAGGTTTCCCCCGTCGCGGAATCGACCGCCCAAGTCAAGCCTCCCAGGCTCGCTGCCGAGCACTGCGCCGCTAGGGGCCGTCGCCCTCACGAGCGTCATCGCGGTCTCGTTCGGATCCGCCTGCAGGAACCGCCCCTGGTCGGGCAAGTACGCGCGGTTGCGCATCTGGACCAGCAGCTTGGCGCTTGGGGTCAGGCGTGGCGGCTTGGGGTTGCTTGGGCCGGTGGGACCTTCGAGGTCTTCATCCAATCTGTCAAGGAACAGACCCTTGTGGCCCAGGTGCGGCGGTGGGGGTTGCGGCACCGCGGCGGACGTCTCAAGGGTCTCGGCCGTAGCGACCGAGCCGTAGGGATCATATGTCCACTGGCCGACGACGCGCGTGAAGCCCGCCGCGGTGGTTTCGCATTGCGCGACGACGTCGCCGCCGCTATCCTGCAGGATCCACCACGGCTTGCTCAGGCCGCTCGGGCCGTCGAACTGCGCGAGCAACTCGTCGAGGCCCGCAGGTCCGTCGCCCGGGCCCCAGACGTACTCGCGGGCGAATGACCACGCTGTGATGAGGCCGGTGCCGTCGCTGTCGCCGACCACCTCCTGCGTGGGATCATGGCATCTGCCTGGCTGCGATAACTTTGTCGTAGAGCGACGCAAGCCGTCGGTAGTAGCCGGCGGCTCGCATTTCGGGCCTCACGGCGCTATCCATGAAGTACTTGGTGTATGGATCGGCAAGTATGCGACCCATTAACTCCTTCGCGACATCATCGGAAGCGGGCTCCAGTTCATCCACGGGCTCAGGCTCGATAAGATCAATCGCCGACCCGACGACCAGTTCGGCACAAAGCACTCTGACCCACCCCTGGAGGTCCGGGCGATTGAAGTAGAACTCAGCAAACTCGAGCGTCCGGTCACGATCCCGGTTCAGGCATGACCAGGCTTCTTCGTGCTCTACTCGGAGTTGTAGGTCATGGTACAGCTGCGACTCCGACGCCTCATACTCACCCGCACGCAGATTGCGATATGGATCAAAGGATGGGTATTCACTATTGTTCATGGCATCGGATACGCGTGATCCAGCCGCATCTTTCCGCCACGCGTCGAAGTTGTCAGGATGCGCATTCTCGTTGCTGGCACTATACGTCCACCCGGCATGGCGACTTCGGCCATCCCCTTGGGCAAGGCTATCGTACCTGAGCCCTTTGACATGTCAAGGCGTGATAGCATTCGCTCCGTCTGAACCCGGTTCTTGAACCAACCCTGAGGAACTCGGACGGCCCTGCGCTTCAGAAACTCCGCTCGTTCAATTCCATGCTCGATCCAAGTCTTGGTAAACCCCGGCAGGGCCCCGCGGATCATGTTGTACTTGCGGATCGCCTTGGCTCCGCGAAGGACGCGGGTGGCGTTGCCCCATGTGCTCGCCACGGCCATCTCTGCGCCGTCTTCAACTTTGATCGCGTCGACACCGAACATGTCCGCCATCGCATCGCTAAATCCGCCGACGACGCCCGCTGCAAATGAACGAGTCACCCAGGAATCGTCTATGCGCGAATGCCAATCGTCACCTTGGCCCCAGTCCGAGGCCCAATCGACGTCGGACTCAAGATTCGCGGCATACTGCTCGATCATGCTCCCGACGCCGCCGTGCAGGGTCTTGAACACAACGTCGACAAGGTCATCTGCCCGGAACATCAGCCCGGTCGGATCTGCCCGAACCCATGGATTTGCGCCCACATACAAATAGACACTTGGCCCGTCGTGATACAGCAGCTGCATGTCGAGAGCCATCACATAGGTTCCGCTCACCTGACCGTTGGCGAGCGGCGAGCTGTTGATCACCATCCCCGTCGCATTCGGATCCGCCTGCAGGAACCGCCCCTGGTCGGGCCGATACGCGCGGTTGCGCATCTGGACCAGCAGCTTGGCGTCTGGGGTCAGGGTGGCGGCTTGGGGTTGCTTGGGCCGGTGGGGCCTTCGAGGGCACCCTGACGATCTGCGGCCATGGGTTCGGCGCCGGCGCCGCTCCTCACTCGCGCGCAGCGAAAGCACCGACCGTGCGCGGGGCACGGTCGGTGGCACGGTTTGCGAGGTTGCCACAGGCGGCGTCGGGCGCCGGGGCCGGGGGGGCCGGGGGCCGGCGGCAAGGGCCGGTCAGACGCCCATCATGCTGCTGGGGCTCATCTCGAACATGTCGCTGAACTTGAAGCCCTTGCGCTTCTTCCAGGCGGCGCGGTGATAGGCGTCGCTGGCCAGCAGGGGGAACAGGGCCGAGAGCTCGCCGAAGACCATCTGCTCATGCACGACATCGACCTTGCCCCAGCTGCACGCCTCGCGCAGGGTTGAGCCGGAGAGGGCGCCGTCGCGCGAGTCGGCGACGGTCATCTGGATGGCGTACTTGTGCATGCTCACGTCGCCGCGGGCCTTGCCGCCCTTGCGCTCGACGAGCAGCTCGGCGGCGACGACGATGTCCTGGGCGAAGTTCTTGGGGACGCCGCCGCCCAGCATGAGCAGGCCGGTGTCCTTGCAGTTCATCTTGATGTCGGTGAGCTCGCGAAAGTCCTTGCCGCTGTCGAAGGCGACATAGGCCTCGCCCTGCTCGCCCTTCTCGACCTGGTGCATGACGATGCCGAAGCCGGCCGAGCAATCGGAGAACGCGGGGCAGAAGATGGGGACGCGCTTCTGGTGGGCGGTCTTGACGATCGACTCGTTCTTGGGGTGCTTGCGGGCCAAATAGGCGCCCATGGCGTCGATGAACTCGCGGCTGGAATAGGCGCCGGGCTCGAAGCTGTCGAAGATCTTCTTGGTGGCGTCGTCGCAGGCGCGGAGGTCGTCCTCATCGATGTAGGTGTCGTAGATGCGGTCGATCATGAGGTTGCGGAGGGTGACGTCGTCGACGGGGGGCGCCTCGGGGCTGCCGGGGGCGATGTAGTGCTTGAAGCCCAGGCCTTCGAAGAAGTCCTGGTCGACGATGTTGGCCCCGGTCGACACGATGGCGTCGATCATGTTGTGCTCGAGGAGCGTGACGATCGCCTTCTTGAGCCCCGCGCTGACCAGCGAGCCCGCCAGCGTCAGGATGACGGCGCAGTCCTTGTCCTTGAGCATCATGGAGTAGATGTCGGCGGCGTTGGCCAGCGTGCGCGCCGAATAGGCCATGTTGCGGTAGCTGTCGATCACCGTGCGGGCGTCAAAGCCCGTGATGTCGATGTGCTTGATGGGATTGGCCAGCAGGTCCTTCTTCGTCCACTTGGCGTTCGCCATGGGGAAACTCCCTGCGGCGGGCGGAAAAGCCCGGCGCGGTTTGAATCTGGCCAAGCCCCCCTGGCCGAGTCAATGGAGTGGGGCCCGCCGGGGGTGGCGGCGAGCAATGACATTATTAGCGCGCGGGGCCGGCCGGTTTCAAGTTCTTGTGAAGTCGGCGCGTGATTTCTCGCTTCACCGGTCGTGCAGGCCGTCGCGCGTCAGCTCCACCGCCTGCTTCTCCGGGCCCTCGATCATCACCGTCATCGTGCTCACGTCGATGGCCACAATCCGCCATCCGGGCTCCACCTCGTCGCCCACGCGCATGATCCGGCCGTTGATGGTCGCGATCGTCTCGCGCGGCGCCGCCATGATGCTCCGCAGCTCCGGACGGGTCTTCATCGTCGAGAGCGGCCTGGGCTGCTCAGGATCCGGCTCAGTCAGCGGCGGCGGCGGGGCGGGCGGCAGGGCCTCCGCCGGTGGGTGATCCATGGGCGAACGCTCAATGCGGTCCCGCGATCGCGACCGCAGCCACGCCAGGGCCCGCGTCTGATCGGCCTTCATCGGCGGAACCGGCGGGATGGCGATCGCCTCGGGGTTCTCAATCGGGCTGAGCGCGGCGTGGCCGGTCGCCGGCTGCGCGCCCGACGCCAGACGGAAGAGCTGCACCGCCAGCGCCGGCGCCAGCAACACGCCCAGCGGAAGCAGCTTGCGGCGCGTCGCGCGGTTGAGCAGCATCACTCCTCCCCCTTGGCCGCGGCGAGGCTCGCCCGCAGGGCCCGGATGTCGAAGCCGCGATGCTCGGTCACGATCACCACCGACACCAGCTTCGAGCCCGCCTCCGGCGCCGGGGTGATCCGGCCCGATTTGATGATCGAGAACCCCAGCTCGGTCTGCAGGGCGCCCAAGAACGCCGCGGCGTCGGCATACTCGGCAACAAATGAGATCGAGTACCCCGCCCGGGCGTCGCCCGGCAGCACCCTGGGCGACTTCTCACCGGCGCCCCCACCCACCCCGCCCACTCCCGGCACGGCACTGGCGGGCCCGCCGCCGGCCTCCCCCTGCTTCTGGATCGGCTGCAGCATGTCGATGCGGATGCGGTGGCTCTCCGCCAGGCGGCTCAGGGCGCCGAACATCTCCGACTCGCCCCGCGCCGGGGCGGAGCGGTCCTCGATCGCCATGGCCAGGCGGCGCGTTCGGGCGACCGCCGCGGCGGCCTTCTCGGGTGGCGCCTGGGTGGTCGCGCCGGAGGCGGCCTCGCGCAGCGTGTCGGCTTCGTGGCGCGTGTCCAAGAGTCGCCTTTCGAGCGGCTCGACCACGAGCATGTAGGCCCCGGCGCACAGCGCCAGCCCGATCGCCAGTTCCGCGGCCAGCCGACGGATGCCCTGGCGCGAGAGCGTGATGATCTGGGTGTTCATCGCGTCTCTCCTGGCCCCGGCCCCGGGCCCAGCCCCAGTCCGGCCCCGGTTCCGCCCGCCGCGGCGCCGCCGTCGGCGATGCCGCCGGCGTCAAAGTCCGGGAGCATCGGGAGCACCGGCGTCGGCGCCAGCACGATGGACATCTCGAACCGCTGCGATTCTTCACCCCGGAGCTGGGTGCGCTGGGTCGCTCCCAACCGCACCGAGCGGGCGATGGGCCGGCTCGAGAGCCGCTCGGCGAACTCGCGGAGCGTCATGGCCGCGTCGGAGCCCTTGTCGGTCTTCACGACGCCCACCAGTTGCACCGCCGGTTCGCCGTTGTCTTTTGTCAGCAGCTCGACGCTCGACAGCCGCACCAGTTCGGGCGTGCTCTCGGCCAGCAGCGCCAGCACCGCCGACCAGTCGGTTGAGAATCCCAGCTCGGTCCGGATCCGCTGCACGGTCATGGCGCTCTGCTCGATGCTGCGGATCGTGGCCGCCTGGCGCCCCGAGGCGGCCTCCGCGGCGCGGGCGTCGGCCCGCAGCCGGTCGGCCTCGGCCCGGCTCTGCTCAAGCGACCACACCGTGGCCCCGGCATACAGACCGATCAGGGCCAGCGCCGCGCCCACGCCGCCCCAGACGCTCTTGCGGGCCGACGACAGGGCCATCGCCTGCCCGATCTCCTGCGGCGCGAGGTTCGCCGCCAGCCCCTCCAGGGCGCCCCACGCCACCGCCGTTTCCTCGCCCGGGGCCCCCAGCACCCACGCCAGGCGACGGGCTGACGCCTCCAGATCCTCCGGCGAGCCGGCGACCCCGGCGCTCGCCCGCGGCGCTCCGACGCCCACAGTCAGGCCGCTCTGCTGCGAGAGCACCTCGGCCATGCGCGGGAGCAGCGAGCCCGGTCCATCCAGCACCACGCGCACGCCGGCCCGCTCATCTTCCGACAGGCCGAACCGCATCGATTGCTTCAGCTCGAGGGCGAACCGCTGGATCACCGGCTGCAGCATGGGCAGCACCGCCGAGCCCAGGAGGCCGTACTCCCCGCTGAAGACCTGATCGGGAGCGGGCACGCCCCGCGAGGTCGTGAGTCGGCGGGCTTCGGTTCGCTCCAGCAGCACCTGTTCGCCAGTGGGACCGGCGCGGCGAACCGGACGCAGCAGGGCCTCCACCAGCGCCTCGGTCCCCAGGCGGAGCACGCGGATG
>CAZSZO010000108.1:0-7963 GCA_964611125.1 uncultured Phycisphaeraceae bacterium | reverse complement strand
GGAGATCGGAGACTAAGCCCCGTCCCGCGGCTTGATGGTGATCGCCTCTACCCAGGTTTGCAGGCGGTCATCATCGAAGCCGCTGGCAGTCTCGCCAATGCAGCTCGCCGTCTGGGCCAGCAGGTGTTTGTACAACACCGCCATGCCCCGGCCGGTGATGGTGACCACAGACTCGGTAAACGTGAGTTCGATCGACGCCCCACCACGCAAGCGGGTTTGCACCAGATAGGCGTAAGGCAGCGCCGTCCGATCGCCGTTCTTCAGGACGAGATCGATCATCCGCAGCGAGGTACTTGGCTCACTGGTGAAGCCCAAATCCTTGGACTCCGGCCGCGGCGCCGGTGCAACCGACTTGCCGCGGTACTTGTCGATCAGACTATCGCTCATAGCCACGCTCCCTCGCTTGAAGTCTCGCCGGTGTGTCCCGGCGTTGCCGTTCATACGCCCTGAGACGAACCATGGTCATCGCATGCTGACGCGACCGCTCAACCGGCCCCTGACCCGCCAGGAGCTCTGTCGCCGACCGGCGCTCGCTCAACCGGCTGACCGCCGAAACCAATGCGGCCCGATCATCGGTGTAGATTCGGACACCCTGCTTGCCCCGGCTCACCGAAACGTACACCTGCTCGGCAGAGGCGGCAGCCCCGCTCTGCGCGGTCTGTGAAATGAGCACCCAATCCACCGTCCGGCCCTGCGAAGCATGCGAGGTGTTCACATAGCCATGGTCGAACTTGCCAAAGTCCTGTCCGACCACCCAGCCGTTACTGAGTCGCATCTTGCCCTCGGGCGTAAAGCCGGCGACGCGAAACACCGCCTTGTTGTTGATGCGATGCTTGCCATCCGCACTGCGGCCGTTGGCGGTGGCACGCACTATCTCACCCGGAGCGACCCGCAGTACCGTCTCTTCGCATACCTGAAAACTCGCCGCCCGCTTGATCGGCAGGACCCGCTCTTCGCCCTTCGGGCCAAGGACGCGTACCTGGCCTTTGTCATCCCGTCCGATGACTTCGAATCGCTGGCCCGGCTTGAATGCGGCCTTGCCGGTTCCAACCGCCCGGTGGAACTGCACTACTTGTCCGGCTGCATACTGGGCAGGGTCCGCTCGCTCGGCGTTGCTCCAACCGAGATCACGATAGCGCGGCATCAGCCGTTCATCCATGCCGAGTTTGTCTTCGTGCTTGAGTCCGGCCCGGATCAAGTCGGTCAACTCCGCACCCTCCGCATGAGTCGGGGCAATGACCATCGCCGTGCGTCCCTGCTTGATCATCCCGAGATAGTCCTGCACCACTGGGGTGCGATCGCCTTCGGCAGTCTCACGGATCGCCCCCATTTGATCGAGCACTTCAATGCCGCGATCGAACCGGCCGCTCGCCATCGCCTCAACCGCCTCCCGGTATGTCCCCGTCTGCCGCACGACCGTGTTCAACTCGCCCGGCAGAATACCCGACCGTGTTTCCAGCAGCCGTAACGCATCGCCATGCTCAACCGGCGCGTGCTGACGGGTGTCACCCGTCAGAATCACGCGGGCGTTCAGTCGTTTCGCAGTCTGAAAAAGCTGCACCATTGTCGGCGTACCAACAACGCCCGCCTCATCCACCCATATGACCCCGTTTCTGGCGGCCTTCTGTTTGTCCGAGTCATCGAGGAACGCCTTGATCGTGTTCGCATCCCGAAATCCCTCGTCCTTTAGCACGCCTCGCGATGCTTCGGCGGAGAGGGCCATCACCGTGACTTTCTTGCCTCTCGCTTCAATGGCTTTGGCCGCCTCAACCATCATCTTGGTCTTGCCTGTGCCCGCTCCTCCCCGGAGCAGCATCACGCGATCCCTGCTTCTCAGAACATGCTCCACCGCACGAGTCTGTTGTCGGTTGAGTTGAGCGAGCCCGCGTTCCCATCGCCGATCGCCTTCAAGCGGCGTACACATTCCGCGGCCGTCCCGGGCAAAGGCGAGCATCGCCTGCTCCTCCTCATTTACCGTGCGAGTGGTGATCAGAGTCTGTGTCCCCTCCTTCCGCCGCAGCAACTCCGGGTGCCGGTCCGCAACGGCCCGCAGATGTTCCGGGCGGAACTCGCCGACACCGTTCCGCAGTGCCGTCTCCAGCAGCCGCGGCTCCGGGACAACACTTAGCGGCTGAAACCGATGTTCGATCGCCGCATCAAGGGCACGCCCTGCTGATCGCTCCGGGCGTTTGCCCGCCGCGTGGTCGCCCGCTTGACGGGCGACTCGCTCCACCGCACTGAGTTCGTCCGCGGTCATCCGCGACAACCACGTCTCGCGAAGCTCGCCGGGCTTGAGCGAAACGCTCTTCGCCGCACGGCTCGCCGCCCCAAGGGCGGCCTTGCGTTCAGGGTCTTTGATGCCGAGTTTCTTTGCGAGTTGTTCGATCGCGGTGGTGCGGCGGGAGAATTTCGTCTTCGCCGACTCCGGGATCCCCGCCACATCCCATTTCTTGCCCTCGCGTTCGACCTTGTAGCCGAACTGCTCCAGCCGCCAAGCCAGGCGGCTGTAGAACGCTGCTTCGTGGTAGGGCATGTCGCGATTGATATCGCGAAACTGAGCGGCCTTGATCCGATTCTCGGCGGGGTCCCACGTAGCGTTGAAGGTCACGCAGTGGACATGCAGGTGCGGGTCGGGTACGCCCGCCTCCGGCCGGGCGGTGGTGTGCAGGAACTCGCCCCACACCAATCCCTGTGCTTCTCGCTCTTCGTCGCGTCCGCCGACACGGACTCGGGTGCGAGCCTGTGTCTCCAACTCCTGCATGGTCTCTCTCGACGATTCGCGAATCGCATCAAGAATCCGATCGTCCTGGCTGACCATGTGCAAAATTGAGACGCCCTTGGGAACGTGAAAATTGATGTCGTAGCCGACCGTTCTGTTTTCATCGGTTCGGGGAGTGAGCGGCCCCTTCTCGGTCGGATGCAGGTTGTCCGCCAGACGAGCGAAGGTCTCGCGAGTGACCTGCTCACCAAGCCCGAGCCGCTCGGCCAATGCACCGCACCAGCGGCCCTGCTGCTCCGCTGTCGCGTAGTAGTCACCGCCCTGCAAAGCAGCCGTGTAATAGTCCTTGACCTCGCGGGCGGATCGGAACTGGTGCATCCGAATCATGGCCCACATCTTAACGCACACGCCTCGTCAACGTGACGTTCCGTCCCGTTGCGGCACACTTGGTGCCATCAGTCACCGCGGAATTCATGGGCATGGGCAAGGGGGAGCGTGCCGCTCCTCCGCCTGTCGTCACGAAGCTGTCAATCCCGCTCCGTCGGCTGTGGGTTGAAGTGTGTTGGTCTTGACCTCGGATGCTCGCCCGTCAAGCGGCCGTCCGTCTTCCGCGGCCTTTGGCCTTGTGCAGACGGCAGACCCCGGCGGGCTTCGCCCGCTCGGGGCGGCTTTCGCTTGACCGGCTGCGCTCCTCGGTCCCCTGCGGGCGACCAACTTCAACCCACAACCGACGGAGCTACAAATGACTACAGATTCGCTACCCGCCAAGCGGTTTCGCTTGGGCTCGATCACCGTGACCATCTGGCCGACCCAAGACAGCCGCGGCAGAAAACTTCACACCACCAGCATCACCCGCACCGTCCGCGATCGCACCGGCCGCCAATGCGACGATGCCCCGATTCGGCAAGCCGACATTCCGGTCGTTCGAGCCCTCACCGCCCAGGCTGAGGAATGGCTAAGCCGCCAACCGCTCGCGAGTCCGCTCGCCGTCCTCAGCACACACGTCAGCCGCAATCGCTAAATCAACATCAAGGCGAACCAGTTTCACAGTTGCGGTGAAGTCCGCCACGATCGGCTTCACTAGCTGATCTCGATCAATGACTATCGACCAGTTGGCTCAGAACGCGCGCATGGCGCCCTAAGCGGTCATGATGATCTGGTACTTCTCGCTCGATCGTGCAGCGATCGTTGAGGCACGTCTTGGACCCGTCGCCCCGCGCTCGAAGCCACGTCTTCGACGAACCAAGCGGGACCAGCGTGTGCTGCGGGATCTGACCTCTAAGCGGGGGGACTAAGTCCTCTCCCCACGCCAAGACGCGAGGGAAGAGTCGGGCGCGCAATCGGACGTCGCCCGGATTCGCAGCCCCCTCAGGCAAAAGCTCTTACTTTACAACGCTCAACTGGCTCACGCCGACCTTCTTGTCATGTCCAAACAGCTTGCCGTCATAGAGGGCTGCCAGTGAGAAGTACCCGACGCCGAACTCCTTCACCATTCCCTGGTCCTTGTTTGTAGCGGGATTCTCTCCAAGGCGGAGCCGTTGACCGGCGTACTTCTTCCCCGGGCGAACGATCAATGAGCCAATTTTGTCGTCCCAATTGTGCCATTCGGTCGGCCCGAACTGTGCGGAGTCAGAAGACAAGTCCGGAGCGCTGAATCCTTCGGGAAGATAGAGTACGACTCGGTTCTCGCCTCGGTTCTTGAGATCCGAGCTAAACCAACCACAGAGCTTGCCGTCGCCGACTTTGGTCGGATCGCCGTTGTTCACACTCGCGATGCTGTGGAGCTGCATCGCATCGAAAAACAGCGTGACAACGAGAGCTGCGTCGTCCTTGGAGTGCCCTTTGGGTACCCATTCATAGATCGGATTGATCTTGCCGCTTCCCGTCTGTACGGACTGCTCCACAGAAAACCCAAAGCGTGCGGGACCATTCCCGGGCGCTCCGAAACTGGCAACAATGTCATTCTGGGTAATCGTGATCGAATTGATCAGGCCACCGGCCTTGATCTTCTGAAGCAGCTCGTCGGCACGGGCATTGGCGCCAGCAAGCTGGTGCAAAACCTCGTCCCGGGCAAACGCTGCCACAAAGTCCTCCACCCGAAGGTCCATTCGGCCGATCGAGATAACTCTAACGATGTTGTTGACCCATTCTCCCCACCCGCCGACCTTGATCCGAAAGTCGGCTACAACGGTCTTCTGCTGGAATGTCAGCTTGCCACCTGCGAGCACGGGGATCAGGTCGGTGTGGATCAGCAGGTATCCCGAGCTTTTCTCAGCATGGTGCTCAGTCTCGACAAACACGCCGATGCTGGGCACAATGTGTCCCTGCGCGTCGACGGCGTAGTCACAGCCGACCATGTCGTATTTGATGTTCTTGAGTCCAGCTGTGTCTCGCATGGTTTCAAACGCGCTGCTCGCGAATATTTGAAGCGGAACGCTTACCTCCATAGGCGAGGGGGTTGAGCTGGTCACCTCGATCTCGATGGACTTGATCGTGGCTTTCGCCCACGCCGTATCGATATGGTTGTCTCGTTTACTGATCACCTGCCACTTGATGTCGGTGAGAAACTCCTGATCTGCAGAAGCTTGTTCCTGGTCCGACTTGACTTGAGTAGCGGTCCAGTGGATCTTGCCCGTAGACACTACCCGGACCGTTTCTCCACGTTGTCCAACAAACACCGTGGTCCAATCACTATCTGGCGACTTGCACTCAGTAAACTCGTTGTCCTTCTTCGCGAGATTCGCTGGCCGGTTGGGATCGCACTCGTACGCATGCCATCGGAGTTGACACACCACCTTTTGAACTTCGCCTTCGGTCACGACCTTCGCCTCGGCCTCAAAGTGAACCCGCGCGCACCAGCCAAAGTCGGTCTCATTCGCGGGGCCGAGGTTTTCCGTGCACCCAATCTGAAGGACAGTCCCGGCGCCAACGCTCTTGCGCATGGCACCCTGTCCAAATGCCCGTGTGGGAATCAGGATGACCGCGAGCGAGAGAAGTACCGAGATAATGCGAAGCTCATGGATGGGTGTTGGCATGTCCGACCTCCAGGTTACGACAAAATTGTAGCTCAAGGCAGCTCTCTCAATCAAGGCATCCGGCACCTTCGCTCCCCGTTGTGGGTTGAAGATGGCTGGTCTTGACCTCGAATGCTCGCCCGTCAAGCGGCCGTCCGTCTTCCGCGGCCTTCGGCCTTGTGCAGACGGCAGACCCCGGCAGGCTACGCCCGCTCGGGGCGGCTTTCGCTTGACCGGCTGCGCTTCTCGGTCCCCTGCGGGCGACCAACTTCAACCCACAACTCAAGGAGCTAAACATGACTACCGACGACACCACCACCAAGACCGAAAAGTCCCCCAGCCACGCGGCGTTCCACGTCCGCGAGTTCGGCAAGAACGGTAACCGCAAGTCCGTCTGGACTCGAGTCGGGGCAGCTTGGCCCCACGCCGACGGTCAGGGCTTCAACGTCCAGATCGAGTGCGTCCCACTCGATGGCCGCTTGAGCCTCCGCGTCATCACCGAACGTGATGCGTAATCCGCGAAGGGGCGGGTGCTCGTCACCCGCCCCTCTCTTCAACTTCTACACACGAGGTACCCATGACCATTTCATCCAAAGGCCGACCACGCCGATCCATCGCCATCCGCTGGCACATCGCCGATGTCCAATCCCGCCATCCCGAACTTTCCGACGATCAGGCTTGGCAAGTGCTCCAGGCGGTAAAAGCCAACCACGACTCGACGATCGGGGTCAACTGGGAGACGCTGGACTGGTGGTGCGACGAGCTGTTCGGCTGACGCCCTATCCGCCAAAGGGGCGGGTGTTGGTCACCTGCCCCAATCTTCAACTTCTACACACGAGGTCTTTCATGGTTCACATCATCAACCCGATGTACTCCCGTCGGCGACTCGGGGCGGCGTTCCGCCCGCTCCGCAATTTGGAGCAGGCTCCCGCTCAGCCGAGGCGGGTGACCGTTGGCAACGCCGTGCTCTATCACGGCGACTGCTTCGCAGTCATGCCGACCCTGCCGCCGGTCGGGGCGGTCGTTACCGACCCGCCCTACGGCATCGGTTACCGCTACCGCAGCTTCGACGACAGCCCGGACCTCTACGACGCGTTGATGCAGCGGCTGGTCCCCGAGCTGATCCGGCTGGTTGGGGACGGTCCGTGCTTCGTCTGGCAGAGCCCTACCAAAGCCCGATTCTGGCACCGGCATTTTCCACCCGAGTTCCGCATCATCGCCGCGTGCAAGTCCTACCCGAACGACCTCGGTCAGCCGAGACAGTTCGCCTGGGACCCGATCATCTTCTGGAGCAGCGGCTCGTGGCTCGGCGACCACCTTCGCCCGGACTGGTTCCCGGTGACCTTCGCCGACAATCCACTCGACCCCGCCAACCCGGTGCCATCGCCCAAGCCGCTGTCGGCGGTTAGGCACATCGTTGACCGGCTGAACTCCGATCCGATCCTCGACCCGTTCATGGGAAGCGGCACCACCGGCGTCGCAGCCCTGCTCGCCGGAAAGCGATTCATCGGGATCGAACAAGACCCGGTCTACTTCGAGTACGCCCACCGCCGCATCGCCAGCGTCGCCAGCCGATTGGCAAGATGACACGCCAAGACCAGTCGCCGGACCGGTGGCTGGTCCTTCGCATACCCGTCTCGTTCAGGCTCCAGAAACATCGATCGACATCGCCATCCGAGCAGCGTTTTCGCCATCGAGAAGCCCCGATTGCCGAGGCAGAAAAGGAATGGAGGTTTTGTTACAGGCGTCTTCCCTTAGCAGCGCTACGGGGGAACGCCAAGGCTTGAATCTCAAAGACGAGGTTGCAAAAGTGATTCAGCGACCATCACGACCGCCTTTGAGCGAACGAGCGTCAGGATAGCGCCGCCCATGATCGCATTCCCCCCGCCGGGAACTTTGTTCAGCACCGCCAATCGTCCTGGCGAGTTCGAATTGGCCGATCGCCGAAAAGAGTGATTGGGCAGGAATCTCATAGATCAAAGCGAGGCGAGCCAGAATCTCTGCGGAGGGATGCCCGATCATTCCCCGTTCAAGACGAGACAGATACCCCTGAGCGCATCGAACCTCGCCTGCCACCTGAACTTGAGTCAGGCGACTCTTGGTGCGAGCCGTCTTGAGCAACACACCTACAGCATTCGCATTCCGATCGGTACTTTCGAACTCGTTCATCTCATTCTAGAGGCTATCCGTAAACCTCGCAACCGCTGACGTTCAAGGCGCGAATAGCCTT
>CAZSZO010000107.1:0-8012 GCA_964611125.1 uncultured Phycisphaeraceae bacterium | reverse complement strand
CCCGGGCGATCCGGCGACGCCACCAGCGTCATCCACGCCGGGGCGCCCGCCGAGGCGCGGGCGTCCGCGGACGACGGCGTCAGCCCCGGGGGCAGTTCGATGGCGACCCATCCCTTGGGACGGAGCACCAGCAGGCTGACGCCGCCGGGTGAACGCAGCAGGGCGACGGGTCCGGCGTCGCACGCAACGAAGCCCTTGAGCCCGCCCTCGGGCGGGAGCGACGGCAGGGGCTCGGGGCCCGAGTCGGGCTCAACAGCCCAGGTGCCGGCGGGGGTGATCTCGGCGGACAGGCGGCTGACGCGCCGAATGGGCTTGGCGTCGGCGGGGGCGGGTGGGAAGACGAAGAAGAGCTCGTTGTTCCAGGCCGCGAGGGCTTCGGGCATGGAGGCGAGCGGGAGCATGAGCTTGAGCTTGCCGGGGCCAGTGAACGCTGGCGCGGCGCGGGGAGGCACATGCAGCAGACCGAAGAGCGGTCGCGTGTCGTCGGGCAGACCGGGGATGGGCGCGACGAACCAGGCGTGCCCCGAGGACCCGGGCGCCTGCAACGTGAACGGGGCCCCGGCGGCAGGCAGGACATCGGGCTGGGCGGATGCGACTCCGTGGAGGAACGGCCACGAGACGGCGAGCAGCAGCATGAACAGAGGGGCGCGGCGCGTCATCAGTCGTTGGGTGGGCACGGTGCGGGCAACTCGGTGGTCGGGGCTCGATCAGACAAGGCTCAGTAGCCGGGCTTGAGGGGTTCGTCGAGGTCGATCACCCGCTGGGCCTTGAGCGCCGTAACAAGGCGATCGAACTCGAAGGCGCCGGCGTCGGGGCGGGCCGCGCCGTCTTCGACATCGCTGAGGTACAGCCGGATCTCGGAGCCCGACTCCGGGTGGCCGATGGCGACGCGCGTGGGCACGGCGGGTCCGGGGGTCCCGCTACCGGTGATCCGCATCGATTCATAGTCGCCCAGATCGGCCACGAGCACCAGCCGGCGGGCCGGGTCGTAGATCTCGATCTTGGCGGCACGGAGCGAATCGGGGTCGACCCAGCGGCGTTCGAACCCGCCGCCCAGCGCGGGCGAGGCCTTGCTGGTGATCCCCAGCAGCCGGCCGTCGGCCGACCACTGCATCGCGCCCGCCGGCTCGGCGGCGGGTGGAACCAGCCCCATGAGCCGGGCGAGGTCGCGGGGGTTGACGGTGGCGGCGAGCCCGCCGCGGCCGCGCCCGGGACCGTCGTGCCGCCCCACCACGCCGGTGCGCTCGTCGCCAGTGAGGTCGAACCACCAGTATCGCTGGTCGTCGGAGCCGAGCCAGAAGAGCGTTTCGCCGATCTTGCCGGCGCTGAGGGCGACGTGGGCCGGCGCTTCGAGCCTGAGGCGCCCCTCGCCCTGCTCGAAGCGGCGCTCGCCGTCGTCATCGGTGTAACGGACCTCGACGGTGGCGCGGGCCCAGAGGCGGTCGGTGAGCAGCAGGTCCTGCTCCAGCCGACGGCTGACTTCGCTGTAGAGCGGCGGCGCGCCGCGCTCGATCGCGTGCTCGCCACACCCCGATTGAGCGAGGGCGACCAGGGCGCAGAGCAGCGGCGCTAGGGTCCGCATCACGCGGGGCTCCGGGGGCCGGCGGGGACCGCAGCAGAGGCGTCAGCGACTGCCCGTGTGCCGGCGGGTGGGCCAGCGGGTGGGCCGCCGGGCTGAACCAGCGGCTCGAGTTCGGTCATGACTTCATGGATCGTGGCTTCATCCAGGCCGGTGTCGGCGACCTCGATGTGAGGCGGGCCCTCGGGCGGCTTGGGAACGCCCCGCGGCCGCAGCAGCAGGCGACCCTGCCGGTAGCCGTCCTGAATCAGCGCCCGCTGCCGTAGCAGCATGAGCGTGAGCACCAGACGGAGGGCATCGCGTTTGGGCTCGCCGGGCTCGATCTGCTGGAGCAGTTCGAGCATGGATTCTTCGTCAAGCAGGTGCGTCTGCGGCTTATCGTGGGCGCCGACCTGGGTGCGCCAGAAGCCCACGAGCGACCCCTGCGCGGGCCGGGCCCCGGCCTCCCACTGCTCGATGGCGAAATCGATCCGAGTCAGCTTGCCATCATCGCGATTCTCGATGATCGCGGCGACGCAGCGCTCGCCGTCGGCCAGCTGGCGCCCGGATGCGGCGCACATGTGCGTGGACCGCCCAATGGGGTAGGACGTGGTTGTGAACCGGCTCATGCCAGAGTCTACGCCTGGCCCGGGAAACCCCGAGGGAGCCCGGGGTGAACCGTCCGACTGGACGATTTCAAGCAAGCGCGGCCCGCGCCCATCGGCGCGGACCGCGTGGAGGTCAGGAACAGGGCCGCCGAGGCGGTCCCTGGAGGCCCGCGTGCTCAGCTGAAGTAGGCGGCGATGAAGTCGGAGAGGTCATCGGGATCGATGAACCCGTCGAGATTGAAGTCAGCCCGGGGGTCCTGCGGCTGGGTGAAGAACGCGGCGATGAAGTCAGAGAGATCATCAGGATCGACGTTGCCGTCGCCATTGAAGTCGACCGGGTTCCCGGAGCCGGCACAAGTGAAGGACACCGTGATGGCGCTGTTGTCGGTTCCGCCAACACGGACGTAGTAGGTGGCGCCCGCGGCGACCTGGAAGCTGATGCTGGCCGCCTGGCCGGCGCAGGTGGGGCCGTCGAGCTCGTTGAAGAAGAGCAGATCGGCGCTGCTGGGGCAGGTCCCAGGGTTGTTGTAGATGGCGACGCGCGAGTCGACATCGGGCGAGCCGCAGGTGTCAACGGTCACGATGCCGGCGCACTGGGGATCCAGGAGGAACCAGAGGTCGGGGAAGGCCCCGAAGAGGTCGTCGGCCGGGCCGTCTGGCGAGGCGCCGAAGGTGCAGACGACGGCGGAGTTGGGGACGCCGCCGACCGCGATGGCGCTTTCGCAGCGATCGCCATCGGGTGTGTAGGTGGTGGTGAGGGTGAACGGGGACAGCACGCCGTTGAGGGCGGCGACGCGGACGTAGTAGCGGGTCTGGCCGGAGATGGCCAGAGACAGCAAGGCGTCGGAGGGACTGCCGGCGGCGTCGCCGCAGGAGGAGGCGTCTCCGTTGCCCGCTGAGCAGGCGATGGGAGTGGGGTTGTCGCAGTCGCTGTAGATGGCGAGGGAGGTGGCGACGCCGAAAGTGTTGAACGAGCCGCAGGTGGTCAGGGTGAGGGCGCCGTTGCAAGTCGGCGCGTCGAGAACGAACCACACGTCGGCGGCGGCCTGGCCGGCGTCGCACTCGGCCGAACCGTCGAGGGTCGCGGAGGCGAATGACGAGAGGGCGACGCCCGTAGCGGCCAGCGGCTCGGCGCCGGCGCACGAGTCGTTGGCGGGCGCCCCGGCGGCGCAATCGAACGCGATCGAGCCCTGGCCGGCGGGGACGCCGCCGAAGAGGCCGCCCGAGTCGCGTCCGCCGACGCGGACGAGATAGAGCTGGCCCGCCTCGCAGGGGAACGACACGACGGCCGGAGAACCGCAATCGGTGTCGATGGGCTCACCGCCGGCGATGGCGGATTCAGGATCGATCGGGCAGCCGTCGCCGGGGTAGATGACCACGACCGGATCGTGGTTGTAGGAGCACAACCGCACCGACGCAACGCCGGTGCAGTCGGGGGTGTAGCGGAACCAGAGGTCGTTGAGCGGCTCGGTGATGCCGACCGAGGCCGTGAGGGCCGCCGAGAGCGGGAGACCCGTGGAGACCGCGCAGGCGGTGTTGTAGCCCAGGGCGCTCCCGGTGGAGACCGGGATGGGGTCGGCGCACGTCTCGCCGCTGGAGGGCGGGACGGAGACGTTCAACTGGACAGATCCAGTGCTGCCGCTGTAGCCGGAGACGCGGATGTAATAGGTCTGGCCGCTGACGGTGGGGATGTCCAGGGTGGACCAAACGGTGCCGGGCTGGACGTCGTCATTGCAGTCGATGACGGTGGTCCCGCAGTCGGAATAGATGCCCAGCACGGTGTCGTAGTTGCTGCCCTGGGTGTCCACGTGAAGGACGTTCTGAAGCTCGCCGCTGCAGGGCGCGGTGAACTTGTACCAGATGTCCGGGGTGCTGGCGGAAGAGCCGCAGGCCTCGGGCTGATTGCCGAAGCCGCCGGTGGTGGTTCCGAAGAACGTGCCGGGGCCGACGGCCGTGGCGTCGGAGCAGAAGTCGTTGAAGGGCGTCACGCGGACATGCAGCTGGAACGCGCCGCGGTTGCCATTGAAGCCGGAGACGCGCACCAGGTAGCGCCGCCCGCCAAGCTGAGCCTGTTCGAAGTAGGAGTCGCGGTTGCCGCAGTTGAAGGGGATCTCGGTCTGGTCGTCGTCGCAGGCGACCACGAAGATGGGAAGGGGCGTGGGTTCGAAGAGGACCTGATGCATGGAGACGACGGTGTCGTAGGAGGACCCGCAGGTGCTGATGGAGAGCCGGCCGTCGTAGGGAATGGTGAGGAGATACCACACGTCCGGGGAGTTTGCGGAGCTTCCGCACAGCCCGCCCGTGTTGAAGTCCTGGACGGTGGCGAGGGCGGTGGTGCCGGAGTAATCGCCGACGCCGATGTAGAACGGCGTCTGGTAGTTGTCGTTCGAGGGCGGCGGAGGCGGCGGCGGGATGTTGACCTGAATGGTCTGGTTGGACCACGAGTTGGAGTTGTCGAAGTAGGTCTCGCCATTGGCGATGTACGCGTTCACGTAGTAGCGGCCCGCGGGCGTGCCCGCTGGAACGGTCACGGTCGCGGAGAACGGCGTGCCCTGGAACCTGTTCAGGAAAGGCATCGTGACCGACCCGCAGTAGACCGCGCCGGCGTTGTTGTAGAACGATGGCGTAATGTAGATGTCGACGACCGGCGCGGCGCCGATCGTCCCGGTGTTCTCGCACCACAGGTTATTGATCGTGATCTGCTGCCCGCGGTTGAGCGTTGTCGGCGCAATCGTCGCGTTGGTCGTGCCGTTCACCCCGCTGCTGAGGGCGCCCGACATCTTCCAGCACGTCAGCAGGAAGTCGCGGAAGAAGAGCGTCTGGCCAGGGAACATCACCCGCAGCGACTCGGCGTCGTCAGAGAACACCCGGTAGGCCTCGGCCTGAAAGAACCCGTCCTGGAAGTAGTTCATCGTCGAGGGGAACGTGTAGCCGGGGTTGCTGTCAAAGGAGTGCGAGCGGCCGAAGGAGTGGCCCAGCTCGTGGAGCGCCACCTGCTTCTTGTAGTAGATGCTCGGATTGTTGACGGTGGTGAAGTAGTCGCTCGTAAACGAGAACGCGTTATTGAAGATGATGTCGGTCTGCACGATGCGGTTGCTGCGCGAGTACGAAACGTTGATGGCCAGCGTGTTGGACCCGAAGGCGATCCCGTACCGCGATGCGAACGTGGCTGGATCCAGGTAGCCCCAGTCGTTGCGGTCGTTGTTGGGCGTCAGCTCGTTGCGGCGCGTGTTGTACGTGCCGAACACGGTCGCGAAGCGGTTCCACTGCCCCTGGGCCTCCAGGAACGTGTTGTTGTCATCACCGTCGTAGACCGGCGGCAGGTTGTACCCGATGATCGGGCTCTGCGCGTTGCGGTTGAAGCCGTACTCCAGCACCGGCGGCCGGGAGACCACCTGCACGCCCTGGGCATCCACGAAGATCCGCTCAGCCAGGTCCGGCTTGGGAGCGGGGGAAGCCAAGGCCGGCGTGGCCGCGGCGGGCCCGTTCGGGCCGACCGCTCCGCCCTCGACGCCCGATTCCTGCAAGCGCCGGCGGGCCGCGCGCTCCGCCTCGACCCGCGCCGCCAACTCCGCAGACAGCACCCCGCGCCGCGGCGAGGCCAGGTCCGGCTGCGCCGCCGCGAGGGGAATCGCCCGGCTCAACTCGGCGGCGAACTCATCGACCGTGAAGCCGAGGGCCACCGAGGGCTCCTTCTCGAAGAACCGGCTGCGGACCAGCGTCTCGCCGACGCAGCAGTCGTGCGAATGGGCCACCCGCTCGACGCCATCAACCGCCTGGGTGCGATAGAGACCCTGATAGACGCCCACCAGCGGCGAGAGCGCGCCCAGATCGGCCTGGCGAATCATGAAGAACGCCCGCTCGCCCGGGGTGAACGTCGGGACGCCGTGAATCAGCGTGCTTGAGCCCTCCATCGAGCCGCCCGCGAACGTGAGCGTGGTGGTCTGGTTCATCGTCCGGGCCGCGAGCACCCCGGCGCGATCCAGCACCACCCGCTCGACAGCGATCGTGTAGTCGGTGACGGTCATCACACGCCGGGCGTCGCTCCAGCGGACGGTCGAGTCGAGGACCCGCCCCTGAAAGATCGCGTCAGCCTGGGCCAGCACCTGTTCAGGCGCAAGCGGGGTGACGCTCGTAGCGCGGGCGGGCGAAGCGCCGGCCAGCAAGGCGACTCCCCCGGCCCCGGCCAGCAGGGCCGGCGCGGCGAGCACGCCGCGACAGGCGAGGGCGAAAATGGACACAATCGGTCGTCTCATGGTCTGCTCCTGAAAGCGAAGCGCCGCTCGCGGGCAGCGCGAGGTGGGCGCGTCGCCCGTAGAAGCGCTAGAGCAGGCCCGATCCGGACAGGATTTATCAGTCAGACCGGGTTGGCGAGGCTGGCGAGTGCGGGCGTCCAACGGAGCGTGGGAGTGCGTTCCGAGGGCTTTGGGGGCCTGCGAGCACGCACTCGTTCAGCAACTCACCTCAAACGACCGGTCCGACCTCCCCCCGGGGCCGATCCGGAACCGGATCGACTGGGCACATTGGGCACACCGCCCGGTGTACCCTCGACCGTCAGGATCGAGATAGGCCCGTCCGTACTGGTTCGCACACCGGAACCACAGCCTCAGAAAGGGCCGGCCACCGCTTCCTGCGCCGAGTTCGCCGCCATCCGACCGGTCGGTCGGGGGTACAAGTCCGTCCTGCGCGCGTCCGCCCTCGAGCGCTCCGGCCCCTTGCGAAAGCTCGACGACATCCTCTGGGTCAGGCATCCTGACGGGTATCGGCCCGATTCGGCGGGCTGGTGCATCGTTGTCCCCGCGCCTGTACGAACGATATGCTAAGGGGGTCGTTTGGTTGGTTTCGGTTCGCACCACGCCGATGGCCGGTTCGCTCACCATCCTGCCTGATCTCCCTCCTGCGCCGACGCCGATTGGCCTCATCGCGGGTGGTGGCCGTCTGCCGATCAAGGTCGCCGAGGGTCTGCGCAGCAGCGGCCACCCGATTCACGGGCTGGGGTTCATCAACCAGTTCGATCCGGCCTTACCGGCCCTGTGCACGACGTTTCAGCAGGTGGGCATCTTGCGCGTGGGGGCATGGTGCCGGCTCCTGCAGCGGGCCCGGGTGCAGCACGCCATCATGGTCGGGCGGGTCGACAAGGCCAAGCTGATGTACGACCCCTGGCGGCTGCTGCGGCACGTGCCCGACTGGCGGACCGCCCGGGCTTGGTACAAGCACCTGCGGCACGACCGCCGCTCGCACGCGGTCCTGGGCGTCATCGCCGATGAACTGGGGAAATCGGGCATCCACCTGCTGGATTCCACCGGACCGATCCCGGAGCAGATGGCCACCCCTGGCGTCATGGGCCAGCACCACCCCGATTCGGCCCAGCGGGGCGATATGGCCTTCGCCTGGCCGCTGCTGTCAGAGATCCTGCGCCTCGACATCGGACAGTCGCTGGCGGTGCGCGAGCTCGACGTGATCGCCGTCGAGGCCATCGAGGGGACCGACCGCATGATCGAGCGGGCCGGGCAGCTCTGCCGCAAGACCGGCTGGACGCTCTGCAAGGGCGCCCGGGCCGGGCACGATCGCCGGTCAGACGTGCCGACCGTCGGCGTGAAAACCATCGAAAACCTGCACGCGCATGGCGGGCGGTGCCTCGCCCTCGCCGCGGGCGACGTGATCATGATCGATAAGCCGCTGGTGCTCGAACTGGCCGACCGGCTGGGCATCGCGATCGTCGGCGTTCCGGCGGCGCAGGCGTGAGCACGGGCGAAGAGCGGGGACCGCCCCGGGCGTTCGTCTCGAGGGGCGGGGCCAAGCTGCGGCACGCGCTGGACACTTTTCAAGTCGATCCCGGCGGCCTG
>CAZSZO010000106.1:0-8208 GCA_964611125.1 uncultured Phycisphaeraceae bacterium | reverse complement strand
CTGGGGGTGCTCACGCTGGTGGGCGCCGCGGCCAACTTCCTGCACCAGTACCTGGCCCTGACGCTGGTCTCACGCACCGTGGGCGTCGTCCGCACGCGGGCCTTCGAGCACGTCGTCCACCTGCCGCTCCGCACCGTCTTGGCCGGCAGCGGGCCCGGGCTGCCGCCGCCGCCAGGCTCGGCGAGCGATTCAGTCAGCCGCGTGATCAACGATTCCTATCTGCTGGGCGCCGGGTTCAACGCGCTGCTCTCCAAGGCCCTGGCGCAGGTCGCCAAGGGTGTCGCGGCCCTCGCCGCGGCGTTCTACTTCAACTGGACTGTGGCCATCGTCGCCCTCGCGGTTGGACCGATCCTGGCGACGATCATCCGGCGCCTGGGCAAGACGATCCGGCGGGCGACCCGCGCGGCCCTGCAGGGTCAGTCGGGCCTCTACCACGCGGCGGGCGAGGCTGTCAACGGCTTGCGCGTGGTGAAGGTGCACACCACCGAAGGGGCCGAGGCGGCCCGGTTCGCCCAGCTCTCTGACGAGGTCGTCCGCCAGGAGATGCGCGTCCGCACGGCCCGCGCCATGGCCAGCCCGCTGGTGGAGACGATTGCGATCTTCGTGCTCGGGGCCCTCGTGCTGGTGGCCACCAAGGCGATCCTCGACAAGACCCTGCCGGCTCGCGACTTCATCCTGGTCATCGGCTCGCTGGGGGTCGCCGGGGCGTCGCTCAAGCCGCTGACCTCGTTCCTCGCCGACATGCAGCAGGCGGGGGCCGCGGCCCAGCGGCTGCGCCAGCTCATGGATCTTCCTGTGGAGCAGGTCGGCGCCCTCGGGGGCGGGTCGTCGGGCCTGCCGCAGTTGCCCCGGCACGCCCGCAGCATCGTCTTCGAGCGTGTGAGCTTCACCTACCCGGGCGCCGCGACGCCGGCGCTGCGCGATGTCTCGCTTGAGATCCCGCACGGCTCGACGGTGGCGTTCGTGGGCCCCAACGGCAGCGGGAAGACGACGGTGCTGGCCCTGATCCCGAGGCTGTTCGATCCCACGCCACCCACCACCCCCGCCTCCACCACCCCCTCACCCTCCACACCCGTCGGCTCCGCCACCGGGCGGGTGCTGGTCGACGGGGTGGACATCGCCACCGTCGATCTGCGCTCGCTCCGCCGGCAGATCGGCGTGGTGACGCAGGACACCGTGCTCTTCCGCGGCACCATCCGGACCAACATCGCTTACGGTTCGCCCGACGCCAGCGACCAGCGCGTCCGCGAGGCCGCCCGGCGGGCCCACGCCGAGGAGTTCATCCTCGCCAAGCCGCAGGGCTACGACACGCCGCTGGGCGAGTCGGGGGGCGGGCTGTCGGGCGGGCAGCGCCAGCGGATCGCCATCGCCCGGGCGATCCTGCGCGACCCGGCGATCCTCATCCTCGACGAAGCCACCAGCATGATTGACGCCGAGAGCGAGCATCAGATCAACGCGGCGATCGATGAGTTCGTCACCCACCCGCGAGCGCCCGCGGCCGGAGGGGTTGAGACCGGCGGCGGACTCAGCCGCACCTGCCTGGTGGTGGCCCACCGCCTCAGCACCGTGCTGCACGCCGACCGCATTGTGGTGATGGACAAGGGCGCGATCGTCGACACCGGGTCGCACGACGAACTGATGGCCCGCTGCGAGCTGTACCGCCAATTGGCCCAGCGACAGCTCGGGCGCTGAAACGCGCCGCGACGCGAGGGAGCTCAGGACCATGCACGATCAGACCGCCGAGGGCAATGACTTCTTCAAGTGCGACTACTGCCGCAGGCCGTGGGCCGATGATCGGCCCATGGTCGAGGGGCACCAGGGTTCACTGGTGTGCGGCCAGTGCCTGACGGTGGCCTATATCGAGATCGTCGGCGGGGCGGACGGCGCGCCGCCGACGGCGCCCAATGCCGGCACGCTTAAGGCCCGGGACGAGGTCTGCCGCATGTGCCTGGTGTCGCAGGATGAGCCCGCGTGGCGCAGCCCGCTCTTTGACGACGCCCTCATCTGCCGGCGCTGCATCAAGCAGTCGGCCGGCGTGCTTGAGCAGGATGACGAGCTCCACTGGCGGCGCCCCGGCAAGGCCTGAGCCGGGTTTGCAAGGCCCGCGCCGGCCTGGAAGAACGCCGCGCCCCGGGCGCGAACACGGGGCGCGGCATCGAGGAGGAGATGACATTCGGTGAGCCCGGTCCGGCTCAGCGTCCCCGCCGGCGCGACAGGGTGACGATGCCGAGCACCGCCAGGGCCGCGCTCCCGGGCGTGGGGATGCAGGTGTTGAAGCTGTTGACCGCCGAGGCGATGTCGTCGGGGTCGAGCCGGCGCTGGGCCCCGCCCAGCATGGGGTTGATCTGGTGCACGCCCCGCGCCAGCTTGCTGCGCAGGGCCGGGCCGTTCTCTCGCCCCACCATCACCGTGTCGTTGCGGCCCGCGGCGGGGTTCAGCGGGTTGATGAACGGGTCGTTGTGGTCCAGCCGCAGCGCGTGCCCCAGTTCGTGCATGGCGTTGATGATCGGGTCGAACGTCTGCACGCCGCCGTTCGCCAGCCCCCAGCCGACGGCGATAGCGGGGTTGAGCGGATTCACCACGATCTCGGCGGTGGCGAACTGATCGTTCACACGGGCGCCGGTCAGGCGGAAGATCGCCAAGGCGCTCGATGGCCCCCCGCCCCCACCGCCCCCCCCGCCCCCACCTCCTCCGCCGCCGGCCGGCGGCGTGTACGTGTCCTGGGCTGGCGGCAGGCTGCCCTGCGCGGGGATGAAGTCATCCGGCCCCGCCATGCCCCCGCCCCCGCCCCCCCCGCCCCCCCCTGCGAACAGGTTGCCCATCCGGATCGTCACCACCGGCGCCCCGGCGGGGAAGGCCCCCAGCCCATCGCCAACATAACGGAACCGCCAGCCGGTGTTCGCGGCGTTCCAGATGTCGGCCCCGGAGCGGTACGCATCGGCCATGGTGGCGAAGCCCACGGCGAGGTTGTAATTGGTCGCCGAGGCTTGGAAGTTCAGCACCAGCGTTCGGCTGCAGTTGGTCCAGTCGAAGCTGTTGTCGATCGGCCCCGCCAGGGCCGACTGAGCCGGCCCGAGAGCCAGGGCGAGGGTGAGCGAGGCGGCGGCGACAGCGGGCGCGAGGGAGCGAGCCATGGTGATTCTCCTGGTTGCGAGTGGTTCAGCGGTTCCGGCCGCGCCTCGGGTGAGAGGCCGCGAGCCCGCCGGGCTGCGTGCCCGGCAGGAGTGAAACGGGCGCGGCAGCCGGCACTCACGGCGAAAGCCAGATCGACGGCGCTTGGGCCCGCTGGGCCCGCTGGGCCCGGCCGCTACCATCCGCCATGGCTGACCAGCATTCTCCGACGGCCCCGATGGCTCAGGACCCCGCCGCCACCACCGCCGAGGTCCGGGCTGCATACGGCAAGCTGCGCGAGCAGATCGCCAAGGTGATCGTCGGGCAAGACCAGGTGGTGGAGCAGATCCTGACGGCGATCTTCTGCCGGGGGCACGCCCTGGTGGTCGGCGTGCCCGGCCTGGCCAAGACGCTGCTGATCAGCACCATCGCTAAGACGCTTTCGCTGGGCTTCTCGCGGGTGCAGTTCACGCCCGACCTCATGCCCAGCGACATCACCGGCACCGAGGTGATCGAAGAGGACAAGTCCAGCGGCGTGCGCACGCTCCGCTTCGTCAAGGGCCCGATCTTCGCCAACGTCATCCTCGCTGACGAGATCAACCGCACGCCCCCCAAGACCCAGGCCGCCCTGCTGGAGGCCATGCAGGAGCGCCAGGTGACGGTGGGGGGCATGCAGCACAAGCTGCCCGCCCCGTTCTTCGTGCTGGCGACCCAGAACCCCATCGAGCAGGAGGGCACCTACCCCCTCCCCGAGGCCCAGCTCGACCGCTTCATGTTCGAGATCAAGATCAGCTACCCCTCCGCCGAGGAGGAGCTCCAGATCGTCAAGCGCTCCACCGGCGGGGTGATCCAGCAGCCCACGTCGGTGCTCACCGCGGCGGAGATCCAGCGCGTGCAGGAGCTGGTCCGCTCCGCCGAGACGCCCGATTACGTCGCCCGCTACGCCCTGCGGCTGGTGCGGGCCACCCGCATCAAGGAGCCGATGGACGGCGGCATCCCCCGCCCCAAGATGGCCGAGCAGTACATCGGCTGGGGCGCCGGGCCGCGGGCCAGCGAGTACCTGGTGATGGCGGCCAAGGCGAAGGCGATCCTGGGCGGCTCGACGCACGTCACCCCCGAGAACGTCCGCGACGTCGCCAAGCCGGTGCTCCGCCACCGCATCCTGACCAACTTCAACGCCGAGGCCGACGGCGTCGCCACCGACAACATCATCGACGCCCTGCTCAAGGAGATCCCCGTCGAGGGGCTCACCCCGGGCGAGCGCCGCCAGATGGACACGGTCGTGAAGGGCTGAACACGTGAGCGGGCCCGCGCGCCGGCGGGGTGGCGCTCAACTCGCGCCACACAAGTCGGCTCGGCGACTTGTGTGTCCCCGATAAAGCCAGGGCGGGCGTGCCACCGAGGTCTCGGCTCGGCGAGGCCTCGGTGCTCTGGGGCGGGCGAGTCTCACACTGGTGTCCCTGAGCGTAGAATGCAGCACATGGTCCCCACGACGCCCATGCGCAGGCGGATGAAGCGACGCGAAACGCCGGATCAGGTTCGTTTCGTCACGTTCTCGAGGCATGTGATGGAGCAAGGCTGCGTATATCATGAAGAACTGCCGGCGAGGTGCGCGGTTCGCCGGACACTGAGGTCTCGCCGAGCCGAGACCTCAGTGGCACGACGAGCGTGCAACTTAGTGCCATCCCAGCCGATGAGATCACTGTAGATGGAGGCCTGCACTTGAATGACTGTGCGTTGCTTTGGTATGCGTCGTCCGAGAAGTCAGAGCCGTTCGCATCTAATATGTTTCATGGCATCATGGACGAGGTTGAAGGTGATCCATTCGCCGAGACGTTTATTATGGTGCGCAATTGTCACCGGCTCTGTCCAATAGGATGCCAGATAGTAGGTTGATCGCGATTGACTCGCTGGCCAACGAGATATCGAAACGAGCCCGGGTCGAACTGCGCCCCGTCAAAATCAAGTGGTATCGCTTCGCATACAGCCCGCTCGGCGAGGAGATTGGTGACCCTGAGCTCACCGGCATCCGCAACTTTCACGGGCTCGAATTACACGAGATCATTATGCGAATGTACGAGCATTTCGAAGAGCCGGACTTTCAGGGGCCTTCATTCTCACAAATTGTTCCCATTAACATGTATACCATGCATCATCGCCCAGCAGATCTTGTTGAAGTGAATATTGATATGCCAGGTTACTTCTCAACGGGACCAAAAAAGTACTCGCACTTAATCGTCGAGGAATGGGGAATGGCTGAGGCCGGCGTCTTCTTTCTCTCTCCACGCGTAGCGGAGCTGCTCGTACCACATGCTAATAGCCATTTCTTCTCGCACCAGCCGCTGAGACTGCCCTGACGACCGGAGCCCCGACGGGGGCCAGATCGAGACCGGCGGGGCCGCCGCTGGCGAGCGCCCCGCTCCCCGCCTGTACGAGCGGTACGTCTATCACGCCCAGGGGCCGCGCGGCATGGGCGATGTCCGCGGGCTTGACCGCCTGCTCCGCCGGCACCGCGACGCCGACAACAACCCCGCCACCAGCCGGGCGGGCATGTCCGACGGGCTCGAAGAGGCTGTCTACTGCGTTCACAACCATCGCGGCGATGTGGTCATGCTGGTCGACGCCTTCGGGCGTTCGTGCCGTCTGCGGTGAAGCACTGTGATGACCTGCATAACCTCCAGCGACTGGGACGTGCGTACGCCCAAGCGGGAGAATGCGGAGATGGCCAGTGAGCGCGCGTGAGCCTGTTAGACTTCTCGAAGATGTGAAGCACTATCAATGGCTCTGTTTAGCCAGTGATGTCGACGAGGCGGAGTCTCTATACGCTGATCGCATCCGCGATTTCAAGCAGCAGTTTCGCGGCCGGCCTGTGCCGCGCCCGTGGACCTACCCACTCCTCGAGCGTTGTCCCGATGAGGAGAGACTGCCTTTGGGCGACATGCCGAACTGTCAGCCCGGCGTCTATCTGTTCAGCGAGCGGGCTGCAGAAGCGCTCCGATCACTGCTTGAGCCTCATGGCGAGTTGCTTCCGATGGACTGGGCCGAAGGTCGCCTCGTTGCGTTCAACGTGCTCACGGTGCTTGACGCGATCGATCCCGAACGGTCTCACATCGATTACTATAAAGACCATAAATGGTCCAAAGTAAATCGAGCAGCATGGCGATACAACGTCATCGGAGATGCCGCAGTCTTCAAGGTACCACAGCTCTATGACGCCTTCGTCATGCCGCGATTCGTGGCAGCCGTGGCGGAGCACCAATTGCTCGGAATGCGTTTTCTGAGACTTGGGGAAGCGACCTGGTAGCGGATTGATGCGCGTCTGCGACCTCGGAGGACGTCTTCGCGGGCGTGCCACCGAGGTCTCGGCTCGGCGAGACCTCGGTGCTCTGGGGCGGGCGAGTCTCACGCCGGTGTGCCTGAGCGTAGAATGCAGCTCGTGGTCCCCACGACTGCCCATGCGCAAGCGGATAAAGCGACGCGAAGCGCCGGATCAGGTTCGCGTCGTCACGTTCTCGAGAGAGCGAGGGATGTGATGGAGCAAGGCTGCGTATATCATGAAGAACTGCCGGCGAGGTGCGCGGTTCGCCGGACACTGAGGTCTCGCCGAGCCGAGACCTCAGTGGCACGACGAGCGCGCAACTTAGTGCCACCCTGCCGCGCCAGGATGTGCACGACGCGTTGCACACCGTCCGCGATGCGGCGGATAAACTGCCGGGTGGACAGCTCGCCGCGGGGGCCGTGAATGTTGTTGACAAAGGGCTTGGAGTCTTTGATGCGGCGGTTGATGGGGATACGTCGATAGGTCCCGGTGCGGGTAAATCGACCGTTGAAGCGACGTTCGAGCTCGTGACCGCCTTCATGGATGCGAAGAGCAATGCGCAGGGCAAGAAGCCAGATGCCCCCAGTGACAAGTGCGGTGCGGCGGCGGGTGGCGAAAAGGGTGCTAAGCGAGGGCCCAAGACGGGCCCTAATGCGCCGCACAACAAAAAAATCCGAGAGGAGGCCGATAAGCTTGTTGAAGAGGGCAATACCATCACCGGCGGTGGTGGCCGAAGGAAGGAGACGGTAGTCGCCACGCCGGGAGGGCATAAGGAATCACGTCGCCCAGACATTGAGTACAGAACGCCGGAGGGGGAACTCAAGGGACGTAATATAGGAAGAACGAAAGCGAATGGAGACCCCATAAAGCGTGAACAGGAGGCGCTCGAAGACCTGAACGGGCCCGGAAAAATGCCTACTGATTTTGTTGGTTACGACTAGGAACTGTATGTCAGGATTTTATTTGTCATTTCATGCTCTGCGGTCTGAAGTAATCAACTTCCTCAGTGAAATCAACGAGTCTCGACCCGTGGAGATCGTTAAGTTGGTGTCTCGTCCATTTGGGGTGACTCCGATATCTCTAGTCGATTTGTCAGCCGAAGTTGGATACACGCAGATCGTGTTGTCAAGAAACCGTATCGATTGTTCTATGACGAACGGGCGAGAGTTTGTTGAGGGCAATCCGCATGTGTTTTGTATGGATTTCTGCTCTATAGTGGGAAACATGCTCCCCAAGGGGCTGATGTCTTGTCGAGATGTGCCTGAGAATATCTGGAGTGATTGGCGGATATTGCGAGAGCGATTTAAGAAGGTCGCGGCGTTTCGTGCGGTTGTGAAGAACATGCCGAATGGTCCCGTCGCGAACGCCGCCGCACACCGAATTACGCCTGGCGCGATTCGGTTCGTTGAGGGAGGTGGTCTTCTCACTGTTGGCTGCCATCCAGACCCACCCGGACGCATTTATCTTCCCGCGCTATGAACAACGCGCAGAGGGATGGTGCGCGCCGTACGCGTAGTCTCAATATTCTGTCGCTGGTTTGCTACGCCGCGTTCCTGAAGAAATGCCTCAGCGCGCCCCCGAGTCGCTCCCGGCAAACGACGTCGCTGGGTGAACCCAGCGGTTGGCGGCCGGCAGCTTCGTTCCGGTCGGCGTCCGCACAAGCTCGTGGAGTCGCCGCACCAGGCGCACGTCGCCGTCCGGCCCATCACGCGGCGCCGCGCGATACCGCTGCGTCGAGCGTGGCTGGCCCAGCACCCGACACACCCTTCGCTCGGGCT
>CAZSZO010000105.1:0-8434 GCA_964611125.1 uncultured Phycisphaeraceae bacterium | reverse complement strand
ACCCGCCGGCTCGCGGCCTTGCTGCCCTTGGGCTTGGCCGAGCCCATGCCCACGGACTCAATCCGGCCCGAGGACACGCCCTTGGAGATGAGGTACTTCTCGACCGACGCGGCTCGGGCCGCGCTGAGGGCTTCGTTGCTGGGCCACTTGCTCTTGCGGATGGGGTCCGAATCGGTGTACCCCTCGACCCGCACGCGGTTGGACTTGTACCTGCTCTTGATCTTCGCCGCGATCTGGTCCAGTTCCTTCTTGCCCCCGGAGGTCAGCGCGTCCTGACCGGGTGAAAACAGCACGTCCCCCGCCACCGTCAGGCGGTCGACGTCGCGGCTGCCCCCGCCACCACCCCCCCCACCTCCGCCACCACCTTTGGACGGGCTCTTGCGAGTCCCGGCCCCGCTACCTCCACTACCCCCGCCAGTCCCGGGGTCGTAGTACGGCTGCTGCACCACCGGGGGCTGGTTGGCGATCTGCCCAAGGAGTTGCTGGTTCTGGGCCTGCAGTTGCTGGTTGTTCTGCTCCAGGCTGTCGCGCTCGGCCCGCAGCTGGGTGTTCTCTGACGTCAGGTTCTCGATCGTCTGCTTGTCCTTGTTGCAGCCGCCGAGGTTCAGCGAGGCCAGCAGCGCAGCCGCGAGCATCGCCGCCCCGCCGAGCCGCCTGCCGCCAAGCACCCCCGCCAACACGCCGGTTACCGATCCGATCAGGCCCGATCTGAACATGCGTAGCTCCCTGCTGAAATCTGTCTTGAACACCACCGAAGCGGCCGCGCGCCGATCACGGCGCGCGGCCGACGAAGTTCCATCGTGTCCGCGCGGCTCAACCGTTGATGACGATCTCAACGCGCCGGCTGGCGGCCTTGGTCGCCTTGGGGTTCGCCGCGCCCATGCCGACGGCGTCGATGCGGCTCGACGAGATGCCCTTGCTCGCCAGGTACTTCTCCACCGCCTGGGCCCGCGCGAGGCTGAGCGCCTCGTTGGTGGGGTAGATCTTCTTCACCTTGTTGGGTGGATCGCTGTCGGTGTAGCCCTCAACGCGGATGTTGGCGCCGGCGAACTCGTTCTTGATCCGCGCCGCCACCTTGTCAAGCTCCGCCTTCCCCGCCGCCATGATCACCACCGAGCCTGGCGTGAAGAGCTTGTCGCCCGCGACCTCGATCCGCGTCGACTGGGCGACCGGCCGCTCCGGCCGCGGCGCCGGGCCAGGGCCCGGTCCGGGCTGGGGGGTCGGCTGCTGAATTCTCTCGGCGAGCAGCCGGTCGTTCTGCTGCTTCATGTTGGCGTAATCAGTGGCGAGCTGCGTCTTCTCGGCCTTGAGAGCCTCGTTGTCCTTCAGCAGCATGGCGTTCTCGTCCTTGAGCTTCTGCTGCTCGCTGCAGCCGCCCAAGCCAAGCGCCCCCACCGCCAGCACCAGCATCCCCATCATGCCCGCGATCTTCATACGGCCCGTCATGTGTCGACCCTCCATGCAAACCGCCCCGAAGGGCTCCGCCCTGCCGGTCACGACGACTGGCGTTCACGCGGCGCCGCGTCGCTGTCCTGAATCATCCAAGGCCGCGCATGGTAAACCAGCGCGTCGCCAGTTCAAAGCGCCCACTAGGGAATATTGATCGGCGGAACCCCCGGGCCGGTCCCAAATAAAAGCGTGAGCCCCCACTCGATCGCCGGCTTGCCCACAAGCACCAGCAGCACCGCGATCGAGAGCGACGGCCCGTACTGCATCGTCCGCGCCGTCTTTCCCCCCAGCACCGCCCCCACGATCGCCCACGCCACACCGACAAAGGCCGCAAGAAAGAACGCCAGCACCGAGTCGATCCACCCCAGGCACGCGCCCACCGCCGCGAGCAGGTGCACGTCGCCCATCCCCATCGCCTCCTTGCCGAAGGCCAGCGAACCGAAAATCCGGATCGCCCAGACGATCCCTCCGCCGACCAGATAGCCCAGCAGGGACCCACCCAGCGCCGCCAGCCACAGGGGCGGCCCGGACTCAAACGTGATCCCGATCGTCCCTTCCGGGAGCGCCGGTGTCGGCCACCAGCGCATCGCCAGCATGAAGCCCGCATAGGCCAGCACCGCCATGGGCGCGACGAAGGCCAGCTCACGCACCATCTCACGGCGCGCGTGCGGGTAGGCGATCCACAGCTCGGCGGCCTCGCTCCCCTGCGGCTTTTCGGCCTCCGAGGCTGCTTCAGTAGGCGTCGGTCCCGCGGCGCCGCCGCCTGGCTCACTCGGCTCGGGCGCTCCGCCGGTCTCCAGCTTGGCCTGCGCCAGGGCCTGCTGCTCCCACTCGTCGTAGTCAGCGAACGAGCGGCCGATGAGCCCAAACCGCAGCAGCAGCAATGACACCCCGAGGCCGACGATCCCCCCCACCGCCGCGCCGGTCCAGTGCCAGCCGGGCGTCGGGATCACCCAGACATACCCCGGGGGGACATACCGCAGAATGCCGACCGGATCAGCCATCCAGGCTCGTCCTGGGCCCGACGCCTGCTGCTGCACCCACAGCGCCAGACCCACGTGCCCCGCGACGCCCACCGCCGTCGCCAGCCAAGGGAGGACGAGCGGAATGGTGTAGGTCTTGGCGTCGATCAGCGTCATGGCCGCGAGCAGGCCCAGCAGGGCCAAGATCATGGCCATGTAGGCCCAGGTCCACGGGCCGTTGAGCACCCACTCCGGGCGCAGGATGGCCCAGTCGAACCCAATCCACATCGTCCGGCCCCAGGGGTTGGGAATGACGTACCACAGCACCACGGGCAGGGTGAACAGGAGCGCGACGACGGTCTCGACAATCGGGTACTCAGGCGAAATCGCCGATCGGCAGTACCGGCACCTTCCCCGCAGCAGGAACCACCCCAGGATCGGGATGTTGTCGTTGGGGTTCAGCTTGGTGCCGCAGGCCGGGCACGCCGAGGGCGGCCAGACCACGCTGATCCCCTTGGGCATGCGGTAGGCCAGCACGTTCAGCAGCGACCCCACGCACGCCCCAAAGGCGAAGACGAAGGGGACAGGCATCCAGCGAACCAGGGTGAGCAGGAGGTCAGGAGACATGGCGACTCGCGAAGGGCGTTGAAAACGGGCCGGCGACAGGTCTATGTCGGTCCGCCCCACCCGGTAGGGCGAGGTCGACGACAAGGCGAACGCACCGCGCCCGCCCGGCTCACTCGGCGATCACGCTTTCGCTTCGCCCTCGGCCTTCATGGTCGCGGTGAGATCCACCACCCGGGCCTCCACCCGCTCTAGCACGCCCCGGCAGTGCTTAATCAGCTGGATTCCCCGCTCATACTGCACCAGCGACTCTTCCAGACCCACCTCGCCGGTCTCAATCCGGCGGATGATCGCCTCAACTTCCTCAATAGCGGTCTCGAACGTGGGCGCCCCCTCGTCGGGCTTGTGCCCCGGCGCGGCTTTGGATGACGGTGTGGAAGCCATGCGGGCAGGATAGCGGTCAGCCCGGGGCAGAGCGAAAGGCCCGCCAGATGGGCCGATAACGGCCCAGCAACCTGACAGGGCCCAAAAGTTATCCACAACACCACCCAAACATTGACTTTTCTGTTTGGGCTCCGGTATGCTTTCGATGTCAGGCCCGCGCCCAGCCCGCCCCTGACCGGATCTCTTGGACCACGACGGTTCCAAGGCCGCCTCGGCTGGTCCCCGGTGCGCCTGCCTCGGCAGCCACGCCCGGCAAAGAAAGGTGGTTCACATGTCCCGTCCCGCTTCGGCTCCGTCTTCGTCTTCGGTCTCCGGTGCTGGCACGAGTGCTGGCAATGGGCTCAAGCCCAAGTCCGCCGTGGAGGTGAAGGCCCCGTCAACCTCAGCCGCGTCGCCGGCCTCAGCCTCGGGCGCGAATGGGACGACCGCAGTCGCCTCCGGCGGTAAGCCCGCGGCCCCCCCGACCCCGCCTGCCCCCACGCCGAGCAAGGAAAAGATGCAGGCCATCGGGGCGACCGTCGCGCAGATCGAGAAGGCCTTCGGCAAGGGCTCGATCATGAAGCTCGACGAGCATGCCTATTTGGCCGTGCCCGGTATTTCCACCGGCGCGATCTCGCTCGATCTGGCGCTGGGGGGCAAGGGCATCCCGCGCGGGCGCATCGTCGAGATCTTCGGCCCAGAGTCCAGCGGCAAGACCACCCTGGCCCTGTCGGTGGGCGCCCATGCTCAGAAGGAAGGCGGCGTCGCGGCGTTCATCGACGCCGAGCACGCCCTCGACCCCTCGTGGGCCCGCAAGATCGGCGTGAACATCGACAACCTGCTGGTGAGCCAGCCCGACACGGGCGAGCAGGCGCTGGAGATCTGCGAGCTGCTGGTGCGCTCCAACGCGGTGGACGTGATCATCGTCGACTCAGTCGCGGCCCTGATCCCGCGGGCCGAGATCGAGGGCGAGATGGGCGACGCGACGGTGGGCATGCAGGCCCGCCTGATGAGCCAGGCGATGCGCAAGCTGACGGGCGTGATCGCCCGCAGCAACTGCACCGTGATCTTCATCAACCAGATCCGCGAGAAGATCGGCGTGATGTTCGGCTCGCCCGAGACCACCACCGGCGGGCGGGCCCTGAAGTTCTACGCCAGCGTCCGCATCGATATCCGCCGCACCGGCGCCATCAAGGATGGCGACATCACCATCGGCTCGCGCACGCGGGCCCGCGTGGTGAAGAACAAGGTCGCGCCACCCTTCCGCGACGCCGAGTTCGACGTGATGTACGACGAGGGCATCTCGGGCTCGGGCGACCTGCTCGACCTCGCGGTGGCCTGCAACGTCATCGAGAAGTCGGGCGCCTGGTTCACCCGCGGCGAGCTGCGCCTGGGCCAGGGGCGCGAAAACGCCAAGAAGTTCCTCAAGGACAACCCCGAACTGTACAAGGAAGTCCGGGCCACGGTGCTCAAGGCCCGCATGGCCGCCCCCGCCCAGAGCGCGGCGACCACGGCCAAGAACCTCGCTGGCGGCGGCGAAGCGACCAGCGACGACTGAGGAAACCGGCCGCGCGATGAACGGGACTTCCCGCGACTACAAGTTGGCCGGACCCGGCCCCAGACCCTCAGCCCGCCAACCCCCCGGCCCCTCGCTCCCAGACGGCGAACTCGCTCCAGACATACTCGCGGGCGAGCGTTCGTTCGACACCTCGCCCGCCGAGTTGCTGTCGCCGACGACCTCCTCCGTGAATTCATGGCAACTGCCTGGCTGCAATGACCTTGTCGTACAGCGACGCGAGCCGTCGGTAGTAGCCGACGGCTCGCATTTCGGGCCTCACGGCGCTATTCATGAAGCACCAGCACGAGCGGGGAGCCGGGGCGTGAACGGCATCAGCGAGGTTGTTCACGTCGGGGACTGCTTCGCCCGCGATCGCCTCTCCTGACGCTTACGCTCGGCCTTCAGCAGCTTCTGTTGTCGGTAGTCCTCAGAGTTGGCCGCCCCGCGCATCCACATGTGGAGCATTCGGTGATACTCGTTCGCCTGCGCCCGCCCGTCCAGCAAAGCCATCGTGAAGTCACGCAAGTCGACAATGGGATTCTCGCCTTTGTTCGTGGCCATCTCCAGAAGTGGACAGTTGAAGTTTACGTTACACTTGGCTCTGCATCGTCGCCACCGCAACGACGGAACTCGCCCTCGAACCAATTCACCGCAATAGACACCGATATCGACTGCGATCGCACCAGTGTAGAGGCTATCCGTAAACCTGTTTGTGCAGGATGATGGCGCATCCGAGGTGGAGGAAGCCTTGGAAGAGCGCGGTGGACTTCTCGTAGCGGATGCACAGTCGGCGGAAGTTCTGGAACCAGGAGATGGTGCGTTCGACGGTCCAGCGGCGCTTGTAGCGGCGAAGCGGGCGACCGTCCTGCGTCACGTTCTCCGGCCTGCGGCTCTTGCGGTGCGGGGCGATCATCTCGATGCACTCGTCGTCGAGTTCCTCGTCCAAGGCATCGCTGTCGTAGGCCTTGTCGCCGATGATGCGTTCGGGCGCATCGAGCGTGAGCATGAAGTCGAAGAGCCCCTGCACCAGCGTGCTCTCGTGCGGGCCTGCGCTGCCGGTGGTCACGGCCACGGGAAGGCCGCGGGCATCCACGAGCACCATGATTTTCACGCCTTTTCCGGCCTTGGTCAGGCCCACGCCATCCCCGCCCCCGCGGGCCTTGCTGAACGTTGCGTCAACGAAGCACTCGTAGAGCCGGTACCCGCCGCGCTCCTCCACGAGCTGCCCCGCGTCGCGCATGATGTTCTCGAACACGCCCGACTTCACCCACATCGTGAAGTACTTGTGCACCGCGCTCTTGGCCCCGAACTCGCGCGGCAGATCCTTCCACTTGGCCCCGTTGTCGAGCACCCAGAAGATGCCGCGCAGCGCCTGCCGCTTGTCCATCGCCGGCCGCCCGCCCTTGGGATTCACCGGGGCGTCGGGCACACGCTCGGCCAGCCACTCCAGTTACTCGTCGGTCAATCGCATCGCCATGCAAGGCTATTCGCGCCTCGAACATCAGCGGTTGCGCGGTTTACGGATAGGCTCTACTCTGTGAGCTCTGCGTTGACATCTTGCTTGGCAAGCTCGAGCATGCACTCCACGGTACTTGGATGGAGATCCGGGTTGTACACCTCAAGGCGGACATCGTCGGGGTGTACTGGCTGAAGCCGCCCGACTTTCAACACCCACGATCCCAGAGCGAGAACCGACTCTTCGCTACCATCGGCTTTCCACCCTTCGAAACCCTCGGTGCTCCGAACATTTCTCTCGAGCGCGGAGATCCTGCTCGGAATTCGCGATACAAATTCCTTGAGAAACGCCTCAGCTTTTCGCCAGTCAAGGCTGTAGTAGTTAACACGAACGGGTTTCATCCACACATCGAACTTCTCGTGCTCTATTGTCATGGCATGTCTCTAATGAAGCGAACACCATCTCCGCACCGTGATCGGCGAGTGCCTGGAGTACTACCACCACGCCCGCCCGCACCAAGGACTCGGGAGGGACTCGCCCGATGGTCGCCCGGTCGAGGTCGATGACCCCGCCGGGAACCTGGGAACGCGTGGGCTGGAGTATTTGCATCATACACCGATCAATCTGTCCTGTGCCCACACTCGGGACAGGTTGCGAATCGTGAAAGGCCCTCAAGAGAGTAGCCACACACCGCACATGACCGACGAGTTCTGCAGGCCATATGCTCCGCCAACGACGTGCCGAAGATGATGCCTGCGAGGGGGCCGCCAATCATCAAGGTGGTTGGATGCAGGTGCGACACAGTTGCAGTACCGTTTCGATACATGAGCCACCATGTGCCAGCTGCCCCAGCGAGTAGCCAGATACTGCTGGGCCAAGCTCGAATACGGAGGTTTGAAAATGTTGCACAATGACAAGCAGTTACCAAAAGCGCGAACCCAGCATGGTACCAGCCGAGTCCACCAGTCACGGCGAGAACCTCCGGTGGCAGCGATCGGTCTCGGAGCCATGCGAGTGCGGCGCAGCCGAACCCAGTCGTAGAGAGCAAGAGCGCTCTTCCGACCGGCGACCGATACGCGCGATGTACGCTCTCGAAGGTGGTGTACATAATATATATCAATTGTCGAACAGCCGCCCCAGATCCTCCGAATCGACTCCGAATCCCCACGTATAGATGTCATAAGTAAGATACTCGGTCATTCCTGAGTAGACTGCAGCCATTGCGCCCAGACTTGCTGTCCAGCCACCGAAGCCTGGCGCAAACGGATCCGCACCTGCAAAGGCGAGCCCGGCCTGGACGGCTCCCAGGCCAGCATCCACGTAGTCTCCTTCGTACGCAGACCAGCCGGCATCCACCGCATCGCCGCTTCCATGTGGACCGAGTAGATTCAGCCCTGATTTTCTGGCCGTTCGCTTTGCAATTGCCCACAAAGTAGCTTCGAGGACATCCTGGCCGGTCTTCCCCGATTGGCCATACAACAGATGCGTTCCGCCAGCACCGGCGACTTGACCTAGGCCGATTGCAACCTGGGTGAGTCCTTGCATGAGCTGCCCGCGAATGAGCCGTTTGATTCCGATTCGGCGCGCAAGGCGCTGCTTTCGCAACTCCCTGCGGTCCACCGCATCGGGGTCGTACATGATGATTCCTCCACCGGAACCCGGGCCATAGATTCCGGGCCGGAGAGGTGCTGTTCGCAACAAGCCGAGAGGGTCGTTCCCTTCGTAAGGCCGTGAACCCAGATACTAGTGGGATGTTCACGCCGTCGGCAAATCGCAGCCGCATATCGAGGTCGCGAACGAACGGCTCAACGGCCTCACCACCCAAAGCCAGGTCGATCAACACGGCAGCAGCTTCGTTCGGATCCGCCTGCAGGAACCGCCCCTGGTCGGGCAGATACGCACGGTTGCGCATCTGCACCAGCAACTTCGCGCCTGGGGTCAGGCGTGGCGGCTTGGGGCTGTTGGGGCGGTGGGGCCTTCGAGGTCTTCATCCAATCTGTCAAGGAACAGGCCCTTGTGGCC
>CAZSZO010000104.1:0-8701 GCA_964611125.1 uncultured Phycisphaeraceae bacterium | reverse complement strand
AGGCGCGGGCGCGGACGGTCGGGGCGGAGCCGGAGTGAGGGCGGCCGGGGGTGGGCGGCCGGGGGTGGGCGAACGGGGGTGGGCGAACGGGAGCTCTCGATGGACTGGATGACGTGGTACAACCAACTGGCCAAGCCGAGCTGGACGCCCGCGCCGGCGACGATCGGGACGATCTGGACGGTCCTCTACCCGGTCATTGCGGTCAGCTTCGGGTTTGTCTTCGTTCAGGCGGTGCGCCGGAAGATCCCGTGGAGCGTGGCGCTCCCGTTCGGGATCAACCTCCTCACGAACCTGATGTTCACGCCGATCCAGTTCGGGCTGCGGAACCTGCCGCTGGCGAGCGTGGACATTCTCATCATCTGGGGCTCGCTCGTGTGGATGATGTGGGCGGTGTGGCGGCACTACCGCTGGGTGGCGGCGGCACAGATCCCCTATTTCGTCTGGGTCACGATCGCGACGGTCATTCAACTGAGCATGACGGTCATGAACTGGGGGCGGTAGCCCAGCTCCGCCGAGCCCGCGCAACCGGAGAACTCCACATCAGGCTCAATACACCAGGGTCGCGCCGATCGCCTCAGCGATCGCCGGCTGTAGGGCAGGTCATCGAGCGGTTCACTTCAGGGCGGGAAGGGACCCCGGCGCCTGGTCAGCAAGTCGCCGCGCCCTGAGCTCAACGAGTTCGAGCGTGCACGCGGGGTGGTCCGCTGCGCCGTGAACCATGAGCCAATCGCCCCACTCTTTCTCAGGGGCGATCTGGAACGGCAAGATCTTCACGGGCTTCCCATCGACCTCGAAGTTCGATTCAGCCCCGTCGACAATGAAACGGAACTTCTGTTCGATGACCAGAGGATCCGTCAGGTCGCTCGCGCCGCCGCTGGGTCGCGTCACATGGACCGCAACGCCGATGCCTCGGCCGGGCGAGTCCTGCCTCGTGCAAGCGATCAGCGACAGTCTGCCGAACGACGACGCTGTTCTGGATTCACCGCGGAGCGTGGTGCGGATGCGACCCGACAGGGTGAACCGCCGCCCCAGCCTCATCGATGTCACGTAGCTGGGGCGATCTGTCCACGGGGTGTTGTTCGCTGCATACCCGAACGACACCGCATCGGGAGCGATGTCCGGAGGGGGCGGGTCGTTTCGACCGAGGAGCAGGCAGGGCGCGCCGGGGCCTACGAGGACGATCTCTCCGCCTCGCTCGTACTCGGACGGCGCGTTCCTGGCCGCAACAAACGTCGACAGCTCGGCGCGGACACGATCGGGCAGTCCGGGCTGGCGGAGAGACCGCTCGGCGAACGTCGCGGCCGCCTCAACATCGCCCCGACGCATGGCGCTTCGGGCCTTGTCGAGAGAAGGCCCATAGACCGTGTTCTTCGCGTCGACGAATTGAACCATCTCCAGCCAACTCGATGTGAAGATCTTCGGGTCCGGCGAGCGATATTCCCAATTCCCGTCGCCGATCGCGTCTTGCATGGCCCCGACGTCCTTGGCGAGAAACGCGACCGCAAGAGCGACTGATCGCGCCGCGGATGGGTCCGCGCCGGCAGGCGTTGGCGTGAAGGCCGGGCGCAACGCATCGACGATGGCCGCGGCGAACGCAGGCGCGGCGAGCAACTCCTGATCATCGTCGTGGAAAAGCGGAAGCCACTCGACCATGGCGTTCGCGAGCCTGTTGCCGGCGTCTGATGCGTCCGCAACGCGGCGGAAGAACGCCGTGGCTGCAGCGGCATCGCCGCCCCAGCGCGGCAGCGTCGCCAAGGCGAGGGCGTGATACGCGGCATGACCCGATGGATCGCTCGCGGAAGCCCGCTCGAACCAATACTCCGGGGTGAGATGCGCCGGGCTGCCGCCGCCCATCGCGACTGTGACGAGCATCGCCGCCGCATCCGGCCGATCGGGATGCAGCCGATGGGCCTCGATAAGGTGCTCAAAGGCTCGATCAAGGCCCTTCTGGAACGAGGCGAACTGATCCTCGGTTGTCTCCCATACGAAGCCGGAGCCTCGATCGGCCCAGGCCCGGCAGATCGCGGCGCGGCCCAGAAAGAGCTGGCTGAGCCATGGGTCCGCGCCGGGTGACAGCGCGTACTGAGCGGCGGCCTGCTCGAACGCCGCGCACTCCGAAGAATCGAAGTCTCTTAAGCCAAGGAGGAGGGCGGCGATCCGGGGACCGTCGGCTCCGAAGTCCGGGTCCTCCGCCACGCCCGCGACCGCGTCGGCGATCAGGCGTGCATGCTCGGGAGCGGAATCGAGCGCGGACTTGCGTGCGCCTTGGATCTTCGCCCAGTCGGCATCGTTGTAATACTCGGACTTGCCAAGATTGGCTTGCTGCTCTGCGATCACGCTGCCGAAATCCACACGCAGCGCCACGAGCAGCCGCAGGAGGCGACCTGAGGGCAATTCGTGTCCCGGCCACAAGGGAGTCCGGATGCGCCACGTTGTCCAGCCAACGCTGGCTTGGGTGATCGACAAACCCCGGAGCCAATCGATGGTCGGTACGTGCCGCGGGACCGCCTTGAGAGCCAGTATCTGCCGTTCATCACCCGTCAGGTTGACCTGGCTGCCCGGCGCGAGCAGCGCCGCGGCGATCTTTCCGGCTGCTCCGCGGGTTGCCGGAGAGTCGACCTGGAGTTCGGGGAGCATCGCAAGAAGCTCGGCGGCTGCTCGCTCCCGCACGCGTTCGCGAAGGGCTGATTCGGTCGGGGAGCGCGTCGCTGTCTTCGGGGCCGGCGCGGGCGCGGGTGCGGGCGGAGCAAGCGGTTCATCCTGAGGCGCGGGGGCGCGCACCGCGCAGCCGGCTGCCGCGAGGAGTGACGCGATCACGGCACACGAGCAGTTTCTGGTCCGACCACCGCCTCCAGAGTGCTTTCGATCGGGATTCATAGAGCACCATGATAACTCGCAGGGTGCGGGCGGACGAGGGAGACCACGCTTCAGGGCGCGGCCTGATAGCCAGCAAGCCTGTTGAATCGGGCTGGGGGTGCACCGGAAAACCGCCGTCGCCGCGGCCGGGGCCGCTTCAATACACCAGGGTCGCGCCGATCGCCTCGGCGATCCGCCGGCTATCGGGGAGGTAGTCGAGCTCGAGTTTCGCGTAGGGCATGATGGTGTCGAACCCGCAGACCCGCTGCACGGGCGCCTTGAGGCTGAGGAAGCAATACTCCTGGATCAGGGCCGAAAGCTCGCTGGCCATCGAGCAGGTCTTGGGCGCCTCCTGCACGATCACCGCCCGGCCGGTCTTCTCGACGCTCGCGGCGATGGTCTCGATATCGATGGGGTTGATCGTCCGCAGATCGATGAGCTCGACCGACTGGTCCTCGGGGAGCTCGTCGAGCGCCTTGAGGCACTCGAAGACCGAGGCGCCCCAGGTGACGACGGTGAGGTCCGAACCCTCGGCGACGACCTTGGCCTTGCCGATGGGGATGAGGTACTCCTCTTCAGAGACCTCCTCCTTGAACGAGCGGTAGACACGCTTGGGCTCGAAGAACAGCACGGGATCGGGGTCGCGGATAGCCGAGATCAGCATGCCCTTGGCGTCCGACGGCGTGCAGGGCATGACAACCTTGATGCCGGGGTTGTGGGTGTAGATCGCTTCGGGCGAGTCGGAGTGGAACTCCGGGGCGTGGATGCCGCCGCCGACGGGAACGCGGACCGTCAGCGGGACCGTGACGCTTCCGCGGGTGCGGTTGCGGAAGCGCGCGGCGTGGTTCACGAGCTGGTCGTACGCCGGGCCCATGAACCCCTCGAACTGGATCTCGGGAATCGGGCGCATGCCCCCCATCGCCAGGCCGATCGACGCCCCCATGATCCCCGACTCCGAGAGCGGCGAATCGATGACGCGATCAGCGCCGAAGATCTTCTGGAGCCCCTCGGTGACCCGAAAGACGCCGCCGTTGAGTCCGACGTCTTCACCCAGGCAGACGACGCGGCTGTCGCGGGTCATCTCCTGCTGGAGGGCGAGGTTGATCGCTTGGACAAGGGTGAGCTGGGGCATGGGAATCTCGGGGAAGCGGGAGGGGGGGCGGGGGGGGCGGGGAACAGGTACGAGTCACGAGCAACGAGTCGCGAGGGGAGGAGAGTCGCGAGTCGCGAGACGCGAGGGGGGCGGGAGAGAGGTACGAGTCACGAGGGGGGAGTCGCGTCTCGCGTCTCGCGACTCCTCTTACCTTCCCGAGACCTGCTGCTCACTCTGGCGCAGTCCCGCCTGCTCGGGGTGCTGGCCCAGTGAGTGGGTCCGCATGGTGTCGCGCTGCAGGCGCTGCTCGCGCGGGAGCTCGGCGAAGAGGTGGTCGAACATCTCCGCCTTGGCCGGCGCGGCGGCGTTCAGGACCGCGTCCTGCACCTGGCGGGCGACCGCCTCGGCCCGCTCCTGGGCCGCGACCTGCTTGGCGTCGTTCCACAGCCCCTTGGATTCGAGGTACTTGCGCGTACGGATCATCGGGTCCTTGAGCTTCCACTGCTCGACCTCCTCGCTGTCGCGGTAGCGGCGGGCGTCGTCGGCGGTCGTGTGGTCGCCGAGCCGGTAGGTCACGGCCTCGATCAGCGTGACCCCGCCGCCCTTCAGGGCCCGGTCGCGGGCGTCGCGGGTGGCCTTGTACACCGCGAAGAGATCGTTGCCGTCGACCTGGATGCAGTGGGCCCCGTACGCCAGGCCCTTCTGGGCGACCGTCTCGCTGGCCATCTGCTGCTCGCGCGGGACCGAGATGGCCCACTGGTTGTTCTGGCAGAAGAAGATGCAGGGCACGCTGAAGACCGTGGCGAAGTTCATCGCCTCGTGGAAGTCGCCCTCGGAGGTTGCGCCATCGCCGAAGTAGGTGATCACCGCCGAGTCGTTCTTCTGGAGCTTCTGGGCCCAGGCGATGCCGGTGGCGTGGAGCATCTGCGTGCCGATGGGCACGGCAATCGGGGTGATCCGCACGCCCTCGGGGATGATGTTCCCGCGCTCGTCGCCGGCCCAGTAGAGCAGGACGTTCTCCATCGGCAGGCCATGCAGGAAGAGCGCGGCGTTCTCGCGGTAACAGGGCACAAGCCAGTCCTTGCCCTTGCGCATGGCGAAGCCTGAGCCGAGCGCCGCGGCCTCCTGCCCCTTGTTCTGCGGGTAGGTGAAGATGCGGCCGGAGCGCTGGAGCTTGAAGGCGATCTCATCGAGCTGGCGGCAGTCGATCATGCGTTCGTAGAGGAACGCGACCTGCTCGTCTGAGAGGGTGTCCTTGGCGAGCTTGGTGTCGAGGACGCCGTGCTCATCGAGGATCTGGAGGTGGTCAATTTTGGCGGAATAGGCGGTGCGGATGGGCATCGCGAGGGCTCCGTGGGGGGCGGTGGAGACGAAGCATAGCGAGGCGGGGCGAGCCCGCTGGATGGGGCCGGTGCGGCGAAGCGCCGAACGCGGGAGGGCGGCCCCAGAGGAGTTGCAACCGGCTCAGTGGGCGCCGTTGGTCCCGGCGCCGACGCCCGCCGGGGCGTCAGCGGGGGCCGCGGCGTGGGGAACCATGGGCGAACCCGGGAACTGCCTGATGCCTTCCTGCCGCAGCGTACGACCTGTGCCCTGGGCGACGGGCGACCTCTCAGGGATCGAAAACTCGCCGTTGGGCAGGGTGGAAGAGAACTTGAGCGCCGCGTCGGCGGCCTTGAGCATGCTGTCGTCGGTGTGCACGTACAGGTCGCGGAAGTTGCGCCGGATGGTCTGCTCGGCCAGATCAAAGAAGTGCTCGGCGGCGGCGCGGTCGCGCTCCAGCTCGGCGGCGACCTTGGCGCCCTTGCGGAGGTCGAGATCGAGCTTGCTCAGCGTGCACGCCCACGCGTGCAGCCAGATGGCGTTGTCGGCCAGACGGGCCTGCACGGCCTGGCGGGTGACGATGGCCTCCTCGTAGCGCTTGGAGGCCTGCTTGAACTGGTGGCTGTGCTCCCGGATGAACCCGGCGAGGCGGTCGGCCTCGGGCTTGAGGGCGATCTGCACGCGATCAATGACCGGGGCGGCCTTGCGGATGCCCAGGAACAGCTCGGCGCCCAGGGCCATGGCGGTCCGCAGGATCGGCCACTTGGTGAGGTTCTTGGAGATCCGCGAGAAGTTGGCGCCGAACGACTCGCCGCCGTTCCAGGTGACGGCGTCCTTGACATCGAGCATGCCCTCGGCGAGCTTCTTGCCGCCGTAGGCGAAGATGAACGACTGCATGACCTCGTTGGCGCCTTCGACGATGAGGTTGATGCGCGAGTCGCGGAAGACGCGCTCGATCTCGTTCTCGACCATGTAGCTCTCGCCGCCCATGATCTGCATGGCGTCGTTGACGACCTGCCAGCCGAACTCAGAGTTGATGACCTTGCACGCCGCGGTCTCGACCATGATGTCGTCGTCCTTGCGGTCGAGCATGCCGGTGGTGGCGTAGAGCACGGCCTCCATGGCGTAGGTGAGGGCGGCCATGTGGGCGATGCGGGCCCTGACGAGCTCGAAGGCGCTCAGCGGCTGCTTGAACTGGTAGCGCGTCTGCGACCACTTGACGGCCTGGTCCATGGAGCGCTTGGCGCCGCCCAGCATGCCCGCCGAGAGGGTGCAGCGGCCGAAATTGAGGCACTCCAGGGCGACATTGAGGCCCTTGCCCTCGGTGTGGAGCAGGTTGAACTTGGGGACCTTGACATTGTGGAAGCGGATGCGGGCCTGCCATGTGCCGCGGATGCCGCACTTGGAGCGGTTTTTCTGGAAGATCTCAACACCCGGCATGTCGGGGTGGCAGACAAGGGCGGAGATCCTGCCCTTGCCGTCGGCGGTCTTCTCGCGGGCCATGACGGTGAACAGGCCGGCCAGGGCGCCGGAGGTGGCCCACTTCTTCTCGCCGTTGATGATGAAGTGCTCGCCGTCGGCGGTCTTCTCGAACGTGGTCTCCTGGCCGCCGGCGTCGCAGCCGACATTGGGCTCGCTGAGGCAGAACGCGCTCAGCCAGTTGCTGGCGAGGTGGGGGAGCCACGCCGCCTTCTGCTCCGGGGTGCCGAACCGCTTCACGGCGCCGCACCCGATCGACAGGTGGGCCGAGAGCAGGACCGCGGTGGAGCCGCAGTACTTGCCGACGCGCTCGAGCACCCTGTTGTAGCTTGTGATCCCCAGGCCCAGCCCGCCGAACTCCTTGGGGATCGTCATCCCCAGGGCGCCGATCTTGAACAGCCGGTCGATCACCCACTGGGGGATGTGCTGCTCCTGATCGATCAGGATCGCCGGGTGCTCGGTGCGGAGATACTCATCCAGGCGGGCCAGAAGCTGGTCGCACTCGGCCGCCTCCTTGGGGTCCTGCTCGGGGTACGGGAAGACCAGTTCCTGGCGGCAATTGCCCCAGAAGAGGTTCTTCATGAAGCCCATGGTGCTGGGCTCAGGGCCGAGCAGCGTTTCCGCTTCCTCGATGAGCTTGCGGTCGGCGTCGGAGATGTTCTTGAGGGACTTCAGATCGGCCATGGGAGGTGCTCCGATTCGGGTCCGCGCCGATGGTGAGGACGGGCTGATCGACGCCCGCGCGGCCGGGAAGCCATCCTATGGCCGGAGACCGCCCGGAATCGCAGGATAGCGACGCGCCGCACCTGTCGGCTCCGACAAGATGGGAGGTCTGGAACGCCTCGAACAGGTCCCATAGTCAGGCGGGCGGTCTGCCGCCGGCTTGGCGACCGTCCGCCGATCACCGCCCGCGACGCGCGATCAGCACGACGCCCAGCAACGCCAGGCCCACTGAGCCGGGGCTGGGAACGTAGAGGTTGGCGGGCTCGACGAGGTTGATGTCGGCGACGCGGTCGAGCCGGGCCGGGCCGGCGAGGCTGGAGAGCAGGTTGACGCCTGCCTCACCGCCGGCGGTCTCGAAGTAGATGAGGTCGATCGGATAGAGGCCAGCCTGCTCGAAGATCGCCTGGCCGGTGCTGAGGCTGGGGCCGCGGGGGTCGTTGAACTCCGTGACCACCACGCCGCCGATCCGGAGGCGGAAGCCGTCATCAGAGAAGACGCCGAACGTGATGGGCGCCGAGATATCGGCGATCGCGATGAAGCCCACGAAGCGGTAGAACGTGCCGTCGATGGGGTGATCGCCCGAGCCGCTCAGCGTCGCGGCGTCCTGGCCCAGGAACGTGGCGACGGTGTTGTTGTCGTCGCTGAAGGACCCGGCCGGGCCGTTGGGATAGTTGATCCGGGTGGACTGGAAGGTGAAATCAGGCGCGTTGACGAGGGCGTACTGCTCCGCTGAGTCCGCAGTGGACTGGTCGCTGGTCCAGCCCAGGCCAGCAAGGCCGAAGCCGGGCAGGAGGGGCACATCGCCGGCGCGGGCCGACGAGGGAACATTGACCTGAGCGGCGGCGAAGGACGCGCCGGAAAGAACCACAGCGATCGCGCTGAGCGCGGCGAAACGGGTGAACATCATCTCAAACCCTCCTAGAGCGCCGCCGGTTGGGCACAGGCGGCGCGACACTCCTGGGGCAGAGCGTACACCGGTCGGGCGGAAAGGCCAGCCGCCTGGGCGGCGGCGGGTGCAAAGATGCGCTGAGGGAAGGCGAGAGCACACCGCGATCGCGTGGATCTGAGCCCGCGCGGGGCCTCCTCAGGGGTGCGATGGACGATCTTGGATGAGCTCCCGGCCGCGGGCGCCCCCGGGCTTCACCCCGGCGCCGGACCTTCGAAAGCCACTTCAGGGATTTGAACCCTGGACCTACGCTTTACGAAAGCGTCGCTCTACCGCTGAGCTAA
>CAZSZO010000103.1:0-8743 GCA_964611125.1 uncultured Phycisphaeraceae bacterium | reverse complement strand
CGTGGGCGGCGTCTTTGGGGCGGAGGGCGAGCGGGGGCATCGTGCCGCCGGCAGGCAGGGGATCTGGGTTTGAGTCCCGGTGGGGTCCGGTGGTCATGTATGGCCCCCAGGGTTGCATGAGGGGTCCGGTTCAGGCATCTCCGCCGAGATGAACGTCAGGCCTCCGATGGGCTGGAACGCCTTGAGGGCGGTGTCGATGGCGCTGGGCGATCGGGTCCAGAGTTGGTATGGGACGCCGGCCTCGACGCGCAAGGCTTCGCGGAGGGCGGTTTCCCAGGCTGGCGATCCCGGCGAAGTGTCCGTCTCCAACTCGTTGGCGATGGCGAGGCGTTCCTGGAAATGGTGTTCCCGTGCTGAATCGGCGGAATCTTGGGGCAGCAGCGAATCGGTGCTGTGATCCTCGACTAACCTGCGACCCCAAGCGGTCTGGGGCAGCTCCGGGGTCGCTGGAGTCGCTGACGAGATTTCAGGTGGCGCGACCCCACTGCCCCCGAGCGACCCCAAGGGGTTTGGGGCAGCTAATCTCCAGCATTCTTCGAGGAAGAACCCGCGCGACCCCGAGTTCTTGGATGACCGGCGGGCAAGGGTCATGATTCCCCTCCCTGGAGCTGATCCACTGTCGGAAGCCATTGAGATCCGCCGTCCGGAACATCGCTCAGCATCTTCCACCTCGCCGGCTGGGCCCCGCGAGAAGGTTCGGTCTGCTCCGCGATGCCGGCGTCGGCCAGCGTCTTGAGATACTCGTTCGCCTTGCTCTTGGTGCTGACGGCGTCGTCATTCCTGGCTGCTTCGGTGCTGCTGAACTCCTCGTCCCCGTATCGAGCCCGCACCCGTTTGCCGAAGCGAGCCGCCGCCCCCGGCAGAGCCCCACCGAGGGATCGGCCCATCGGTCCAACCAGGAGCCGCCGCGCCACCACATAGTCGGCCAAGGTGGCTTCGATCGCGTCGCCATGGTCCAGTTCGCCGGCCTTTCGCTGCTGCTGTTGCAGCAGCGCCACCGCCTTGATCATCGAGAGGATCTGCGGCATCGCGCGGCGAGCTTCCTGATGCTTGGTAGGGATGGCCTGAGCGATCTTGCCCGCGAACGGAATGGACACCTTCACCCGCTTGAGCAATCGTTGAAAGGCGTGGTGCCGTTCGAACACGGCTTGGCAATCGATCTCCGGTCCGCTCGCCGCGCGGGCTTGGGCCGCGACGATGCGTGCCGTTTGTTCCTGCGACTCATCGGTGCCCAACAGCATGCACCTGTTGGCATCCTCGTTGAAGATGTCGGTGCGGGTGGTGGTCTCCACATACGCGATCGGCCCTGGCTGATGGATCTTCCTCGACTCGGGCTTTCCATTCTCGCCTTTGACCGGGACGACCTTGCACAGCTCCTTGTCCGAGAGCATCTGGCGCAGGGCTCGCGTCGCTTCGGCATGTTCGTCATCGGTGGACCGCCGGCGCTCACCGTTGATCACGAACTTATGCATCAATGCCCCAAACGGCAGGTAATACAGGGCGTTGGCGGTGATTTCCGTAGCTTTGATCAGTGCTTCCTCCGGGAAGAGTCGCCCAGTCCGGTCGATCACGAAGGTCTTGCCGCTGCTGCTGAGACCCTGGCTGATGCCGGAAAGGGGCTCGGTCAACAACCGGCTTGTACCGATGAGATAGATGGTGAGAGCCAGTTCGCTCTCCCCGACGATGCCGATGGCGGTGAAGTCCGCGATCAACCGGTCGAAAATCGCGGGGTCGCGCAACATGGCTTCCGCTTCTGCAACCACGCTGGGAGACATGGCTGACAGCGCATCGTCGGACGCTCGATCCGACTCGGCGAGCAGCGACTCCAGGTTCGATGGCGGCGCCGCGACCGCTTTGCCGGCGCAGGAGACAAGCTGGGCGCCGATCTGCACAAGTTCGGCCTTCAACCACTCCTCTTCGACGGTCGGGATGCTCTCGCAGACTTGCTTGGTGAATCGCTCGCGAGCCGCGGGGACGGCGAGGTTGACCTGCTCAAGGATGACCGCGCCGCCCGGTGCGGAGACCGTGAGTGTGACCTTGCAGGGCGGTTCGATGACCAAGTATTGAATCTGGATGCCATTGGGAGTCGTGGTCATGAGCCAACCCTCCAGATTTGGACAGACAGTCGGTGGGCAGACGACTGGGCGATCAACGACTCAACATCGCCGCGCCGGGCCCCGCCGGTCACCCATGCGCGGGCGTCCTTGTGAGGCGGCGGTGGGCGCACGATCCTCACGTCCCGGCAGTAGACGCAGAGAACGCAGGCCAGATTCGCCGCGCCGGCAACTCCGGGCGCGTCGGCGTCGGCGACGATCACGACGCGGGAGGGTCGAAGCGAACGGACCACCCCGACCAGATGGCGCGCCCCTCCGTTGCAACTGGGACGCCCGATGGCCGTGAAGCCCAGGTCCAGCAGCGCGGCCGTGTCGGTGGGTCCCTCCGCGATGAGAAGTTGACCGACCTCGTCGAGGCCAGTCGGGATGAACAGGCCTTCGCGGCCGCCCCTCACGGCCAGCTTGCTGCCATCGGGGCGCCGAAGCCGGATACCAACCATTCCGCCTGACGGGTCCTTCATCGGGAATGACCACGCCCAGCCGTTCCAGCCGACGCCCAACCGCGTCAAGTTAGGAGCTGTGAGGCCCAGCCCGGCGGCCAGCTCGGACAGGGCCTCCGGGTTGACCGCCGCCGCGAAGTCCTCGGCCATGCGGCCGAACTCAGATCCGACCAGAACAGGGGCGGAGTGAACGGTCCGCACGCGCCGCACGGTCCGCCGGTCATCATCATCACGCAGCCGGTGCAGCCACCCGGCTTCGCCCCAGCGGGTGGGGGACTCGACGCGGGTGCAGATGACCTTGGCGGGCTGGTCCTGGCGTTCGATGAGGCACCAATCGGCGTGATCGCAGACCGGGCAGCGGCGGGCTTTGCTGACGCGGGAGAAAGCGGTGAGGAGCGTCATCGGGCTCCGCCTTTGGCGACGAATGCCTCGACCGATTCCCGGGTAATGCGCACCGCGCGACCAGTTTGGACGCGCTCCAGCTCGCCCTCATCAAGCAGGCGCCACACCGATCGCTGGCTGATGTTGAAGGCCCGGGCCACCTCGGCGACAGACAAAAGCAGCTGCTTGACGTCCGGGAGGTTCGATCGCTCCGATGCAGTCATGACTGGGTTCCCATCTAGAGCCTGGAGGCCACGCGCCCCTTGTGCTCTGGTAGGGAACTGGATGCCGTCACCATGACTGACGGCATAGGTGGAGCATAACTTATGCTCCACCTATGCAGACTACCGCGTGGGCGATACACGCCTCGTTCGAGCGATGGGTTGACCGGCCGGCGGAGGGTTGTCCGGCCTCACATATCCGCCACCAGAGCAAGTCTTGATTGCATTCTCACCCAGTTGCTTTCGGATCGCCATCACGCACTCACGTGCTTCCTGTGTGCTCGAGCCGATCGCGACGCCAAGCTCGTGCGCGTAAAGGCGCCTGCCTGCGATCGCGTTCCAAGCAGCGACTTCGTTGGGAGTGAGCTTGTCCGTGTGGGGTGCGCGAGCAGAGGGTAATCGCCCAGACACTCCCGCCTCCGCGACTGCTTCACCTGGTGTGACTACGTTCCGAGCACGCAGCAGCTTGGCTGCGGATTCAATCAGGTCCAACTCGTAACGCGTGAGAGCATCTCCGGCATGCCATCGCTGGTGGGGCCCGCCCGGATTGACGGACTGGCGGGCGTTCCACGTGTCCACTGGGAATGCGGCGACGTGCCGAATCCCATCCAGAGCGGCCACGATTGCCGCGTCTGCAGTCCCACCGCCCACGGGCAGTGTCTTGACTGTGAGTTCACCAGCTGGAATTTCGGTCCACGGGCCTTCAGCCAGATCGGACTCCATCAAAACGAGTCCGGCTGGCATCGACCGGGACGCGTTTCCGTGAGCCCTCATCAGCCGACCCATCATGCCGAAAGCGGCCTTGTCCAATCTCGCTCCAGCTTCGCTCAGTGTGACGGCATGAAAAGCGCCAAGGACTCGTCGAGTCCCACTCTGGTCTGGCGAGGACAAGCTTGCGTCCAGCACCGCGGCAAACTGAGCCATCGCACGAGCCAGTTCTATCCCGGGATCGACCTCGATAACCGACCATCCTTCGATCTCCATCTTCGAAGCGCACTTCTGAATCAACTCCAAGTGCGTTGTCTCTGACCACCCGGACACGCCAGCCCATACCCAACCGCGTCCTTCCAGCTGCCCGGGAGCCGAGGAGTCCCAAGGCATGGGCTCAAGGCCAATGACGCGGCCGTCAAAGTCCACGTTGTACGTGAGCGCGACCAGCATCAGCACGCGCTTGGCGACCTCGATGGACAGGTCGTAGAACCGATCTTCGGAGCGCTTTCGAAAGACGTCGGTGATCCGATGCCAAGCCTCCATCAATCTCGCCCACGCGCGTCCGCCAGGAGTCTGCGTGTCTGACCCGGCCATCCGCTCGAGCCGCAAGGACATGAACCAGTGAACGGCGTCAGCGAACAGATCGGGGTTCTGACGGATTCGAGCGCTGATCTGTACGGAAAGCTGCCTCAGCTGCTCGGACGCGGAGTCTTTGAGCCCAGGCGTCGAGTGGGCACTCGGCAGCACGGGGCCGCGATCCGGAGCGGTGATGGAAAGACGCTGTGCAGAATTGGGCGGCCGGCTCATTATGGCCCGATTGCCCTGTGATTTGCGCGAGCCAGGCGCTGGCATGTAATGCCTCCATGAGAAAGGTGTGTCGGCTCCTCTCGGGGCATACTAGCTCGCGCACGAACGGTCGTCGGGGTTGCCGACAGGGGGCTTGGTCGGGCTTCAAAGGTGAATCAATCGCCGCACAGACTCACGCTTCCGCCGTCAAAGCGTCCCTCTGTGGACAGTAATCCGTTAGGGTGCTCGGCCTGCGTGGCCGGCTAAGGGCAGCGCGGGTTGCCCGAGCTCGTGGGTGGTCGTGTTTGATGCGCACGAGAGGGGCGAGTGTGCGTAGATGACACTCTGTTGACGAGGCTACACTATGTAGTAGATGACGTCACCGCAAAGGAACCTCCCATGGTCGCACGAGCCCCACGCACTCAGTCTTCAACGCCGTCACTTAGTCACATCGCCGAGCCGCTCCGGCACCTGGCCGTGCCGATCGAGACGCTCGTGCTCGATCCGGCCAACGCCCGGGTGCACGATGAGAAGAACCTCGCGGCCATCCAGGCTTCGCTGGGCCGGTTTGGGCAGCGGCTGCCGCTGGTGGTGCAGAAGCAGGGGATGGTCATCCGGGCCGGCAACGGGCGGGTCGTTGCGGCGAAGGCGCTGGGATGGACGCACATCGCAGCGGTCGTGGTGGACGAGTCGGAGGTTGAAGCCGTCGCGTTCGCGATCGCGGACAACCGCTCGGCGGAGTTGGCCTCGTGGGATGACGCGTGTCTCGCGCGGCTGCTCAAGTCGCTGCCGGAGGATGCCCTGGCCGCGACGGGGTACAGCGGGGACGACTTCACGGACCTGCTCGACAGCCTCAACCCCGAGACGGTCGAGGAGGACGAGGTTCCGGCGGTGCAGAAGGTGGCCGTGACGCGGCCGGGCGACCTGTGGCTGCTGGGCGAGCATCGGCTTCTCTGCGGCAACAGCACGACCGCAGCGGACGTGGCCCGCGTGATGAGCGGCGAGAAGGCGGCCCTGGTCGCCACCGATCCGCCGTACCTCGTGGACTACACCGGCGAGCGGCCCAACGACACCGGGAAGGACTGGTCGCCGACGTACCGGGAAGTGGAGATCACTGACGCCGATGCGTTCTTCCGCGCCGTGTTCACGAACATCCTGTCCGTCATCGCGCCGCACGCGGCGATTTACACTTGGCATGCCCACAAACGCCAGGCCCTCATCGCCCGTGTGTGGGAGGATCTGGGAATCCTCGACCATCAACAAATTGTGTGGGTCAAACCCACGCCGGTGTTTGGGCGTGTGTTTTGGCACTTCCGACATGAGCCATGCATGCTCGGATGGGTGAAGGGCTCGATGCCCGCGCACGATTCGGACCACGAGTTCAACTCAGTCTGGGAAATCGACTGGGGCGGAAAGAGCCGCATCGTGGGCAATGAGCATCCCACGCAGAAGCCTGTTGAGATCTTCGCGCGGCCGATGCGGAAGCACACCAAGACTGGCGACATCTGCTTCGAGCCGTTCAGTGGGTCGGGGAGCCAGCTCATCGCGGCCGAGCAGCTTGGCCGGCGGTGCCGGGCCATCGAGCTGGAGCCCGTGTTCGTCGATGTGGCGGTGCGGCGCTGGCAGACGCTTACGGGCAAGCAGGCGGTTCTGGAGGGAACCGGAGAGCGGTTCGACGACCGCGCGGCCCAGGTTGGCGTGAGTGGTAATGTCGGCGTCGCCAGCGAGAACGCCCCGGCCGGTGCCGGGGCGGAGGAGGCCTGATCATGGCGCGGAGGGCGGGGGTGGGGTCAGTTCATCTTGGCGATCGTGAACCGGCCGCGCTCGGCTTTGAGGAAGCGGGCCTGGGCGCCCTTCGCCGCGATCTCGCGGATCATCGCGGCGTAGAGCGTCGCCTCGGGCGTCTCGCCCTTGCTCGACCAGAGCTTGCGGGTGAATACCTCGGCGATGATCTCCTTGGCGGACATGGGCTCCCGGGCGCCGGCGAGCACGATCGCCGCGGCGTCCAGGCCGCTGACCTTCTTCACCTTGGCGGGCTTGGGCGGCGGCTCCGCCCGGGCCTTGCGGCGCTTGGCAGCCGTGGGTTCAGCCGGCCGCCGGTCGTCGTGGCGTTCCTCGTCGGATGGTTGGTGATGTTCGAGCAGGTCTGCGTCGGCCGGGACAACCTCGGCGTTGGGCGCCGAGTCGGCGGCCTCGATGGTCTCTCGCTTGGCCTTCAACTCGGCCAGGGCGGCCTTGCGGAGTCGCTCGGTCTTGCTGGCGGTGGCGTCGCGGGCGGTGGACTTGAACTTGGTCTTCGGCTTGGTGGGGGACATGGTTATCTCCTGGACGGTGCTGGTGAACCTCGCCGCGCGCCGCGGCGGGGAAGCGTGGCGGCCGCGGTTCCCCGCGACGCCGCGTGGCGGTCACTCGGCGTCGGCCAGGAAGGCCTCAACCTCCTCGGGATCCATGTTGCTGAGGAACCCGACCGTGTTGATCAGGTCGCTGCGGACCTTCCCGAGGCTTCCCGCGAAGCCCCAGTTGCGTGGGTCGGCCTTCGCCCCCTCGGCGTGCTTGTCGAGCTCCATCTGCAGCACGTCCATCAGGCGGGCGATGTCGGCGGCGTGCTTGGCGAAGGTCTCGGCGGCGGTGGGTTCGGGCTGGCGGGGGGCGTTGGACATGTTCGTGTCTCCGTTGGCGGGACGTTCTTCGTCCCGCGTTGGTCACACATTGGCATGCGGGTGGCCACACAGCAAGGCGATGCGGCGATCATTCCCGATGGTCTTGCAGATGCAGGGAAATGCCTGCAATTCAGGCCCGGACCGCGTTCTGGGCCCGGGGCCAACCCACGCCGTTGCCCCGCCACGCGGGCCACGTTGGCCCACGTTGCGGGCCCGTGGTGGGGGGGAAGGACGGGGGAACGGGCGCGACGCCGCTACGCGGGCGAACGTCGGGCCACCAACGCATTCGATGCGTAGATAGAAGTGGATGCGCGGGGAGCCACAGGATGAGGGGGATTCACGCCGGCGGGGAGGACCGCGGCGTCCAGGGGTGTTGAACATGGACGGTGAACACGACATCTCATCCGGGCTGACGCCCGAGCAGGACCTCGCCATCGCGGCGCTGCTCAACGAACCGACGGTGGCCAAGGCCGCCGCGGCGGCCGGCGTGCCGGAGCGGACGCTTTACCGGTGGATGACCAAGGACGACGCGTTCATGGCCGCGCACCGGCGCGGGCGGCGCGAAGCCTTCGGGCAGGCCATCGGCATGTGCCAGCGGCTGGCGCCGATGGGTCTGTCCACGCTGGCGAAGGTCATGTCCGACCCCGGCACCTCGGCGTCGGCGCGGGTCTCGGCCGCGTCGGCGCTGCTGAAGTTCGGGCGCGAGGCCCTGGAGCTTGACGATCTCGCGGCCCGCGTCGAGGCGCTGGAGAAGGCAGCCCAGATGGAGAAACCCCGATGAGCATCCACTCGCGCGTCAAGAACCTTGAGCGTCACCTTGGCCCCGCCGGGGTCGCCCGACCGTGCGCCACCTGCCACGGCGAGGGTTGGCCCGCCTGTCAACTGCTCGCCGACGAACGCGACGTGAACGGACCGATTCGCGGCCAGTGCCCCGGGCGGGATCCCGGGGCGACCGGTGTCGGAGTACGCCGCCTTGAACGTGCGGGACATGTCCGCCAGCGCCCGGTCGACCATCCTCTTGATCGGCCGCAGCGGATGCCCCGCCTCGATCAAGTCCTCGACGTTGAACGTGTGGTAGATCGCCGACTGCCGTTCTGGGGTGCCCTTCATCCCCAACTGTTCGCGCCCATTCCCACTCCGGTTGCGCCATCATGGCGACTTTTTCAACAGCCTGCTAGGTCTTCATCTAGTCTGTCAAAGAACAGACCCTTGTGGCCCAGGTGCGGCGGGGGGGGCGGCGGTCGGGGGGAGCCGGGCGCCGCGCTGGTCTCAAGGATCTCGGCCGTAGCGACCGAGCCGTAGGGATCATATGTCCATTGGCCGACGACACGCGTGGCGCCCGCCGCGGTGGTTTCGCATTGGGCGACGACATCGCGGCCTCGCGCACGCCCTCGAACGCCTCGGCGTTGAGCAGCTCGTCGCGCAGGCGG
>CAZSZO010000102.1:0-9105 GCA_964611125.1 uncultured Phycisphaeraceae bacterium | reverse complement strand
GAGTGCGACCTGTGGTGCGTGCTCTCGCTGCCGGGCGGGGTCTTCAGCGCCGCCGTCGAGACGATCGCCCATCGCCGCTGCGACTTGAGCGTCCTGGAGCGCCGCGGGTCAAACCGTGACAGACCTTGAGCCCGTGCTTGCGCCCGTCGTCGCTCGGCTACGCCCGCAGCAGCCCGCGTCCCAAGAGGTCGTCAGGAATGACGCAGGCACAACGCACGTCCTGGCCTCAGTCGTCACGAGCGCAGAAGACCAGCCCGTTGGCTCGCTTGTCGTCCTTCACGACGCCCTGTACTTGGAAGATCGGCTGACCCGCGGCATGGTCCGTGGCTTGGCCCTCGCGTTGATCGTCGCGGCGGTCCTCTTTGTCATGACGTCGGGTATGGCATGGGCCATCTTCGAGCGTCCTATGCACGCGCTGGCCGAATGGATGCGCAAGTTGCGGTTCGGCAGCGCGCCCGAGTCACCCCCGGGCGGTTTACCAGTCAGCCGCCTGCAGGACGAGAGCGTGCATCTGGCCGCGTCTTTCCGCGCTGCTCGTGGCAAGGAGCGAGAGTCCGCAGACATGCTGGCCCGCTCGGACAAAACATGGACGCGTGAGCGACTCCGCACGCATGCCCTCTCGGCACTTGGAGATGACACGCTTGTGGTTGTCAGCAACCGCGAGCCGTACATGCACCAACTCAAGGATGGCCAGCCCCGTCTGGTGCGTCCGGCGAGCGGCCTCGTCACGGGCCTCGACCCCGTTCTCCGCGCGTGCGGCGGCCTCTGGGTTGCGCACGGCGCTGGTGACGCCGACAGAATGACTGTCGACGGGAAGGGCTGCGTCTCGGTCCCTCCCGAAGACCCTCGCTACACCCTCCGACGTGTGTGGATCACCAAAGAGGAGGAAGAGGGGTACTACTACGGCTTTTCCAACGAGGGTCTGTGGCCGCTGTGCCACCTGACGCACGAGCGTCCCTCGTTCCGCGCCGCAGACTGGGAACAGTACGTGAAGGCCAACCAGCGATTTGCGGATGCGGTGCTCGACGAAGTGGGCAAGGAGTCCGCCGTGGTGATGGTGCAGGACTACCAGCTCGCTTTGGTGCCGGGCATGATCAAGCAGCGCCGCCCGGACCTGAAAGTCGGGTTGTTCTGGCACATCCCGTGGCCCAATCCCGAGGCCTTTCGCATCTGCCCCTTCCGCGTCGAGTGCTTCAAGGTATGCTCGGCGCCGATCTGATCGGCTTCCATCTTCAGCAGCACTGCAACAACTTCCTGGACACCGTTGACCGCATGGTCGAAGCCAAACTTGACTGGGATCGATTCTCGGCGGAGTTGCGCGGGCACACCACGCTTGTCCGCCCGTTCCCCATCAGTGTGCAACTGTGGTCGGAGAAGCAGGTTGCTCAGGGCGAGCAGCTCGCTGCGCAGGGCCGCGAGCTCCGGCAAAAGTTCGCGTTGGGAGATGGACCCATTGGGGTTGGCGTGGACCGCATCGACTACACCAAGGGCATCGCCGAGCGGTTCCGTGCTATCGAGCGGTTCTTCGAGCGCAACCCCGAGCAGCGCGGCAAGTTCTCCTTTGTCCAGCTCGGCGCCCCCAGCCGCACGCACATCCCGCGATACCGCGATCTGGTCACCGAACTCGAAACCCTCGCCGATGCGATCAACTGGAAGTTCAAGGCCGACAACGTGGGCTGGAAGCCCATTCACTTCCTGGTTGCGCACCACGACGGCCCCACCGTCTACGCGTTCCTGAAGATGGCCTCGGTCTGCATCGTCAGTTCGCTGCACGACGGCATGAATCTGGTCTCCAAGGAGTTCGTGGCCGCACAGGGCGAGCCGGACGCTGCGGGCACGACCGGCGACGGCGTGCTGATCCTGTCGGAGTTCGCCGGCGCGGCCCGCGACCTTGCCGAAGCACTGATCGTGAATCCCTACGACACGGAGGAGTTCGCAGAAGCTATCCGTATCGCCGTTGAGATGCCGGAAGCGGAACGCCGCGCTCGCCTTGCCAAGATGTACCAGCACGTCTGCGAGAACAGCATTTATCGCTGGGCCGCGGACTTCCTGACGGCGTTGACGCAGGCCAAGGGGCGAACCGAGCCGCCAACCGTGGTGATCCCCTCGCAAAGCCGCACTGCCCCGCCGCGATGAGACAGGCGACACGAACGTCGTGTCGAGCGAGCCTGTCGGACATGATGCGCCCCCCGGCGAACGCTACCCACATCGCCCAGCACTGCACGAGCCAGCCCCCGCCGCGGCCTTGTTCCACGGCATCATCCCGATCAACGTGGCGAGCGCGCAAGTGCCGCTTGCGCCGGCAAAGGTGAGGCCTGCGCCGAAGAAGGCGGGGATGGCGACCAGGCGTGGATCGACGAACCAGGCCAGCGCGGACCCGGCGAGCACGCACAGGCCGATGACCAGTTGCACCTGGCGCATCACGCTGATCCCCGAGACCTTGGTGTTGAGTTCGACGGGAAGGTTGTCCTTCTTCCACGCCTCGATGCCGCCCGCGAGGGTGAAGACCGGCAGGCCTGCGGCCGCGAGCGGCGTGGCCAGGCGGCATGCGTCCGCCGAGCGGCGGCCGCTCTTGCACTGCATCACGATCCGCTGTCCCGGCTTGGCCGTTGACAGTGCCTGCGCGGGGTCGAAGCGCGAGAGCGGGAGGAGCGTGGCGCCGGCGATGTGCTCGCGGGCGAACTCGTCGGGCTCGCGCACGTCGATGAGGACTGCCTCGCCGCTGCGCAGCCACTGGCGGAGTTGCGCGGGCGTGGCCTCCTGGAACGATGCGGACACCGAGGGTGTGGACGCGTGCGTCGTGGTGCTGGTCGGGCCGTTGCTGGCGATTGCGGTCATGGGGGGTTCCTTGCGAGTGCCGCGCGGCGTGATGCCGGGCGGCGAGGGTGACAGATCGGAGCGGACGTTCTTTGGAGGCGAGAAGCCGGCTCAAGGTTCCCGATCGGGTCCCACGTAAGCGGGCGCGGCGGGGGCGACGGGAGCGGCTGGGCCGAAGACACCGGGCATCACCCGCGGGGCCTGCCGGACCAGGATGTACCCGGCCATAACGACCAGGAAGACCGCGAAGATCCGCTTGAGCGTGTTCTGGCGGATCCGGCTCGCCAGCGCGTTGCCGATCAGGCTCCCGGCGACGCCCAGGGCGATGAACACGCCGATGATGTTCCAATCGATGTGCAGGGCCACGCCGCTGGGCCCGGTCTGATCGCCCAGCATCGAGAGGTACTTGAGAAAGCCCGTCGTGGAGTTGACGGCGATGATCGCCAGACTGGTCCCGATCGCGATGGGCATCGGGAGTTTGCGCAGCAGCACGAGCACGGGAACAATCAGGAATCCGCCGCCGACGCCGACGAGCCCCGTGGCGAGTCCGAGGGCGATGCCCTGCAGCGCGATCACCCACAGCGGGCCGCGCGCGGGCGCAGCGGGCGGATGCAGAGACTCAGGAAGGGAAGCAGGCAGCGCGGGGCGCGACCTGAGCATGAGTGTCGCCGCCGTCAGCATGAGCACCGAGAGCAGCACCAGTTGCACCGCGCCGGGGATGAACTTGGCGGCGTGAGCGCCGGCGTAGGTGCCGACGATGCCGGGCACGGCCAGGAGTGCGGCGCTCCGAAAGTCCACCCGCTTCTGCATCGCAGCCCGGATGACCCCGGCCACGGCGATGGCACCGACGATCGCAAGCGATTCCGCGATCGCGCTCTTCTCGTCGTGCCCGACGAGATAGACCAAGATCGGCGCAGTCAGGATCGCCCCGCCGGAGCCGAGAAGCCCCAGCGAAAGCCCGACCGCCGCGGCTCCGAACCACGCCAAGATCATGCGATCACCCCTCGTTCTGCAACGTGTAGGCCCGCGATGTGCACAAGCGTCGTGGACTCATGCGACCTCGGGAGAGTGGGCTGCGCCATCACACGCTCAGGAGGCCGCGGGTCAATGTTCAACCGGCACCTTGGGCGTTTCCCACGCGAGCATCCCGCCCGCAAGATTGGTGACTTCGTAGCCGTGGCGCTGCAGGAGCGAGCATGCCCGCGCCGACCGCCCTCCGCTGCGGCAGTTGACGAGGATGGGGCGGTCCTTGGGCACCTCGGCGAGGCGAGAGAGCAGCCGCGTGTGCGCGATGTTGGTCGCGCCAGCGATGTGCCCCTCGGCGAACTCGGTCTTGCGGCGTACGTCGAGGACGAAGGGTTTGGTCGTATCGAGCAGGACACGCGCGTCGGTCACAGTGATCTCCGCGGTCGGCACGAGTGTCCCGCCTGCCGCCACGAACGCGTCGAGCTTGCTCGCGTCATACCAGCCGCAGAACTTGTCCAGTCCCACGCGAATCAGATCTCGCACGGCCTCGTCCACGCGCGTCGGCTCGATGATGAGGTGGATCACATCGTGTTCGTCGATCAGCGAGCCCGCATCGGTGTTGAACGTGTTGTTCAGCGGCAGATGCAAAGCCCCAGGAAGATGACCCTGCTTGAACGCCGCCCACGAGCGGGTGTCAATGACCATTGCCTTCTTCTCGACGACTTTCTTCAGGTCGTCCACCGACAGCTCGCGTGGCGTTGGAACTCCGCCAAGCACTCGCGGACCGATCTTGTTGTCTCGCTTCATGCGCGCGAAATAGAGCGGTGGCTCGGGCTGGGCGTCGAGGATGAAGTCAACGAACCCCTGCTCGGTCTTTGCCGCGAGCACCGAGGCGTTGAACATCTTCTCGTAGCCAACCGTGCTCTGCGGCACCGCGCCGAGCGCCTTGCCGCACGCGCTCCCCGCGCCGTGCGCGGGCCAGACCTGCAAGTAGTCGGGCCACGCCATGAACTTCCGCACGGTCTGATAGAGCCGATGGGCCGATGGATCTGCCTTGCCCGCAAATCCCGCGGCGGACTCCAGCAAGTCGGGCCTTCCGAGATCGCCGACGAACACGAAGTCGCCCGTCGCCACGCCCATGGGCTTGTCTGCGCCGCCGCCACGGTCGGTCACCATGAAGCAGAGGTGCTCGGGGGTGTGCCCTGGCGTGTGGACGGCTTTGAACTCGATGTTGCCGACCATGAAGGTGTCGCCATCCTTGAGCAGGTGGTAGTTGTACTCGCCGCCGCCCAACTTCTTGTCAAGCCACTGGTACTTCCAGTCGGCGTCACCCTCGTCGGAGACATAGACCTTCGCGCCCTTCTCGGCCAGCTCGCGCCCGCCCGAGATGAAGTCGGCGTGGATGTGCGTCTCGGCCACGGCGATGATTCGCAGACCGTTGGCCGCCGCGATCTTCTCGTAGCGGTCCACATCACGCTCAGGGTCGATGACGATGGCTTCCCCGGTGCGTTGGCACCCGATCAGATACGCGGCCTCGGCCAGTTTGTCGTCGTAGACCATGCGAAGGAACATGCGCGGCACTCCTCGGGTAGAAGCTTGCGGTGGCACTCCACGAGAGGAACCAGCAAGCCCGTCATCCTTGAGAGGCGTCATGGAGCACGGAGGTTCCCACTGAACACGAATGGTCGCGATGGCTGCTCGCCCGGCTGCGGGATGGTCTTCGGACGGAGACACAGAGCGAAGCGAAGGTGGTGATCGGGAACCCGCACCGGCCCGCACGCCTCCAAGACATTGTTCGGGCCATGAGTCGGCTGGTTGAGACCGCCGCGGGCCGAGCGCATCACGTACCGAGGAGCAACCATGATCCCCAACGCCCCGCACTTCTTCGAACAATGGCCCAGCGTCAATGGCGCGATGAAAGCCCGAGCACCCGAGATCGGCAAGGCGTTCGGCCAGATGTTCCAAGCCCTGATGAAGGACGGTGCCCTCACCGTCAAGCAGAAGGAACTCATCGCCCTGGGCATCGGCGTGGCCGTCCGCTGCGAGCCGTGCATCTACCTGCATGTGGAGAAGGCGCTTCACGCCGGCGCAACGCCCGCAGAGATCATGGAAGCCGCCGGAGTCGCGGTCATGATGGGCGGCGGACCGGTCTCCACCTACGCCCCCGTGGTCGCCGCGGCCCTTGACCACTTCGAGAAGCAACCCCAAGCGTGAATGGGCGCCAGCCCTTCGCATCCAGGAGCCTCAACATGAAACGCACGCTACCGTCCCAAGCCCCGCTACATCCCACAGCCGAAACCTTCGACGAGGAGGTGCTCCAATCCGATGTGCCGGTGCTCGTCGACTTCTGGGCCCCGTGGTGCCCGCCCTGCATGATGCTCAAGCCTGAACTCGAGCGGCTTGCAGCGGATTTGGGCGAAAGGGCCAAGATCGCGTTGATCAACGTCGATGAGGAGCCCGAACTGGCAGGCATGTTCGACGTGAGCAGCATCCCGGCGCTCATGATCGTCAAGAAGGGCCACCGGGTGGACGCATGGACCGGATACACGCCCCGAGCCGCCATGCTCGCGAGAATCGAGAAACACATGACCCAGTAGCGAGTGGTCCCAGGTATCGGTGACGACTGTGGAGCATGCCGGGGCGGCGAGGTCGTCATCAAGTCCCGCGCCGAGTACCCATTGGCCGGTCTCCCAAAGCAGATTTGAGGACAGATCGGCATTGCGTTGCAGACTCGTCTTGAGCCAGGATCGCTGGCTGAACAAGCTGATGGGTTCCCACTTGTGCGTAGAAGCGCTCCGGATGCTCCTTTGTCTCAATCTCCCAAGTGGCCAAAAGCCAGTTGCCGAGATGTTCCACAACGCTGTGCCAGCGCTGCGCAGCATCAGGCGCATCAATGAACTCGATGTGGAAGTGGATGCCGGAAATCTCGATTTCGGACAATGGCAGGTCACCAGCGGATATCTGCGGAGGTGGTGACTTGGGGCGCTTCTTCGGCATGTTCAATCTCCACGCTTGGTTGATGCAGAAACCGGCTCACTCGCCGGTGAGCACGTCGAGGTACTTCTGGTAGGCGTAGACACGGTCGCGGCGCTTGCCGGAGGTTTCCTTCAGGATTTCCGTCTCTTCGAGGACTTCAATGGCCTTGATCGCCGTGGGTTTGCTGACGGCGAGCAGCTCGATGGCCAGGGGCAGGGTCACGACCGGGTTCGAGGGAAGGAGATCCAAGAGCCGAACCGCCGGCACGGTAACGCTGTCATGCGCGATCAAGCGGGCCCGGTCCTTGCCGAGCAGCGCGAAGAGCCTCTCGGCCGCACGGACGCCATCGTCGGCGGCCTCGCGGACGCACTCGAGGTAGAACGCCGTCCAGCCCTCCCAATCGCCGCCGTCGCGCACTGCCGTCAGATGTGCGTAGTACTGCTGCTGACGCCGCTTGAGCGCCAGGCTGAGGTACAGCATGGGGCTCTTGAGCAAGCCCCAGTGCTCTAGGAGCAGGGTGATGAGCAGACGGCCGATGCGGCCGTTGCCATCCAGAAGCGGATGGATCGTCTCGAACTGCACATGTGCCAGCCCGGCCTTGACCAGCGGCGGGAGCGCATCAGCCGAATGAAGCCACTTCTCGAGCTGGGCCATGAGCTCGGGCACGACCTCGGGCGGTGGCGGAACGAACCGGGCGTTCCCCGGGCGCGTGCCGCCGATCCAGTTCTGCGAGCGGCGCACCTCGCCGGGCATCTTGTCCGCCCCGCGCACGCCGCGCATCAGGCGTTTGTGGGCTTCGCATAGCAGGCGAGTGCTGAGGGGCAGCCCGTTGGCGCTGGCGATCTCCTTGCGGGCGAAGGTCAGCGCGTCGACGTAGTTGCAGACATCCCGAACGTCATCTGGGCGCTCGGCCTGCTTGGTCGCCTCGAACGTCACCACGTCCTGAAGGGTCGCCTGCGTGCCCTCGATCTCCGACGAGACCACCGCCTCCTTTCGGACGAAGCCGTACAGGAACCATTGGGCGCTCGGCACCATCGCCCCGGCGACGCCGAGCTTGCCGACGGCCGTTAGCGCCTCGGCGTGCAGCGTCGTCAGCCGGTCATCCAGCAGCAGCGGGGGATCGGCTGGCGGCAACGGCGCAGGCACGAACGGCCGGACGTTTTCTCCTCCAATGCTGGAAACCCGGTATGTTCCGGTCGTGCGCGGCATGGCTAGTCAGCTTTCCCACCGAGTTCGGCTAGTCAAGAAGTCTTGACTAGCATCGGCCGCTAGTCAAGGCTACTTGACTAGCGGAGGCCGGATACGGGGATTCTGAGACGCAAACCACGTCTCAAGGCGGTTCGGGCCATTCATCCGTTAACCAGCAAAACAGCTCGACGGTCAGGGGCCCGGCCCCCGCGCGTACCCTGATCCGTGGCCGCGGCTCCCGAGATCATCGCTGAGGACCTGCACCGCTCCTTCGGCGATCAAGCGGTGCTGCGCGGGCTCAGTTTCACGATTCCGGCCGGGGAGCTGCTGTGCATCGTCGGCACCTCCGGGTCCGGCAAGACGGTGCTCCTCAACCACCTCAGCGGCCTGCTGGCGCCCGACCAGGGGCGGGTGCTCGTCGCTGACCACGACCAGGCCCGCCCGCCGGAGCCGCCGCCGATGCGCGACCTCGCCAAGATCAGCGAGGACGAACTCGACCGCATCCGCCTGCACTGGGCCGTCGTCTTTCAGAAGAACGCCCTCTTCTCGGGCACCGTCGAATCGAACATCACGCTCTGGCTGCGCGAGCACACCAAGGACTCCGCCCCGCAGATCCTCGAGCGGGTTCGGGCCAGCCTCGCGGCGGTGGCCCTCGATGTCGACGAGGTGCTCCCCAAGCAGCGCGAGCAGCTCTCCGGGGGCATGGCCAAACGCGTCGCCATCGCGCGGGCTATCGCCGTGGACCCGATCGTGATCTTCTATGACGAGCCCACCACCGGCCTCGATCCGGTCGTCGGCGCCCACGTGCACGACCTGATCTGGGCCACCCACAACAGCCCGCGCGCCGACGGCATCCCCCGGACCACGGTGATCGTGACCCACGACAAGGACCTGCTCCGCCGCCTGCGGCCCAGGGTGATCATGCTCGACATGGGGCAGGCTGTCTTCGACGGACCCTACGACCGGTTCAAGGCCTCGACGGTCGATGCGGCCCGCCTGTACCTGCAGGCCATGCCTGTGCTGCACGCCCGCCATGCCGACTAGCCATGCCGACTAATAGTTGAACCCGACCGCTCCGGCTCACTCCGTTGGCCGTTTGTACCGCTCGGCGAGCATGAGCTGGCCGATCACGTCCACGATGTGCCCGCCTGACTTGTC
>CAZSZO010000101.1:0-9145 GCA_964611125.1 uncultured Phycisphaeraceae bacterium | reverse complement strand
CCGCAACATCGGCATCTGCGCCCACATCGACGCCGGCAAGACCACCGTCTCCGAGCGCATCCTGTTCTACACGGGTAAGAACTACAAGATGGGCGAAGTGCACGAGGGCACCGCCACCATGGACTTCCTGCAGGACGAGCAGGAGCGCGGCATCACCATCCAGTCGGCCGCGACGACCTGTCCGTGGGACTTCAACGGCCACACGTACAAGATCAACCTCATCGACACCCCCGGCCACGTCGACTTCACCATCGAGGTTGAGCGGTCGCTGCGCGTGCTCGACGGCGCGGTCGCGGTCTTCGACGGCAAAGAAGGCGTCGAGGCCCAGTCGGAGACGGTCTGGCGCCAGGCCGACCGGTACGGCGTGCCCCGGCTGTGCTTCATCAACAAGATGGACAAGACCGGCGCTGACTTCGAGTTCTCCTTCGGCACGCTCAAGACCCGCCTGGGCGCCAACGCCATCCCCATCCAGTACCCGCTGGGCAGGGGCAACGAGCACAAGGGCATCATCGACCTCGTGACCATGAAGGCGTATGTCTTCGACCCCTCCGAGCAGGGCTCGATCATCAACGAGGTCCCGATCCCCGAGGAGCTCGCCGAGACGGCCGCGAGCTGGCACGCGATGATGGTCGAGAAGACCGCCGAGCTTGACGACCACATGATGGACAAGTTCCTCACCGACCCCAAGTCGATCACGCCCGAGGAGATCATGAAGACGCTCCGGGCCGGCGTGATCTCCAAGCGGTGCTTCCCGGTGCTGTGCGGCGCGGCGCTCCGCAACGTCGGCGTGCAGCTGGTGCTCGACGCGGTGTGCAAGTACCTGCCCGCTCCGCACGAGAAGGCCTTCGTCGAAGGGACCAACCCGCGCGACAAGAACGAGAAGATGACCCGCCCGCACGACGACGCCGCGCCCTTCTCGGCCCTGGTGTTCAAGGTCGTCTCCGACACCCACGGCGACCTCACCTACATGCGGATCTACTCCGGCTCGCTCGAGAAGGGTCAGCGCGTCGTGAACCCCGTCAACGGCGAGCGCGAGCTGGCGTCGCGCATCTTCGAGATGCACGCCAAGGACCGCATCCCCCTCGAGAAGGCCACCGCCGGCAACATCGTCGCCGTCGTGGGCATCAAGAAGAGCTTCACGGGCGACACCCTCTGCGACCCCGACCAGCCCATCGTGCTGGAGCGCATGACCTTCCCCGAGCCGGTCATCTCGATGTCGATCGAGCCCAAGACCGGCAACGACCGTCAGAAGCTCGCCGACGCCCTCGCCACCATCCGGCGCGAGGACCCCTCCTTCCGCTTCTCCTACAACGAAGAGACCGGCCAGACCATCATCTCCGGCATGGGCGAGCTCCACCTCGACATCATCAAGACCAAGCTCGTCCGCGACATGAAGATCGGCGTCGAAGTCGGCCGGCCCCAGGTCGCCTACCGCGAGACGATCACCCGCAAGGTCGAGGACGTGCGCGGCAAGTTCGTCAAGCAGAGCGGTGGTCGCGGTCAGTTCGGCGATTGCGTGATCACCCTCGAGCCCTGCACCGCCGATCAGGCCAAGGCCGAGGAGCTCGACTTCGACCACAACGTCGCGTTCGAGAACGGCATCGTCGGCGGATCGATCCCCAAGGAGTACATCCCGTCGGTGGAGTACGGCGTCCGCCAGACGGCCCTCGCCGGCGTCAAGACCGGCTTCCCGCTGATCAACATCAAGGTGACCGTCACCTTCGGCTCCTACCACGCGGTCGACTCGTCGCAGATCGCCTTCGAGCAGGCTGGCCGTCTCGCCCTGATGGAGGCCGTCGAGAAGGCCAACTTCGTGCTCCTCGAACCCATCATGAAGGTCGTCGTGACGGTGCCCGATGAGTACTTCGGCGCCGTGACCGGCGATATCTCGTCCCGCCGCGGCATGATCGCCGACACCGACGACCGCGGGATCGTCAAGCTGGTGACCTGTGAAGTGCCGCTGAGCGAGATGTTCGGCTACACCACCACGCTGCGCTCCCTCACCCAGGGCCGCGCGTCCAACACGATGGAGTTCCTCGAGTATCGCGCGATGCCCCGGACCCTGCAGGAAGAGGTCCTCAAGAAGGCCGCGACCTGATGTTGAGGGTGGCACGGCGGCCCTGATTGCTCCCTGACCGGCTCCCTGATCTCGTCTCCATGTTCGTTTCGAAGGCCCCGCCCGCGCGGGGCCTTTTTCGTGGCCCCCTGGGCGGCTCAGCGGGGTGTTGGGAGGGGGCAGTGGGGCGGGGAGGGGGGTGGTGGGGGGGTGAGGGCGTTGGCGTGGAGATCGCGGCAACCGGCGGAGGGTGGTATTCTGTGGTGAGGGGCGGGCCCCGACCTCCGTTTCGCCGACCCCATCTCGCCGATTCCTGTTCGCGGAGACCCGATCAATGGCGAATCCGTATCAGACACCCCAGCAGCCCGATGCCGACCCCGACGCAGCGCGGGTATTCGATCCCACGCTGACCGGCGACGCCCCCGGCTGGCCCAAGGCGATCGGCATCATCAGCATCATCTGGGCGAGCATGGGCATGACCTGCGGCAGCTGCGGCCTGATCTCGGTCAGCTCGATGGGCTTCCTGAAGAACATGATGCCCCCCGATCAGCAGGCCAAGTTCGTCCCGCCGCCGTTCACGACGCTCTCCATGGTCTTTCTCGCCATGGGCGTGGCCCTCGCCGTGTTCCTGTTCTTCCCGGCCATCGCCACGCTCCGCCGCCAGGCGGCGGGGCGCTCCCTGCACCTGGTCTGGGCCATCGCGGCGGTCGTGGTGATTCTGGCTGGCACCATCGAGTCGCTGGTGTCCCTGCCCCACATGGTGGACTGGGCCAAGACCCAGCCGAAGGACAACCCCTTCACGCAGAGCTTCTCAAACCCCACAAGCGTGATCGCGCAGACCGTCGGCACGGGCATCTTCCGATTGATCTGGCCGGGGTTCTGCCTGATCTGGTTCGGCGTCGTCAAGACCCGCCCCGAGCAGATGCACGGCCAGAGCAACTAGAACCCGGCAACTCACGGGCAGGCCTTCGACCTGGTGGATGGCCCGAAGGAAGAGTTGCGACGGCAGACCCGGAGGCCGAAGGCGTCGACGTTCGTAGCCGGGGGTCAAGCGAGTCCGCGAGCGCGACCCCGGTTGGCTCCCGGTTGGCTCAATGAGCACCACCCCAGTCCGGCGCCCAACCGCCCAGCGCGGCTCTCAAGCCCCAGCGGGGCGCTCGCGTGCCTAGTTGGGCGCCCCAAGTACCCAGAGGTGGTGGGGCCCCAGAGTGCCCGGCTTGGCCCCAAGTCGCTATCGCGGCGCCCTACTGGCGGTCCCGAGTTCTTAGTACTTCCGAATCACGCCGCGCACAATGCCCTGGATCTTGCACTCGCGCACGATGATGGGGGAGAAGGTGGGGTTGGCGGGCTGCAGGCGGATGTGGTCCGACTCCTTGAAAAAGGTCTTCAAGGTGGTCTGCCCGTCGGGGAGAAGGGCGACGACGCGGTCGCCGTTGTTGGCGACGTCGGTCCGCTCGCAGAGGATGAAGTCCCCGTCGAGGATCCCCTCGTCACGCATGCTGTCGCCCGTCACCTTGAGGGCGAAGGTCGACGCCGCGCGCCCAGGCTTGGGCCCGATGATGTTCATGACGTCGAGTTCGTCCTGCTCGGCGACCTTCTCGATGGGGTAGCCCGCAGCGATCTTCCCGACGAGCGGGAAACGCATGGGGCGGCTCTCGTCGGGGACGGAGATTCCCTCAGCGATCGACAAAGAGCGAGCCTTGTTGGGCTCGCGCACGAGGGCGCCCTTCTTGATGAGGGCTTCGACGTGCTCGAACACCGTGACCTTGCTCACGCCAATCTCGTCGGCCAGCTCCTGCATCGTCGGCGAATACCCCTGACGGATCCGCCAATCGCGGATGAGAGACAGGATGCGCAACTGCTTCGGGGTCAGGTTCATGGGAGCTCTCCATCAGCGCGGGACGTGAACGATCACTGTTCGAGGCGGGCGCCGCACAGGACGCCCGCGAAAGCCACCCGGCGACGGCCGAGGGGCGAATGACTGCTTTGGCTCCGCCGGGACGGGCGTCGCCGTGAACGCTTGCCGCCGGCCCGACCGCCGCCGTCAGCCCTGAGCCAGCCGACAGCAGGGGAATCAGCCGGCGGGTTGCTCCGCCGACACCGGTGAGATCCGGGGCTTGCCGAGCGATAGCCGCCTCTGCCGCGACCACCTCGCCGCCCTCCTGCACCAGATCGGCCCGGGCGACCGAGGGCTCATCGGCGAGGGCAAGCCGGGTCCCATCAGCCAGGAAATCCTGTCGAAACTCGCCACCAGGCCCCAAGGTCACGATCGCATCCTCGAGCCTGGCGCCCGCCGAGAGCGAGCCAACCCACCGAATCGTCCGCCGCCAAGCCGTGCTCGCACACGATGCCATGCACGCCAGCGCGGCCTTGGCATCGCCTCGGGCGCCCGCGGATGGCCCGAGGACTCGATCCAGCAGCCGTCCACACCAACCGACAGCCTGGTGGCGGGGCTGGTGGCGCGGCTGATCACCTGCCCAACCTCCGCTCGCTTCAGCCCCTTCATAACCGTCGTCATCGGCGGCGCGAATCACCACACGCTCCCCCCGGTGAGACCCCCCCTTGCGAGGCGAAGCATCCGGATTGACGGGGTCGGCCGTCTGCCCCCAAGTCAAGGTCGCGAGCGTTGGCGTCAGTGTCTGGTTCATGCTCATCGGTGAACTCGCAAAGTCGAGATCCGATGGGTTCCACCCGGGGGTCGCCGTGGCTCCTGCCGCGGCCTGTTCAGCCAGCTCAGCGACTCGCCACTCCGGGCGAGACGCCGCGCTCACGACCATCACCCGATCAGCGCCCGCGTATTCCTCAAACCTAGTATGCAATGCGGTGCAGATCGTTTGGTAAAGGATAGCCAATCATCGACCACACGGCAAGGATACTGCACACTTTTTTTGGTGTGCGATAGGGTGTGCGCAGGGACCGATCGCGGCCGCGCGGGGCCGTGCTGCGCTGCTCTGCAGTATCTAAATCACTGTGAAATAGAGACTTGCGTCGCTCACGCGAGCGGTGGTCGCCGCATGCCACACCCACCTCAAGGCTGGCTCGCCGTGGTGCGTGTTTGTTCGGATGCCTGTTTGGCGGCTAAGCTCAGGCTCGGCCGGCGCGTTCAAGGCGTGGGCCGCGCCGAACCACCTGTTTGCGGAGTTCCAGAAGCGTCAGTTCTGACCGCACGGTCGCCGCGTCGAGGCCGCTGGCCACCACCAGCTCATCCATGGTGCGCGGCTCGATCAGGGCCGCGAGCAGCTTGGTTTGCGCCGGGGTGGTGGTCGGTGAGAACCCGCGCTGAGGGCCGACACCGGCCAAGGCCCGCGGAATCGCTGTCGATTCCTGGGGAGAACTTGTCGGGAACGGTTGGTTCCCGTCGCTCTGGTCCTGCCCAAAGCCCTGGGCCGAGCCTTCCGGGTTCGTAAAGGCGCCCGGGGCGTACCTCGCCTCGTGCGTTCCGCCGAAGACATGGCGGGCGGGGGTCTCCAGCGCCGCCAGAATGTCCGCCGGCTCGGTCACCAGCGCGGCGCCGCCTGACTTGATGAGGTCCAGCGACCCTCGGGATGCAGGCGAGTCCACCCGCCCCGGGATCGCGAAGACTTCGCGGCCATGCGATTCGACCGCTTGGCGGGCGGTGATCAGGGCGCCCGAGCCCGCCCCCGCCTCGATCACCAGCACCCCCAGCGAGAGCCCCGAGATGATCCGGTTCCGGGCTGGGAAGTTCTCCGCAGCGGGGCTGGTTCGCAGAGGTAACTCCGAAACCACGGCGCCGCCGGCCGCGATCTGGTCGAACAACTCGCGGTTCTCCTCCGGATAGCACTGAGCCAGCCCGCACCCCAGCACCGCGATGGTCCGGCCGCCCACCCTCAGCGTGGCTCGGTGCGCTGCGGTGTCGATCCCCCGGGCCCCGCCGGAGACGATCGTGAGCCCGGCCGGGGCCAGGGCGGTTGCGAATCGCTCGGCCTGCTCGATGCCGTAGGGTGTGCATCGGCGTGAGCCGACAATGGCGACTCCGTAGCGGTCCGGCGCGGGATCGGCGCCGTTGGCCGTCGGGGCCGTCGGGGCGGTGGGTGGGGTCGGGGCGTCGGGCCGCCCCGCGTGGGCGCGGATGTCGCCTTGGACATAAAGGATGGGCGGCGCATCAGGGATCTGGGCGAGAAGTGGTGGATATGTGGGGTCAGTGCGGGCCAGCAGCCTCACGCCCAGCCTGTCGCACAGGGCCAGTTCATCGTCGGCCAGGCGACGGGCGTCGCGCAGCCCCGAGTGCACAGCCCGAGCTTTGGCGTCGCCGATCCCGCGCACGGCCCGCAGGCCCGCCAGCGACGCATCGAGCACCGCGGCGGGCTCAACAAAGACCTCAAGCAGGCGCGCGATCAGCACCGGGCCAAGCCCGGGCGTGAGGGTGAGTGTGAGCAGCGAACGCACACGATCGTGGTGCCCCATGACCGCGAGTGTACCCGAGGGTCCGGTCGGTTGCTGGAAGGTGTGACGACACGCCGCTTTGTCGCGGGCATCACACCTGTGGGCCTGTGTGATGGGCCCGGAAACGGAGCACGACATGATCCCGAAGTCTCAAATCATCGTGAGCTGGGTTGCGCAGGTTATCGTGGCGGTCATTCTGGCTCAGACCCTGTTCTTCAAGTTCACGGGCGCCGAGGAATCGATCTACATCTTCCAGACCCTGGGGATGGAGCCCTGGGGCCGATGGGGGTCTGGGCTTGCCGAACTGGTGGCGGTGGGGCTGCTGCTGTATCCGAAGACGCCTGCCATCGGCGCCGTGCTCGCGCTGGGCGTGATCACCGGCGCGATCATGAGCCACCTGACGAAGCTGGGGATCGTCGTGAAGGATGATGGCGGTCTGCTGTTCTTCCTGGCGCTGGTGGTCTTCGCGGGTTCTGCGGTGGTGCTGGTCATCCGGCGGACCCAGATTCCGTACCTGGGGCCGGCGCTGTTTGGGATGGCGCGCCCCGCCGCTGCCGGCATGACCGGTCGTTGAGGGTGCGAAACGCGAAAGGTGCCGTTCGCATCCAAGTTTCGACGCTTCGGTCTACACCTAAACAGGGGGTAGTTGGGTGCGGAGTTGATCTGGGAAACTTGGCGATCTTTTCAGTGCGAGCATCGCCGTAGGATTTGTGCTTAGCGAACGCTAGCCGGTCTTGCGTGCCGTTCGGTTCGGTCGGCAGCGAGGAGTATGGGCATGTTCTGGGCAGTGTGGATTGAGCGAATCGTGCTGGTCTACGCGGCGGTGGGGGTGGTTTTCGCCCTCGCGTTTGCGTGGGCAGGTGCGGCCAGGCTCGATCCAGGCGCCCGCGGGGCTGGCTGGGGCTTCAAGCTGATGATTCTTCCTGGGTCGGCGGCCCTGTGGCCCTACCTGGCGCTCCGCTGGTGGGGTGCAAGCCGGGACAGCCGGGGGCATCCATGATCCGCCCGCAACGTGCCGCGCACAGACTGGCCTTGCCGCTTCTCGCGGCGACCATTGCCGGAGGGGTGGCTCTTGGCCTCTCGGCCCGCCGGCCGGCGCCGGTCCAAGCTGAGGCTGCGCCGGGGCTGCCGAACGCGATGGCGCCCAGGCCGGTGAATGCCCCCGCCGCGGGCGCGCCTGCGAGCTCCACGACCTCCCCGGGCCAGTCTTCGGCCGGGCCGGCCGGGCCTCCGAGCGGTGGGGGCCGGCCATGAGCGTCTCGTACACCTCGGTGGGTTGGAATCGCCAGAAGCGGCTGTACGACGTGGTCATGGCCAGCGCGATCGTGCTGTTCGTGGCGGCGTTCTTCGGCGTCGGGAAACTCGTGTCGGCTGCGGGCGAAGGCGCCCACGACGACGCGATGCTCCTCATCCGTGGGCTGGGGGTGTGTGGGCTGGCGATGCTGCATGTCGTCCTCTGGATCGGCCCCCTCTGCCGGCTCGACCGGCGGTTCCTGCCGCTGCTGTACAACCGCCGGCACCTGGGTGTGGCGACGTTCAGCGTCGGTCTGGCGCACGCGGCCATCACGATCGTGCAGTATCACGGCTTCGGCGACGCGAGCCCGCTGGTCTCGCTGCTGAGCGCGAACACCAACTATGGGCGCCTGACCGGCTTCCCGTTCGAGACGCTCGGGCTGCTGGCGCTGGTGATCCTGTTTCTGATGGCGGCGACGAGCCACGATTTCTGGCTCGCGACCCTCTCAGCCCGGGCGTGGAAGTGGTTGCACATGGGCGTCTACCTGGCGTATGGCCTGCTGGTGATGCACGTGACCCTGGGTGTGCTGCAGCAGGAGCGCAGCCCGGTGCTTGCCGCGGCGCTGGTGGTCGGCGCGGCGGTCACCGTGGGGTTGCACATCGCTGCGGGAAGGCGCGAAGGCCTGGCCGACCGCGGAGAGCCGCCCGCGGGCCGCGAAGGCTGGCTCGATGTCGCGTCGCTGGCGGAGATCCCGCTCGACCGGGCGAAAGTGATCTGCACACCGGGCGGGGAGCGGATCGCGGTCTTTAAGTACGCCGACAAGGCGAGCGGGGCCTGCAGGATCAGCGCCGTCGCCAACGTCTGCGCTCATCAACAGGGCCCGCTGGGCGAGGGAAAGGTGGTCGACGGCTGCATCACCTGCCCCTGGCACGGGTATCAGTACCAGCCCGCCGACGGCTGCGCCCCGCCGCCGTTTCACGAGAAGATCGCGACCTACCGCGTGACCGTGCGGGGCGACCGCATCTGCGTGGACCCGCGACCGCTGCCGCCGGGCACACCCGTGCCGCCGGCCAGCCTGCCTACTGCTCCCACCCCGCCGCCCGGGCCGGGTGCGAAGGAGGCGGCCCATGCCTGAGCACCTGGGCGCGGTTCCCAAGCCAGATGAGTTTTATGTGGGCTACCTCCCGAAGGCCCCGCCGGGCCCCGCGCGGATCGCGTGGTGGTCGAGCGTCGCGGTGCTGGCGCTCGGCGCGGTCGTGGCGGGCTTGCTCGCGGCGGCCCAGTCCGGGGCGGTTCGCAGCGCGTGGCCCGATGAGTCTGTCGAGCTGGTCGGGCTGCTGGAAGCGGCCCCCTACCCGGTGCTGCATGTGCCTGCGAAAGGCGGCGAGCCCGCCCAGGCCGTGCTCCTCTGCGATGCGGGGAAGTTCGGTCTTCTCGACCCGCGCGATTAC
>CAZSZO010000100.1:0-9261 GCA_964611125.1 uncultured Phycisphaeraceae bacterium | reverse complement strand
ATCGACGGCTTCACCCGGGCCTTTACCAAGCTCAAGCCCGACTGGGTCGTGGTGCTGGGCGACCGCATCGAGGCGTTCGCGGCGGCCGCCGCAGCCAGCATCGGGGGCCTGGCCCTGGCTCACATCCACGGGGGCGACCGGGCCGAGGGCGTGGCCGATGAGCCGATGCGGCACGCCATCACGAAGCTTGCACACCTGCACCTGCCGGCGACGCTTACCTCGGCGACGCGGATCATGCGGATGGGTGAAGCGAAGGAGCGGGTGCGGGTGGTGGGGTCGCCGGCGATGGATGGGCTCAGGGGAGCCAAGCCACTGGGCGACCGGCGCTTCGCGGAGGTCGGGTCGCCCCGGGCGGTGGTGCTGATGCACCCGGCGGGGCTCGGACCGCAGGAGGAGGAGGACTTCACCCTCGCGGCGATCGTGACGGCGCGCCGGACGGTGGAAGCGACCGCGAACGTCGCGCCGCCGCTGCTGCTGCTGGCGCCGAACCTGGACCCCGGGCGTGCGCACGTGATGGCGGCCCTGCGCTATGCCCATCGCAAGCGGGGTTGGCCGCTGGTGGATCATCTGCCAAGGACTGAGTTTCTGGCCCTGCTGGCCCGCCTGGCCCGCGACGGCGGCGTGCTGGTGGGGAACTCCTCGGCGGGTCTGATCGAGGCGGCGGCGCTGGGCGTGCCGGTGGTGAACGTGGGGCCCCGGCAGGCCGGGCGCGAGCGGGCCGGCAATGTCATTGACCTGCGCGGGACTTCAGCGCGGGCCATCAGCGAGGCGGTGCGGGGGGTGCGGGCGCGGGTGGGCCGGGCCCCGCGCGAGCATCCCTATGGTGATGGTCGGGCGGGCGAGCGGATCGCGGAGGTGCTCTCGAGCGTGGATCCGCACGGGCGGGATCTGCTTCGGAAGCGGTGTACGTACTGATCGAAGCTGGGCCGCGGGGCCGGAGGTGCGGCGACCATGGAGAGCCAAGAACCAATCCGGCCGACCGAACCGCCACCGCTCCCGGCGCCTGCGGCGCCGCCGACATGGCGCGGGAGCGCCGCCGCGCCCGCGCCGAGGCCGCAGTGGCCGATCGTGATCGGCGTGATCTGCGTGGTCTTCGGCTCCTTCGGAGCGCTGAACGGGGTGATCCAGTGCCTCTCGCCGATGGTGCAGGCGTTCTTTCCGTCGAACTTCGGGGGAGCGGGGCCGGCGAGCTCGGTGATGGCCGTGTCGCAGCAGTATGCGCCAGTCCAGATCGTGCTGGGGGTGCTCTCGACGCTGGTGGCGGCGCTCCTGGGCGTGGGCGGTGGGTTGCTGTTGCAGCGGCGGCGGGAGGCGCGCCCTGTGTTGCTGGGGTGGGCGTGCGTGAAGCTGGTGCTCGCGCTGGTGAGCGTGGTGATGGGGATCGTCGTGCAGGTGGCGGTGATGGCGGCGATATCGCAGCCTGGCGGCGCCGGCCCGGCGGCTGCAATGCCGGCAGGGTTCATGGCGGTGATGATGGGGCTGGGGATGGTCGTCGGCCTGGCGTGGCTGGCGGCGCTGCCGGTGTTTATGCTCGTGTGGATGAGCCGGGCCGCGGTGCGGGCCGAGATCGCGAGCTGGGGGGTGGATGCAGGAGCGGCCGCGGGGCCGGGCGCTCAGCCGGCCTGACGAGGGATGACCGAGGGTCGACCACACGGAGCGACGCGGGATGCGATGCAAGAGCTGCAACTATCCGCTGTGGACGATCGTGGCGCGGGCGTGCCCGGAGTGCGGGGCGGCGTTCAAGCCGTCGACGTACGACTTCATCCCCGACTCGGTGCGCTTCTGCTGCCCGCACTGTCAGCAGGCATACTACGGAACCGATGAGCGGGGCCTGCCGGTTCCGCGGAACTTCGCCTGCGTGGGCTGCGCCCGCCAGATCGACCTGGATGAGATGGTGCTCCTCCCCGCCGAGGGCGTTGAGGAAGCGCAGACCGACACGGCGCGGGTGGCGTGGGTCGACCGGCGTGAGTCGTCGCTGGCGGGGGCGTACCTCCGCACGCTGGGCATGGCGCTCTTCACGCCGCCGCGATTGATGGCTGCCTTGCCGGCGGGGGCGTCGGTCTGGTCGGCGCTGCTGTTCTGCGCCATCACGCAAGCGTTGTTCGGTTTCGCCATGGCCTCGGTGCTGGCCCTTTTTGTGGCGGCCGTCACCCGGGCCCTGCCGGGGCCGAGCGCCCTGGTGGGCGTGGTTGTGATGCTGGGCTTGGGCGTCGGCGCGGCGGTGTTCTGGTGGGTGCTCACGATCCTGTGGGCGCTGAGCGCCCACGCGCTCCTGCGGCTCACCGGGCGCGTCGAGGGCTCGCTCTCCCGCACGGTGCAGGCGTTCTGCTACGCCAGCGCGGGGAATGTGCTCACCGCGACCCCCTGCCTGGGCCTGCACCTGAGCTTCATCGCGTGGATCTGGTGGGCGGTCGGGGCGATCCTGATGCTGCGCACCGCCCACAAGGTGTCAGGATGGCGGGCTTCGCTGGCGACGCTGGCGGGGCCGATGCTGATCCTGGTGATCAGCGCGGCGGGCATCACGCTGCTGGTGGTGAACTCGTCAAGATCGGGAGCCGCCGCCCCGGCCGCCGTCGTGCGGTCCGGCCCGGCGGGGGCCAAGGCCGCGGTGCTCCAGGCCACGGTGGTGGCGTTTGAGGTTCGCAAGGGGCGGTTGCCGAGCCACCCGGTGGAGCTGGTGCTGGAGCAGCAGGCGTTTTTGTCGGACTTCTTCCTGGCCGGTCAGCCGGGGAGCGCGGAGGAGGGCATGCTGCTGGGCTTCGACCTGCGGTTGATCGACGGGCCGGCGTCATCGGTTCAGGCGGTGGGCGCCCGGGAAGCGATACTGGCCCGGATGGCTGAACAGCCGCAACTGGGCGCGGCGGCCGAGCGGCTGGGGGACTTTGTGTTCTGCTCCACGCCCGCCGGGGCCGGAGGCGCCCCCGCGGGGAGCGGCCTGTGGTCGGTGATCTGCGCGCCGCTCTCGGCGGTCCAGGCCGGGGTGACGGGCGGAGCGTGGACCGTGGCGCATGTTGATGGCTCGACCGAGGTCGTGACGCCGGCGCAGCAGGCCGCGGCGCTGGCCGTCCAGAACGCGCTGCGGCTGAAGGTGGGGCTGGCGCCGATCCCCGACCCAACGCAGGTGCAGCAGGCCTCGCAGGCGCCGGACCGGTGAAGCGGGGCGGGCGGCGGCGCGACCGACGATCCTCCCTTGGAGGCTCTCTTGGCCCCTCTCTGGCCGCCCGGATAGTGTTGGTCGCATGAAACTCGCCGTGATCATTCCGGCCGCGGGCTCGTCGCAGCGGTACGCCAAGGCCGCGTCGAGCGAGCTGGGGGTGGAGTTTGTCCGCTCCAAGCTCGATGAGGACCTGGGCGGCCGCCCGGTGCTGCAGCGGACGGTGGAGCTGTTCGCCAACCTGGCGGTGGAAGGGGTCGAAGTCGCCTCGATCATCGTCGCCGGTCCGCACGACCCCGAAGCGATGGCCCAGTTCAAGGCCCGGTATGGCGACAAGCTGGGGCTGATGGGCTGCTCAATCTGCCCGGGCGGGCGGGACCACCGGTATGAGACAGTGCGCAGCGCCCTGGCCGCGACGCCGGCCGGGTGCACGCATGTCGCGGTGCATGACGCGGCCCGCCCGTGCGCCTCTCCGGAGCTGGTTGAGCGGGTGCTGACGGCGGCCCTGAACCACTCGGCGGTGATCCCGGGAATCGATGTCGCCGACACCATCAAGCGCGTGAACCCCGAGCCGATCAAGGACGAGCGGCCCGATCCGCTGGCGGCGATCCTGGGTGACGGACCCGGGGGGGGCGGGGGGGGCTCGGCGGCCCGCGGGCCGCTCCTCCGCAGCGTCCAGAGCACGCTTGAACGGGCGAACCTGGTGGCGGTGCAGACGCCGCAGGTCTTCCAGCGTGAGTTGCTGCTGCGGGCCTATGCCCAGAAGGACCTCTCGAGCACCGACGACGCCCAGCTCATCGAGCGGCTGGGGGAGCTGGTGGTGGTGGTTCCGGGCGAGGGGCGGAACATCAAGATCACCTATCCTTCGGATCTGGTGCTGGCGCGGGCGATCATGGGGGCGCGGGCGCCCGAGTCGCGGGCTCAGCACAAGAAGTTCTGACCGGTCAGGGCCCCAGGACGGCCTGGAGTGGAGCACCAGCGCGTGATCAACCAGGAAACAGTGCGTCGGGCGGCTCGGCGAGCCCGACCCTCGGCGGGGCTCGGCCTGACCTTGCTTGTGGGCGCGGTGTTGGGCGCCGGTTTGGGCGGCTGCTCGCCCTCCCCCCCTGTCAATCGCGACCCGTCCATCGGCGAGCGGGTGTGGCTGGAGGCGATCCAGCCCGAGAAGGTGACCCCCCCGCTGCCTCCGCTGGCGCCGGGCGAGGCGGACAAGCCGTCGCTGGCCGCCGGCTCGCTCGACCGATCGCACTGGAAGGTGCGGGCGGTGGTGATGCCGGTCGACGGCACGTCACACCGCCCGACCTACGCCACCGGGCCTGCGTACACGCACTCGACGGCGCGGCAGCGCGGCGAGTTCCCGACCATCGAGACAGCGCTTGAACTGGGTGATCGCGAATCGCGCTGGAGCGAGGTTTTCGAGGGGCTGGCCTGGCCGTTCTGGGCGGGGGCCGATGTCGCCCTGGCGCCCGCGCGGATGATCGCCCAGCCTCCCTGGGAGCTCACCGAGAGCCCCGCGGGCCCGCGGGCGCGGGCGCCCATCGGCACGGCGTCGCCCGGTCGCCTGGGAAGCCCCGAGGCGCCGGCGGTGGGCGGTCTGAACGCGACGCCGACCGTGCCGGTCATCGAGGAGCCGCGCTGGATCTGGCGAAACGGGATGTGGTATCTGTGGGTGCCGGGGGAGCCCGAGCCGTGGCTGACGCCCTCAACACCGACGCCGCCCGCCAGCGGCGGCGCCCCGGTTGAAGGTGGCGAGGCCGGCGGACCGACCGGCCCCGGCACGCCGAGTGGCCCTGGCGCTGGCTCTGGCCCTGGCCCGCGCCCCGCCCCGGCGCGCAGCGACTGGATCTTCCAAGATGGACGCTGGGTGAAGCGCTCGGCCAAACCCTCCAGCGCCCCGGAGAAGCAGCCATGACCGCGCCCGGCATGCCGCCGACGCCACCGCTCGACTCGCATGGGCTGCCGCCGGGGTACCCCTTCCGGGCGGAGTGGGAGGTCGCGCCCCGCGACGCGGCGAAGCTGCTGGGCGGGCCGGAGGCAGCGCGGCCGCTGCTGCTGGACTGCCGGCGCGACGACGAGTTCGCCTTCTGCCGCGTCGAGGGGGCGACGCACGTGCCGATGGACCAGACTGTCGCCCGGGCCGACGAGATCGAGGATGCCGCGGGGGGCAAGGACAGGCCGGTGATCGTCTATTGCCACCACGGCCGGCGCTCGTTGCAGGTGACCGCGACGCTAAGGGGACTGGGCTTCACGGATGTCCGGTCCATCGCGGGCGGGATCGACCTGTGGTCGGTGGCGGTCGATCCTGGCATCAAGCGCTATTGATCGCCCACGCCGACCTGATCGGGAAGCGCCGGCGATGAACGGGCGAGCGGCCAGGGCGGCGCGGCTCAGCGGGCGGCGGTCAGTTGGCGGGCCTCGACGGTCTTGACGAGGTCGTCGTCGGTCATCTCGGAGGGGCGGACAAAGCCGACGATCTTGCGCTTGCAGACGACGAGCTCGACCGGGCCCAGGCCGAGCTGGTCGAGGTCCTGGAAGAGCAGATCGAGCTTGACGAGGGCGGTGCGGGCGGCGTCGTCGGTGGCGCGGGCCATGACGAAGTCGTGGAACGCCTGGGCGTCGAACTGGTCGGCCTTGCCGGCGTCGGTGTCGAGGAAGGCGCTCAGGGCCTCGGCGATGGCGTCGCGGTAGAGGTCCTGATCCTGCTTGACCTCCTTGAACTGGGTGAGGACCTTCTTCACCACGTCGGCGGCGAGGCGGCCGACGGCGATCCCGCGCTGGCTCGCGGCGCCGAGCGCGCCGGTGGCGGAGCGGTCGTCATAGAGCGAGCGGCCGAGGAGGAACTCGACGATCTCGTCGGGAAGGAGGTCGCGGGTGAGGACGCCGATCTCGCGGAGCTCTTCACGCAGGGCGGCGCCGACGCCGGTCTCGGTCTGGATGTCGGGCGGCTCGACGACGACGAGGGCCGCGATGGTGCTGCTGATGCTGGTGTTGACGGGGCCCTGGCTGCGGAGATCGAAGGGGAGGAAGAAGCTGGGGGTGGGCGCCGGGCCGCGGTCGGCGAACTGGGTAAGGAGGTCGCCCGAGCCGAAGGCCTGAATGGTGCTGTAGTTGGGGATGTTGACGCCCGTGCCGTCGGGCGTGGAGATGGTCAGGATGCGACCGGTGCGGACGGCGTCGCCGGGGATCTGGGTGGGATTCGAGATGTCGCCGTCGTGCACGAAGGGCTCGACGCTGAAGGTGATCGACGAACCGAGCAGGTCGACGCCGAGGTCGGTGTTGATGACGGTGTTGGAGGGGGCGCCGTCGGACTGGCCCAGGATGTTCGAGCCGGCGCGACGGCGGATGGCGATCTGATCGGCGGTGATGTCGAGCCCGCGGAGGGAGGTCATGTCGCCGATGCGGGCGGAGTTGAGCGTGTTCCCCGCGGCGCCCAGGATGCTCAGGCTGCCGAAGGAGAGCACCTTGTCGAGGTAGCCGATGGTCACGGTGTCGGTGGCGCGGATTGTGAACGTGGTGGCGTCGAGCGTGGCGCCGCTGATCGAGTCGGGGATGCCGTTCTCGGCGGTGATCCCGGGGGCGAAGACGATGGTGGAGACGGTGGGCACGACGCCGTTGCGCTGCGTGTCGAGGGTCAGCGAGCGGAGCGGCTGGGTGGCCCCGATCGAGCCGCCGAAGCCGATGGGCGGCTGATAGCTCCGGAACCCGCCGATCTGCCCGTCGCCGGTGGGGAAGGGGTTGGGGGAGGCGACGCCGTTTGAGAACCGGGTGAGGCCGGTGGTGCGGACGATCATCCCCTGCTGGCCGGAGGCGGTGGCGTTCACGTTGCCCTGGAAGGAAATCGGCCCGGCGCCGCCGTCGAACGTCGAGACGCCCTGGTTGTCGGCGGCCCCGCGGGCCAGGGTCACGTCGCCGGCGTACGACTGGCCGGTCGTGGTCGAGACGTCATTGCCGACCGACGCGGCGCCGTTGAGATTCAGCCGGAAGAGCCGGTTCGTGCCGCCGACGGCCCCGGTGAGAACCGCCGGTCCGTTGACCGTCACGGTCTGAGCCCCGGCCGCCGAGGCGTCGAGCGTCGCTCCGAAGGTGACCGATCCGCCGGTGGCGGTGAAGGTCTTGGTCGAGCCGGTGTCGCCGCCCAGGGTGGCGACGCCGGTGTAGGTCTGGACGCCGCTGCCGCCGCCCGCATTGGAGGTGCGGAAGAGGTCGCCGGCGAGGGTGGAGGCGCCGGAGACGGTGATCAGCCGCAGGGCCGTGGTCGCGCCGACCGAGCCGCCCAGGGTGGCGTCGCCGTTGATCGCCAGGCCCTGCTCGCCCGCCGCCGTGGCGTTGACCGTCGAGCCGAAGGCGATCCGGCCGCCAGTGGTGGTGAAGGTGGCGGTGGTGTCGTTGGCGCCATTGAGGGTGACGGCCCCGGTGAAGGTCTGGTTGCCCGAGGCGCCCGCGGCGTTGGTGGTCGTTAGGGTGACGGCCCCGATCTGCGACGCCCCGCTGACCGAGAGGGCGCCCAGAGCGGTTCCGGTGCCGCCGCCGAACGCCGCGCCGCCGGTGATGGTGAGGCTCTGCTCGCCGGCGGTGGTGGCGCTGACGCCGTTGTTCAGGCTGACGACGCCGCCGGTGGCGGTGAGGGCCACGGTGGAGCCGGTGGCTGTGCCCAGCGTCGCGGCGCCGGTGTAGGTCTGGTTGCCCGTGCCGCCGCCGGCGCTTGATGTGTTGATCGCGAGCGTGTTGATGTTCGCGGCGCCGTTCACCGTCAGTGCCGCCAGCGCCTGGACGCCGCCCACCACGCCGCCGAAGGTGGTGTTGCCGGTGGTGATGACCGCCTCGGCGCCAGCCGCCGACGCATCGAGCGTCGAACCGAAGTTCACGACGCCGCCGGTGGAGGTGAAGTTGACCGTCGTGCCGGTCCCGCTGGTGAGACTCACGGCGCCGGTGAAGGTCTGGTTACCCGTGCCGCCGCCGGCGCTGCTGGTGGCGACCGTCGTGCCCGCGAGGGTGGTGGCCCCGCTCACCGAAAGCGAGGCGAGCGGCGTCGTAGCGCCCACTGAGCCGCCGAAGCTGGCGTCGCCGGTGATCACGATCGCCTGCTCGCCGGCCGCCTGGCCCTCGAGCGCGCTGGTGAACGACACCCGCCCGCCGGTCGCGGTGAACGTGATGGTGGAGTCGTCGCCGGTGCCGAGGCTGGCAGCGCCGGTGAAGGTCTGGTTGCCTGAGCCGCCGCCGGCGTTGGAGGTGGAGATGGCGGTGGTGTTGATCGCCGACGGGCCGGTGACGGAGAGCGAGGCGAGGGCGTTCGCGCCGCCCACCACGCCGCCCAGCACCGTCGAGCCGCCGCCGTCGGCAGTCACCGACAGAGACTGGCCAAGGTCGGCCTGAGCGTCGATCGAACTCGTAAAGGTGATCACCCCGCCGGTGGAGTTGACCGCTGCGGTCGAGCCGGTGTTGCCGGTGAGCGTCAGCGGACCGGTGAAGGTGATGGCGCCGGTCCCGCCGCCGGCATTGGTCGCCCGCAGGGTGACGCCGGTCATCGAGGTTGCCCCCGAGACCGACAGGCCGCCCAGGGCTGTCGTGGTCGAGCCGCCGAACACGGCGTCGCCGGTGACCACCGCGGTCTGCTCGCCAGCCGTGGCGCCGGTCAGGCCGCCGGTGAAGGTGACCGACGCACCCGTCGATGTGAACGTGACGGTGGAATCATCGCCCGAGTCGAGCGTCACGGCGCCGGTGTAGCTCTGCGCGCCCGTGCCGCCGCCCGCGTTGGTGGTGTTCACCGCCGACCCTGCGAGCGAGGTCGTCCCGCTCACCGCCAGCGAAGCGAGCGGCGTTGTGGCGCCAATGGCCCCTGAGAACGTCGCGTTCCCGGTGATCGACGCGCCTTGCTCGCCCGCGGCCCCGGCGTCGAGGGTCGAGAAGCTGACCGCGCCGCCGCCGGCGTTGAAAGCCACAATCGTGTCATTCGCGGAGTTCAGCGTGACCGCCGCGAAGGTCTGGTCGCCCGTGCCGCCCGCGGAACTGGTCGTGTTGACCGCCACGCCGCCGATGGTCGCGGCGCCGGTGACCGACAGCGACCGCAGCGCGGCGCCGGCGCCGATATCGCCGAAGAACGTCGCCGG
>CAZSZO010000099.1:0-9516 GCA_964611125.1 uncultured Phycisphaeraceae bacterium | reverse complement strand
CTTGAGCTTCCTCGCCCTCGCCTGGGGCTTGGTGCACGCGGCCCATGTCTTCGCCACCCGCCCGGCGCCCGGCGACCCCGATCCGGAAGACACACCCGTCGAGCCGGTCCGCTGGCGGCTTCCCGCTCCGGGCGAGTCGGCGATGCTGGCCTCCAGCTTCGCGTTCACCAGCTGGGCGGTGGGGCTGGCGGTCTTCACGCTCCAGCACTCGCCGGTGCTGCCCGATTGGCTGCCGCCGGTGGCCGCCGCGCTCGTCACGTCGCTCCTGGCCGTCACGCTCTCGGGCCACCTGCGGGTGCTGACCGATCCGCCTGTGACGGGGCGTGAGCGCCTCGGCGCCGGGTTGCTGACGCAGACGGCGGCGCTCGTCATCGCCGCGGTGGCGCTGGCGTCATCGGGCCCCGCGGCGGTGTTCATCTGGTTCGCGCTTGGTCTGAGCGCCCTCTTCGCGGGCCGATGGATCGGTTCGCGGGCCCTCAACATCTATGGCCTGCTGGTTCTCGGGATCGGCTCCGGACGGCTGCTGTTCTACGAGTCGTGGGCGTCGGGGCTCGCCGCGCCCTGGCGGGACGTGAACGGGCTCGTCCTCTCGGTCTGGATGGGCCTGATGGTGGTGGGCGCGCTGGCGTGGCTGACCGGGGCGATCCTGATGCTGCCGGACCGTGACCAGCCCGCTCGCCGCGGGCGCTCGCTCATGGCCGTCTTCGCTGCGGTCATGTTCATGGCCCTGCTCCTCGCGGCGTGCTGCCATCAGGGCGCCGCGCCGACGTCGATCTCGATCGCCTGGCTCGTCATCGGGGCCGGTGCGGCCCTCGTGGCGGCCTTCGGGCCGGCAGCGTGGTCGCGCCGGTTGCTCGGGGGTGAGTTGGGTGTGCTCGCCATCCTGCTGACGACGGGCAAGCTGCTGCTGCTCGACGCCCCGGGCGGTATCGCCTCTCCCGGGACCCCGGTGCTCGGGCTTGTGCCCTCAACCTGGATGCTCGGTTGCGAACTGGCCGCGGCGGTGTGGCTGCTCGCGGCGATCCTGCTGCCCGCACGGCGCCTGCGCGACGAACAGGCCGACGGCGCCCGCGGGTTCCCCAGCAACGACGACCTGGGCCCCGCCATCGCCCTGTGGCTCGGTCGCGCGGCGTGCGGCATGGCCTTCGTCATGGCCATGGTGGGCCTGCTCAACCGCGGGGCCGAGGGCACATCCATCGCCATCGGGTGGATCGTGCTGGGCGTCGTCGCGATGCTCGCGGCGCCCCTCCGCCCGGGACTGGGCCTGGCCTTCACCGGGCCCGCGGTGCTGGCGCTCGCGCTCGCGCGACTGCTGATGATCGATAGCGTGCTGAACATCGTGCCCGCGGAGCATGTCGCCTGGGGCGGGCTGGTGCTCACCCGCTGGTCGCTGGCGATGGCCCTCGCGGGCGGCGCGTGGCTGGTCGCAGGGCTCGTGTCGATCATGCGGGGCGATCGCTCGGCGTGGGGCGAGTCGCTGGCGATCGGCGGCGGCGCTGCGTGCGCGGGCTCGCTGATGCTGGCGGTGACCCATGCCCAGGCGTCGGGCGGTTCGATCCTGTGGGCGTGGCTGGCCGTGGGTGCGATCGCCCTGGTTGCGTCCCCGCTTGCGGCGCGGATGCAACTCCACCTGACCGCCGCGGGGTTGCTGCTGTGCGGCGTGCTGCTCTGGGCCGGGGTGTACATGGCGAAGCCGGGGCTTGACTGGACCGGCGACAGCTACGCCATCGTGCTCCACCCGGGCCTGTGGTCGGCGCTGCTGCTCGCGGCGGGCGTGGTGGGCGCGGCTTATCGGCAGCAGACGGATTGGCTCATCCCGCGCCGGTTCACCCATGCCGCGGCGTGGGTGCTGGGCCTCGCCCTCGTGTGGGCGGCGACCAGCCTGGAGGCGGGTCGATTGGGCAGCGAGATCAGCGGCGAGCGGGCGACGCGCATGGCCACCGTTTCGATCTGGTGGGGGCTCTTCGCGTGCGGGCTCATCGGCGTGGGCTTCGCCCGCCAGGTCTCCCCGCTGCGGCGGAGCGGCCTGGTGCTCATGATCAGCGCGGCCCTGAAGGTCGTCGCGATCGACCTGCACGGCGTGCAGCCGATCTGGCGGGTCGTCAGCTTCCTGCTGCTGGGGCTGCTGATGCTGGGGATCGCCGCGGTGTATGGCCGCCTGGGCGGAGGGGTCAAACCGGTGGAGGATGGGACGCCTGCACCGGGGGAGCAGTGAACGACTTCGGCCATGGCGATGGTCGAAGTGCTCTGGTGAGCCGGTGTCCTGCGCGGAAACTGCGCAGCGGCAACCCGCTCATTCACCGGACTGTGCAGTTTGGCGTTTGTCTCCGAAACCAGGGAGACTTGCTCGACGTACAACCGTCCGGCAGATAACCCAGTTTCTCATCCTCAACCCCGGGGTTGCTCTCTCAAGGAGCACCTCGGGGTTTTTCAGGGTCCAGTGGGGGCTGCGGGGGGCATGACCGGTGTGACGGGGGTTGGGTTCGGCAGGCGGCTCAAGCCGGAAGCGGCGATCGTCGCATACGCGGCCACCGCGACGGTGACGAGCAGGAAGCCCATGAACAGAAGGCTCTGCGCTTGGTCAATGCGTTGTTTACGGGCTTCGTTGCGATCCTGCAGGTCAAGATACGACCTGTAGGCCACTCGGAAAACATGGGTGGCGATCAGATTGTCGGGAAACGAAAGCGGGGCTTTGACCACTGAATCGGCGAGGTTTAGGCCGGCGCTGGCGCTTGGGGACCGCTGGGTCACCTTGAATTCGAGGGCCACCTTCAGGGCCCAGAACAGCACGAAGACGCCGAGGCCGAAAGGGATCCAAAAGCACATCTGGATCCAAAGGGTGCATCCGAGTATGGGTCCAAATCCCGAACCAAACTGATGGAGCTTCAGACCGAGAAGGCCAATGATCCCAGCGAGGACCAGGTTGTTCTTGACGGCAATTCGGGAGGAATTCGCCTCCTCCGCCTTCCAGCAGAGCTCGGCGTGCTTGATAAGCAGTTCCGGGAACTCAGGCGGTGTCTGTGCGGCGGCCATGGCGCGGAATCCTGAACTTGCGTGGTGACCAGATCGAGCGTGCGCGGGCGAAATTTACCAGATTCAGGTGCTATTTGGGCAGCTCACCGCCGATTTAGAACGTAGTATGTTTGGTATCGTGGCCAGTGTGTCGCGCTGGCCGGATGCGATCTGAAGGTGAGGGCTCATGAAGAAGTCCGCAGGCCAGACGAATCCGACTCCCGGGTCTTCGAGCGATAAGCCGGTTGCCCAGCCTTTGACCGAGGCGCATGAGGCCTTTTTGCGGGCGGACGCTGAGGAGCTCGAGTTGGCGATGAAGCGGCATGACCAAGCTATGAAGGAACGAGCCGCCAGGCGGCCCCTCTTCGGTTTCACCACCTCGGTGTGACGCTGACACTCACGGTGGCGGCCAGCCGCTGGCGGGGGCCTATGGCCCGCCCAGCTTCGTCATCGCTTCGCTGATCGCTTTCGACAGGGCCTCGCCGTCGACGATCACGCCTTCCTTTTCGCGCGACACGAACACCACCATGGCGGTGGCGAGGTCGGTGATCAGTTCGCCATGCACTTTGGCCAGCACCAGCAGGTCGAAGCGGTTGGCCCTGCCCTCTGTATCGGCTTCATGGGCGGAGCGCACCAGCGATGAGTAGACGACCGTCTCGACGGTCGCCGGGTCGCTGATGCGATCAAGATGCGTGAGCAGCTGGTCGGCCAGCGTCCGGGCCGCGAGTGCCGCGCCGGGCTCGGCATCGCGCAGGCCATCGCGGATCGTCGCCTTAGATGGGTATTGGATCCAGCCCATGGACTTCAGACCGTACGCGAAGCGGGCGGCGCAGGTCGCGGGCCCTCCCCGCGGCCGGTCACGATCGGCTCGAGCCAGCGAAGGGGGCCTGAGCCCGCTCGTCCCCGGCGGGCTCGGGGTACAGGTCTGCGAGCACCTGCAGCCAGTCCGCCGTGCCATTCACGTGAATCATGCGGGCCTTGACCTCGTCGCCGCGCGGATGGTGGTGGGCGAACTTGATGCCGAACTTCCGCATCATCCGCCCTGCGTGCCGCTCGCCGTTGATCGCCACCGAGAGCTCAAAGTGCTGGCGGAGCACCTCGCGCTGCTCGGCCACGCTCGGCTGCGACGGCGGCAGCCCGGCCATCATCTCCCGGGCCTGCCGGAAGACCCACGGGTTGCCGATGGCCCCGCGTGCCACCGACACCGCGTGCACCCCCGTGTAGGCGATCATGCGGAAGATATCGTGCACGGCCCAGACGTCGCCGGACCCGAAAATGAGTTTGTCCGGGTGGCGGGCCACGAGGTCGCGCAGGAAAGTCCAGCGGCTCGGGCCGATGTACCGCTGCTCGACGGTGCGGGCGTGCACGGTCGTCCAGGCGTAACCCAGCTCATACGCGCCGGTGAACACCTGTTCAAATGAGCGGGCCATCTCGGGGGTGTCGTCGTACGCCCGCCGCAGCTTGACGCTGCAGGGGATCGACGCCGGCACGGCCTGCCGCACGGCGCGCAGGATGGCCAGGGCGCCATCGGGGTCAGTCAGCCAGTGCCCGCCGCGAGACTTGCGGTCGATTTTCTTCACCGGGCAGGCGAGGTTGACGTCGATCACCGCGAAGGTGCGGGGCGGCGGGGCCGGTTCCTGCGGGCCGGGCTGGCCGGCCGCTCCGTCGGCGGCCTTGGGCGCCCAGCGAGTGTCTACGTAGATCGGCGTCTGGCCATGGCCATAAGCCATGTCGCGGTAGCTGCGGTCGGGGCGGGACCCCTGCTCAATCATCTTGACCGCCCCCGCGGCCATCTCGTCGGGGTCCGACCCGATGATCTGCCCCGCCAGCGGCTGGTCCTCGTGGCCGAAGGGCAGATTCTCGCGCAGCAGGTGCTCTTCCTGAAGCGTGAGATCCGCCTTGTCGAAGCCGCGCCCCCCGCCCAGCAGCATGCGGTCGAGCAGCGCCTCGGTGACGCACAGCGGGGCCCCGTTACGACGGGCCACAATCCGCATCGCGGCGTCGGAATACCCCGCCAGCCCGGCCTGGAAAAACGGCGCGTCGAACCCAGGACAAAGCTCCGGCAGCCGCGGATCGACGCCCCTCAGGCCGATCTCCGCCGCGGCCCGGGCCGGGTCGATCCCTTCGGCGCCGGGGGCCTCGGCGGGGCTCGGCGGGGTGGCGTTGTTCCCGTGGCACGACATGCGGGTACTCTACGCGGATGCTCCGCTTCCCTCGCCTGCTCTCCCGTCGTGGCCCCACCGCTCCCGGGCTGCCGCCCCGCGTGGCCCTGCTGGCCCTGTCGCTGTCGCTTTGCGGGGCCGTCGTCCTGGGCGCGCCGGGGTGCCGGTCGACGCCCAGCGACATCGCCGAGGGTCCGAGCTACCCCGAGGAGCGCGGGCAGAGCCGCGTGGTCGACATCCAGGTGACGCGCGATGACACGCACATCACCTTCACCAACACCACGGCCCAGGCGATCCCCCCGTGCCGCATGTGGCTGAACCGGTGGTACATGCTCGATTTTCAGGGCCTGGGCGTCGGCGAGACCGTCACGCTCGATCTGCGTGACTTCCGCGACCGCTACGGCGATCGGTTCCGGGGCGGCGGGTTCTTCGCCACAGAGTTTCCGGACAAACTCGTGCTGGCCCAACTGGAGATCGGCCCCGAGCTCGTGGGCCTGGTGGTGATCGCCGGCGACCCGTGATCCCCTCACGTGATCCCCCACACCCCCCGGATGTCCTCAGATGCCCTTGCCGGAGCGGGAGCGGGCCAGCCGCACTTTGGCGCGGGCACGGGCGCGATCGCGCCGGACCTTCTCGGCGTCAGCCGGCGTGGCGGTTCGGCGGGCCTCCGCCTCGGCCAGCTCGGCGTTCGCGTCCGATTCGGTCAGGGTCTCAGCGGCATAGGCCCTGGACGACAGGATCGTCAGCCGGTTGGCGACCATCTGGGCGAAGCCTTCCTCGATGGCGTACGAGCGCGAGCCGCCCTGCGCGCCCTTCTCGCCCTCGAAGTCCACCTTCAGCTCGCCAATCCCCAGCTTCACCACCATCGGCGCGCGCCCCGGAAGCACGCCCATCAGCCCGTCGTGCGCGGGAAGCGAGGCGTAGGTGGCGCTGCCGGTGTCAAGCAGCTTGCCCTGGGGGGTGATCAGGCGGAACTGGAAGGTCTTGCCGGCCACGGGGGGTCTCCAGAAAGGGCCGGAGTATAGGGGGCAATTCAGCGGGCGATGCGATGGTTGACAGGTACCGGCCCGGGTACGCTCGCCCGATGATGATGCGCACGCCCTCAACTCGGTTGGCGGCCTTCGGCGGGCTGGTGCTTGCAGGGCTCGCGCTCGCGGTGGCCGGGAGGATGCTCGCGGGCGGCAGCCTGTTTGACACCCCGGCGTGGCGGGACATTCTGGAACTGCGGCTGTGGCGGGTGATCACGGGCGGGGTGGTGGGCGCCGCGCTGGGGGGCGCGGGCGTGGTCCTGCAGGCGCTCCTCCGTAACCCGCTGGCCGGGCCGGAAGTGCTGGGCGTGTCCTCGGGGGCGACGCTGGCGGTGGTGGTCGCGGCGTGGATCGGCGTCGGAATCGGGGCGGGTGGTGGGGGTGGCGGCGCGTTCGCCGGTGGCGCCGTGCCGATGCTGGCCTGGCAGGGCGGCCCGGCGGTGATCGGGGCGATCGGCGCCCTGGCGGTGGTGTACCTTCTGAGCCAGCGCCGCGGGATCGTGAACCCCGTTGACCTGATCCTCACGGGCGTGGTCCTCAGCGTGCTCTGCGGGGCGGGGGTGATGTTCGTTCAGCACGCGTCGGGCGGTCTGTTTCTGGGCTCGGCCCGGGTGCTGGTGGGGGAGCTCTCGGATGACGCCAGCGGCGGCGCGGTGTTTGCTGTGGGCGGAGTGGTCGCGGCGACCCTGATCATCGCGGCGTGGCTCGGCCCGTCGATGGATGCCGCGAGCCTGGGCGATGACGAGGCCGCGAGCGTCGGGGTGAATGTCCAGGCCTTGCGGCTGGCGCTCCTGGCGCTGGCGGGCGTGCTCGCGGCGGGGGCGGTGACGCTCGCGGGCCCGATCGGCTTCGTCGGGCTGATCGCGCCGCACCTGGTGCGGCTTGGGGCGGGCATGGCCGGCGGGCACCGGGCTCAGGTCGCCCTCGGGGCGCTGGTTGGCGCAACCATCGTGATCGCCGGCGATGCCGTCATCAAGCTGCTCCAGCTCGGCGGCGGGCGGATGCCGCTGGGGGTCGTCACGGCGGTCCTGGGCGGGCCGGTCTTCCTGGTGATGCTCCGGCGCGGGGCCGGTGGCGCGGGCGGGCGCGAGTAGCCCGGCGGGTCCCTGCGCCATCAGCCCGGGCGAGCGTATAACCCTGCATGATCACGATCACGCGGCGCGCAGGCGGTGGGGTGCGGTCGGGCCAGGGCGGCGGGGCGCCTGGCGCATTCGGAATACTCGTGCTGGTGTTGGTGTTGGTGCTGGTCGGCGCCCTGGCGCTGCCGGCCTGCGACCGTCCATCCAGCCAGGGCGGGTCGGGAGCGGCGGGCGGCGACGGGCCCGCCCGCGAGCGTGCCGAGCTGGGCAAGCCGGGTGAGTCGGGTCGAGCGCCGGTTCGGGTGGAGACGCCGCCGCGGATGTTCTGGGCCGTCGTCGGCGCTGCGCCGGGCCATGTGGTGGTCATCTCGACGCGTCACGCGGGGATCGCCGGCGGGCTCTCGATCGGGCTTGGCGGGGCGGTGAGCGCGGGAGACATCGTCGCGGAGGTTGACTCGCCGGAGGTGGGCGAGGCGATCCATCGGTTGCGGGCGCTGGAGGTGCAGTTCCACATGGTGCGGGGCGAGCAGGCCCGCCTGGAGGGCCGCATCGAGTTGCTCAAGCGGGGCGTCGAGAGCGCGGGCCTGGAGGCGGATATCGCCGAGGAGGCGATGATCGCCCTCCGCCTGGAAGGTGCGCCGGCGAACGGCCGGGAGCTGCGTGAGGTGCGGATCCAGGCGATCGTGCTGCGGCAGCAGTCGCGCATGCGGCTGGATGAGCTGGAGGCGGCCCGGCGCGAGCTCGCGGCGGTGAAGGACCGGGCCGACGCCCTGGTGCGCGCCGGTGAGGCCTTGCGCTCGGCCATCGGTCCGCACATCGAGCCCGTGGGCTCGCAGGGGCGCTGGGCGGCGAGCGTCGAGCGGCCCAGCATCATCCGATTGGCGACCCCGCGGGCCGGGGTCGTGATCGATCGCTTTGTGGAGGAGGGCGCCGGGGTGCAGGCGGGGTCGTCGCTCCTGCGCATCGCGGATCTGTCGGTGGTGGTGGTGACCGGCGAGTTCGAGCTCACCCTCGGGCCCGAGGTGCTCCGCCAGCTCCACGGGCGCGGGGCGGCCGTGCGCCTTACGCCCGGGAGCGAGGTGGTGGCGCGGGGTGTGCTGTCGGTCCGCGTGGGCCCTGGCGAAGAGGGCCAGGGGGCCGCCCAGGTGCGGATGGAGCTCCCCGGGGCCCCGGCCCTGAAATACGGCGCCAGGGTTGAAGTCGAGGTGCTCGACAGCGCTCCCGACAGCCCGGCCGACAGGCCGCGCGACCGGTCGCCTGACAGGACCCCCCAGGCCCCTGCCGCCGAGTGAACGCCCTCCCGGCTGCAACGCCTGCAACGACCCTCCGGTTCAGGCGGGATCGCCCTTGGGTCCGGGCGATCCGCCGGGGCCCGCCAGCGCCCCGCGCCGACCGATAGGCCTCTGCAGGGTGCGGCTCTCGAAGCCCCGGCGCAGGTCCGAGAAGAGGTGCATGGTGAGCGGCAGGCACGTGGTTATCGAGGTCTCCGCGTCGCGATTGATCGCGGCGGTGGTCACGCGCGGGCAGGTCGTCGATTTCCGCATGGCCCCCGTCGAGTTCCCGGATTGGGCATCGTCCTGGCCGCAGCCCCTCGCCGAGCTCCAGGTGCCGCTGGCTGAGATGGTGGAGTCGATGAGCGCCCGCGGCCTGCACGCGACCGTGGTCTATGACGGCCCCGCTGCCGCGGCCGCCGCGTTCGCGTGCCCGGCCGTCGCCGGGGAGTCCGCGGCGGAGCTCGCGGCGGTCCTGGCCCTGGGCGAGCAACTGTCGTACCGCATTCTCGAGCACCAGTCCGACGCCCAGGTGCTCTGCACCGAGTGCCCGCGCCGCTCGCGGGCCCCCGGAACCATCGGCGGCGGCGGCCGCGCTGCGCCCATCGGGGCCATCCGGACCGCGGCCACCGGCGGCGTGGGCGGAATCGGCCGCGCGCCGGCGGCTGCTCCGACGCCCAACCGCCACACGCTGGCCATCGCCGACACCCTTGACAGCGCCGATGCGGTCACAGCCTGGGTGCGCGGCGCCGGGCTTCGCCCCGTATCGCTGTTGCCCTCCGCCGCGCCGCCGCTGGCCCTGCTGGTGACGGCGGTGACCGGTGGGACGACGCCCGGCGTGCGCGCCGCGCTCTGGTTCGGCGAGCATGTCTCGATTCTCGCCGCGGGCGAGGCCGGCTCGCTGCGGTTCATCCGCGTGCTCCGCCTGGGGACCGAGGCGCTGGTGGAGGCCCTGCTGCGTCCG
>CAZSZO010000098.1:0-10373 GCA_964611125.1 uncultured Phycisphaeraceae bacterium | reverse complement strand
ACGGCTTGAGATAGTCGAGGTGGTCGGCCGAGTGCTCGGCGAGGACGCCCGGATCGTCGCCAACAAGGCTCGAAAGCACCAGTACGGACGGCGAATAGGCGTCGCTCAATGGCTTGATGGGCATGATTGGACTCGGATACCTGCTCAGTAGGTGATGAGCACCGTGGTGCCCACGGTCTGGGGCGCTGCAACAGCACGCAAGACATAGGCAGCAACGTCGCTTCTGGAGATCTTCTTTGCGGTCACACCAGAAATGTCGATGATTTCGCGAAACTTGCCGGTCGCGGGTCCGTTGGTTAGCATCGCGGGGCGCACGATCGTCCAGTCGAGGCCGCTTGCTCGAACAACCTCCTCCTGGCGCGTCTTGTCTTTGTAGATCTCACTGAGCAACAAGGGCTGAATGATGTGGTCGTAAAGGAAGCCGCCGTGACCCTTGCTGTCGCCGGCGCCGATGCCGGTGATGCACACCAGTCGGCGGACGCCCGCGGAGGTCATGGCACCGACAAGGTTCTTTGTGCCGCCGGAGAGGAGTGTTGTCGGCTTCCGGCTGAGCTTCGAGCCCAGTGCGCAGAGCACGGCGTCTTGGCCGGTGACCAGCGCGATCAGCGAAGACGCCCGGGTCACGTCTGCCTCGACGAGGCGCACGTTCGTCGGGAGGTTCGCGGTCTTGGGCGAGCGGACCCCGGCGGTGACTACGTGGCCCGCGGCGAGCGCTTGCTGGACGAGTTCTCGTCCGGTGGGACCTGTCGCGCCGACGATGGCGAGCTCAATCATGCGCTCTCCGAGCTAGTGCGATCAATAAAACGGATGCCGTACTTGGGTGCGGACTGCAGCATCTGATGATGCTCGTCTGCGGCTCGTGCCGGCTGGCCGATCGAGTGTGCGGGCACCTCAATGCCCACTTCAAAGAAGAACTGCTCGAGGCCAGCAGGAGCAACGGTGAAGAGCAGCACGGCGTACTCGCGCGACGTATTGGTGAAGGCGTGCGGAACGCCGATCGGGAGTACGACATAGTCGCCGACTTTGGCTTGTGTCAGCACGCCGCCAACATCGAGTTCGATCTGCCCCTCGAGCACCTGAACCGATTCAACCTCCCGGGTATGCACATGGGGTCGAGGCCCGCCGCCCGGCGGCACAACCACCTCCCACTGGGCGAACGCGCCACCGGTGTCGTCTCCGGTCGCCAGAAAGCGGTTCACATCGCCGGCGAAGAGAATGACGCGGCACTGGAGTGGGCGGCGGAACACTGGCTGAGGTGCGCCAGTCGGAGAGCCGCTGATGTCGGCGCGGGCCATGGTCCGAAAACTGTCGATCGAGGTCTTTGGCGGCTTCACGCGAGCTTCTTTCCGTTAGCCGAACCGATTGCGGATGACCACCTCGTCAAAGCCGAGCTGCCCCGGCTTGGGCCAGGGGTCCTTGGTGCCTCGCCCGATGGCGACGAACGGCCCGATGACGTAATCGCTCGGCAGGCGGATGAGCTTCGCGACGCCCGGGTGGTCAAACCCGATCGTCGGGCACGTCTGGTATCCAAGCTCGGTCGCAGCGAGCATGAGCGTCTGCATGGCGATGCCGATGGAGCGCATGGCTTCGTCCTGCTGGAGTTGCTCCCGCCCCTGATGGAACGGCCCGATCATGCTGACCATGACGTCCAGGACAGGCTTCGGTGCATTGCGCCAGTAGCGCCCCGGGTCCTTCGCCCAGGCGAGCTTGTCGGCGGTGAACAGGATGAGCACCGATGCATCGGTGATGTGCGCCTGGTCGAAGGCGAGCTCGCGGATCTGCTTGCGAAGGTCCTTGTCGGTGATGACGACAAAGCGCCAGTGCTGCAGATTGAAGCTCGTCGGCGACTGCATCGTGGTCTCGATGATCGCGCGAAGATCCCCCTCGGTAATCTCGAAGGCGGGGTCAAAGTGCTTGACGGCCCGGCGGGCTCTCGCGGCTTGCGCGACGTTCATTTGATTCTCCTTTGGGATGACCGGCGGAATCGATGGACGAGAGAGGCTTCGGGGGCGGTGCCCACCGGCAGGCCTCAGACATGTTGCTTGGTCCACTTGGTCCCGGCCATGAACGCATCCAGCGGGGTGTGGGTGATGTGGTTGGTGTAGTTGCTCATGGTCTTGAGCGCGATACCCGTGATGACCTCAAAGACCTGGGCCTTGCTGAACCCGGCGCTCAGGAACTCGGCCACGTCGTGCTCGCTCACCCAGCCGCGCTCGCGGACCATCTTGCCTGTGAACGCCCGGAGCACCTGAAGGCGGGCATCTGTCAGCGGGAGCCCGGATCTGAGCTCGTTCAGCGTTGTCTCATCGATCCCCGCTTTCCTGGCGAGGAACGAGTGCCCGCTCATGCAGTACTCGCAGTCGTTCTCATAGTTGACGGTGAGCAGCACGACCTGCTGCTCCACGGGGGAGAAGGTGGCCTGCTTGTGAAAGATGTCCCAAACCTCGGAGTAGGCGTTCAACAACGCGGGTGACTCCGCCATGAACGTCTGAAGATTCGGGATCATGCCGAACGCCTGCTTGGTCATCTCGAGCGCGTGCTTCGCGCAGGCGGGTGCGGTCTCCGCGGTGTACTGAGCGAACTGAATCATGCGATCGGCTCCATTTCTCGTGGCGTGGTCGCGCAGCCCCGTCGCCCCATGGGCGAGATTGGAAAAGAACTCGTGCCAGGCGTCGTAAGGAGAGGGCTTCCGAGCCCTCGCCAACCAAGGCGATCGCGCCCGGCCCGCTGGTCCAGAGCGTCCGCCGTCGAGAAGCCGGCTTGTCCGGGGTGATTACGCTCTGTGCGCGCCGATGAGGACATCCCCGATGACGTCCCCGAAACTTGACGGGCACGATACAATGGGGCCGCGCGTCCGAAGCGAGACCGGACACGGTCTGTTCTCGCCAGGCGAGCTCCAGCGGAGTGGCTCCTGTGGTTCACTCGGTGCCCAACTCGTCGGACGGTGAAAACTCGAAGGGCTTGGATGACGCGCGCGCCGGGGGAGCTTGGCAGGCGTCGCTCTTTCCGTTGGTATACGAGGACCTCCGAACCCTGGCGAGGCACCGACTGGCGTCGCTGCCGCCCGGACAGACCCTTGCGCCGACCGAGCTTGTTCACGAAGTGTTCTCGCGTCTTGTGAAGGCGGAAGATCGGACGTGGGAGAATCGTCGGCACTTCATCGATGCGGCCGGTGTGGCGATGCGCTGCATCCTGGTGGACCGGGCTCGTGCGCGGAATCGCTTGAAGCGCCGAGCGGATGGACAGCGCATGGACTTGAGTGAGTTGGCCGCCTCGCCGTTTGCGGAGGACGACGAGCGAATCGAGCAAGTGGACGCCGCGCTCACGGAACTGGAGAAAGTCGATCGCCGCGCGGCCGAGGTGGTCACCTTCAAGTTCTTTCTCGGATTGGGCGAGGAGGAGATCGCGTCGACTCTTGGCCTGACGCCGCGGACGGTTCGGCGCGATTGGGCCTATGCCAAGACCTGGCTCAAGGCCGAGATTGAGAAGGCCGGTCACCGGGAGCCCACATGAACTCCCACACACGCCATCAGGATCGAATCAAGGAACTGTGGGAGGTGCTCGAGGCAACCCCCGCCGCTGATCGGCAGCGGGCACTCGACGAAGTGTGCCCCAAGGGGCACGAACTCCGCGCGGAGCTCGAACGGCTTGTCGAGGCGAGTTTGCGCGAGAGCCCCGATCCCCTTCGCCCGCACGGTCAGGCGCCTCCGGACTCCGCGACTGAGGTTGACTTCATCCCCCGTCGGATCGGTCCCTATGAGATCGAAGGCCTGCTGGGGAAGGGCGGCATGGGCTTCGTGTTCCGCGCCCGCCAGAATCACCCGATCGCCAGAACCGTCGCGTTGAAGGTGCTTCGTCCCGGGGCGGCAACCGCCGGCGTGATCGCTCGCTTCGACATCGAGCGACGTGCGCTCTGCCAGCTCAGCCATCGCAACCTCGCGCGGATTCTCGACGCCGGCGAGGGCCCGCACGGCGGCCCCTACATCGTCATGGAGTTGGTCGAGGGGCCTTCGCTCGCCGCGTACTCAGCCCAGCACGCGCTGACGACGCAGCAATGCGTCGATCTGATCATTCAGACGTGCGCCGGTGTCGAGCACGCCCACGCACGCGGGCTCATCCACCGTGATCTCAAGCCGACCAACATCCTGATTGCGACCGAAGACGGCCAGCCCGTGCCCAAGGTCATCGACTTCGGCATCGCCCGAATCATTGCCCAAGACGATCAGCCGAAGATGCTCCGGATGACGCAAGCGGGCCAGATGTTCGGCACTCCGGAGTACATGAGCCCGGAGCAAGTTGACCCGGATCGGCGCGAAGCCGATGTGCGTTCGGACGTGTACTCGCTCGGCGTCGTTCTGTACGAACTTGTCGCGGGTGCCCTGCCCTTTGAGGCGTCCCGGTATCACCCCGAGACGCTGGACGCTTTGAGATCGCTCGTCTGCGATGAACCCACACCGAGCCCTCGCGAGCGGCGGCGAACGGGCACAAGGGCCAATGCGGGCCGGATCGACCGAGACGTTGAGACCGTGATTCTCAAGGCATGCGAGAAGGATCCGGCCCGGCGGTATCAGACCGTTCGCGATTTCGCGGAGGACCTTGCCAGATTTCGCCGAGGAGAGCCGGTGCTGGCCCGTTCTCCCTCGCTTGCCTATCGCGCCCGAAAGTTTGCGCTCCGCAACAAGATCCCGGTTTCTGCGGCCGCGATCACGGTGTTCGGGCTTGTCGCCGGGTTGGTGTTCGCGCTCGATGGCCGAGCCAGAGCCGAGGAGGCTCTTCGCATCGCGTCCAGCGAACGCGACACGGCGCGACGCGCCCAGGAAGATTCCGAGCAGTACGCGAGCTTTATGCGCGATGCGATCTGGCAGGCAACGCCGATGCGCATGGGGCACAAGGCCATCATGCTCGACGTCATCCAGGCCAGCGCCGACAAGTTTCTCGCGAGCCCGCCAACGTCAGCGGTTGCTCGGGGGCGCGTGGTCCAGAGCTTCGCCGAACCGCTGTTCTGGGGGCAGGACCTTGAGCGAGCCCGCAAGGTGCTCGAGGTGGGCATTTCGACGTTCGAAAGCATGAACGAGTCTGAGGCGCCGGACCGCTACCGCACTTTGAGCTGGTTGAATGGGATGCTCGGGCAGATCTCGGAACTGCAGGGGGATCTGAGCAAGTCAGCGGGTCTTCGGGTCGAGGCGCTCCGCACGGCTGAACTCAGCGGTGATCCGATCGCGGTGGCCAACGCGATGCGACAGATGGCGTGGCTGCGCGTTCGCGAAGGGAAGTACGAGGAGGCCTTGGCCCTGCGCACGCGGACGCTGTCGATTGTCCGCGAGCACGGGGCCGACGCGGGGCGCCTCTTCGACTGCCAACGCGAGATCGGGCACTCATTGCTGGCGCTCGGGCGGTACAGCGAGGTGGTTGAGCAAGGCCTCCCGGCGATCCAGGAGCGGAGCAAGGCGCAGATACGCGGCGACTACGTGCTCCTTGACATGCAGGTTGACATCGCTGAGGCGATGATCGAGCTCGGCCGACTGGCCGAAGCCCAAACACTGCTCACCCAGACACTCGAACGCGCGAGCGTCGAGCTGCCGGAGGACTCCGGCGTGCAGTTTCGCGCACGCATTCGCCTTTGTCGTGTGCGTGGCAAGGCCGGCGACGCGGCGAATGCGCTCAGCGAGTTCAGGGAGGTCATCAAGGCCGGCTTCGAGTCGGGCGGCTCGCTCCCCGTGCTCGCAGAACAGTCCGAGCCCAACATCGTTGAAATGTGTCTCTATGCCAAGCAGTTGGACGAGGCCCGCTCCGAGGCGGAGCGCGTGACCAAGTCAGCCGGGACCAAAGGCCCGGATTTCACGAGCCAGGTCGCGCTCGCCATCGCAACGATGTTTCTGGCCGAAGGGCACGCCGCGGATGCCGAGAAGTACTTCCTGGTCTCGTACTCGGCGTACTCCGATGCAGGCCAAGACCAGGCTTCGCAGGCGGCGTTCATCGCGGGCGAAATCGCGAAGGAGTACACGCGAGTCAATGACGGGGCTCGTGCTCGTGAGTGGGCGGAGCGAGCCGGACGCCGGTAACTGAACGCGATGTCCTCCTCGTGACAGGGACACCGTGTTCTTTGTGATGAAGACATCCTTCGCGAGCCACCCTGCTGCGACGACCGGTCATTCCGACGTAATCCCTCCGGTGACGTCAAATGGGCCAGGTATGACGCGTGTATCGCCCGAACTCGGAGGCGACTCCATGCCTTTTCCAGACGCCGATTCGGCGCTCGCCCAAGAGCTTGACCGCGAGGGCGAACTCTTGGCTCCATGGCTGCCGCGCTTTGATCGGCTTGGGAAGTTGATCCAAGACAAACCCGGCGGTTGTCCTTGGGCAGGACTCAGCGACAGAGAGTGTGCTGAACTGTTTCGGGCTGCGCTCGCGAGGCTTCCGATTACCCATCGGCAGCTTTTCACGCAGTCACATCGTGACGCCCCGGAGGCTCGCGCGGGTCTTCGATCTACTCGAACCCGGCTCGCAGTCCATCAAGCGACCCAAGCCGTTCTGAGTCTGGCACGCCACATTCGCACCAACATGTCAGATGGTGTGATTCCTGTCCGCGCGTAGAGGCCTCGCGGTGTGCGGGGTTTGTCAAAGGCTGCACAACTTGGCCGAGAGCGCTTCAAGCGAGAAATGGACCACACCATGGCTCCTCCACTCAGAACACGACTCCTGAACAACACCGTCAGCGCATCGCTTGCGAGGATTGCTTGCTCGGGAGAGTGCCGGTGTCCGACGTCGCTCTGCCGTCTCCTGCACTCTGCGATCTACGATATCTCGGGACACGCTCGTGGTGAGCCGGACTGCTTTCCTCGGGAGTGGGGGCTGCTCGACACCCGGAACCAGGCCTGCGACGAGTTCATCGTGCGCAACTGGGCTGGTCCGGACGGTCGCAGCACTCGCCTCTCAGATGCCGTGGTTCGGCGTGGTGGCCTCTTGGGGCTGCTCACTTCGAGCGCGTCGAGCGTGTCGGTCGGACGCGTCGCCAGCGGAGTTGACAGGGGCGTCGGGCTCTTGCTCTGCGGCATGGCGACCGCGCTGACGATCCCGCTCCCGCCTCACGCGGCGGTCACACTTGATGCGAACTGGCTTTGCGTCTTGAGCCGATCGCCATCGGATTTCAGCGACGATTCGGAGATCGAGCGGCTGATGCTGATGACTTGGGTCATTCTGGAAGGCCCTCTTGCGCCCGTTGAGTCGGATGGGCGTCCCCAGAGTGCGGTGACAGGTCGGCATGGGAGGCCTTTCTGGCCATCCGAGCCAGCGGCGATTCCGATGGCTGGATAGGACAATCCACAGATCGTCCGAGTTGCGGGCCTTCCCGCATCGTCGGACATCGCCTCAGGCTCCAGCACGTCCGATGCTTGCGCCTCCATCGATAAACAACGTTTGGCCAGTGATGAAGCCCGCGTCATCGCTGAGCAGGAACGCGATGGCACTCGCGATTTCTTCAGGGCGCGCGAACCTGCCCATGGGCACGAGCGAGAGCATCCGCGATTCGGCGCTGCTTCCCGCGGGACTGTTTCGACGAAACAACTCGGTCTCGGTGGGCCCTGGGGCAACAGCATTGACCGTGACGCCCGTCGTTGCCAGTTCGAGCGCCCACGTGCGTGTCGCCGCGACGAGACCCGCCTTTGCGGCGGCGTAGGCCGTTCGATCATTCATTCCCAGGGTTACCAGGCTGGTGACATTGATCACACGCCCCCAGCGCGCACGGACCATGTGGGGCAAGACCGCCTGAGTGATCTGCACAGCGGTGCGGAGGTTCATGTCCAGAGCGATATCGAGGTCCGCCAACTCGATGCGCCCCAGCGGCGCTGGACGCGACAACCCCACATTGTTCACCACGCCGCCAAACTCCCAGCGGGCAGTGAGGTCTGCAAGCGATTTGGCGGTGGCGACGCGATCGGACAGATCGATCGCCACAAACTCGCCCGGGAATGGCGTTTCCGGAGGCGTCCGGGCGATGCCTACGACCCGCTGACCGGCATCGGCCAATCGCTGGGCAGTGGCGAGGCCGATGCCCTTGGTCGCGCCGGTAATAAGAAACGTGCGGGCATGCTTCATGTTTGGTTCCTTGCTCGAGCCGGGACGGACCTGGGCGCGGCTCGGCTGGAAGTCTTGCCCGGTGAGCTTGGGTATGCGCCGGGCGAACCGACACGCAACGATCCCCCCCGGCCGCGCGTCCAGTGGGCCTCGCCGAGTGGCGCGTTCAATGTTATTGGTTTGGAGGGACCCGGTGCTGGCTACGCCTTGTTCCGGAGATTGGTGGCGGTGATCCCTTCGAGTGCCAGGCCGAAACCGAGCGATTCGTCCACGAGGCGCTTGAGTCGCTGCGTCAGCGCGACGCGCGTGTATCGCAGGGTGAGCGAGGGTTGCCGGGCGAGTTGTCGTGCGAGCTCCCATGCCCGCGCGTTGAGACTGTCGGACGCTACGACCTCGTTGACCACGCCGTATTCATGAGCCGTGCGGGCATCGAGCTTCTGCTGCGTGAGCAAGAAATACCGACCCCGAGCCGGCCCGAGTACTTCGGGCCAGAGAACATGCACGCCATCCCCCGGCACAATGCCAGCGTTGAGGTGCGGCATGTCCTGGAAGACGGCGCTTTCGGCCGCGAGTACAATGTCGCAGGTCAGGATGTACTCGCTGTGGAGCAACGCTGGCCCGTTCACAGCGGCGATAACAGGCACTTCGATGTCGAGAAGGTTACGCAGGACCTTCTTGCCTTCCCAGAACGTCTTATCCCATTCCCTGGGGTCGGTGATGTCGCCCAGGCTCGCAAAGTCGATCTGTGCCATCCACTCGCTGCCCGTGCCGGTGAGAATCACAACTCGATTGTCCCGATCTCGGCTCACGTCGTAGAAGGCGTCGGGAAACTCGCGGTGAGTCTTGCCGGTGAAGACAAGCGGCCCGCCGTTGGTGTGCATCCGCATCTCAAGCACGCCGACTTCGTCACGCTTGAAAGCGATGTTGTCGTACTTCGAGAAGTATGACGGTGAGGCAGTTGCTGAACCTGTGGTCATAGACGCTCCTTTGCGATGATCACGAGGTACGCTTCTCCGAGAGGACACCCTGTGTTCCGTTGTGCGTTCAGACCCGACCGGGCAGCTTGCTGCAGCCGTCGGGCACGACGGTCAGCTCCCGGCCGACGCCGAGAGTTTCCTTGGATTAGCAACAGCAGCGTGTCCGGAGACTCAATGCTCATTCGGCCATCCAGCACCCATGTGAACCAGACCGCCCGATCATCCGCGGTCCGGGTGTCTCGCCGCTGGCGGCCTGCACTGGTTGGCCTCTCCTGCATCGCTGTGATTCTTGCAGCATCAGCATGTGTCTTTCGGGTTGCCTGGCTCTTTGAGCAATCTGGACCGTCGGGTGTCCTGTCTGCTTCAATGACCATTCAGCACGGATCGTTCGTCATGGAGTGGCTGCGAGGGCCGCCGCTCCCGCAGGGGCGAGAAGGCAGTTCCTGGATCTTCAACCGACAGATTGACGTCGGATTTCGACCTCGTCTCTCCATCGACCGGAGCTTTGGGCGCACACGTCTCGAAGCCCCGGCCACATTGCTGCTTCTTGCACCGCTTTTTCTCGCAGCCGGAGTGATCTGCTTCCGGCGACTCAGGAAGCCGCTCCCGCCCAATACATGCCGTTGCGGCTACCCGCTCGCGGGGCTCGGTGGATCAACCTCTCAGTGTCCGGAGTGCGGAAGGGACATCGATCCGCTTGGCCAGTGAGTTACTCGCTTGCAGTCCGGGCTTGATTGGCGGCCCACAGGTCCGCGTGGATTTTGTAGCGTTGTTCCACCCACGTACCGGCGAAGAGGTGCGCTCCCAGCAGGAAGTGCTTCGCGTCGGGATTCGACTTCGACTCCCCGACCGTCGGGTGGAAGTACGCGGGCGGGTAGAGAGCCACGTCGTCGTACTGGGTGACCACGCGAGCAAGCAGCCCGGGCCCGGCTTGATCGCCGACATACCGGCGTTCGAAGAACGACTCTTCGATCATCGCCACCATGTGCCACATCGCCGGGTGGTTGGCCGGGAACCCCATCGCCGCGTTGGAGATGATGTCGAGCTGTTCGCAGGCCGCCCAGGCCCGAATGTCAGCCGGGCACATCTCGTCAAGCGGGCGGATGGGCTTCACGTCGGTGTCGAGATAGACGCCACCGAAGCGGGCCAGGAGTTCCAGGCGCAGGATGTCCGAGCGCATCACGCAGCCGGGCGTGCCACCGACGTTGCCGCATGCGTTCCATGCGTTGCGGTTGAGGATCGGCGGCAGGTTGTCGTCGGTCCACAGCCGCATCTCCCAGTGCGGGTTCATCTCGGCGAAGCGCCGCCGCCAGCGCCGCTGGT
>CAZSZO010000097.1:0-11103 GCA_964611125.1 uncultured Phycisphaeraceae bacterium | reverse complement strand
GTACGATGGACAGACTCTCATAGCGGGTGGTACAGACATTGGGGGCAGGTCAGGGGATGTCTCCGGGTTCGTGACCACCGCCGATCCGGAGGGCAGCTACTTCGAGGTTCAGGGTTGCAACGAGTTCTTAGTCGGGGTCGAGAGTGCGACCGATGCGGAGGATGCTCCGCTCGACGTTCAGTTCATTGCGTGAGCTGATGATGTTCTCGCGCTATCGGCGGCGCGGCGAACAGGCCCAAAGCCGTCAGGGCGCTGAGTAAGGCCGCTTCGGGGCGCCGCCGGTGGGGTCGAAGTCGAAGATCATGCAGTAACCCGCCCGCCAGATCGGGTACGACGTCTCGCAGCGGAAGCCGACAAACTCCGCCGGGTTCCAGCCCAGCTTGTCAAACAGATAAGCCACCAGCTCCGCGTAGCGGGAGTACCTGGGCGTCGCGATCGAGCCCAGGCCCTGCCCCAACAACTCCATCCGCGGGCCGCCCGGGAACCGGGTCGACCAGCGGGCGTTGTCGTGCCGGCCGACACCCGGCATCCACTGATGAACCTCCAGCGATGGGAAGCAACCGCGGGCGATCTCGCGATGCAGAAACGTATCGAAAATGAGATGGCGCGAGGCGACGTTCTGGATCGCGCAGATTTCACCCACCGGCGGATTGAGCGTCGCGGGGTGACGGGCGTTGGCGCCGGCCCGATGGCCCACCACGATGTCCGCCGGCGCCCGCCGATGGTCGTCGGGCAGGTCCACCACCTGCACCGTGCTGGCGCCCCACGAGTGCGAGGTGATTCGCGGCAGCGGCCGTGAGCAGAACCCCTCGATCAGCGAGTTGGGCGTGCTGCCGATCTCCGGCGCTTTATCCAGGGTTAGGAACGCGGGGCCCGAATCGGTCGACCGCAGGCCCGCCGTCTCGGCGACTTCGAGCGGCAGGGCCCGCTCGCCCGCGGTGTGCCCGATGAGGGCCCGCACCCGCGCTGATTCAGTCAGCTCGGGCTGTCCCGGAACGGGGCGGATGACATGGCACATGGCCGACACTTCCGACCAGCGGCCGGTGAGGCCCACCGCGGCGCGGAAGAGCGCCTCGCGGGCCACCACGTCATCAGGCCCACGCGCCCGGGCGCCGAGCGGGTGGGCTGACTCGATCCGTTCGCGAAGCCGGCGCTGGCTGCCGCCAACTTCTCGCAGAAAAGCCTCGTACCGGTCGATCGCCGCGCCGACGGCCGCGATCACCCCGCGGTCGCGGGCCGCCTCGGGACGGCGGGCCACCGCGGCGACGAAATGCCGCATGCCAGCGACGCCCGGGAACTGCAGCAGCGATTCAGGACCGGTCGCCCGGCGCGAGATCGCCGCGACGATCCGCTGGCACGTGGCCCGATCGATCGCCAGGCCTCGGGCCATGGCGCTGGCGCCCTGTTCCTGCACCGGCAGCAGGGCCCGCACGGCCCGCAGTTCCCCGCACAGGCGGTCAGCCAGCGCGGCGGCCTCGCTGGCCACCTCAGCCGAAAGCGGCTCGGCAGGCGTGCTGCGAGCTTCGGAGGATGGGAATCCAAGGCCAGGGTCGAGCGACGGATTGGATTCGCGAAAAGCCACGAGAGCGCTTGTACCTGGTCTCAGAACACTTTAGCTGATCTCAGTCTGGGCGATCAGACAGGAGTATAGTCCTCTTCCGCATTATCTGTCTGCAAGCCCCCGCCGGGAGACTCCTATGGCCCGTCTGATGCCGGTTCTGGTCGCGGCGCTGCTGCTTTTCTCGGTTTCCCCCGCAACGGCCCAGTGGGCGAGCGATCCGCTTGTGAACCGCACCGTCGCCGACGGCGCCGGCGAGCAGATCCAGCCCAAGGTGCGGCCGACGCTCGATGGCGGGGCGTGGGTCACCTGGCTTGGGAACCTGGGCGCCGGCTACCGGCCGTTCATCCAGCGGCTCACGGCCGATGGGCGGGAGAGCTTCGCCCGAAGCGGCATCCAGCTCGCCAACTCCACCTTCAGCAGCACCACCGACTACGACCTCAAGGTTGACGCTCAAGGCAACGCCATCGTGGCGTTCCTGGACAACTCATCCGGAACCTCGCAGGTCACCCTACAGAAAGTGCAGCCCGACGGCGGCCTTCCCTGGGGCGCCGGGGGCATCGCGGCGCCCAACAGCGCCGGCGGCGGCGCCCCGCCAAAGGTCGCGGTATGCCCCGACGGCACGATCGTCGCGGCGTGGACCATCAACAACGAGCTTCGCCTGCACCGGTTCACCAGCGCCGGGGCGCCCGTCGCGGGCGGGTTCTGGACGCTCAGCGAGGCCGGGCGCGCCGTGAACGCCAGCGACCTGCAGGCGGGTAACGCCGGGGGCGAGGTGATTCTGCTCTGGGTCCGCAACGAGACGACCAACTTCCTTTCGCGCAAGGGCCTGAAGATCCAGAAGTGGGACGCGAACGCCGCGCCGCTGTGGAGCGGCCCGGGCGGCGCGGGCAGCCCGATCGATGTCTACACCTCAAGCACCACCCGGGTTATTCAGAACGGCTACTTCCCGGTAATCGTGCCCGATGGGCTGGGAGGGGCGGTGGTGTCGTGGTACGACGTGGGCGCTGCCCGCAACGCCTGGGTCCAGCACATCAGGGCCGACGGCTCGCTTCGGTTCCCCGCCGAGGGCATCGCCGCGAGCATTACGCCGGCATCGGTTGAACTCCGGCTGTCGGCCGCGGTCGCGTACCACGCGGCCACTGGCGACTATGTGGTGGGGTACGAGCGGAGCAACCCGGACCAGAGCCAGTTCGGCTTCGCGGCCCAGCTCATCCGGGGCGAAGACGGATCGCGGGCCTGGGGCGCCGGCGCGGGGCTGCAGCTCGTGCCCTTCAGCGGGTTCCACACGTCGTTTGCGACCGCCTGGCCGGGCCCGGGCGAGGCGACGACCTTTACCTGGATCCAGTATCGCGGGGCCAACGCCCCGATGCAGATCTGGTCGACCCGCCGGGCCGCCGATGGCGGGGCTGCGTGGTCCCCGGCGATCACTCTGGTGGGCCTGCGCGACACGACCAAGGGCCGGCTGAGCGTGGCCCCGGTGACGGGGCGCGATGCGCTGGTGGCCGCGTGGGCTGAGACGGCCGGGACCAGCGACATCTACGCCCAGAACATCAATGGCAACGGGACCCTGGGCGTGCTGCCTCCCGCCTGCCGGGCTGATTTCAACGGCGACGGCGGAGCCGATCCTGACGACCTGTCCGACTACATCACGTGCTTCTTCAGCCTGGGGGCGTGCCCTGGCGCGGACTTCAACGGTGACGGGACTGCGGACCCCGACGACCTGTCGGACTTCATCACCGTGTACTTTGCGGGGTGCTGACAGACTGAACTCGGGCAGGCACAGATTTCTGCACCAAAATCGAGTGACCGAGGCAGGGCCTCACTTCTTAACACAACGTGGTGACGGGATAAGGTGGCTGGACGATTGAGATGTCCACAGAGGCGAATATTCGCTCTATGCGCGATCTTAACAGTTGCGATCGGGCCTGAAATGACTGAGGTTGAGGCACTCTCGCGGCGTCTTTACAATTCAAACCCTTAAGGGTGGCGGGGGGCTCGATATTCTTCGAGTCTCCGCGGTCACAACTCGCGCTCGGGCGTTCGCTCGAGGGGAAGCTGTCATTGTTCTCACGTTTGGAGTCTGTCATGTCAACGCGCCGTGCGTTCACCCTGATCGAATTGCTTGTCGTCATCGCCATCATCGCCCTGCTGGTGGGCCTCCTGCTTCCCTCGCTCGCGGGAGCGCGCCGGGAAGCCAAGGCGCTCAAGTGCGCGGCGAACGCAAGGTCGGTGGTGCAGGCGGTTGTGAGCTACTCGGCTGACTACAAGGACCAGATTCCGCCGGCGTACGTGTACGGATCCGAGCAGACGGGCACGGCGTGGAAACTGGCTGACCAGCAGGGCGAGGACTTCACTGGTCCTCAGGGCTATGTGCACTGGACCGGGTTCCTGTTCGATCAGAGTTCGGCCGCGGGTCAAGGGAGTGGGGGCCTGCCTCAAGAAGCGTTCACATGTCCGGAGGTGCCGCGAGGAGGGGCGCCCGCCACGAACCCGGGTCCCGATGGCGAGTTGGAGGCCGGACAGCAGCCGGCGAATGCGTCGGCGTGGGACCGGCAGGCCAAGCGTGTTGCGTACGCGGGCAACGCAGCGATCTTCACGCGCAACAAGTTTACGGGCGGGACACGCCGCCTGAATCGGTTCGTGAAGGTCGGAGACGTGCAGAATGCGAGCAAGACGATCACGATCTGTGAGTTCTTGGTGTGGAACGGGACTTGGCAGGGGATCATGAGCGGCGCCACAAGCAAGAGCCATCGACCGATCACGCCGTTCGTGGGGGGCTCCACCGGCGGCGATGTTTACAACGAGCCTACCCTCGGGAGCGGCCCAAGGTTCTTCTATCCGAACTGGCGGAACAACATCTACCCGAACGAGCGGCTGGGCCCCAACATGATCTCGGATTCGAACTCGAATCTGAATGCCGTGGGGCGGCATCACCCGGGGACGGGGGTCGGCGGGGGGAACTTCGGAGGGACCTCAAACTTTGCATTTCTTGATGGGCATGTCGAGCGGCTGCATGTCATCGACACCGTCGAGAGGCGGCTTTGGGGTGACAAGTTCTACTCGCTCACCGGCGCCGCGAGCGGCGTGAATCCAACGCAGTTCGCAGACTGAGGCGATGGTTCGGAGACAAGGCGTCATAAGGAGCGCCGATACTGCGCGCCCGCTTGGGCAAGCACGGCAAGCTCGCTGCGAGTCAAGGTTGGATGAACTCGCCCGGCGTGCGGGGCCACAAACGACTAGTGAAGTAGGATTTGACTCGCGACCCGCCGGGTCGCATCGTTTTGGGAGTCTGTACAAACACGGTGAAGAAGGAGATCTCAATGAAACGCCAGAGTTGTCACGGCATGGTCCTCGCATGCGGCACGGTTGTCGGCATTGCCTCGTTCGCAGGGGCACAGCCCACGGTCATCAATTCCTCCGGCGCAACGCTTCTCGAGAACTTCTTCCGCGCCCGGGCGTCCACCATCGATTACATCGATGTGGACGGCAACGGGGTCGCACGCGGATTCCCGACCTCCACGAGCCAGCAGCTTGCGCCGTTCGGCCTCCCCAGTTCCTTCCCGAGCAATCAGGTCTGGCCGAGCAACATGCACTGGGCGTTCATGAACTCTTCCGTGGGATCGACCAACGGCTACCAGGAACTCATCGACCACGGCCGCTCGTATGTCACCCTCCCCGGCACCAACACCAACGCGGCGGTGTCGCTGCGTATCAACGCTCGCACGGCGGCGATCTTCAACCGCTATCGATTCGTCAGCGCGGGCGCCGCCAACGACGACAGCGGCGGTTCAAACCCCGAGGTCCCCGTTGGTTTCGGGCTGATTTTCAACGCCAACAACCCGATGGGCGCGCCGATCCGTTCCACCATTGACGGCAGTTTCATGGCGCTTTACACCTCGACCGCCGTGGCTTCAACCTCTCCAAACGAGGGCCTCGTGGTCGCGGGGGGTCTGACCGTGGACATCGCCCCGCTGGACGTCCCCACCACTTGGGCGACCCGCGTCACCACCGGCACGCCCAACTTCGAGCTCAACCCCCTCAGCCCGGGCTACGGCAATAACTCGGTCCAGCCCCTCGACAAGGACGGTCGTCGCACAGCCAACGGCACGCGCTCCAACACCCTCGCCACGCTGACGGGCGGCGCCAACCTCTCGGCAACCTCTCCGGGGACGTTCAACCCCGCCGCCGATGCCAATACGATCTTCGACACCTCGCTGGCCTTCGCGCCGGTGGCCCCGGTGGTGAACTTCGGGGCTGGCGTCAGCCGGGTTACCATCACCCAGCTTCGCCACCTCTTCACCACCGGCCGGATGCCCAGCGGGCTGAACCTGATGGTGGTCAATCGCGACTCGGGCTCGGGGACCAGGAATGCCTTCGACAACTCCCTGGGTATCGATCCTTCTTGGGGTATCGGCGACAACACAGGGCCCCGCAACAACGGCGTTCAGTTCGACCGGCTCGGCCCTTCTTACCTCCCTTCCAATAAGCAGGGTAACAACCGCGTGGAGCCTGCAGTCATCAACCACCGCCTCGGCCTGGGCTACGTCGGCCCCGAGCGCGGCGTTGAGCAGGGTTGGCTCACCGGCGGCCAGATGGAAATCGCCGACGTGCAGAACGACATCTACGGCGGCACCACTTTCGTCCGTCCCACAGTGAACAATGTCCTCGACAACGGCCCCAACGGATTCGTGATCTCCGGTCCGGCTGTCCTCGCGACGTTCGGTGATCCGCTCTCGGCCCCCGAGGCCAAGGGCGGACTGGGTTGGCTGGAACCGCAGGACTCATCGGGCTTTGTCGACATCAACGGCAACGGAGTTCGCGATGGCGTTGAGCCCCGGCCCGCAAGCCTCAACCCTGCGATGCGGAACGTCGAAGCTGCGGCGTACCTCAACAACATCACCCGTTCGATCCTGGCCTTCACCACGCTGCCCGGTTCGGATCAGTCGGTGTTCACTCCCGGGGAGTTCGCGGCGACCCAGTTCGTGCTTCTGGGCGCGATCGATTTCGTGAAGAACCCCGTGGACCCCATCAACCTGATTCCCAATCCGGCGCTGAACCAGTCGCTGCAGGATTTCATCCGCACTCAGGCGGGCAGCGTCTACGGGAACCCGGCGTTCAACGCGTTCGGCAACTCGGTCGCTCCCAACACGTCCAACAGCCGCGCCGGGAAGGTGCCTGTCCGCAGCTCGCTGGCTCAGCTCGCGCTGCTCAGCCCGCCGATCCTGACCAATATCTACTCCGACGCGACGCTGGTGGCTGACGCTTCGCAATACGCTATCGATGACCAGTCGCTGGTCGCCCCGGGCGAACAGAACCCGGGCCGCCTCTCTTACGGCGCCAATCTCCCTCTCCGCAACCTCATCGCCGGCGACTTCAACGCCGACGGCGTTCGCGACGCCGCCGACATCGTTGAGATGCTCAAGGCTTACCGCGAGCGTTACGAGAGCACGGACTGGAACCCCCCCGTCGCGTCGGGCGCCCTCGCCGCGCTCTCAGTGACCACCGGGCAGAGCGTCGCGCCCGGGCTCACCTCGATTGAGATCATCGGCGACTTCGATGGCGACGGGTCCTTCACTCGGGGCGATGTCCGGTACTTCGCTGACGGTCTGGTGATCGTCAACGGTCGCCTCGACCGTCGCGCCGGTTTCACCGCTGTCGATACCAACTACGAGACCCTTACCGGCAATCGTAACTTTTTCGGCACCACATTGGCCACCGGCAAGCCCTATGCCTCCGGCGACTCGCGCGGCGATGTGGCCAACGCGTCCGCCCGCGTCACGCCCGGCTTTGCTCCCACCGGCGCCGACGGCGGAGCCCTCTTCTACGCTGTCGGCGCCAACAACTCGGTCGCCAAGAGTGATATCCCGTCGGCACAGCAGAACATCATCGATGCCTTCGACATCGACTACGTCTACCGGCAGTTCCGGCGCAACGAACGCGTCATTGACGGCGACTTGAACTGGGCCAATCTCTCAGAGTCCATCGGCGGCGATCTTTCCTGCGACTTGAACGCCGACTTGATCATCAATCAGGCCGACGTGGATGAGCTCGTCGAGGTCATCCTCTGCACGACGTTCGGCGACGTTGACCTCAACGGCCTGAGCACCTATTCCGACTACCGCACTGCGGTCCTCAACCTCGGCCAGGCTGGCGGCTGGAGCCGGGGTGACGTGGACGGGAACGGCGTCGTGGAGCGCGCGGACCTGGACCTGATCCTGGCCAAGGGCCGTGTTGCTGACTTCAACAACGACGGCAACATCGATCCCGATGACCTCTCCGACTTCATCGGCGCCTTCTTCAACACGCCCGCCCCGGCCCCCGAGGCCGACCTGAACGGCGACGGCAACATCGACCCCGACGACCTCTCGGACTACATCGGCCTCTTCTTCGGCCCCCAGAACAGCAACTCCAACTGCCAGGACTAATGGCGGTCGGTAACGAGCCTCAGCACCGCGCTTTCGCCTGACCGCGGAGCGCAATCTGCACCAGGCGCCCCGGCTTAGCGGCCGGGGCGTTTCTTTTTGGTTCTGTCTGTCGCATCTGGGCGAATCGGGGGTAATCTAGACCAGAGCAAGTTGCCCTAAGAGCGGGCGAACATTTAGCGTTTTGTTTGGATGGCACTGCATGGTCGACCCTGTCCATCGCGCGTTCATTCTGGCCGCGGGCTTCGCGGCTGGTCTGACCTGCGCGTGTGGCGCGGCGCCCCCCGCCCCTCCACCCCCCGAGCGGCCCGCGTTTGCCGGGCTCTTTTTCGCCCACCCCGAACGGGTGCTGGTGCGATTCGACCCAGCCACGCCGCGCGAGGACGAAGCCCGGGCCCTCGCGGAGGCGGGCGTGCTGGAGGTGGTTTACCGGTACACCCTTGCCCCAGCGTTGCTGTGCGTGCGGACGCCGGAGGGTGGCGCCTTCGCCGCGGCGGCCAAGCTGAGCGTTGACCCGCGGGTCCGATATGCGCACACCGATTCGGTCGGGAGCGTGCTTGCGCAGATCACGCCGTATGGGATCCCGCTGGTCGGGGCGCCGGCGATGTGGGGCGCTCCGCCTTCGAGCGTCGGGCGTGGCGGCGGGGTCATCCTGGCGGTGCTCGACAGCGGGGTGGATCCCGCGCACCCGGACCTGCCGCCGCTGCTGGCTGCGACCACCTTCGTCGCGGGGACCGACGCGCAGGACCGCTTCGGGCACGGGACGCACTGCGCCGGGACCGCCGCGGCCCGGGACAACGATCTGGGCGTGGTGGGCGTGGCCCCGGCGGTGGATCTGATCTCGGCCAAGGTGTGCAACGACGAGGGCACGTTCTGCGCCACGTCCGACGCCGCGGCGGCGATCGACTGGGCGGTGCAAAGCGGCGCGAGCGTGATCACCATGTCGTTTTCGGTGGATGACACGGTGACCCAGGCCCTTGAGGACATCTGCAACGCGGCGACGGCGGCGAACGTGCTGCTGGTGGCGGCGGCGGGCAACAGCGGCGACGGCACGCTGTACTACCCCGGTTCCTACCCCTCGGTGGTGTGCGTCGCGGCCCTGAATGACGCGGGCGAGCGGGCGGGGTTCTCGACCTTTGGTCCGCAGGTCGATCTCGCGGCGCCGGGCGTGGGGGTGCTGTCGACGTATCTGCCCGGCACGTCGGGCGCGGCGGCGGGCGCGATGTGGCAGGGCGTCGGGCGGTACGCGATTCCGCTGGGGGGCAGTTCACTCGGCTCGGCGACGGGGCAGATCATCTCCTGCGGGCAGGGGCTGAGCGGAGCCGATTTTCCGGCGGGCGTCGCGGGGAACATCGCCCACGTGCGCCGGGGCGGGGCGACGTTCGCGACCAAGGCGGGCAACGCCGCGGCGGCCGGGGCGACGGGGGTGATCATCTCGAACAGCGGCGCGGGGAACTTCAGCGGCACGCTCGGCGGCGGCGGCGCGCCAGCGATCCCGGTGGTGTCGGTCTCCGGCGGCGATGGCGATCTGCTCGCGCAAGGACCTGTCAGCGGCTCAATCACGGTCTCGCAGTTGACTGGTTACGCCTATCTGCAGGGCACCAGCATGGCGACGCCGCACGTCGCCGGGGGCGCCGCGGCGCTCATGAGCCTGTACGGCCCGGCCCGCACGCCGGTGAGTGTGGTGAGGGCGGCGCTCGAGCAGACGGCGACGGACCTGGGCGGTCCGGGGCGCGATGACCTTTACGGGCATGGGCTGATGAACCTGGCGGGCGCGCGGGTGCTGGTCGATGGCGCGGTCGGCCCGCTGTGCCCGGCGGATTTCAATGGCGACCGGTTCCTCGACCCCGATGACCTCGCGGACTTCATCGCTTGTTTCTTCAGCGTGCCGGCGTGCCCGCGGGCGGACCTGAATGGCGACGCCGCGACCGACCCCGATGACTTGTCCGATTTCATTTCATTGTACTTTGCAGGGTGCTAAGACCGGGTCAGGCTTCCAATCGCCTGCCCCGGACCAGGAGAGAAAAGATGTCCAGCGTCAAGACCGATCAGAAGACCACGGCAACCGTCCGTTCGAACACGTCCAAGCTGGCGTTCTGGCTGGCCGGCGCCGCGTGCCTGGCCGTGACGGCCGGGGCGATGGGCCAGGTGACGCTGATTTCCGATAGCCGGCGCGTCGAGCTTTCGGCGAGCACGACGATCGGCGACCGCTCGGTGTGCTCGAACAGCTCGACGGTTGCGCCGATGAGCCCGTTCGGGCTCTTCGAGGCCGACGAGCCGGTCACCTGCCTGTCGTTCGAGGCGTCGGCGATCGGTTTCGGGTCGCAGTCTTCGCGGATCCTCAGCAACAGCGCGACGGGCGTGGGTGTGTGCAGCGCGCAGATTCAGGGCCTCTCGCCCAGCGGGGCGACAAACGTCTCCGCCTTGTCGCGCTTCGGGCTGGTCTTCCGCGTTGATTCGCCGATCAGCTATGAGTTCACGAGTTCGTTCTCGCAGACGGCCGGGGTGAGCAGGGCCAAGCTGCGGATCGTGGCCGGGGCGGAGGTCTTCTCAGCGTCCACGGCGGAGGGGTCAACGGGGCTGAACACCTCGGGGGAGCTGGCTGCGGCGACCTACGAGCTCGAGCTCGAGTCCACCTCCACGGTGTCGCTGAGCGGCCTGGGGCTGACGCAGGGGAACGCGGGCTTCGGGTTCAGCTTCGCGCTGGGCGGGCCGATCTGCCGGGCTGACATCAACAACGACGGCACGGTGGACCCCGACGATCTGTCGGACTTCATCACCGGCTTCTTCTCGACGCCGCCCGCGCCGCAGACGGACTTCAACAACGACGGCACCGTGGACCCCGACGACCTGTCGGACTACATCACGCTCTTCTTCCAGGGGTGCTGAAAGCGCGGGCTCAGGCCGCCTCGCTCGGTCGGCCGTCGCCCGGGCGGCGGTCAGTCTGGGTCGTCGGCGAGCTGCGCGTCAGTTCCCGCAGTGCGTCCCTCGACCACGGCCCGGCGGAGCCACGCGCGGGCGAAGGTCCAGTCGTTCTTGACCGTCGCAGGCGAGACATCGATCGCCGCGGCGGTGTCCTCGATGCTCAGGCCCGCGAAGTAGCGGAGCATGACGACGCGG
>CAZSZO010000096.1:0-11187 GCA_964611125.1 uncultured Phycisphaeraceae bacterium | reverse complement strand
GCATCCAGGTCATGACCGTCGGCGCCACGGTGCCGGAGATGCACGTCGAAGTCTGGTCGGGCTCGCACCCCTTCTTCACCGGCAAGCAGACGCTGGTCGACGCCGCGGGCCGCGTTGAGAAGTTCAACCGCAAGTTCCAGGGCAACTACTTCACGCCCGCCAAGAAGAAGTAACCGGCGCCGCGGCCGCCCACCGGCCCCCGCCCCCAGACCGCCGCCCGCCGGCCCCGTCCATCGGCCCCTGGCGCCCCTGCCGCCGCGGTCGCCCGGCCCCCCGCCAGCTTCCTGCGATGGCCCGGTCGCGTTGCGTCATTTCTTGCCGCCAGCGTCGCGGTCTGGCTCTTCAAGCCGGTCGTCGTCGTCTCCATCGTCATCACCACGGTCATCATCGTCATCCGCCGCGCCCACCCCACCGGCCGGCGCCAGCTTCAGGCCCTTGGCCGCCAGGCCGCGCCCGTGGGCGCCCGCCCACTCACCCGGGTACGGCTCATCCCCCCGCGCGGCGTGCCAGTGGATGCGGTTGAACAGATCCTCATCCGCCAGATCCGGGCGCGACAGGTCCAGCCCCGCCGTCAGCTCATACAGCCGGCCCGCCCACTCCGCCCTTGCCCCGCCGCCGCCAGGGCCCATCGCCTTCTTCTTGGGCGGCGTCAGCTCGTCAATCGGCACGCCGGGCTGGATCGCGACGTAGGGGCTCAGGTCCGGCGGCGCAGCTCCCCCAAAGCACGCGCTCATCACCTGCGACGCCGCGATCGCCTGGTTCCCCGGCGCGATGCCGAAGATCCGCTGGATCGTGTGAATCACCGACGCCTGGCTGTAGAACGCGCTGACCACCTCGCCCCGTTTGGCCCACGGGCTGGCCACGATGCAGGTGCTCCGGTGCCCGTCGACGTGATCCCACCCGTCCTGCGGATCGTCCTCCACCGCCAGCACCACGCTGGCCCCCCACACCCGACTGCGGCTGATCGCCTCCACGATCCGGCCCAACGCCAGGTCGTTGTCCGCCACGCACGCCCGCGGCGTGGGGCCGCCCTCGGTCACGCCCATGGTGTGGTCCTGCGGCAGATAGATCACCACCAGGTTCGGGACCGTCCCCGCCGCGTCAAGCCGCTGAAACTCCTCGATGAAGATGTCCGCGCGGATCTGCTCGGCGATATCCATGTTCCACCCGGGGTAGTCCGGATTGCTGTAGCGCCGCACCCTGTCGACGCCGATCTTGTGCTCGAATCTCACCTTCCCGCCGCCCGGCTTGCGGCCGCCCTCGCGCCAATCGGCCCAGACCGCCGGCCAGTCGAGGTCCGGCTTCTCGCTGGTGTAGTTGAACTCGCCGTAGTTGCGGAAGCTCAGCCCCGCAGCGAGCACGCCGTCCCACACAAAGCCCGATGACGAGTACGTCAGCGGATCATCGCCGAAGGTGTAGCTCCGCGAGAACCCGCCGAACGACCGCTCCAGATACGGCGTGACGTTCCCTTCCGTCGCCCACGAGTGCCCGTCGGCCGAGAGCACGCCGTTGCAGTAGAAGTTGTCCAGCAGCACGAACCGCTCCGCCAGGGCGTGGTGATTCGGCGTCACCTCGCGCCCGTAGATGCACAGCTTCGGGTCGCCGTCGCCTTTGGGCTTCTCCCCCGCGGCGAAGTCGCCGAAGACCTGGTCGTAGGTGCGGTTCTCCTTGATCACGTAGAAGACATGCCGGATCGGCGAAGGGTCGCCCACGCGGGCCGGGATCGGCGTCGGCGGGGTCTGGGCTGACCGCTCCGCGTGCTCCATGGCCTTGAGCATCTGCGGCGCCCGCGCATCGGCCAGCACCTGGCGGGTCATGGCCTCCAGGGCCGCGCCCTCGGGGATCGCCGCGCGCTGCAGCGTGCCCGTGTGCCGGTGGGAGTTGAAGGCGCCGTCCTGTCGGGCTTGCCGCGAGCCCTCGCCCTTGATATTCGCGACCAGCAGCTCGCCGTCGCGCAGCACCACCCCGCCCGGATACCAGCCCGTCGGGATCCACCCGCGGATGGCCGCGCGCCCGGCAGCCCCGGCCGCGGGCGCCTCCTCGGCGCGCGCCGGGCCCACCTCCACCAGGGCCACGGCGTTGCTGCCCGCGCACGCCACCGCCAGCGTGCGCCCGTCGCGCGAGATCGCCAGCGCGCTGGGCATGCTGCCGAATGGCAGGGCGGCATCGGGCTTCACCACGATCTGCTCCGCCACGCGCCCCGAGCCCCCCGCTTGGACCTCGATCACCGAGACGGTGTCGTGGTTGGCGTTGGCCACGTACACCCGCCGGCCGTCGGGCGACAGGGCGATCCCGCTGGCTGACAGCCCGGTCTCGACATACGCCGTGGCGCGCCCCTCGCCCAGCGAGACGATCGAGAGGCCCCCGCTGGTCGCCACGCCCCGCTCATCGATCCGCACCGGCGTGCCCGAGCTGGGCGCCGAGGGATCGCCCGCCGCGGGGGCCAGCCCGCCCCAGCACGAGACGAAGGCCTGCCCGCCGCCGGCGCCGCCACCGCCGCCAACCTCGGGGCCGATCACGACGCCAAATGGCGCCACGCCGACGTCGATCCGGCGCCGCACCTCGCCGCTGGCGAGATCAACCTCCGCCAGCGTGTTGTACCGCGACAGGCACACATACGCCGTCGCCCCGTCAGCCGAGAGCGCCACCCCGCAGGGGTACGCGGCGCCCTTGCCCTGCACGCCCAGCGCGATCGTCCGCCGCGCCTCGAGCGGGGCCTTGGAGGCGCCCTCAGCCGCCGCGGGATCCACGGCGAACTCGAGCAGCGAATCCGCGGCGTCGGTCGCCCACAGCGTCCGCCCGTCGGGCGAAAGCGCCAGCCCCGTCATCGACGCGCCCGACTTGGTCGAGAAGCGCAGTTCCTGCTTCACCGTCCACGTCGCACCGTCGACCACCACCAGGCCCCGATTGTCCTTGGCGATGACGAGGCCCCCGTCGGCAGTCGCGACCAGGTCAACCGGGCGCCCGTTGAACGCGACGGTCCTGCCCGCCGGGCGGACGAGCTGCTGCGTGGTGACGACGGCGCCGCCCGGCGTCGGCCCGACGCGGACCGGAGGCTCGACGCCTGCCGCCGTCGCCCCGTCGCCCGCCGCTCCGCCCATCGCCATGCCCGTGCCCATCCCCACGCTCACGGCCACCAACAGGACCGCCGTGACGAGTCTCGCCACACCAACCGAGCGGATGCTCGACGCCAAGTGCTCAGGCTTCATGCCCGGAGCGTACCCGGGAACGTCGACGCCTCGTGTGGACGCGACCCACCGAAGGCCTGTCTTCGCGCCTTCTGCACGATCCGTCCGTGATCATCGAGCACGCCCCCTCACTCCTCGCCCCAACGGGGCGCCAGTCTGTAGCCACGGGTGGAGCGGTCCTGCGGACGGCGTCTCAACGCCCCGCGTCCTCGCGGGCGCAGCGCAACCCGTGGACAGCGTGAATCACCCCGTCCCGCCCCGGCAGGGGCGGCGGAAGTTCACCCCCGCCGACAACCGCCCAACCTGCGCGCAAATCCAACCGACTCGTCAACCTGTGCCGCTGATGCAGCCACCCCCGAGGGCGTGCCGCCCGCGTGTCCATGACACCTCCGCACCTCTCCCGGCCCGGAAGAGAGCCGCCCGCCGCGATCGTCGTGCATTCCGAGTGCCTTGAGCGGGGGTGCCGGGGGCGGCAGCCCCGGCAAGCGAACCCCGAAAACTCACCGAATCGCCCGTCGCGTGCCGATTCCCTACACTCTGAGTCCAGTGTCAGGTACCCCCACCCATGCTCACCCGCGTTGACATCGCGAACTACCGCGGCTTCAAGTCCTACCGGATGGAGGGGTTGGCACAGGTCAACTTGGTCGTCGGGAAGAACAACAGCGGCAAGACGGCTCTGCTTGAAGCAATCCACTTCGTCACCTCCGGAGGCGATCCATACGTATTGGCTGATGCCGCCATGCGTCGCGGGGAGATGATTGCCGCCGAGGATGGTCCGCAGGTCTATCCCGATCTGACGCACTTCTTCAATGGACACCAGATCGGTCCCAATTCCTCCTTTCGCATCGAGTCGGACAACGGATATCCGTCCCTCACGGTGAGGCTCGAACCACTGCCCCAGGAGCCATCCCTGTTCGGCAAGGAGGACGAGGGCTATGAGTCGCGACCTGTGATTGGCGTCAGGATCGAGGGCGCTGCGGGCTTCGGTTCTGCCCCGGCGGATGTCGCCTTGTCGGATCGAGGGGCGATGATCTTCAACCCGAAAGCGCGATTCGCTCAGGTGGCGCCTGGATCCGCGGGCTCGTCGAAGCCATCGCTGTTTGTTCCCACTGAATCTGTCACCGGCCGCCGTTTGTCGCAACTCTGGCGGCACGCGATCCTTGAGGCATCGCATCCAGAAGTTGTACGCGCGGTAAAGATTGTTGAAGACGACATCGAACAGATTGTCTACGTACCACCTGATGGCGGCGCACGATCCGCCCCATCGTTCCGCGACTTCTTTGTGGTGACCAAGCAGTCTCCCCGGCCAATCCCTCTGGGCAGTTTTGGTGATGGCGGGCGACGTTTGATGACACTTGCACTGTCGCTCTCTCGTGTCGGAGGCGGGACGCTCTTCATCGACGAGATCGACACCGGCCTCCACTACTCCGTGATGGCCGACATGTGGAAACTCGTGGTCAAGAAGGCCGTTGCGTCCAACGTGCAAGTCTTCGCGACCACCCACAGTTGGGACTGCATCGAAGGCCTGTCCACGCTGTGCCAGCGAGAGCCAGATTTGGTGAACAAGGTGGCGATTCACAAGGTTGACCGGGCCTTGCAGAACAGTGTCGCGTTCAGCGGGGAGTCGCTGGTGCGCATGCTGCGCAGCGATATCGACCCGCGATAATGGCAAACACCCGCGACATCCCGACACTCGTTGTCGAAGGCAACAACGACAAGTTTGTCCTCATCGCGCTCTTGACCCGTCATGGGATCCAGATGGATGACGGCGTTCGCCCGATCGAGTTGAAGATTGCAAAGGATCCCAGCACCGGTGCGGAGGGTGTTGTTCCGCTGCTCGCGAGTATGGGCGATGCCATCCGGAACGCGACGGATCGACCGATTGGTTTCGTGCTCGATGTCGACCTCTCTTGCGATAAGCGGTGGGAGGAGGTTTGCGCGTGCCTCAAATCCGCTGGCATCACTCCGCCTGCAAAATGCCCCGCCGATGGGTACGTCGGACAAGTGCCGGGCTATCCGCATCCGTGCGGTATTTGGATGATGCCCGATTGCGTGCTCGACCATGGCAAACTGGAGCATCTTCTGAAGACGCTGGTACCTGCGGGCGATGCCCTTTGGCCGCTAGCTGAAAGCAGCACCGACACGGCAAAGACCAAAGGCGCGAAGTTTCGTGATGTGGACCGCGTGAAGGCGATCACGCACTGCTGGCTCGCGTGGCAGGAAGAACCCGGCGTCCCATTCGGCCGCGCTGTTACATCAGAGTACTTCGGGCACGACTCCATCGAGGCGAAGGCATTTCTCCGGTGGATCAAGAAGCTCTACGGCCTGACGCAACTCACAACCGTCTGACTACGCCGCCACCATCGCCGTCGTGATCTCCGACCATGGCCCCTTTTCGCCGCGTGTGTTGACCCAGCGGGCCACGTAGACGGCGGTTTTGCCGCCTTCGCCCGCCTTGAACTCGGCGCGGAAACTTGGGCGGGTGGTCATGGTCAGGAACGTGAGCGCGGCGGGGTCGCCGATCGGACGCGACTGCTCGCCGCTCACGACGGCGTCCCCTCCTGATTTGGCCATTTGGCCATGTGCCATTTGGCGATTTGGCTCATCGAGCCTCACCCACACCTCGGCCCCGAGCACGCCCGCGGGCCGGGCGCGGCGGGTCGGCGTGGACTCATCCACCAGCCGCAGTTGGTGCGTGAGCCGCTGCCCGCTTTCGACTAGCGCGAGCGGGCGCGACGATGGCGTTGTCGCCCCTGTCACGGGAAGCGGCTAGGCAACTGATCACGCCCGAGCGTCGCTTCCATCTTGCAACGCACGCAACAGACCAGCAGCGACGGCAAGCACTTGTTCCAGGTCCGTCTCTGCATTCGCATAGAGCGCTTGCTGTGTCGGGACTGTGGACGAGCCATCCCGTTTCGTCGGCAACCTATCGGCGGGAACGCCGAAGATATCGGGGAAGATCGAGTAGGCCGACAGCACTTTTCCGATTATGTCTTGCAGGTTCAGAATGCCATCGGTGATTTCGGGCGCGAGCCGCGGGCCGAATGTGGCAAGGAGCCGATCGGCTAACCCTGACGCCCCCTGTAAGTTTCGCGAGAGCACTTCCCAGCCCTTCACGTCAAGGTCGCGGATTCGGCTGACCTCTTGGGTCAGCACGCCCTCAGCAACGCCCGTCATCATCTTCCGCCGCTTCGCCGCGTCGTTCGCCACGTCGCCGCCGCGATCAAGAACTTCCGTTCCGATCCGCAAGGCGCTTCGGACGGTCGATATCGAGACATTCGCCAACCCCTCGACGCGCATGTTTACCCGTTGCCCAACAGCTTGCCACTGCGTAGCGTTGTGCCTCTGCAATACCACGTCAACGTAGAGCACAGTCATCACCGTGCCGACAAATCCTGCGGCAAGGTTGACGAGCAGACCGGCCCAAGGCTCGGACACATAGACGCTGGTCCAAAGTGCAAGGCCCGTCGCCACAGCCAGAGGAATGACGAGCGCCTTAACCAGAAAATGAGGTATGGCTGGCCGCATGGAATCCTCCAACGGACGAGCCGGCACGGCTCATCGCGTTGGATTGTACATGCTGTGAACGGTGGTCCGTCAGCGAGCCCCAGCAATCGCTGCGATATGGTGCTACGCCGCCACCGTCGCGCTGGCCGTGTCGCTCCACGGCCCCGTCGCTCCGCTCGTGCTCACCCAGCGCGACAGGTAGTGGGCCTGCATGCTGCCTTTGTCCGACTCGAAACTCAGCGTCGTCTCGCCGCGTGTGACGCTGCCGATGTAGCGGTAGTCGCCGGGGTTCGCGGGCGCTGGGCTTCCCGGCGACGTGAGCGCGACGAAGACCTCGGCGCGCTGGACCCCTTTGGGCCGGGCGCGGCGGGTCGGCGTGGACTCATCCACCAGCCGCAGTTGGTGCGTGAGCCGCTGCCCGCTCTCCACCAGCGCCAGCGGGCGCGACGACGGCGCGGGCGCTGGCGTCGGCGACGTATCGCGCACCGTGATCCCCATCTCGGCGCGGTCGGCGTTGGTCGTCTTGTGCGCAAGCCACGTGCGCCGAACCGTCAACCCTCACCGAAAACCCCGCGCCCTTCCGCCTGCTCGCGTCCCGCGTCCCGCGACTTTCGACTCCCCCCTCACTTCGTCCGCTTCCCCATGAACTCGATCACGTCGATCTGGCTGATGATCCCGGTGATCTTCTCGCCGTCGACCACCACCGCAACCTGGTTGGTCTCGAAGATGCGGTACAGCTCTTCGATGCGGGCCTTGGGGTAGATCAGGCCGCCCATCGGCTGCGAAACCGCCTTCACCGGGTCGCCGGTCTTCACCGTGCCGGCTTGCAGGGCCCGGAGGATGTCCATCTCGTGCACCATGGCGTGCGGATGGCCGCGCTCGTCAACGATGGGCACCTGCGACACGCCGTGCTGCTTCATGAGCCCCACCACGGTCATCAGCGGGTCGTGGGCGTGGGCGGTGATGATGTTCTGCTTCTTGCCGGCCAGCAGGTCCTCAACGAGGCCCAGGTCGCGGTCGCCGCCCATGAAGCCGTAGTCCTTCATCCATGCGTCGGAGAGGTACTTGGTGGTGTAGCGGGTCGCCGAGTCGCACAGCACTGTCACAATGGTCTTGCCGGGCCCGAGCTCCTTGGCCAGTTGCACCGCGATGTGCACGTTGCTGCCGCTGGAGCCGCCGCAGAAGAGCCCTTCCTCGCGGACCAGCCGGCGGGCCATCAGGAACGACTCCTTGTCGTTCACCTGGCGGAACTCATCGCAGACGGAATAGTCCATGGCGTCGCACAGGATGTCCTCGCCGACGCCCTCGACCTTGTAGACGTGCGGGGTGGGCATCGTCTTGGTGTAGAAATAGTGGTAGTGCACGCTGCCGATGGGGTCGACGCCGACGACGCGGACCTTCCTGCCCGTCTCCTGGTGCTTCCTCTTCAGGAATCGCCCCACGCCCGACACGGTGCCGCCGGTCCCCGCCCCGGCCACGAAGACGTCAAACTCCCCCCCGGTCTGCCGCCAGATCTCGGGCCCGGTCGACAGCTCGTGGGCGTCGATATTGAGGTGGTTGTGATACTGGTTCACGTAGAACGCCCCGGGCGTCTCGCGGGCGATCCGCAGGGCCGTCTGCACGTAGTGCTGCGGCGAGTCGCCCGGGACATCGGTCGGGGTGATCACCACCTCGGCGCCGAACGACTTGAGCATGTTCACCTTCTCCATGCTCATCTTGTCGGGCATGGTGAACACGCACCGGTACCCCCGGACCGAAGCCCACATGGCCACGCCCTGGCCCGTGTTGCCGCTGGTGTTCTCCACGATCGTGGCCCCGGGCTTGATCTTGCCCGCCTTCTCCGATTCGTTGAGAATGTGCACCGCCATGCGGTCCTTGATCGACCCCGTGGGGTTCATGAACTCGCACTTGACCAGCACCGTGGCCGATCCGCTGGGCACCACCTTGTTGAGCTTCACCAAGGGCGTGTTGCCGACGGCGTCGAGGATCGTGTTGTGCATGTCCATGCGAGGGGTCCCTGGGTGGATGGGAAAGGCGCCGACGCCGGAGGCGCGGGCGTAGAGCGGTTATCGGCGGTTCCAAGGTAGGGGTCAAGGCCGACCGGCATCAAGCCCGCGCCAGCGCAAGCTCAAAAAGCAAGCCGCCCGCTCAGGGAGCGGGCAGCTTGGGGGAGGAACAGGTATCCGATCCGGTCCGTGCGCGCCAGATCCCGATCAAGGGCTCCGGCGAGCCGGCTCAGCGACGACGACGCGTCGCGACCAGACCCGCGAGAGCCAGGACGCTGGCGCCGGCGGGGGTGGGGACCGGGATTTCCTTGAGGGCGAAGAGCACCGGCGCGGCCGAGAGATCGATATCGATCACCAGCTCGCCCGAAGTGCGGCCGGGGTTGAACGTCCCACCGCTGGGAACGCCGGGGCCGCCGGAGTAGAGGACCGAGTCATTGAAGACGTTGTAGGAGGAGAAGAGGTAGGGGTCGATCGAGAACCCGGCCGAGGCGGCCTGGTTGAACGTCGCCCGGCCCGACTGAGCCAGAACCTGCCGGTAGGCGGTCCAGAGCTGGCCGGTCTGGTTGTTGATCACCTCTTCGGTGATGGCGATGCGGGGAACGGTCCCGGCATCGGGCGAAATCTGCTGGAACACGATGACGATGGGGGCGGGAACGCCCTCGTCGGTGAGCTGCGACACCGTCGCACGCTTGGTGATGACCACCTGGCCGTCACGCTCGATCGTGTTGGGGTTGTTGACTTCGATGCTGACATTCGCAGGATCGAAAATGGTGACCTGCCATCCGCCGCCCAGCTGCTGGATGATCGGGTCGGCGGAAGCGACGCCCGCAGCGGCCAGAAGGGCCGCGGCCGAAATCGCAACAGTCTTAGTGAAGTTCGACACGTCCAGATCTCCCCGTAAAGCGTCTGCAACCCGCGTCCCGTCCCGATGACCTCAGCCCTGCCTCCAGGTTTCAGCTCTCGGAACACCGGCTCGTTCCACTTGCCGGTGCGGGACACTCCTTCTCACACGTTCACGCCACTGCTTCATCGGCCTTCGACGCGGGTCTCCCCTGTCGATCGGCGGGCTTGACGCGCGCCGAGGTCTGTTGACCGGCCGTTTCCCAGCCTCCGCCCGTTTCGCGGGAGGGACGATGGCGGGCGCTCCGGCCCGCCATCCCCGCGAAGGGGCGACCTCGATCAGCGCCGACGACGCGCGGCGATGAGGCCGCAAGCCGCGATGCCGAGCGCCGACGCACCGGGCGTCGGAACGCCGGTGGGCACTTCACGCAGGGTGAAGCTGGTCGGAGCCAAGGGGTTGAAGGTCACATTCACCACGAGGGCGCCGGAGGCGACCCCGGGGAACCAGAAGGCCTGATCGGCCACGATTCCGCCGGAGAACGTCACCGAGGTGTTGCCGGCCTCATAGGTGGCGACGGTGAACGGGGAGATGCTCAGACCGGCCGAAGCAGCCGGGTTGAACACCGCCGCCGAGCCCGCGGGGCTCACGTCCACGAGAGCGTTCGTGAACGCGTTCCACGCCGTGCCCGTCATGTTAGAGATGTACTCGTCAGTGATGATGATCCGGGGCGCGGCGGCCGCGGAGGTCTGGGTGAACACCAGATCCAGAGCGTTCAGCGACATGAACGTCGCGAACTTCTCAATCACCAACTGCTGGCTGCTGCTTGCCGCCTCATCAACGACGATGTCGATCACATCGGCATCGGGGAGCAGCACCTGCCAGCCATGCCCAAGGTCCCGCAGCTCAGGCGCAGCCGAGGCGACCCCGGCGAACGCAAGCAAAGCCGCAGCAGACCCAACGATAAAACCACGCTGAACCTTCACGCGATCCTCCCCTCTCGTGGACACGACTCCACGACAGCGCCCAGACCCACGCTGGAAGATGCGTTTACGCGACGACGACGCCCGGGCTGGCACTCCTACCAGTCCGAACAACGTCATCCGCATCTTCAGCGTAGCCGAGACGAGACGACACTCCGATTAGAAGATATCACGCCTGCCATGCCCGTCAAGCTTTCCGGGCTGCTTTGCGCTCAAAAAGCCCCCCCTTGCGCCTTGCTCACATACACCAAACACCTTTTCAGGGGGACCGGGTTCCAGCAGGTCTACCCAGTTTCTAGGCCGCCGGCGATTCTCTCCCGACCGGCGATTGAAACAGGGCGCTTTCCGGGCGATACTCCCCGGTGAACCCGCTCTCCGCCACCACCCAGTTGAGCCCGCAACAGGCTGCCGAGCGGTTGCTGCATGGCGGCCTGGTGGTGTTCCCGACCGAGACCGTCTACGGGCTCGCCGCGCTGGCCGCCGATTCGCGTGCCGTGGCTGCTTTTCATCACGCGTTCGCACGTCTGCTGGGGCGCCCGTCGGCCAGGCCCGCGGCTTGGCACGCGGCGTCGACCGACCGGGTCCGCTCCGCGCTGGGCCCCCTGGCCCCAGTCCACCAGCGGCTCTTCACCCGCCTCGCACCGGGTCCGGTGACCTTCGTCATC
>CAZSZO010000095.1:0-11243 GCA_964611125.1 uncultured Phycisphaeraceae bacterium | reverse complement strand
AGTCCACCAGCGGCTCTTCACCCGCCTCGCACCGGGTCCGGTGACCTTCGTCATCGAACAATCGCCGGAGCAGGCGCAAAGCCTGCGCGAGACCCTCAAGGTTGCCCCGGGCGTGCTGCAGGATGGCGATGCCTCGCTCGTGCGCATCCCCAATCACCCCGTCGCCCGCCAGGTCCTCGCGGCGGTTGATCAGCCCGTCATCGCACGAGGGATCCCCTTAAATGGGGACATTGGCCGTTCCGAACGTGGCGCGGGGCTGGCAGTCGATGCAGAAGAGAGCCTGCACAGGCTCGCCGAGGCGGGCGTCGAGGGGGTGAGCGTGGTGGACGGCGGGCGGGCGACGCTGGCCCGACCGTCGAGCGTGCTGCGGCTGCTGATCGGCGGCGGCTGGCGGTTGGAAGAACCGGGCGTCCTTGACCCGGCGTATATCCAGCGACAGTTGAAACGGACCATTCTCTTTGTGTGCACCGGCAACACCTGCCGCAGCCCGATGGCGGAGGCGATTGCGCGCTCGTTGCTCCCAACCGAGCCATCCAGCGGGGTTTCCGTCAGTTCAGCCGGGGTGGGGGCGTATGACGGCGCCCGATACAGCCCAGAGGCGACCAGCGCGCTGCGGTCAATGGGAATTCCCACCCCGCCGGGCGCCTCCAAGGCGCTGACGGCGGGCATGCTCAGCCAAGCCGACGAGGTCTATGTGATGACCCGCTCGCATCGCTCGGCGGTGCTGGCTCTCGACCCTGGCGCGGCGGGGAAGGTGCGGCTCATCGATCCGGACGGGCGGGACGTGCCCGACCCGATCGGAGCGGCCCAGGGGCGGTACGATGAGGTCGCCCGCGAGCTCAAGCGCTTGATTGAGCGGCGGCTGAAGGAGACCGACTCATGAAGCTGGCCCTGAGCGCTGACCATCGAGGTGCCGCGTCGGCTCGCCAGCTCGCAGAGCGGCTGCGGTCGGCGGGGCATGAGGTGCTGGTCCTGGGCAGTCTCACCGGCGACGCCACGGACTATCCGATCCAGGCCAACCTGGTTGGCCAGGCGGTGGCGCGGCGTGATGCGGAGCGGGGTGTGCTGATCTGCGGCACGGGGATCGGCATGTGCATCGCCGCGAACAAGGTCAAGGGCGTGCGCGCAGCCCTGGCCCATGACGAGTTGACGGCCCAGATCAGCCGGACGCACAACGACGCCAACGTGCTGTGCCTGTCGGCCGACCTGCTGGGGCAGCGGCTGATCGAGAAGGTCGTGGAGACCTGGCTCGACACGGCCTTTCTGGGCGGGCGGCACGAGCGGCGCCTGCGTGAGATCGCGGCGATCGAAGAGGGCCGCGACCCGATCAAGAGCGAGTAAGGACTCGGCCGCCAGTGGCTTCGCGTCGCCGCAGTCGCGTTTTTTGGTCATTAAACGCGGTCGCGAACGGCCTTCGGGTTGGTGAGCGGTGGGTGCGATTGCGCGGGGCCGCCTTGCGGGCTGTGGACGTGGCTTGCAGGTCCGGGATTAAGTGGGGTGCGCGCCCGGTCGATTCCTTCCGGGACCGTTCGAAAGCGCGGGGCGCCCTGCGCCAGGCCTCAGTCAAACCGAACAGACTATGAATACGCCTGGCGATCAATTGGTTGTTCGGCAGCACGAACGGAATCGTTGCCGGCTGAAGGCGGCGCTGACGGTGGCGCCGGAATCATCAGAGCGGGTGGCGCTGATCCTGACTGAGGGCTCGACGGGGGCGACGGGCGGCGTGGAGACGGCCTGCGAAGTGATCGACTGGAGCGCCGGCGGCCTGGGGCTGCGGAGCAGCGTGTTCATCCCGCGGCTGTGCCAGGTGATGGTGCGAGTGTCGCTGGGGGGCATGAAGGGCGGCGCGGCGGTCGACTTCAGCGGGCGGGTGCAGCGGGTGACGATGCTCGATCGCGTTCCGACCTATTACCTTGGACTGCTGCTGATGGGCGAGGGCCCCGAGCATGAGCGGAGGCTGGCCCGACTGATGGAGGCCGCCCGCCGGAGCCCGCCCGCGGGGGAAGGGGGCGGCCCCGGTGCTTGAACACGAGGACTTTGTCGTCGCGGCGATCCTGGAGGAGGGGCGCTTCTCGAAGGAAGCGCTCGACAACGCCGTGCGCGAGGGTGCGCGCAGCCGGCTGACGCCTTCGCAGGCGATCGTGGCCAAGGGGCTCTTGAGCTCGCGCGAGATGGCGATCGTGAAGGCGGTGATCGCCGAGGTCCCGTTCGTGGACACGGCGCAGCATCAGATCGACATCCGCAACAGCGCCCGCCTGCCGAAGGCGACAGCGGAGTCGCTGCGGGCGTTCCCGCTGTTCGACCTGGGCGAGGTGGTGACGGTGGGGATGGCCGACCCGCTCGACCTGCGGGCGGTGGACCAGTTGCGGGCGATGCTGCGGGCGGAGGTCGAGACGGTGATGTGCGAGCCCGAGTCGCTCGCCCGGCTGATCGAGCGGGCCTACGCCCTTTCGGGGAGCACGGTTGAAGAGGAGGCGCCCAGCGCCGCGCCTGCGGGCGTCTCGCTCACGACGGGCAGGGAGCCCATCGTCGCGGCGGTGAACCAGATCCTGGCTCAGGCGATCGAGCGTTCGGCGAGCGACATCCACATCGGCCCAGACGACCAGACGCTGCACCTGCGCTTCCGGATTGACGGGCACCTGCGGACCCAGCAGGGGCCGAGCTTGTCGGCGCACTCGGGGATCGTGCAGCGGATCAAGGTGATGGCGGGACTCGACCTGACGCAGAACCGGCGCCCGCAGGACGGGAAGTTCCGCTTCACGGCCGATGGCCGGCAGGTCGACGTGCGCGTGAGCATCATTCCCACGGTGACGGGCGAGAACGTGGTGATGCGGCTGCTGACGAGCGCGGGGAGCATCAAGGGCTTCGCGGATCTCGGGCTGCTGAGCCGCGACTGCGAGATGATGGAGCGGATGCTCGAGAGCCCCAACGGCATGGTGCTGGTGACGGGGCCGACGGGCTCGGGCAAGACGACGACGCTCTACACGGCCCTGAAGAAGCTCAACTCACCCGAGCTGAACATCATGACCATCGAGGACCCGGTGGAGGTCCGCATGCCGATGATCCGGCAGGTGCAGACCAACGCCGAGATCGGGATGACCTTCGCCGGGGCGCTGCGGTCGATGCTGCGGCAGGACCCCGACGTGGTGCTGGTGGGTGAGATCCGCGACGAGGAGACGGCCCGCATCGCGGTGCAGGCGGCCCTGACGGGGCACCTGGTGCTGTCGAGCCTGCACACCAGCGACGCCTGCGGGGCGGTGCCTCGGCTGATCGACCTGGGGTGCCCGACCTTCGCCATTAACGCGGCGCTGGTGGGCGCCATCGGCCAGCGGCTGGTGCGGCGGGTGTGCCCCGACTGCGCCGCGCCGGTCAAGCCCGACCCCATGCTGCTGGCCCGCCTGCCCGACGACGGCGCGGCGGCCACCTACGTCGAGGGCGGCGGGTGCGCCCGCTGCGCGGGCCTGGGCTTCAAGGGGCGGATCGGGGTGTACGAGGTGCTGGTGATGACCGCGGCGGTGCGCCGCGCGGTGGACCAGCGCGCCGGTGCCGCGGCGCTGCGGCGGGCGGCCCGGGACGAAGGCATGACCCCGATGTGGGCCGACGGCCTCGCCAAGGCGCGCATGGGCCTCACGACCATCGGCGAGGTGGTCTCGGCGGCCGCGGCGGCGGATGAAGAACTGGGTGAGCCGGCGGCCGGGCCGGGGCCGGAGGGCGCCCGACCGACCGACAAGCCGCCACCGGGGTCCGGGCTTCCGTCCACGCCCCCGCCTTCAGCAGCGCCCGCTGGGCCCCAGTCGCCATCGGGACCACCCGGAGGCCGCAAGGGCGATAAGCCGGGCAAGCGGAGGGCGGCATGAGCGCGCTGCTGTTTGAGTATCGCGCCGTCGATCGGGCGGGGCGGCCGCATCGCGGGAGCGAGACGGCCCCGAGCGAGATCGACGCGTATCGGCAGGTGTCGGCCCGGGGGCTGATCCCGGTGTCGATCCGGCGGCGCGGTTCGGGCGGGGGTTCGTTTCTGAGTTCGGGCCGGTTCCGCAGCAAGGATGTCGCGCACCTCACGGCCCAGTTGGCGGTGCTGGTGGGCGCCCGGATCCCCTTGAGCGACGGCCTGCTGAGCATCAGCGAGCAGGAGCCCAACCGCAGGTTCGCGGGGGTGATCCGCGATCTGGCGGCCCGGGTGGAGGCGGGGACCCCCCTCGCGGACGCCATGGCGGCCCAGGGGAACGCCTTCGGCGATGTCTACATCGAGACCATCCGCGCGGCGGAGAAGAGCGGCAACCTGCCCAAGGTGCTCGAGCAGGTGAGCGAAATGCTGGAGCGCGGCGAAGAGACCGCCCAGCAGGTCAAGAGCGCGCTGGCCTATCCGGTGTGCGTGGTCTTCGTGCTGCTCCTGGGCATGACCTTCCTGATGGGGTTCGTCGTGCCCAAGTTCGGCGCCATGTACGCTTCGCGCGGGGTGGAGCTGCCGGCCCTGACTCAGCTCCTCGTGACCCTGGGCGACAGCCTGCAGCGCTGGTGGTTCGTGCACCTCGGCGCGGTGGTCGGGGGCGCGCTGGGCGTGCGCCAGGCGTGGCGGTCGCCAACGGGGCGGATCGCGCTTGACCGGTTCATGCACCGGGTTCCGGGGCTGCGCGAAGTGCTGGTGGGGCTGGCCATGGGGCGGTTTGCGCGCGTGCTGGGGGTGAGCCTGGGTTCGGGATTGGGGCTGATCGAGAGCCTGGAACTCGCAGGGCGGGCCGCGGGGCGGCCCACGCTGCTGGCCGATGTCGAGCGCATGGGCGAGCAGGTGCGGGTGGGCGGGAGGCTGAGCGAAGTGCTGGCGGGGTGCGGGTACATTCCGCCGTTTGGCAAGCGGATGCTGGCGGCGGGGGAGAACGCCGGGGAGCTGCCCAAGATGTGCGGCCTGATCGCCCGCCATTATGACCGCGAGACGATGCACCTCAGCAAGCAGCTGACCACGGCGATCGAGCCGATCATGGTCGTGCTGATCGCGGGGGCCCTGCTGGTGGTGGCGCTGGCCATCTTCCTGCCGATGTGGAACATGGCGAGCCTGATCAAGTAGACATGACCGAGCAGCGCGATGGGCGATAGTGCGATCACGCGCTGTTTGCGAAAACGTCGCGGACTGGTTCAGTGGGGGTTTCCCCGGCCGATGAGCACATTTCTTAGTCAAGTCGACGCGCTCGCGGTGCGGGCTGTGACGGCGCGCATGGCTGTAGGGTCGCCTGTTCGTGGGGCGTGGTTAAGGCCCTGCTCTGAGGTCAAGTCCCCGACCACTTTAGCTGATGACTACTCGCAGCCGATCGGTCCCTGAGTGCCCGATGGGTCCACCCGAGGAACCCAGAGGAGTCGACCAGATGCCCACCAGAACCTCCGCCTCCAAACCCGCTTCCCGCGCGTTCACGCTCATTGAGTTGATTGCCGTGATCGTCGTGCTGGCGATCCTCGCCGGCGTGGCGGTGCCGAGGTACTTTGATTACACGGACAGGGCCAAGACGGCCGCGCTGCAGGGGACGCTGGGGAACGTGCGGTCATCGATCCAGAACTTCTACGCGAACGCGTCGATCAACGGGACGCCGGCCTATCCGACGCTGGTGCAACTGACGACGGTGGGCACCGTGCTCAACGACACGTTCCCCGGCAACCCGTACAACAACCTCAGCACGGTGACCGCCGCGACGCTGTCGGAATGGAACGCCCGGACGACCGGCGGCACGGCCGGCTGGCGGTACTACGTGGATAACTCGACCACGCCGCCGACCTGCGGGATCTACGCCAATACGACCAACCCGACCACGGCGCTGAACGGCTCGACGGCGCTGAACGCCAACCAGCTTTGAGGCCGCCCGGCCGCACGGGGGATTCCAGATGCCGTTCTGCGAGCCTCGGAGCTTCTCCGGGGCTTGCCTGCTTAAGGGCTTGACCAGTGATCGATGCCATCGACGTCGCAACGCGAGGGCCTTGGGGCGGAGAACCGTCGGTGGGACACCGCTCCCGCGGCTTCACGATCATCGAACTGATCGCGGTGATGGTGGTGGTGGCGATCCTCGCAGCGGCGGCGGTTCCGGCGCTGGGCGTGCTGGACTCAGGCCGTTCAAGGGCCGCGGCGAAGCAGATCGTGCGCGATATCGACTACGCCCGGGCCCGGGCGATGACGACCGGCACGGTGTCGTGGGTGGTCTTCGACGCCACGGCGAACACCTACAGCGTGCTGGCGGAGAGCGTTTCGACGCCCGGACGGGCGGGGGCGACGACGATCACCGACCCGGCGACGCAGGCGCCCTTTACGGTGCGGCTGAATCAGGGGGAGTTCGCGGGGGCGGACCTGCTGACGGCGGACTTTGGCGGGGCGGCGGAGGTGGGCTTCGACCGGCTGGGCCGGCCTCTCAAGAGCGACGGCGCGCAGCAGACCGTGGATGGCGTGGTGACCCTGTCGCGGAGCAACACGGTGACGGTCTCGGCCCCGAGCGGGCGTGCGGCCCACACCGCGGGAGGCACGTGATGAACACGCAAGGCCGACCGACAACTGGGCCGCAAGGGCAACGGGGTGGATGGGGGGGGCGGGGGGGACGGGGGCTGACGCTGGTTGAGGCGATCATGGCGGTGGTGATCATCGGCGTCGCGGCGCCGCCGATGCTGCTGGCGATCCGCGATGCGTCGGTGAGGCGGGCGGCGCCGATCCGCACCGCCCAGGCCCGCTGGCTGGCGGGGGAGTTGCTGGAAGACATCATCGCCGACCGCAGCAGCAGCACGCGCGGGTACCCGTATCTGGTGAATGCGAACTACCCCGCTGAGAGCCCGGTGAGCGGGTTCCCGGGCTTCTCACGCAGCGTCACCATCGCCGAGACGGCGGCCAACCTGGTCTCGGCGGGGACGGGGTACAAGAAAGTCACCGTGACGGTCTCGTGGACCGACGAGCGGGGTGCGGCGCGGGCACTGGAGCTGGCGACGGTGGTGACGGACTACTAGCCCATGAACCAGGCACGCGGGACCATCCGAATGGATCGTTGTGGTGGGGGGGGCCGTCGGGGCTGGGCTCGACCAGCGCGGGCGTTCACGCTCGTGGAGGCCGTCTGCACCATGGTCGTCGTCGGGGCCCTGGGGACGGTGATGGCCCAACTGACGCTGCGCGCGGCCCAGGACTACACCGAGGCCGCCCAGGGGGCCGCCCTGCACGCCCGCGCCAACCTGGTGATGGAGCGGATCGACCGCGAGCTGCGCGAGATCCGCATCAACCCTGCGGGGACGACCGCCGCGCCCGACATCTCGGCCGTCACGAACTCGTCGATCGCGTGGAACAAGGCGGCCGGGGGGTGCTTGCTGTCGCTCTCTGGGACGCAGCTGCTGCTGGCCGACGGGGGTGGGGCCGCGGCGGTGCTGGCGGATGATGTGTCGAGCTTCAGCGTCATGGCCATCGGCGACAACGGGACTGCGCTCACGCTGCCGCTGAACGCGGTCGGCGGCGCGGGCGTACGGCGGATTCAGGTGAGCCTGACACTGGCGAAGGCGGGCCAGACGGCGACATTGCGGACGCGGGTCTTTGTGCGGTGCACCCTGACCGGAGCGGCGCCATGATGACCGGGGCCCGTGCGATCGCCCGGGGCGGGAGCGGCCGAGGCCGCGCCGGCACGATGCTGGTGGCGGCGGTGGTCATTTTGGTGTCGCTGCAACTGGTGGTGGTGGGGGTGGTGAACTCGGGCGCGCGGGACCAGGACCTGCTGCTGAAGCGGCTGGACAGCGCGCGGGCGTTCTACGCCGCGGAGGGGGCAGGCAACGTGGCGATCCGCGAGTTCATGCGCGGGGCTGACGAGAGCGGCGACGGCGTGGTCGGCGCCACGGTGGCGACGGTCACGGGCACGGCCACGGGCGCCGCGACGGCGGCGGTTTCGGGCGCGACGACGACGCTCACGGCGAGCTCAACCGTGCGCGACGCCCGCCAGCGCGTGGTGACGACGCTGCAGACGGTTTCAACGGGCGAGCAGCCCGGCCTGAAGGCCGAGATCTGGACGCCGGGCAGCGTCAACACGATCGCGCTCTTCAACTTCAACACGACGCCGAACTTCGTGGGGCGGGTCCCGGCCATCAACTTTGCGCAGCAGGCTGGGCTCGCCCGCTTCGCCGGGGTGACCATGGCGAGGGTCTACTGGCGGCTCACCGGGACGATCACGATCCCCACGGCCGGGTCGTGGACCTTCTCGCTGGCCAGCGACGACGGCTCGGTCATGCGACTGGATGGCTCGGTGCTCATCGACAACGACGGAGTTCACTCCCTGCAGACAAGGACCGGCATGAGGACGCTCACGGCGGGGGCTCACGCGATCGATGTGCGGTTCTTCGAGAACACCGGCAGCAACGCGCTCCTGCTGTCGTGGAGAGGCCCGAACGACGCGACATCGACGCTTGTTCCTGCGTCGGCCTTCACGACCAGCTACACCCCGCCGCAGTTGGGGTTCACCGGGCAGGTCGATCTGCTCGGCGACAACTCCAGCACCGCGACCCTCGTTGACGCGTTCGATTCTTCGTTCGGCGTCTACGGCGGGTCGAATGTGCTGACCTCGGCGGCGGTGGTGCAGACCAACAGGACCGCGGCGGGGTCGATCCGTCTCAATGGTCAGACGATGCTCCAGGGGAGCGCGATCGTGGGCGTGGGCGCCGCGCCGGCCTCGGCGGTGCTGCTTCAGGATTCGTCATCGATCACCGGGACCACGACCGCGGCGACCTCGGGGCTGGCGATCCCGGTTCCGATCGTGCCCGCCAGGCCGGCGACGGCGGGGGACCTTGCGGCGGGCTCCGGCACGCTCAACTGGGGCTCGACGGGAACGACGACCAGTCTGCGGTACAACAACCTGACGCTGTCGGGCTCGACGATCGCGAACGCGAACGGAACGGTGACGCTGTTTGTGGACGGGAACCTGCTGATCCAGAACAGCGCCGAGATCCGGGTGAACTCGGGGGTCCTGGTCATCTACGCCGCGGGAACGGTGACGATCCGGGACAACGCGCTCGTGAACGCGGCGTCGGGGCTGCCGGCCCGCTGCGAGCTGTATATGACCGGAACGGCGCGGGGCCTGACCATCTCCGAGTCGGCGGTGCTGACGGCCCGGGTGTGGAACCCGCTGGGGGGGCTGACAATCACGCCGCAGGGCAACAGCGGCTGCGGGCTGACGGGGACGTATCTGGGGGCGTCGCTGAGCACCTCGGGCAAGGCGCGGCTGCATCTCGAGCGGGCCGGCGGCTCGGGCGGCTCCGGGGGTGGACCGCGCCTGGGCAAGATCACCCAGTGGCGGCAGTAACAGCGCGGCGGAAGCGAAACAGGCCCCGGGAGCGACCCCGGGGCCTGAATGACAGTGAGCGTGATGATGTCAGCCGACGGCCGCGGAGAACGGACGCATGCGGGCCGACTACTTCTTGTCGTCCTTCACTTCGAACTCGGCGTCGATGACGTCGTCCTTACCCGGGGTCCCGGCCGGCTTGGCGTCGCCGGCGGCGGCTGAACCGGGCTCAGCGCCGGCGGCCTTGGCTTTGGCGGCCTCGGCTTCGTAGACGACCTTGCCCAGCTCCATGCTGACCTTCTCGAGCTCCTTGAGGGCCCGCTCGATGGCGTCCTTGTCGTCGCCCTTGATCTTTTCCTCGACGCTGGAGAGGGCCGATTCGATCTGGCCGCGGACCTCGGCGCTGACCTTGCCGCCGTGCTCTTCGAGGGCCTTGCGGGTGGCGAGAACGAAAGCGTCTGCGCGGTTCTTGAGGTCGACGATCTCGCGGCGCTTCTTGTCCTCGGCGGCGTGGGCCTCGGCGTCGCGCTTCATGCGCTCGATCTCCTCCTTGGGGAGGCCGCCGCTGTTGGTGATCTTGATGTCGGCCTTCTTGCCGGTGCCCTTATCGGTGGCGACGACGGTGAGGATGCCGTTGGCGTCGATGGCGAACTCGACTTCGATCTGCGGCAGGCCGCGGGGCGCCGGGGCGATGCCGGTGAGGTCGAACTGGCCCAGGAGCCGGTTGTGCTCGGCCATCTCGCGCTCGCCCTGGAAGACCTTGATGGTCACGCTCGACTGACCGTCGGCGGCGGTGGAAAAGACCTCCTTCTTGCTCGTGGGGATGGTCGTGTTCCGCTCGATCTGCTTGTGCATGATGCCGCCCAGCACCTCGACGCCCAGCGAGAGCGGTGTGACGTCCAGGAGCAGGATGTTCTTGACGTCGCCCTTGAGCACGCCGCCCTGGATCGCGGCGCCGATGGCGACGACCTCGTCGGGGTTGACCGACTTGTTGGGCTCCTTGCCGAAGATCTCCTTGGCGATCTGCTGGGCCTTGGGCATGCGGGTCGAGCCGCCAACCAGCACCACCTCGTTGATCTTGCTCAGGTCGAGCTTGGCGTCGCGCAGGGCGTTGAGGCACGGGGCCTTGAGCCGCTCGAAGAGATCGGCGGTGATCGACTCGAACTTGCTGCGCGTCAGCGACACCTCGAGGTGCTTGGGGCCGTTCTGGTCGGCGGTGATGAACGGCAGGCGGACGGTCGTCTCCTGCATCGTCGAAAGCTCGCACTTGGCCTTCTCGGCCGCCTCCTTGAGGCGCTGCAGGGCCATCGCGTCCTTGCGGATGTCGATCCCCTCCTTCTTGCGGAACTCCTCGGCCAGGAAATCGATGATCCGGCTGTCCCAGTCGTCGCCGCCCAGGTGCGTGTCGCCGTTGGTCGAGAGCACCTCGAAGACGCCGTCGCCGATATCGAGAATCGACACATCGAAGGTGCCGCCGCCCAGGTCGAACACCGCGATCTTCTCGTTGGTCTTCCTGTCCAGGCCGTAGGCCAGCGCCGCGGCGGTGGGCTCGTTGATGATCCGCTCGACCTTCAGCCCCGCGACCTCGCCGGCGTCCTTGGTGGCCTGACGCTGGGCGTCGTTGAAGTACGCCGGGACGGTGATGACCGCGCGCTCGACCTTCTCCCCGAGGTAGTCCTCGGCGGTCTTCTTGAGATCCTGCAGGATGAACGCCGAGACCTGCTGGGGGGTGAACTCACCCTGGTTGACGCGCACCTTGACGAAGTCGTCGGCCCCGCCGGTGATGGTGTAGGGGACCTTGGATTCCTCGTTGCCGCTCTTGCCGTAGCCCGACTCGCCGGAGCCGGAGACCTCGGTGCGGCGCCGACCCATGAACCGCTTGATCGAGTAGATGGTGTTCTTGGGGTTGGTCACCTGCTGGTGCTTGGCGGGCTGGCCGACCAGCCGCTCGCCCTTGTCGGTGAAACCGAC
>CAZSZO010000094.1:0-11311 GCA_964611125.1 uncultured Phycisphaeraceae bacterium | reverse complement strand
CGAGTACGATGGACAGACTCTCATAGCGGGTGGTACAGACATTGGGGGCAGGTCATCTGGACCATCTGGCCCCGACGGCCGTCATCGACGCGATGAGCAAACGCACCTGGTGAGTCTTAGAGGCCCGCAAGCCCAAACGGTCCAAACGGTCCCTCGGCGAAACACTCGTCCGTCGGTCCTCCCGTCAATCAACACCCGCTAAAGAACAGGGAGATGAAGTCGCTCAGGTCGTCCGGGTCCGCAAAGCCGTCCCGGTTGTAGTCGGCGTTCTCGCACGGCGGCGAGGCGAAGTAGCAGCTGATGAAGTCGCCCAGGTCGTCGGGGTTCACCGCCCCATCGCCGTTGTAGTCGCGGGGGTCGAGCGCGATCAGCGTCCACGTGTCGCTGAGGAACCCTGTCGCACCAAGCCCGCCGAACAGGAGCAATTCAGCCCGGTTGGCATCATGCACCATGCCCGCGGCCGTGCGCGCCGGCGGTGGTTCCAACGGCAGACGGGTCCACTGCACCCCGTCCCACTCCCAGGTATCTTGGACGGGGCTGAGGGGGTCGGTGCTCGTCAGGCTTCCGCCGAAGAGCATCGCCCGCTTCCGGTAAATGTCCGACGCGAGAGCGGGTTCGATGCGGGCCGCCGGAGACCGGTCGTTGCCCGAGGGGATCACGATCGCCCAGCGATCGCCATTCCAGGCCCACGTGTCGTTGACGACCGCCGACCCGGCCAAACCGCCAAACAGGATGCTGCGCTCGGACGCTGGTTCATACGTCATGGCCCCGAAGGCGTATCTGGCCGACGGCCCGGGTTCCGGCCGGCGAGTCCACGCGGCGCCGTTCCACTCCCACGTGTCGGAGAGGACCGCAGGGCTGCCCAGCTCGTCAATCCCGAAGCCGCCAAACAGCACGATCACACCCCGCTTACGGTCGAAAGACATCGCGGCATGGCTCCGGGGCGATGGTCCCTCGGTCGACGCCAGGCGCCAGGCCTGGCCGTTCCACGCCCAGGTGCCGAAGATGAAGCCATCAGCGTCGCGCCCGCCGAACAGCACGCACTCTCGGCGGACCTCGTCATAGGCCATGGCCCCGAACTCGCGGGGCGCCGCCCCGTCGGAACTGGCGAGGCGCCAGCGGGCGCCGTCCCACTCCCACGTATCGCCCTGGGCGTTGCCGAGGCGATCGCCGCCACCAAAGAGCACGGCGACCCCGCGGCTCGAGTCGAACGCCATGGACGGGGCGTTGCGCGGGGCGAGTGGGCCCGTGGCACCCTGCTCGATCCAGCGGAGCCGGTAGTTCAGGTCGAGCGTCGCCGCGGCGCTGGTCGTGACGCCGAAAGCGCTCGTGATGACAACGTCGTATGAGCCCAGGTCCTTCAGGCTGAGGTTGGTCAGCGTGAGCGTGGGCTGCGTGGCCCCGGCGATCGCCGCGCCGTCGCGACGCCACTGGTAACCGAGCGTCCCAGAGCCGGCGGCCTGAACGCCGAATGACGCGGCGCCCCCAACACACGCCCGGACCGGCGTCGGCTGCGCGCTCACAACGGGCGGCGCGGGCGGGGCGGATCCGTCGCCGAAAGCGAGCGTGTAGACGCCAGGGCCGCCCTTGTCGAAGATGTGGATGCGCGAGCGGTAGATGACGCGGAACCCCGACGGCTGGAAGACTCGGTCGGTTGTCCAGGCATTATCGGCGAGGAGCACGCGGCCATCGGAGCGGCGTACCTCGCGGAGGGGACGGAGGCCGTTGAAGGGGTCGTCGACGAGGATATAGCGCCACCCGCTTCCGCCCGGTGAGGTGCTGAGGATGGCGGTGTCAACGCCGGTGGTCTGGATACCAGCATTGAGGACCGCGGCGACCGGGACAACCGTGCCATCGCTGAGGTGGAGTGTGTCGGGGATGTCGGCCAAGGCGGGATCGGATGGGCTCTCGTTGGGGTCAGAAGGGAACCGCACTTGGTTGGTCAGGAAGTCCGGCACGTCGTCAGCGCCCGGCTCTTGGCTCTTCACTGATCGGATGAGCTCGAAAATCTGGGGATACCCCTCCTCGATCAGGGAAGAGACGACGCCGCCGAGGTCGTCGAGATGCTGGTATCGGGCGGAGTAGTTGATGAACCGCCCCTGGATCGACGAGGTCATCAGGTATCGGGCGACGCGGGTCTGGTTCGGCAGCAGGTCGCCGAGGGTAACGGTCAAGGACGGAGTCTGCGGCTGATCACCGACCTGCGTGCCGAGGAGCTGGAAGTTGATGAGCAGATCGCGATCGTTCCACGTGATCTGCGGCTGGGCGGTGGTGATCCGTATGTTCCTGGCGGAGCCCGCGCCAACATTGGACATCATGAGCCCGACCGCGAACGGCTGGGCTGGCTCGACCGGCGCTGTGAACGGATCGTCGCTGTATACGTACTTGTCCCAAAAGTACTTCACGCGCAGGCGTGGGTTGGGATAGACCGTCAGCCGGGCCGGCTCCATTGGGATGGTGAGAGTTTGGCCGTTGAGAACGTACTGGAGCGTACCTCCGAAGGAGTAGAGGAGGGGTTCGGTCGGAGCGGCATCATCTTGGGGCACGATGAGCCATGTGGCAGTGCCCTCGGCGCCCGGTGGGAGTGTGCCAGACCCGTTAACATCGTTGAGACCCGAGAGTTCGGGGACCGCAACGCCGAAGCTGGCGTTGCGGAAACTCCCCGCGGGGTCGCGCAGATCGAGCACGACACTGAGGGAGGTCAGATCGGTGGTACCGTCATTACGGATCGTGAGCGTGCCACGGAAAGCAGAGCGAGAGACAACCGCGTCCCGCTCCAGTTGAATACCAACATTGGCGCACAGGGTCGGCTGGGCAACTGCCTGTCCTCCGCCACAAATCGCTAGCAGAAGACATGGTATCCATCGAGGTAACACGCCCGGAATCACGGCTCGGTATCTGGAGTTCATTGAATAGCTCTCATGACGGCTCTCCGCAGTGCCTCTCGCCATCTCGATGTCTGGACAATGCTCGTATGCGTTGTTAGCAATTCTTCATAATTTGCTGCTCCGGAGACTCGATGTCCGAGAAAAAACACTCCGAACGATCGAAAATCAATCGTCAGTCCCACGTTCTGCTGACACAATCTTAGCACTATCGGAAGGCCGAAGTTGACGTCAATGAATGTGCCAGATGTTGCAAGATACACCTCCTCTACGGGCGCACTGATTGTAGCTCGTCGCTGATTCAAATTCGTGTTGGCCATTCTTACAAAATCATCGAACGTAAAACTGTTCATCGCGCGCACGTCATCGCAGCTGAAAATTGATCCGTTGTACTGAGGCGAGTCGGAGCACGGATCGGCGATGTCGCATCCGCAGGGGAAGTTTGCGAGGGTCTGGAATGGATGAGCAGCCCTTCGATTGATTGGGTCAATAGCAATCGAGTAGAATCGATTTGGAATGCCAGCAGGATTTTCGATTGTATCACCACCAAGGCTGTGCCCCACGAGAATGACTTTTATCTGAGGGCATGTTGGCTGCTGATTGCGTCGGAGCCAGGCAATGGCCCCATTCCTGGCTTCCTCTCCGCAGCATGTCTGTGGTGCGACCAAAGTAATAACTTCACCAGAGAACTCGCTTCGAAGTTGCGCAGCAACTGAAACGAAATCGGGGCTGAGATCAGGGAAAAAAGGTATAATCTCCCGACAGGGGAAGAAGCCGCCGAAGAATATAACGGCGGCTTTCGGACAGTTACAGGGTGGGCTTGCTTGGACCGGCGCTCCCCCGCCATTCCTCACGATGGGAGCTGCCGCTCCACTCCCACTCCCGCTCCCACTCCCACTCCCGCTCCCAGCGGGCGGCAATCCCGTCGGTACGCCGCAGGGCTGAAAGCGATAGGCCACACCCTGCTCCAGTGCCTGATCCCCTCGGCATCGCACCACCTGCCGCGCCCTAGTGACTGGCGGAGCGCACCCGGCCCCGAGCACGCAGTCCGTGCACGGGGGGCGTCGCTGGAGCACTGCCGGGATCGTGACTGACTGCTGCGGACCCAAAACGCCTACTTCGTTGTTGATCGCCGAGATCAGCCAGTCCGGAGAGCCCGCGAGAACCAACTCCACCTGCTCGGCCCTGACGATTCCACGATTGGTCAGCGTGAAGTTGATCTGGTGCGGCTGACCATCGGCGTAGTCGTCAAGATCGATCACGCGCGGTTCGATGTCGACCACGGGGTAAGGCACGTTGGTCTCGAACGTCACATCCAGGATGAACCGGTATCGGTCCTCGATCTGCACCTGGTCCACCCGCCAGGAGTAGCTGATGGCGTTGAACGAAAGGAACGCGTTCACCGTCTGGGGGTCCCCGCTGCGGATCGACACAACCTGCCGGAACGGCTGATGGCGGGTAGCTGATGCTTCGAGGTTGTAGTCGCCCTCAGGGATGCCGTCGAAGCGGACGGCGCCATCCTGCCCAGTCAGGCCCGAGGCAACAACGACGTTGCCGTCGGGACGGATCAGGCGAACGAATGCCCCTCGCACTGGTGGAAATGGGTCGCTGGCACTAGTGTCGTAGAATGTGCCTTCGTCCTCCGTCAAGACGATCAGGCTGCCTACGGAGCTGGGCACGGCCGTGAACTCGAAGGCAACTATCAGTTGCGGAGCCGCGGAACTGACCACAATCGTTCCCGGGTAGCGCGGATCGGCGTTCAGAAGATCGCGTCCGGGTGTCAATGTCAGCACGACGGCGGCCCGTTCGCCCGGGGCAAGCGAACTCATCAGCGGCGGCGAGGAGAGACGAAGCCACGGGGCAGAAGGAACCTGAACTGTCATCGGCCCGGTCGGCTGCCCTCCGGTGTTGATGATGGTGAACTGCACGTTTGTCTGGACCAGCGGCTCACCCGGGCCAGAGACCAGCATGGCGGAGCGAACTGGCGTCGATCCCTCCATCACGATCTGCGGGTCCTGCGGTGAGATCGTGACATCGAACGAGGTTTCCGCCGACGCGCCCTGCAAAGTCGTGAAGCCGAGGCGAACCCTTCCGGAGGCCGACGCGGCTGCGCTCTGAGCGGAGAGTAGAAGACTGACAACGCGGGATTCCTGACCGAGAAGCGGACCGCCACTGGGGGCCCCCTGGATCACCAGGCCTGACGGAGCCTCCAGAACAGCCATGGCCAAACCGATCAGCGGGACATCGCCGGTGTTGCTGACGTCAATCCTCCGGGCGATTGGGGCAGCGCCCGGGACAATGCGCGGCACATCGATACTGCGTGTGGCGCGCAAGCCGTGAAGGACGAAGGAGGACTGCACGATGGGGCTGATCGCGCCGGGCGGACCTGCGCGAAGGGCGTACTGGCCCGCCTCGGTGGGGATGAGGGGCAACTGGAACGAGAAGCGGCCGGCAGAGTCTGTCCGGAGAGTTCCGCTGGTAGGATAGGTGCGGACCGTGCCGCGCACCGACAGCGAGAACTCCACCGGCTGGTTCGGCAGGGGCTGGCCGCCCGAAGGGAGCGTGGCCGCGCCCGTGACGGTAATAGGGGCGCCGGCGATGGACTCGCTGATGCTCGGCGCGACCGTCACCACGTAGCCCAGGGCACGGAAGACGCCCGAGCTGCAGCGCCGGTTGCCCGACTCGCCGCCATCAAGCCCCTCGTTGATCACATCGCCGCTATCGGTATCGACGCAGACGAAGTACTCACCGGGGAGCTGGGGGAGCGTGACGGTGGCGGAACCGGTGTAGGCATCGCCGCTGATCAATGGGCCCGAGCGGGGGACGACGGCGATCGGCGTCTCAACACCCGTCGAAGCGCTTCTCGCCACGACGCGATCGACCCAGGACCCGGTCGCACCGCCCTGCCCGGCGTTGCGCACCTGCCAGGAGAGTGTCGCCTGGCTGCCGACCAGCCCATCGGACGGGGGCTGCACGCTGTCCACCGTCAGATCCGGCCGGCCGGGCTGGGTGATGGTGATGTTGCCCGCAGTCGCGCCGAGGTTGTTGGTCTCGTCGGCTTCGAAAACGTTGTTGGCCGTGTCGGTCGCGATCTGGACCAGGAAGGTCCCTCGGACCCGGCCGGGCGCCGCGAAGGTCTCGCTCCGCGACTCCGACGCGCCGGCGGCGAGCTGGGATTGCTGGACACGGCTGCCCAGCACGTAGCGGGCCCCAGTGGAGGCATCAACGAGGCTGACAAGATCAATGAACGTGGACCCCGTGGCCGCCGGACCTTGGTTGACGCCCGTCCAACTGACGGTGATAGTCCCGTCGGCCTGCACGGACGCGGGCGTTACGAGCACGTTGCGCACGATGAGATCGGGCCGCTGGATGAGCGAGTCGGAAGCTGCGATCCCGCAGTTGTCAGATTCGCTGGTCTCAACGATGGCGCCGGTCGAGTCGGCGCAAACCACGAACCGGTAGGAGACGCCCCCAGAGGGAATGGGCACGGTTCGGGTGCGGACCGACGATGTCTGACCGGGCTCGAGGGCTTCGTTGGTCTGGACCGTGCTCAGCAGCGTGTCGCCGCCGATTTGGCTATCAGAGGAGACGAAGAGCTGTTCAACCCAGCCCGCCGGGGCCCTGACGCCGCCGGCATTGGTGACGGTCCAGTTGACCTGGGCCGGGCCGCCTGGCAGCCCTGGCTCAGGGACTGAGATGCTGGCCACGCGAAGGTCGGGCAGGGATGGACGGCTGAGCTGGACGGCGGCGCTCAAACCCTCGTTGTTGGACTCGCGCCGCTCTCGAAGCGTACCGCCGGCGTCGGTCCTGGCGACGAAGCGATAGGCGCCGTTGGTCAACTCATTGCGGATTGGCGGCGTGACGGACACGATCGCCGTGTACTGCTGCTGGGGCGCCAGCTGGCTGATCGCCGGCGACGCGGGATCGAGCGGAATGTCCTGAGAGGGCGGGGCGCCATCGCGCCGCAGCAGAATTCGGTCGGTCCACGCCCCGGTGGTGGTGGATGTGCCGACGTTCCTGATCGTGACGCCCAGACTCAAGGGTTGGCCGAACTGGGCCTGGCTGGATGCGGGATTGACTGAAATGACGACGAGATCGGGCCCGGGTGGGAGCGAAACCACCGTCGGCGGACTGGAGTCGAGGCTGTTGTCGCCTTCGGCCCCGGGGCTCAACTCGGCGACGGCGTTCCCGGCGTCAGTGGTGACGATGAACACCCGGAGACCCTCGATCTCCTGAGGCAGGTTGACTACCTGCTGCTGGGTGTAGTCTCCCCCGCCGGTGTGCGTGAACACACCGAGCTCAACGTCGGGCTGCTCAAATGTCGGGTCGAACAGTACGACCCGGTCAATCCAGGTGCCCGAGACCGGCGCCGCACCGACGTTGTGCACCCGCCAGCTCAACTGGACTGGCCCGCCCGCCACCGCCTCGGGGGGGGCGATCACTTCAGCGACCACGAGATTGGTCGATGGTGTCGGGGACATCGCGATGGGAAGGCTTGCGGCGACGTTGTTTGTGGAGTTCGATTCGCGCGGGGAGGCGTTGGTGGGGTCGCCTGTTCGGATCAGGACCCGGTACTGGGCCGCGGGCGAGTAGCGGGAGGGCGTATTGAACTGAACCCCGCCGCGCGAGTAAGACTGCGCGGCAGGCAGAGGGGTCTGCCCCGGCACCGCTGGCGACAGGAGGATGTCGTCGGCGTCGCCGTAGACCGAGTTCACCGACAGGACCGCGCCATCGCCCCAGGCTCCAACGGCGTCCAACTGCCCCTGGTTGGTCACGGTCCACGAGACACTGAGGGGTTGGCCAAAGACGCCCGACGTTGGAGCGGACACGCCTGACACGGCGAGGTCGGCAGCGAGGGTGGGCTGCAGCTGGAGGGCGATGGCGACAGTGTTGTTGGACCGCGAGAGCTCATCCACGATCTGGCTGTCATCGAGCTTGATGATCAGGTAGCGGACACCCGACGAAGTGAAATCAGCCGGGAGCGTGACGTCAAGAGTTCGCTCATACTCGCCGCCGGGGCCGATGAGGGCTGGCGAGGAGAGCGAGCCGACAGCGACGTCGGCCGCATCGAGGGTCGCGTTGGCTGAGAAGTAGACCCGGTCGATCCACGGCCCTGCGGCTTCGCCCGGGGAGGGGTTGTTCACTGACCAGCCGATCGGGATGGTGTCTCCGAAGCGGGCGCTCGCGGGAGCTGAGGACCCGGTGATCTGAAGGTCGGGCAGGGCCAGTGAGAACGTGGCCACCGATGATGACACGCTCCCGAGCCGGTCGACGACATTGAAGTAGAGCCGGTTGCCGCTGCTGGCCAGGGAATTGCGCAGCTGGTTGAAGCTCAAGGTCGGGTTGGCGACGGAGGCGAAGCCATCGCCAACATCGGGCGCGGACTGCGCTGGGGTCACGTCCCACTCGACGCGCACCTGCTCGCCCACGCCGGTGGCGAGATCGGGGTCGGTGACGACACCCTGAAGCTGCACAGCGGCCCCTGGCAGGACAGGGCCGTACGGCCCGCCAGCGGAGGCGGTCGGGGCGGAGTTTGAGTAAGAGAGCAGTGTCTGGTCGCTGCCCTGAAGCCCGTCAGCATCGGTCACCAGCAGACGGAGGGGCGCGCCCTGCACCAAGCTCAGGCCCTTGGCGGCGGCGTCGGCGAGGCTGAAGGGCTGGTCAGGCGCGGTGCGGGCGCCATCGTCACCAACGCCGTCGGCCCCAAGATCCCACTGGACCGACCTGATGCCTGCGAACCCCTGCTGGGGAGAATCCGGGTCGAAGCTGCCCCGCGCCGTCGAGGTGATCGTCTGGTTCGTGGCGCTGAAGATGTACGGCCCCCCAGCTACTGCGACGGGGGGGACGAGGTTCCCGCGCGTGAAGAGCACGGCGCTCGAAGAGAGGACCTGAGCGTTCGGAGAAGCCGTGCGAAGGGCGTTACCGCGCTGACCCGTCCCGTTCTCCAGCCCCGCCCGCACCTCGCCATCGAATCGCGGCGGCGAGATGGCTCCATATCGGAACTCAATGGAGCCGTCCGCCTCGTAGAGCACCGCCTGGAAGGTGTTGGAATCGGCGAAGCCGAACTGCGGCACGTTCTTCCACTGAACAACGAAGCGTCGCTCCGGGGCGGTCCCGCGAGTCTGGAAATGCACCGTTCCAGCCGCCGAGAGGTTCAGGTTGCTCCAACGTGGCGCGATGAGGTTGTTTGGCGCGACGATCGCGGGAATGGCCGACGGGCGAGGCAGATCCAGAGGCCCGCCGAAACTGAGGTAACCATTCGACGAGACGCCCACCCGCGTGAAGACGCCCTCAAAGAACCCGAAAGCGAACCCGATGTCGACCGACTGACCCGAGTCGTCCGTGAGCGTGAGTCCTACGCCCGACTCCGAGATGTCCTCGAACGGGCTCTGCGAGACACTGGCGAAATACCCGATCTGGGTGCATACGGACCCATCGCCCTGATAGACGCCTGATCTGCCGCCACAGTCCGCCGCGGTGATCTGCACGCAGCCGTTGCCGATCTGGCAGGCTCCAACGGGGACCGCTGCGAGCGCGGCCCAGTAACGCGATCCGCAGGCTACCCCGCTGAGCGCCTCGGGCGCCGCCCACGCGAAATGGCGCCCGGGTTGCAGCACCGCCGTCACAGAAACCGCAGTGCACGCGGGGCCGCGCCGGTCGCCGAAATCAAAGGCCAAGGGGGTGCGACATCCCTGGCGACCGTCGATGAGGCCCAGGTGAAGTGGAAACTCGGCCGATCCCGACCAGGTCACCTCAGCAGGGGCGGTAAGAGTGAACTCGTACCAATCCGTGTCGCGGTAGTCCTGCCCGTTGCGCACGAATGTGCCCGCCATACCGGCGATGGTCTGACCGGGGGCCAACGGTGAGAACCTCGCCGGACTCGCGGAGCAACCCGAGTTGAAGACATCGGCGTATCCGGGGCCGCATAGAGGCTCGCCCTCGGGGGTGGCCCCCGGCGGAATGGTGATTGCGCAGGGCTCGCAACTGACGGGCGTCGAGCAAGAAGCCGCCCCCTGCGAGAGGGTCACATCGAAGTCGCCCGTTTGCCCTGCGTACCCCGACACCAGCACGAGGTATTCCACCCCAGCCCGAGAGCAGAATGTAACCCGCGAACCGCCCCCGCCGCAGTCATCGTCGTTGGCCGCGATGCATACCGGCGCCGCGCACCCTCCGCAGTACACGGCCACAACGGTGTCAAACGTGGCGTACGAGCAGGTTGCGATGGTCAGATCCCTGCCGTTCCCCAGAACCTTGTACCACACGCCTGGCGCGAACCCTGTGGAGCCGAGGCAGATGGGGAAACCTTGGTCGATCGTCGATTCCAGGGTGGTGCCGCGGGTTGTTGAGCCCATCGGGATCGCCAGGGCCGCGTCGCATCCGTCGTTGGCCGGCGGAGCCGCACTCACCGAGGCCGGAGCGGTAAGCAACGCCAGCAGCGTCGCCAGCGGGAACATCGCCCTCTTCAACAACATCGACTTACTCTGCAAGAGCATTGATCGCCCCTATCTCACGCCGACTTCTCTAGAACAGACCGTGTCCCGATCAGACTCACCGCCGCCGCCGGAAAGCCGCGATACCCACACCGAGCAGGAGGCCCGCCCCGCCCGGAGACGGGAGATGGAGGTAGCCTTGGCCATACGCCACCACAGTCTGCCCGGGCCCGAACAGGCTATTGAGCCAGATCCAGTTCCCGTTCTCGCGAGCGTACACGTTCAGGTTGTCGATATAGAGCACCGAACCGCCGCGGAGGACCAGGCTGTCCTCGTTGGTCGCCTGACCGAGACCGAAGATGTAGAGAGCTTCGTTCTGGTTCTGGCCGCGGTTGCCGTTGTTGAAGAGGTCCAACAACTGCACGCTCGCGCCTACCCCAGCCGAACCGATCTCCAGCCGTCCGATGCCGAAGTTGCCGTTGTTCCCCGGGTTGGTCGGGCCAAGGTCCAATCCACCCAGTTCGAGGAAGTGCACCCCAGGCTCCAGAAACTGAACGATGACTTGAGTCATGTTGAACGAAGTCTCGTCTGCCGTTTGGTTGTAGAGGTGCTTACCGATGGGGAGCGGCGATCCGGCGGGAAGCGTAATCGTTCCGCCGCGAAGGAAGAGATTCCTGGAGACCGCGAATCGCGAATCGATGTCCCCTACGGAGTAGCTGGTCCTGGGCGCGGCGAAGAGGTCGCCGAACTCAATGCGTCCACCGCCTGATGCAGTGAAGCTCGCCCGTTCATTCCCGTTCCCGGCTGCGCTGATAGACCCGATCCGTCCGAGCCGCAAAACCGAGCCGGCGCCTTGAGCGCTGAAGTTCAAGATGTCGTCCTCACCGGCCCGGCCGATGGTGATGGTTGTCAGGCCCGAAAGGTCCACCACACCGCCGTTGATCGCTTGGATCGTGTCCGACCAACGTCCGCCACCCGACCCGTGCGTGATGCTCT
>CAZSZO010000093.1:0-11363 GCA_964611125.1 uncultured Phycisphaeraceae bacterium | reverse complement strand
GCTTGATCCCGCCCAGGCCGTGCACGATCTGCATGACCTGCTCCTGGTACACCATTACGCCATAGGTCTCGGCGGTGTATCGGTCGACGACCTCGTGCACCTGCGGCACGTCCTCGGTCCCGTGCTTGCGGCGGTTGTAGTCGGGGATCAGGTCCATCGGCCCCGGCCGGAAGAGCGCGTTGGCCGCGATCAGGTCCTCCAGCCGGTCGGGCTTCATCTCGCGCAGCAGGCGCCGCATGCCGTCGGACTCAAACTGAAAGACCCCTGTCGTGTCGCCCCGGCGGAACACCTCGTACACCTTCTGGTCGCCCGTCGTCAGCCGCTCCAGGTCCAGGGGGTGCGGCCCGCCGTCGCCTCGCGTCCGGCCCACCGCGAAGTAGATCTCGTCTTCCGGCAGCCCCTCGCGGATCAGCCGTTTGGCCCGCTCCACCACGCTGATGGTCCGCAGGCCCAGAAAGTCCATCTTCAGCAGGCCCATCTTCTCGCAGGTCGGCCCGTCCCACTGCGTCACGATTTCGTTCTCGCCCCCGCCGCTGGGCTTGTACAGGGGCACGATCTCGTGCAGCGGGCGGGTCGCGACGATCACGCCCGCGGCGTGCACGCTGGCGTGCCTTGCCTGGCCCTCGAGCGACTTGGCGTTGTCGATGCAGCGCGCCACCACCGGATCGCGGTCGTAGAGCTTCTTCAGCTCCGGCTCCTGCTCCAGGGCCCGCTCCAGCGTCACGCCCAGCTGCTCCGGGATCAGCTTGGCGATGCGGTCGACCTCCGACAGCGGCATTTCCAGCACCCGGCCCACGTCGCGAATCGCGGCCCGGGCCTTGAGGGTCCCGAAGGTGATGATCTGGGCCACGTGGCCGTACTTGGCCCGCACGTACTCGATCACCCGCCCGCGCCCGTCCTGGCACAGGTCGATATCGATATCGGGGTACTCGCTCCGGTCGGGGTCGGTGAAACGCTCGAAGAGCAGGCCGTACTGGACCGGGCAGGCGTTCGAAAGCCCCAGCACATACCCGACCATGGTGCCCACGCCCGAGCCACGCGCCAGGGCCGGCACGCCGTTCTGACGGCCCCAGTTGACGAAGTCCCAGACGATCAGGAAGTACGCAGAGATGTTCTTGTCAGCGAGGATCTTCAGCTCGCGCTCGAGGCGGTCCTGGCGGGCCCGTCCTTCGCTCGCCGCCGCGCCCGCGTCCTTTGGTGAGGTTTGGGGGCCGTAGCGCCAGGTGAAGCCCGCCTCCGAGAGCATGCGCAGGGCCTTGTCGCATTCCTCCTTCGCCTCAGCCAGGAGCGATTGGCGGCTGGCCTCGTCGGCCCCGTCGGGGAGGGCGAACGGCACGACCTCGAACTCAGCGCAGTACGCCCGGTGCCATGCCGAGAGGTCGCCGCCGAAGCGGGGCTCGTCGCAGCGTGGCAGCCCCTCCCAGCCCGACGCCCCGCCGCCCTTGCGGCGCACCCGCACCATCGGGGCGCAGCTCTGCCCCAGCGGCAGGGTCACGTTGCAGCGCCGCGCGATCTCGACAGAGTTGCGCAGCGCCTCCTGGCCCGCCTCGCCGTACCGGGCGAAGGCCGCTTGCATCTCCTCCGGGCTCTTGACGTAGATCTCCTCGGTGTACTTCATCCGCTGGGGGTCGTTCTTCCCCTTGCCGGTGCTGATGCAGACCAGCGTGTCGTGGGCGTCGTGGTCCTCGCGGCGCAGAAAGTGGGCGTCGTTGTCGCACACCAGCGGCAGGTTCAGCTCGCGCGCCAGCCGGATCAGGTGCGGGTTGATCGAGTTCTGCTCGACAACGTGGTGCTGAAGCTCGATGAAGAACCGCCCGTCGCGGAACACCCGCGCGTGCCAGCGGGCGCTCTCAAGGGCCTTGTGCCAGTACTTCTCCTCCCGGCTGTTTTCGTACTCCAGCAGGTGCTCGCCGATCTCGCTCCCCAGGTGCCCGTTGATGGCGATCAGCCCCTCGCCGTGCGACTCGAGCAGCCCGCGGTCGATCCGCGGCTTGAAGTAGAACCCCGTCAGATAGGCCTCGCTGCACAGATAGAGCAGGTTCCGCCAGCCCGCGTCGCTTTCCGCAAGCAGCACCAGGTGATACCCGCCGTCGGAGACGCCCGTGTAGGTCCGGTCCGTCCGCGAGCCCAGGGCCACATACGCCTCCACCCCCAGGATCGGCTTGATCCCGCGCTCCCGGGCCGCCAGGTAAAACGCCACCGCTCCGAACATGTTCCCGTGGTCGGTGCACGCCACGGCGTCCATGCCGAGCTCCTTCACCCGGTCCATGAGCTTGTCGATGCGGTTCCCGCCGTCGAGCAGCGAGTACTCGGTGTGCAGGTGCAGGTGGGCGAACGAGGCGGGAGCGGTGGCGGGGGGGGCGGGAGGGGCGGGGGGCCGAACGGCAGCGCCGTGAGAGGTGGTGTTGGGCTCCGCCATGGGGTGCTTCCTTGCTGGCCGCGCGGGGCTCCCGGGCGGACCGGCCGCAGTCTATCCGGCCGGACACTGGGCCAGTCGGATGCCCCAGATTCCAGAGGGGCGACGAGTGCGCAACCGACAGCTTGTCACCCCTCTTCCGCTGCTGGCTTCACCAGCGGGCACGCGGCCTACTTGTAACCCGATTCATCAAACGGCTTGTCCTCGCACCCCGCCCCGCACAGCCCGCACCCGGCGCAGGTCTGGCTCCACCGCTGGATGCCCCGCGCCGCGAGCTGGCCGCCTTCGAAGAACCACGGCTTGCGCACCCGCGGCCGCTCCCCCAGCTCGTTCATCGTCATCGAGTCGTACACCCGGCCGCCCAACAACACTTCGCGGATGCTCGCGATGTTCTTGAGGTCCTTTGAGGGGTCGGCGTCAAGCACCAGCAGATCGGCCAGCTTGCCCGCTTCGACCGAGCCGAGGTCCTTGTCCAGCCCGATGTACCGCGCCCCGTTGATCGTCGCGGCCCGCAGCGCCTCCATGTTCGTCATGCCCCCCTGCCCGAACATGCGCAGCTCCCAGTGCGCCCCCAGCCCCGCCAGTTGTCCGTGCGCCCCCAGGTTCACCGCCACCCCGGCATCCGAGAGCGACTTGGCCACCTGGGCCTGGGCCACGTGGTTGTAGTCTTCATCGGGCGCGCGCTGCCGCCGCACCGCCCGGGGCTCGATCACGAACCGCGGCACGAAGTTCAGCAGCCGCTGGTCGCGCCACACGTCGTCCCGGTCGTAGAAGTAGTTCTCCCCGCTCATCCCGCCATAGGCGACGATCAGCGTCGGCGTATACCCCGTCCCGGTCTGGCCCCAGAACTGCGTGATGTCCTTGTACACGGCGCCCACCGGCACCGTGTGCTCGACGCCTGTGTGACCGTCGGCCACCATCGTCAGGTTGTGCTGCAGCAGCGAGCCGCCCTCGGGCACCACCATCATCCCCAGCTGGCGGGCCGCCTCGATGACCTGCTGCCGCTGGTCGCGGCGCGGCTGGTTGTAGCTCTTCACGCTGAACGCACCCACCGCCTGCAAGCGCCGCAGGTGGAAGAGCGCATCCTCCAGTGAGTCGATCTCGGCCTTGAAGCTCCCCGCCGCGCCGTAGAGGATCGTGCCCGTCGAGAAGATCCGCGGGGCCACGATCAGCCCCGCCTTGGCCATCTCGCTGGCCGCGAAGATCGACCTCGTGTCGTTGCTCGGGTCGTGGATGGTCGTGACGCCGAAGGCCAGGTTGGCGTACTGCCCCCAGTTTTGCTGCGGGACTACGCCTGCCTGCGTCGCCTGCCCGCCGTGGGCGTGCACATCGATGATCCCGGGCATGATGACCTTGCCGGTGCAGTCGATGACCCTGGCCCCCGCTGGCGCGAGCGTGGTCGCCGCGGGGCCCACGGCGACGATGCGGTCGCCCCGCACCACCACCGTCGCATCCTCGATCACGCGGTCGCCGTCCATCGTCAGCACCCGCGCGTGCGTGAGGGCCACGACGCCCGCGGCCCGGTCGGTCCGGGCCTTGAAGCCCAGGGCCACGCCGGTGGTGGGGGGCTCGGCGGGCTTCTCGGCCGCGCCGCTCAGGAACGCGAAAGAGTCGGTCAGCGCCCGCGTGTACATCGTCGGCCCCAGCGACCAGCGCACGCTGCGGGAATCACCCGACCACGCCAGGTTCTCTCCCGCGTCCTTGCTCACTCTGGCTACCGGAAGCGACGAGGTCTTGGGCCCGATGTCGATCGGCCGCCCCGTCTCCACCAGCGGGGCCATGAACACGTTGAACCGCTCGGCGAAGGCGACCCACTTCCCATCCGGGCTCACGGCGAACTCTGTCGCGTTGTCGCTGACCAGGTGCGCGCGCTCCTCGCCGCCGTCGAGGTTCATGCTGATCAGCGAGTGGCGGTCGCGGTCCTTCTCGCTGCTGGTGGTCCGCAGATAGACCCGGTCGCTCGCCGCGCCGAACTGCGGCGAACGACCCTTGGCGGTGATCTTCTTCATCTCCCCGCCGCCCGACGCGGCGGCCCGGTACAGGCCCGGCTCGTTGGACCACTTCGGATCCGTCAGGAATCCCCCGGAGACCTTGCCAAAGACGATCGTCTGCCCGTCGGGGCTGAAGACCGGGTCGGCATAGTGCCCCGGTTCGCGGGTGATCACGGTTTCGGCCCCGCTGGCCACGTCGATCGTCCGCACTTCCGAGAGGGTCTGATCATTCCAGGTCGTAAAGACGATCTTCGATCCGTCGCGCGACCATGACGGGTGCTGCTCGAAGCGATCGGCATCCTGGCACAGCCGGCGCGGCTCACCCGCAGGGCCGTCGCCCTTGAGGTCGCGCAGCCAGAGCTTGCCCAGGGCCTGGAACACGACCTTGTCCCCCCTCGGCGCCGCCTCCACCCACCGCAGCATCCGCACATCGAACTGCTCCGGGGCGACCTCGATGGGGAACCGCACCGCGTCGGCCACGGTGCGCGTCGTCTTGAGGCGGAAGCTGATGACCTTCGCCGCCTTGTCGCTCCCGGGGGCGTACTCACTCGCCGCATCGATCCGGCGGATCTTCCCCTTGGCGTAGAAGACGATCGACTTCGAGTCGGGCGTCCACGCCATGCTCGGGTAAACCCCGTGGATCGCCCAGGTCTCCTGCATGTCGCGCTCGAGCTGGTCGTAGATCGGCCTCACCCCGCCCGACGCGAGGTCCATCACGAACAGCGAGGTCTTCTCGCGGATCCGCCGGACGAACGCCAGGCTCTTGCCGTCGGGGCTCGGCGCCGGGCGACAGGCCCCGCCCGCGCCCGACACCAGCCGCACGGTCTCGCCCTTCACCCGATCCAGCCGGTCGATGCAGTAGATCTCGCCGTTGGAGTCCTTGTTGTACTCAAACTCTCCGCCCGGCGTCGCATCAAGCGAGTAGTACAGATATCGCCCGTCGGGCGAAAACACCGGCTCGCCCACGTTCTTCTGCTCCGTCGGCTTGGTCGTCATCTGCAGGCCATCGAACGTTCCCGACGCGTGGTAGAGCCACATCTCCCCGGCGCCGAGCGAACGCCGCGAGGTGAAGTGCTTCTGGGCCACGATGTACTGCCCGTCAGGCGTCCACGCCGGGCTGTTGCACAGCCGGAAGCTCTCCTTGGTGATCTGCCGGGCGTCGCTCCCGTCGAGCTTCACTGTCCAGATGTTGTCGCCGTTGGCCGGCGCGCGGTCGGAGGTGAACGCGATCCGGGCCCCGTCGGGGCTGAGCCGCGGCTGCATGTCCCACGCCCGCCCGCTCGTGATCGCCGTCGCCTCGCCCCCCTCGATCGGCAGCGTGTACAGGTCGCCCAGGAAATCGAAGACGATCGTCCGCCCGTCGGGCGAGACATCGAGGTTGAGCCATGTTCCCTCGTCCGCCTCGATGGCGACCTCCTTGGTCGGCCCGGGCGGCGCTGAGACATCCCACTTCTTCTCGTCTTTCTTGTCGTGCTTCTGGTCCTCTTCGCGGGCCTCGCCGAGCTTCGGCCCGCCCGCGGGCTGATCGCTGGGCGGCGCCGGCTGAGCCGCCGGACTCGCACCCGACCCGGCGCAAGCCGTGCCGACGACCAGACATGCCCAGAGCGCGCGATGACAAAGCATGAGTATGTTCCTCTTTGGACGCGGGAATCCGCGAGTGGAGCATACCGCTTGCTGGCGGCTGCCGTTGCAGCCGCGCCGGGCCGAATCAGTCCCTGGCGCTCAGCCGCGCCCCTGCGGCCTCACCTCAGGCGCAGTCCTTACTCGGGGGCCGCTTGCCGGAGTTGAGCAGTTTGGCCGCGTCGTCGGCCGAGATCGACCCCTCGGCGACGTACGCCGCGATCTCGCGGCGCGATTCCTCCCGCTGGCGCGTCTCGGCGGTCCGGCGGACCGCTGTGGTGACGATGCTCACCAGCCAGACCGCAATGCCACCCCCGATCGCAACGATCGGGATCAGGACCTCGACTCCCTGCATTTCGCCCAGCAGGCACGGGTGCAGAAGCGCGTTCATGTCATCCTCCTCATGATTCCCCGGGCCGCTCGCCCGCTTTCATCAGCCGCTCGCCCTGCTCAGGCGTCATCGACCCCTCGGCGATGTACGCCGCGATCTCCCGGCGAGTCCGCTCCCGGGCCGAAGTCTTGGTGATCTTGGCGACCGCACTGGCCACGATGTACAGCGCGGCGACCGCCATCACCCCCATCCAGAACGCTTCGTCCGACGCCAACGTCCACATGCTGGGCTCCAGTTGCGAATTGGTCGGAATCCCGGGCGCCCGATTTCATCCCGGCCCAAACCCCCTCACCCGCCCCCTCGTCGCCCGGTCCGCACCGCCCAGGAACCCTAGCCGCCGCGCTTCTCCCGGGCCCGCCGCATCGCCCGCAGCATCGTCACCGTCAGGGCCGAATAGAGATCGAACGCCCCGGTATCGTCGCGCCGCATGGCCTCCGCCCCAAGCTGTGACGACCCGGCCGGCCGCCGCCCCGAGATCGCCGGCGACCGCCATTGCCTGAAGTTGAGGTCCAGTTGGGCTCCCGGGGCTTCCTCCCCGAGCCGCAGGCAGAGCTTGTCCATGTTCTCACTGTCGGTGTACCCGCGCTGCTTGCCCAGGAACTCCCGGAAATCGAACTTGCCGGTGATCCGCACCGCCGGGCCCTCGACGGTGTAGATGTCCAGCGCCTCCATCAGGCCGCCGCGCATCTCGGTGGTGGTCAGCGTCTCCGGGCCGGCGTCCTCGTCAACCTCTTCGGTGGTCGTCAGCCGGTCAAACTTCGGGATCCGCCCCCGCACCAGCAGGATCACCTCCGCCATCCGCAGCCCCCTGAGCTCTTCGACCCTTTCGCGCCACGGGTGGGCCAGATACATCGGCTCCGGCGCCCCTTCCGCCCGGACCAGCCGCTTGGCCGTCATCCGCCGCTGCAGCTCAGCGACCTCCAGAAAGCTCACCGCCAGAGCCGGTACGCGCTCCTCCCGCAGCACCCGCACCACGTCCTTGGCCACCACCAGGTCGGTCATGCCCAGCACCACCGGGGCCGAGGTGGCGCTCGCCACCAGCCCGGCGTCATAGGGATCGCACGCCGTGCTGGCCACGATCGCCTGAACGACTTGGTCGCGCCCCCACCCCTTGGGCCAGCCCGCCACCGTGATGAACGCCATTTCACCCATAGACAGCCCCGAAGCGCCGTCGCGCACGCCAGCTTTCCAAATGTACCGCGCCGCCGGCGGGTTGGCGGCCGGTCGACCCCCCGTGACACGCGTTCGGAATCTGGCCGATACAGTGGAACCCGTGAGCCAGCCCGCTAGTCTTTATCCATTCATCCGCACAAACGGATGAATGACTGAAGCCTCCCCCCGTCGCCTCCAGGATCCCGACCCCCATGCCCAGCCTCTTCCTCGAGCACATCGCCAAGCGCACCCTCGTTTTCGACGGCGCCATGGGCACCTCGATCTTCCAGCGCAACCTCTCTATCGAGCACGACTACTGCGGCTGCGAGAACTGCACCGACATCCTCGTTAAGACCCGCCCCGACGTGGTTCAGGAGATCCACGAGAGCTTCCTGGCTCGCGGGGCCGACTGCGTCGAGACCGACAGCTTCGGCGCCAGCAAGCTCGTGCTGGGCGAGTTCGGGCTCACCGACCAGTGCCGCGACCTCAACCGCATGGCCGCCGAGGTCGCCCGGGCCGCGTGCCGGGCTCACACCACCGCTGACAAGCCCCGCTTCGTCGTCGGCTCGATCGGTCCCGGAACCAAGCTGATCACCCTGGGCAACACCACGTGGGACGAGATGTTCGACAGCTACCGCGAGCAGGCCCGCGGCCTGCTCGACGGCGGCGCTGACGCCTTCCTGATCGAAACCTGTCAGGACGTTCTGCAGATCAAGTGCGCGATCAACGCCGTGCTGGAGGCTCTGTCGGAGCGGGGCCGGGGTCCGCTCGACGTGCCCATCATGGTCTCGGTCACCATTGAGACCACCGGATCGATGCTCGTCGGCTCGACGATCGAGGCCGCCGCGACGGTGCTTGCGCAGTACCCGATCTGCTCGCTGGGCCTCAACTGCGCCACCGGTCCGGTGGAGATGGCCGAGCACATCGCCTTCCTGGGCAAGCACTGGAAGGGCGGGGTGAGCTGCCTGCCCAACGCGGGTCTGCCGGTGCTGCACGAGGGCCGCACCGAGTACCCCCTCAAGCCCCAGCCCTTCGCAGAGGCCCTGTCGCGCTTCGTCGTCGAGCACGGCGTCAGCCTGGTCGGCGGCTGCTGCGGCACCACGCCCGACCACATCGGCCTGCTCGCCCAGGCCGTGGCCGGGCGAACACCGCCGGCCCGGGCCGCGACCTCACCGGTGCTGCGCGCGGGCCTCGCCGCGGCGCCGTCGGTGGCGTCGCTTTACTCCCCCACGCCCTACCGGCAGGACAACTCCATCCTGATCATCGGCGAACGGATGAACGCCTCGGGCTCGCGTAAATTCAAGCAGCTGCTGGAGGCTGAGGACTTTGACGGCATCGTCTCGCTCGCGCGTGAGCAGGTGCGGCACGACTCGGCCCACGTGCTCGATCTGAACGTTGACTACGCCGGGCGCGACAACGCCCGCGACATGGCCGAGATCGTCAAGCGCGTGGTGCGGCAGGTCGACGTGCCGCTGATGCTTGACAGCACGCAGGCGGCCACCATCGAGGCCGGCCTGAAGCACTCGGGGGGCAAGTGCCTGATCAACTCGGCGAACTTCGAGGACGGCGAGCACAAGTTCGACCTCATCGCCGGCCTGGCGAAGAAGTACGGCGCGGGCCTGGTGATCGGCTCGATCGATGAGGACAAGGAGGCTTCGATGGCCCGCACCGCCGAGCGCAAGCTGGCGATCGCGCAGCGGGCCTTCGACCGCGCCACCAAGGTGCTTGGCCTGGACGCGCCCGACCTGCTCTTCGACCCGCTGGTGCTGCCGATCTCGACGGGCATGGAGAGCGACCGCCGCAGCGCCCTGGAGACCATCGAGGGCGTCCGCCGGATCTCCAAGGCGATGCCCGACTGCCAGACGACGGTCGGGCTTTCGAATGTCTCGTTCGGCCTGCGCCCAGCCGCCCGCGTGGTGCTCAACTCAGCGTTCCTGCACGAGCTGCAGGAGGCCGGGCTGACGAGCGCGATTCTGCACTTCAGCAAGATCCTGCCGCGCAACAAGATCCCGCAGGAGCAGTGGGATGCCGCGCTGGAGCTGATCTACGACCGCCGGCGTGAGGGCTTCGACCCGCTGGCCCGCTTCGTGGAGCTGTTCAAGGACGCCGAGGCCGCGGGCCCCGCCCGCAAGGAGAAGGCCCAGCAGACCATCGAAGAGCGGCTGCAGGCTCACATTGTTGACGGCGAGAAGGAGGGCCTGGCCGACACGCTGAAGGAGGCGCTGGCCAAGTACCGCCCGCTCGACATCATCAACGATCACCTGCTCGCCGGCATGAAGGTGGTGGGCGAGCTCTTCGGCAGCGGCCAGATGCAGCTCCCCTTCGTGCTCCAGAGCGCCGAGGTGATGAAGATGGCGGTGGCCCAGCTCGAGCCCCTGATGGAGCGCGTCGAGGGGCAGACCAAGGGCAAGATCGTGCTTGCGACCGTCAAGGGCGATGTGCATGACATCGGCAAGAACCTGGTCGACATCATCCTCACCAACAACGGCTACACGGTCGTGAACCTGGGGATCAAGCAGCCCATCGGCGAGATCGTCAAGGCCTGGCGCGAGCACAAGGCCGACGCCATCGGCATGAGCGGCCTGCTGGTCAAGAGCGTCAACGTGATGGAGGAGAACCTGGGCGAGCTCAACGCCCAGGGGGTGAACGTGCCCGTGCTGCTGGGCGGCGCCGCTCTCACGCGCCACTATTGCGAGAGCCGCCTCCGCACGGTGTACAAGGGCCGGACGTACTACGGCAAGGACGCCTTTGAGGGCCTCCGCACCATGGACTGCGTCGTCAGCGGGCGCGAGCCCGAGCTGAACGCCGAGATTGAGGACCGCCTGGGCAAGCGCACCCACGCCGAGGACGTCATCGGGCGGGCCCGGGCCGAGCAGGCCCGCCAGATCGAGGCGTTCGAGGCCGGCAAGGCCGCCGGCGGCGGGAGCGGCGTCGCCCTGGCTGACGCGCCCCAGCGGTCGGAGGTCGCTGTCGACGGCCCGGTCCCCGCCGCCCCCTTCTGGGGCGCGCGCGTCATCAGCGAGATCGACCTCGATCAGATCTACCCCTTCGTCAACAAGGTCGCGCTCTATCGCGGCCAGTGGCAGTTCAAGAAGGGCGCCATGGAGGACGACGCCTACCTCGCCCAGATCGAGGACGAGGTTGATCCCCTCTTCGCCCGCCTGCGCGAGCAGTGCAAGCGCGAGGGCATCCTGCGCCCCGCCGTGGTCTATGGCTATTTCCCCTGCAGCGCCGACGGGAACGACCTGGTGATCTGGGATCCTGAGGGCATGGCCCCGGGTTCCGGCGCGTCGGTCTCCCCCCGCCAGGGCCTGCGCGAAATTGAGCGGTTCACCTTCCCACGCCAGTCGGGCCGGCAGCGCCTGTGCATTTCCGACTTCTTCCGCCCGATCGACTCGGGGCATGTCGACGTGGTGGGCATGCACTGCGTCACCATGGGCCGCGCGGTGACCGAGGCCGCCCAGAAGCTCTTCGCCGCCAACAACTACACCGAGTACCTCTACCTCCACGGCATGGGCGTGGAGTGCGCCGAGGCCCTCGCCGAGCTCTGGCACAAGCGCATGCGTCAGGAGCTCGGGATCGCCGGCGAAGACTCGCCCCGCATCCGCGAGCTGTTCACCCAGAAGTACCGCGGCAGCCGCTACAGCTTCGGCTACCCCGCCTGCCCGGACATGAGCGACCAGGACAAGCTCTTCCGTCTGCTCCGGCCGGAGCGAATCGGCTGCGAACTCACCGACACCATCCCGCCCATCCCGGAGTCCCCACAAGCACACAGGAGAGCCAGCGCAGGTCC
>CAZSZO010000092.1:0-11404 GCA_964611125.1 uncultured Phycisphaeraceae bacterium | reverse complement strand
CGCGGCCCGTCGGGACTCTCATAGTTGGTGGATCAGGTTTTGGGGGGCAGGTCAGCTGGAGGGTGTGTATGCCCAGCATGATGAAGCGGTAGACGTGCGGCTCCTCGGTCGATGCCGCAAGCAGTCGCTGGACCTGCTCTTGAGTCAGGAACCTGTCTCGCGGTGGCGGCTTCGGCACCAGCCGGACGTAGGGGAACGCGGTCAGTTGACCTCGGCGCCACGCATCGTGCAACGCCGCCCGCAGCACGTCAAGGCCGCGGTTGATTGTCCCGTTGGAAATCGGCCGACCGTCGGCTCGTGATCGCCTCCGCCACGCCACGAAACGCTCCTGAACCGCGAAATTGACCTCATCGACATAGACAACGTTATTTGCGGAGCAGAACTCCACCCATGTTCTGAGGGCATTCCGTGCCGCCTCGTGCGATGGACGCCCTTTCAGTCGCTCCACATAGGCCGCCACGACGTCCAGCACCGGCAGGCTGCTGTTCTTGGTGGGGCTCGTGCTTCCATTGGAGAGCATGGATGGTCTTCCTGTTTGCCCGCCATTGACAATCGGTGGAGCCGTCGGCTTCAGGCCGTCAGCAAACTCAATCAGCCGCCGCTTGGCCTCCTCAAGATCGCTCGTGCCCGTGCTGCGGCGGAGGACCCGTCGCGTGCCCGGTCGGCACCAGTAGATGTACCACGCCGGGGTGTCCGACCGCTGGACAAGCCAGTGGCCTTGGTATTCGAATGGTCGCTCCATCGCTCCGTCCGCTCCTCCAGATACCGCTGCAACTGATCGGCTCGCACCAACACCCGCCGTCCGATCCGAATCGCCTCAAGCCTTCCGGCCTGACGCTCCCGATCCAACGTGTTGCGATGCACCCGCAGCCAACGTGCCGCTTCGCTCAGGGTGAGCAAGGCTGGCAGTGCTACCAGCGCGCGCGACGCCCCAAGGGTCAAGGACTTGGAGACGTTTGGAGCATCCGAGGCCGACGGCTGTGGCGCGGAATCCGCGCGAGGAGGCTTCACGATTGGGATACCCCGGGATAGAAAATCGCGGGCTGGTTTTGGGCGGCCAGGACGCGATTGGCTTCGACGACCAGCCGCCGAGCATCCGCCGGACGCCCGTCAAGTGTCCATGCCCCGGTTGGCAGGCGACGGACTCGGCTAGCCAGCACCACGATGGCCCTATGCACCGGCTCGGTCAGCCGGTCATTCGCGGCGAGGCGTGCCGCATCAGCGTCGTTCGCCGCGGCCAGTTCGTGATCCCGGTTCGACCACGGAAAAACCAGCCTCCGACGCCCATTCGGGAGCACGATGACGGTGGCGCAATCCGGGTTGCCAGGGGCTAGAAAGTCCCGCAGTTGCACCTGCCCGCCGGTGATTTCAATGATCCGCTGCATGACCGAGGGATGAGGAATCCGCTCGCCGTGCAGGTATCTGGAAATGGCACTCCGTGTAGACAAGCCCAATGCCCGCCGCAACTGGCTGGTGCTCATCCCGGTTTTGAAGAGAAAGTCTGCAAGTTTCATGCCCCGAGATATGGCGTGAATAGCCTCAACAATCACCTCATCGTTGCCAATGCGGTACGGTGAATTCTCAAGACCGTGCGAAAAAGAACAACAGATTGCGGTCCCCTGCATCCGTGCGTATGGCTTCGGCGTATATTGGAGTACGGGGTGGTTCATCCGATCGTCGGAGAACACCACCCGAGAACTGCCGCCGTCAATAATCGGCAAGAGGTGCGTCCCAAGTCGGACATCGACAACTGCATAGCTCACTGGTCCCTTTCCCCTGTCCTTTGCAGTGAGAATGCCGATGCCCCGAAGCTCTGCGACGCGGTCCGTTTCCGTCGTTTCGTCTGGTGCCTCCTCTCTGCCCCACGGCAGCGAGCCGTTACTCATTGGGGCCGAAGACGTAGCGAGGCTCTTGAACGTCTCCGCCCGAACCGTCTGGTCCCTCACCGACGCCGGTGAATTGCCACACCTGCGTATTGGCCGCCGGGTGCTCTACCCGGTCGATGCCGTCCGAGCATGGACGATCGCACGCACTCGTGCGGCGGCCCAGGTCTCCCCGACTCCGCCATCGCCGTCATCCGCGGCAACGTCTACTTCCCATCGTCCCGCCGCCCGTGGCAGTCTCTTCGATCGAGGAGGAGACTGAACATGGCGAGTATTTCAACTGATCCCAACGGCCGCAAGCGAATCCTGTTCGTTGATGGCAATGGGAAGCGTCACACCATCCGGCTCGGTCCGGTGCAACAGCGGCACGCCGAGGGAATCCGCACCAAGATCGAGAGCCTGCTTAGCGCCGCCCAATCCCGCCAGCCGCTGGACCGGGAGACGGCGACGTGGCTGGCCGATATCCCCGAGCAGCTTCACGCCCGGCTGGCCGCGGCCCGGCTGATCAAGCCGCGTCAAAGCCGCACGCTCGGCGACTGGCTCAAGAGCTTCATGACCAGCCGTGCCTCCCTCAAGCCTGAGAGCCGCCGCAAGTTGGAGCAGACCGGGTCCAAACTTGAAAAGCATTTCGGTGCCGACAAGCCGCTGCACGAAATCACGCCGGAGGACGCCGCGGCATGGCGGGAGAAGCTGCTCAAGCAGGGACTCTCCGAGGCCGCGACGAAGATCCACACCGGCAACGTCAAGACCATCATGGCCGAGGCAGTGCGGCGAGAACTGATCGCCCGCTCGCCCTTCGCCAATCTGAAGGGTGGGGTGACCGCGACGCAGAATGACCGATACGTCACCCGGGACGAAATCGAGCGTGTGCTCGCGGCCGCTCCCGACACGGAATGGCGGCTCCTCCTCGGGCTGGCTCGGCTGGCCGGGCTCCGCACACCCAGCGAGGTGACTCCGCTGACCTGGGATGACGTGGACTGGGAACGCTCCCGGCTGCGCGTCCATTCCCCAAAGACCGAGAGGTTTCCCGGCCATGAACTCCGCTGGGTGCCGATCACGCCCAGGTTGATGGAGTTGCTTCAAGACCGCTTTGACGCGACGCCGGAGGGCGAGACCCGGCTGATCACCATTTCCAGCATCGACGGCAGGCGTCGCAAGGTGCGGCGCTTCATGGACGACGCCAAGGTCGAACCGTGGGATGACACGTGGCAGACTCTCCGCCGGAGCTGCGAAATCGAGTGGGCCCAGCACTACCCGCAATACGCCGTGAGCCGGTGGATTGGGCACAGCATCACGGTGAGCGGACGACACTACGTCAACGCGATTCCCGACGAATTGTTCGATCGGGCGGCAGGCCGGGAGGCGACGCAAATTCCGACGCAGCAAGCAGCCGAAAGCACGCGAAACGACTCGCACCGACCCGAAAACGACTCAGAGGCGGATTCGCCTAAGTCGAGTACAGACAAGGACTTGCGAACCGGTGCGACTCGGTGCGACAAATCCTCAAAATGGAGCCGGGGGGAATCGAACCCCCGTGCCGGAGCAGTCAGATGGACGCCTCTACGCGTGTAGGCGTTGATTTGCGTTCAGTTCGGGCCCGCCCACGCCAGGCTGACCTCGTTCCTAGATCCCAGTGAGTTCTCGCTCGCGTCCCCGGGAACCCGCCGGCGAGCCAGCCCGAAATTTTCGGTCGCGCCAACTGTCGGGCCGCAGTCGGCAGACCGTCGCAGCCTAATTAGGCCGCGAGAGCGTAGTTGCGGTTGGCAACTGTTTTTTTGCCTACTTTTTACGTGGCCTGCAGGCTCCACGACGCGCCACATCCACCTTCACTTGCCCGGTCGAAACCATATCGGCCCCAACACGAACAACGCATTGTAGGCGGTGCACCGAGCGTCTCCGCGCTGGAGAAGCGGCGCCTGAACCCGGGGCACCGACCGCCGGCGGCGCCGCTGACCTAGGCGTTATGAGAGCGCGGGAGCTCGCTGGCCAGTTTGCGGTGGTTGGGCATCACCCGCTCGCCCATGATTCACAGCGACGGGCCGCCGTTGCCCACGCCCAGGTCCCCGAAGATCGAGTCGTAGTCTGGTTCTCCTTGATGATGTAGACCATGTGCTTGATCGCCCCGCGATACACCGGGTGGTCGGGACGCGGGTCGGCCGCCTCGGGCGAGCCGAGCGAACTCACCGCACATCCCGGCCCCGCAGGCCGTCTTCGGTGTGCAGCAGCGGCGGCTGCGGGCTGGGGTGGGCGCCCTGATCGAAGTAGGGCCCGTCGCCAGTGGGGTGCGGAGGTTCAAGGTCGGCGGGCCTCACGTCAGCGGCGTGGCCGTCAGCAAAGGCGCCAAGGCACGTGGGCGCGGATCGGCGCTCCTCGATATCGCTTAGCCACGGGTAGTTGGCGAACAGGAGCGACTTCTTGGACGGGAAGAGCACGTCCGCGCCACGCGTCGCGGCCCACTGGCTGGGCGCCGTCTGGCGGGTGAACGCGTTCCAGTACTCGGGCCGCGTGACGAACGTGCACGGGTAGAAGAAGTTGGAGAAGGTCGTGACCGGGAAGGTGAACGCCAGCGACGGCGCCTCGGCGGGCTGAAACACATTGGGCCCGAGTTGCCCGGCGAAGTACTGGTCGCCCAGGGCCACCGGCCAGGCCCACATCTGCTCAAAGTACGCCACCCGGACCGCCACGCCCGCGCTGCGGCAGCGGACCACCGAACACGTCGCCCGGGCATCGACGTAGTACGGGAAGCTGTCGGCATAGTCCGACGTGTAGGCGGAGAAGGTCGCTCCATGCGATCGGAGGAGGGAAAGCGTCTTTGATCGCATGGCCAGGCGGCGCATGTCCGCGAGCGATGGTGAGAGCAGCACGACCAGCAGCACGACAATAGCTATCGCGATCGCCAACTCGATCAGCGTCAGGCCGCGTGAGTATCGGAAGCTCGCGGGATACCCGACTTGCTGAGGATGTACGCAATCAGTGGCAGACAGAGAACTGCGTTCCGAACGAGGTACCATCGCCCCTCCTCGATCCAAGCGGTGTAAATCGCCAATCTCCCGAAGCACCCGCATGGCGGCGGCTGGCCGGTCATTCATTCAGCAATGTAAACACCGCTTCCCAAGATCACGAATCCGAGCGTAACGCTCGCTATTGTCATGAGCCGGATGTTCATAAACCACAGACCACCCACCGCAACTTCGAAGGTGGGCAGCATGCAAACGTTGAGCCGACGGCAGAGCCGACGATTGTAGCGAGCAAAATCGTCTGTACGGTAAAGCGAACGTTCATTCGTCATCCTCCATTTTTGCTACGCATACGGGCGAGTATCAAACCGCTGATGAGGGATGCGAGCAGCACCCAACCACCGAATCTCAGCCTCGATTCGGTGATACCGAGTTCAGTCTGTGAACGTGGCTGGCTGTCGAAGCGACCATCTTGCCCACGACGCGAGTACACCGGGTCGGTCTGTGTGTTGTCAGTGATCGAGACAAAGGTCACGCTGCCGCGGAAGGGGTCTATCGAATCGATCGCGGGCACCGCCATTGCCTGCGCCACGACCCTCGGATCGACGATCTCGGCGCCGATAAACCTAAGCCGCCGGTCCTCGCCACCCCCAAGTGGCTCTTCGATGACATCGGCCGCGATCGGCGCGTTGAGGCTCGGCTCGAATCGCCAGCCTTCGGATCGCCAAACCGTTTGAGCACGCTCCTAACCGGGCGTCTCCACCGTCAGACGAGTCTCCTCAACAGTGCGCGCGCCGGGCTCCTGGGCCCACCCACCCTTGGAACTCACCTGTATCCGTCCCTCCATGGCTGACCAGTTTGCAGTCCACCGGCTGCCCTCGCGACTCGCACCCACGACTCTGGGCGCCAAATGGCTAAATCCGCTGAGGCCGCCCGAGAGGAGCGTCGCGAACTCGCTCATGTCAGCGCGCGGCGTTTGCGAAGTTCGGCTGGTCCGCCTTCGCCGCTGCTGGCACAATCTGCAATGCTTGTGCAGACATGGCCCAGCTCAGGTCCGGGCGAATGGTCTTGTCGAAATAGCCCTTGATCGCCGGGTCGCCAGCGTCCGTGCCAAGGCGAAAGGCTGATCGCTCCCCAACGATCAGATACCTGTCGTAGAAATCCTGTCCCTTCTGCCGAAGCGCGTAGGACTCCAGCCTCCGCCGATCGGGGTGCTCAGGCCGATCCGTCACCCGCTGGCGCAGCTCCGCTACTTCCTGCGGTGGGGGAACGAAGGTCCGGGACAACCTCCATTTGACGCGGGTGTTCTCAGGGCACAACTGAGTGACCGGCGCGGTCCTCTCGCCGAGCGCCTCCAAGCTGCTCACCCACGCAGCGACCTCTGGGTCGATCGGGTTAGCGGCGGCAACCGTGGTGGCGAGGATCGTCAGTGCGAGGACGTTCACAAAGGAACTTTACCTTGAGTACTGGGTGAGTGCAAGATGATTTTGCTCAGCTGCCGGACCTAAGCTCGCAAACCAGCCTTACCGGCTGGTTCTAGCGCATTCCAACGACCCCGGCGAGAGGTGCGGCGACGCCTGCTGCCGCTGCGCCACACTTAGAACGCCACCGACTCGATCGCCGCGCGGGCTCGGGCCATGATGGCGTCCCAGCGGCCGGCCGCGATGTCGGCGGGGTCAAAGAGCGCGTTCACAAACCCCACCGCCCACGCCCCGGCCTTGAGAAAAGCCCCGGCGTTCTCCACCGTCACCCCGCTGGTGGGCACGATCCGCAGCATCGGCAGCGGGGCGAGCGTCTGGGCCACCCACGTCGGCCCGTGCGCGCCCGGAAGCGATGGGAACAGCTTCTGGAGCCCGGCGCCCGCACGATGGGCCTGCAGCATCTCCGTTGGCGTGGCGCAGCCGGGCATCATCGCGACGCCCAGACGCGCCGCCTCGCTGATCACCAGGGCGTCAACCACCGGGGCCACCAGGAACTGGGCCCCCGCCGAGACCGCCGCCCGCGCATCCTCGGGCGTCAGCACTGTGCCGGCGCCGATGATGAGGTGCTCACCCCCCCCGCTCCCACCCTCACCCCCACCCCCCCCACCCTCCGCCCGCTTGCGGAATTCGCTGATCAGCCCGAGCGCCCCGGGCACGGTCAGGGTGAACTCGCAGATGGTGAACCCCCCGCGGATCGCCGCGTTCATGGCGTGCCGCGCGGCGTCGGCAGACGATGTTCGGATGATGGCGGAGGCCTTGCGGGCCTTGAAGGTCGCGATGAAGTCAGCGGGAGTCATGGCGCGAGTGTATCGACCGGGCCTGCCCTTTCGATTGGCCCGTCAACGGGCCTGTCGATTGATCTGTCGACCGCTTCGAGCACGGCACGGCCGGCGGTGAGATCCCACACCATGACGCGCCCTTCAACCGGCTCACCTTGGCCCCCGCCTGGCACGCCGGGGCTCCCGCCCGCCAACCCCACACCAGTTTGAACGGCGAAGCACGCGACGTATCGGTGGCCGGGCGAGACCGCCGCGGGCCACGATGCCGACCACCCGCCTTCCTTGAACCAGAGCGGGATCGACCGGCCGGTCCGCGTGTTGGTCACCCGCAAACCGCCGGCGATCGAGCGCAGCTGGATCTCGCCGTCATCCGAGGCGCCCAGCGCCTGAGAGGAGCCCGGAGTCATCGGTCCCGTCACGCCACTTTCCAAGTCCACCTCAACCCACGGCGAGCCCGGGAACCCCGCGATGAACAGCGTCCGCCCATCGCGCGAGAGCGTGGGCGCCAGCCAGGTGATGTTCACGCCGGCATTGATCACGCGGCCAGGGTGGTCGGATGTGACGATCTCCGCCGTGCCCGAGGTGGCTTGGTCATCAACCTTCAGGGTGACGGCCACCCAGCGGGGGCTCGCGCCGTCGGGCGTCGTGCGGGTCTGATCGAGCAGGAAGGTGGTGCGCGGCAGCACGCTGGCGGCTGGAGATCGCGCGGATCGCAGGCGCGCGATCTCCTTCGAACGCCCGGTGTCGAGATCCACCGCCACGAGGACGTTGTCCGCCTCCGAGATCCCCCCGGCGAACCTGGTTGCATACACCTGCCGCCCATCGCGAGAGAACCCGGCGACCTCCTGCCAATGCGCCGCGCCGCCCATGGACTCCTCCGGCACGGTCCGCTGAGCGCTATTAGCCGTCCTGACGACCACCAGCGCCGCAGGCCTGGCCGGGTCCGCGACACACACCGCGGCGAACCATCGGCCGTCGGGCGAAACCCCGGCCCCCGTCAGCCCCAGCACGCGGAACTCGCACAATTCACCCAGCGGCTTGCCATCGGGCAGCCGGTGGCGGGTGACCGCCTGCTGCGGAAAGCCCCGCGGCTCGGGCCGGCGAAAGGCCAGCGCGCCCGACCACGACCGCAGCCACCCAGCGGCCTGCTTGGACGGCCAAGACCGGCCATCAGGCTGCGGGAAGACATCGCGCTCGAGCGTCGCGCCGAGCACCAGCAGGCACGCCGCGAGACCGGCGAGCCCAGCCGCCGCGAGCCACGACTGACCCACCCGCTGCGCCCACCGCGGCCCCGCGAGCCGGGGCGGCCGCTTGGCGAGCGCCACGCCGCACTCCGAGCAGCGCGCTGCGGGGTCGTTCACGATCACCCGGTTGCCCGGGGCGACGCCGACAACGGGGCTGGCCTGCTGATAGCCGCACCGCCGGCAGTGCACGCTCCCGGGGGCCCAGACCGCCCCCGTCAGCAGCCGCCGCAGCCCGATCGCGAGCACCACCAGCAGCGGGATCACCAGCCCCGCCGCGATCGTCGGCGCCTGCCAGGAGAGATCCGCGAGCAGCCCACGCCCGTCCATGGGGCTATGCCTGATGAACAGCGTCGCGTCGCTCCCACCCCCTCCCTCAGCCCCGCCGCCAGCCGTCCCGGCCGGATATCCGGAAAGGTGCAGAAACGGCGTCACCAGGCCCCCATCCCGCTCCGGGAGGATGGGGATCTCGAGCACGGGCGTGATCTCGGGCGCATCAGGAATGGTGGGTTCTTGCACAGTTTGCACATCGGGCTCCGCCGGGACAGGATGGTAAGGACATCTTGTGTGGGGATGGGAGTTGGGGGAGCATGGGCCCCGCCACCGGCCACCCGGATGTCGATTTACTTCCCCCAGACACCGCCTGACACCGTCCGACTCAACCGTGCCGACTGAAATGAACCCCCAACCCGACGATCAGCCCTTCCCGCCCCCGACGCCCGCGCCAGACGCCCGCACGCGCCGCGCGCCGAGCTGGCGCCCGGGTCTACCTTGGGCGGGGCTCAGCCTGGCCGCCGGCGCCGCGACCGCCCTCGCCCTGGCGATCGCGCCCGCGTGCGTCGTCCGCCCGGCGTCCGATGCGCCGTTCACCGGCGCCACGACCAAGCACCGCGAGCGGGTCTTTGCGCGGGCCGAGTCCGCCGGCGCCGCGCCCCGGCCGCTGGGCGACATCACCCTGCACAGCTGGACCCGCCTGGGCATCACCCACGCGGTGTCGGCGACCCAGAGCTTCGTCGATGCCGAGGCGCCCGCGGCGGGGCCGGCCCCACCCCGCTGGATGCGGGCTGTGCTGCTTCCCTGGGCCGATGGCCGGCGGGCGTGGCCGGAACGCTTCCGCATCGAGCGCATCCAGGTGGTCGCCGGGGGTTGGCCGCTGCGGTGCCTGTATTGCGAGCTCGCGTCGGTCGACCGGCGGAGCATCAGCGAGCACGAGTGGTCGACCTCGGGGGGATGGATGATTGACGGCCCCGTGCGCCCAGGGCTGGTCGGTTGGCCGCCCGATCTGCCGCGGGTCATCCCGATGACGCCGCTGTGGCCGGAACTGGGCGTGAACATCGGGCTCTTCAGTTGCGGGTGGTGGGCGGTGATCCGCGGCCCCGCCACCCTGCAGCGCACGCTGCGGCGGCGGGGCGCGCGGTGCCTCGCCTGCGGCTACGACCGGGCGGGCCTGAGCGCGCACACACCGTGTCCGGAATGCGGGACGCTCTCGGTCTGATGACTGTCAGTCGCCGGGGCCTGAACCGGATCCCGCGATCACTCGGGGCCGTCTGCTTTACTTGGCGGCGGCCGCGGCGGCCTTCTGCTGAGCCGTGTAGCCATCACGCCGGCGCAGCGGCTTGATGACCAGGCCCGACTTGATCGCCTTGGTCGAGGCCATGATCCGCTGCGGTACGCCGTCGACCACCGCGGTGATCTGCTGCAGATTGGGGCGGAACTTGCGGCGGGTGATGCCCGTGGGCTTCAAACCGAAGCCGCCCTTCTTCACGGCCTGACCGCGCCAGGTGCGCTGCTTGCCGAACGATGACTTCTTACCAGTGAACGCGCAGACGTATGGCATGGGAGGCTCCGAAACCGCTCAGGGAGGGGCTGGGATCATTGGCCGCCCGACCCTCCCAAGCAAGCGCCCGCCAAAACACGGGCCTGCGCAACCCACCCAGCCCTCGAAAGACCTTTCAAGACCCAAACATCAGCTCCGCTTGATGTTCTCGCGGCTGATCATGAGCTCCAGCGTCTGGCAGACATAGTCCACGTCCCGCTCCGTGAGCGAGTTGTAGAACGGCAGGGCGATCGTCCGCGCCGCCACGCTCTCGGAAATCGGATAGTCGCCCGGCTTATACCCGAACATCTTCCGATAGAACGGCTGTAGGTGAATGCACGGGAAGTAGTCCGCGGCGCCCACCTCGTGCCGGCGCATGCCCTCGATGATCCGGTCGCGCTCATCGCGCGTATAGGTCGCCGAGAGCCGCACCACAAACACGAACCACGACATGACCGAGTCCGGCAGCAGTGTGGGCAGGATGATGTCGGGGTTGGCCATCAGGCGTTGGATGTACATCCGGGCCACAGCCTGTCGCTTCTCGATGATCTGGTCGAGCCGGCGCATCTGGGCCACCCCGATCGCCGCATGCACTTCGCTGAGGCGGTAGTTGTACCCCAGGCGCTCATGAAACAGCCACGACCCCACGCCCGGGCCCTCTGTCGTTCGCCCGTGCTGGGCGACGCCGGTCCCGCCCATACCCACCGCGACGCCGGCTGATGACGCCTGAGTTCCCGGGGTCGCCGGCACCGGCCGCCCCTGGCTGCGGAGCGAGCGGCACAGGTCGGCCAGGCGCTTGTCGTCGGTGACGATCATGCCCCCTTCGCCGGTGGTGATCTGCTTGTTGGGATAGAAGCCGAAGACGCCGATGCGGCCAAACGAGCCCCCGGGCCGCCCCTTCATCGAGCATCCGAGCGCCTCGCAGCAATCCTCGATCATGGGGATCTCATGCTTGGCGGCGATCTGGGCGTACGCGTCGAAGTGGGCCGGGTTGCCGAACGTCTCAACCGCCATGATCGCCTTGGTCCGGCGGGTGATCGCCTTCTCCAGAAGCTCAGGGTCCATGTTGAGCGTCTTGGGGCAGATGTCGACGAAGACCGGCGTCGCACCCGCGTACAGGATCGGGTTGGCCGAGGCGACGAAGCTGAAGGGCGTCGTGATGACCTCATCGCCCGGGCCGATGCCCAGGGCCAGCACCGCCATGTGCAGACCCGCCGTGCCCGAAGAGCAGGCGATGCCGTAATCCC
>CAZSZO010000091.1:0-11865 GCA_964611125.1 uncultured Phycisphaeraceae bacterium | reverse complement strand
GGGCGAGTTCCGGCTGGGTGCGCCGCGGGGCGGGGCGGCTGCTGTGGCTTGCGGGCGCGTGCGGATTGGGGTTGGGTGCGGGCGTGGCCGGGTCGGGCTGCGCGAAGGGCGGCGCCGCCAAGGCGCCCGATGCGCAGAGTCTGCGGGCCCAACTGCACCCGCGCGAGCTGACGATCAGGCGGTCGGACGGTTCGCCGGCGAATTGGGAGGACCTGGTGCAGGCGGGCGCCCAAGCGGACGCGGTGCTGATCGGCGAGCATCATGGGCAGGACGTAGGACAGGCCTTCATGGGGGCCTATTTCGCGGATCTGCTGGCGCGGGCGAAGGGCGCCGCGGCGGCCCTTGAGTTTGTGGAGCGGGATGAGCAGTCGCATCTGGATGACTTTCTGAGCGGGGTGACGACGGAGGACCAGTTCCGCAAGGCGACCGGGCGGACCGAGGGAAACTACCCCGCGGGGCATCGAGCGATCGTGCAAGCGTGCCGGGTGATGAAGCGGCCGGTGAGCGCCGCCAACAGCCCGCGCCGGTACAACCAGCTGGCGCGAACCAAGGGCTTCGAAGCGCTGCGGGCCTTGAGTGAGGAGCAGCGGCGGCTGTTCCGGATCCCCGAGGTCGGGGCCGAAGGGCCGAACTTTGAAAGATTCGTGAAGCTGATGAGGACGATGCGGGCGGAGCGTGCCGCGAGGGCGGCGAAGGGCGTGGATGGCGAGGGGGCGCGGTCGTCAGTGGAAGCTGTGGATGGCGAGGGCGAAGCACGGCTGCGGCGCGACGCAGCGGATCTGTACCGGTCGCAATCGCTGTGGGACTGGACGATGGGCGAGTCGGTGGCGCGGATGATCGGCGACGGGCCGGGGAAGGGGCGACCGGTGGTGCTGATCGTGGGCGAGTTTCACGTGGCCCATGAGGGGGGCACGGTGGCGGCGGTGCGAGCCCTGCGGCCGGAAACTCGGGTGGTGACGATCAGCTGCATGCCGGGATGGGGCCCGACAGCGAGCGAAGAGGAGCGCGGCCGGGCGGACTTCCTGGTGTTCATCGGCCCGCTGGAGGAGTCGGTGGCGACCGGGGCGGAATGACGCTGTCCGAGCCTGAACCAAAAGAAGAAGGGCCCGCGGAAGACCGCGGGCCCTCTGGATGGTGTCAGGAGCCGAAGGGGAAGTGAGCGAGCGAATCAGCCCGGATCGCGGACGGGCTCGAGCTCTTCTTCGCGGTGCTGCATCTGGGCCTTGAGCCGGGCGAGGATCGAGCTGTGCATCTGGCTGACGCGGCTTTCGGAGAGGTCGAGGGTGGCCCCGATCTCCTTCATGGTCATCTCTTCGTAGTAGTAGAGGACGACAATCAGGCGCTCGGCCCGCGAGAGGCCCTTGGTGATGAGCTCCTTGATGTCGCGGCGCTGGGTCTCACCCAGGGGGTTGCGCTGGGTGTCGTCCTTGATGACGTCGATCTCGGTGACGTCTTTGTTGCCGTCGGACTGGAAGCACTTGCGGTTGAGGCTGACGGTCGAGACGGCCTTGGAGTCGCGGTCGATCTTGTCGAACTCCTCACCCTCGACGCCGAGCCAGGCGGAGATCTCATCCTGGGTCGGCATGCGGCCATAGGCCATGTGGAAGGCGTTGCGGGCCTGGTCGACCTTGGAGCTGCGGTGGCGCACGAGGCGGGGGACCCAGTCCATGGCGCGGAGCTCGTCGAGGATCGCGCCCTTGATGCGGGCGGCGCAGAATGTCTCGAACTTGACGCCGCGGGAGGGGTCGAAGCCGTCGATGGCGTCCATCAGGCCGAACTGGCCGGCGGAGATGAGATCGCCGAGGTCGACCTCGTCAGGCAGGCGGGCGTAGGTGCGCTCCGCGATGTACCGGACGATGTGGAGGTGCTTCTCCCACAGGAAATTGCGGATGGTCTGGGAGTGGGTCTTGCCGTACTCCTCCCAGACCTCTGCGGGGGGCATCGCGGCGAGTTCGGCGTAGCTCGCCGGCCTCTCCTTGACGTCCGGTGCTTTGCGGCTGGAACGGCGCGATTGCGCAACGGTGCGAACTTGAGTCATGGTCGGCTCCTTGACCACTTACGGACCTGGTCACCGGCTGAAGCGGTGACTTCGAGATGTGGGTCCAAGCGCCCATCCTTGGGCCTGGATTGCCCAAAACCTTAGCGGCGCGGATTCAATCATGCAAGACAGAAGCAGCATTGTGAGCAACCGGTGACTAACTCGCCCTGGAACCGGCGCCAGTCGGCGCAGGCGAAGCCATGGCGGGCGCCCCTGGGCGGGCGGGGGGGGCGGGGGCGGCGGGTGGCGACGAAGACGAAGCGAGCGCCGGGGCGGGTGACTGCTCCCGCTGGACGTTCTGAAGCTCGATGAGGCGCGACTCGAAGGCGTGCCCGGCGGCGGCGCCGACGAGCATCCCGAGGGCGAAGCAGCCCATGAGGGCGAGGATCGCCCGGCTGAGGGTGACGTCGAGGGGGTTGTCAACAGCGATGCCGGCGATGATGGCGACGCAGAACCCGCACAGACCGGAGCACGCCGCGATCACTCTCGAATGGTTGCCGGTCGGCAAACGTGAATCCTCCGAGCGCAGGACAAGCCGTTGACAGTTGAGTGTCGGCAATCGGCCGAAGCGACGATGGACTTGAGGAGCAAATGACGCGCCGGAGCGGTTCTGCGATCGGCACAGCCCGCACAGCCTGACGGAAAGAAGGCCCCTTTAGACGCGGGCGCGTCCGATCACTCGGGAGAGCCACCCCGCGCGGGCGGTACCGGGGGAGGGCTGTGGAGAGATCGCTACGACGGGGCGGGAAGAGAGGGGCTGGGCCGCTGAATGGGCGCTGAGGCCCAGGGGCCCGGCGAGGCCGCGGGCGAGTTGCTCGATGGCGCGCGCGGCGGGGGCCCGGGGGGAGCGCAACAGCAGGGGCTGACGCGCATGAACCGCGGCGGAGACGTGCGGATCCTGCGCGATCCACCCCAAGCACTCGAGCGGACGGTTGAGGAACCGGAGGGAGACCGACTGCAGGCGGGTGATGGCGGCCTGAGCCTGGATGGCGTCGGCGGCGTTGTTAACAACCAGTTGCAGCTTGGCGGGCTCACCGCCGGCGCACTCCCCGAGACGGGCGCACTTGATGAGGGCGTAGGCGTCGGTGATCGAGGTGGGCTCGGGGGTGGTGACGATCAGGCTGAGGTCGGCCGCGGCGATGAGCCGTGCGACCAGGGGCCCGATGCCGGGGCTGGCGTCGACGACCAGGACATCGCTGTCGGCCTCGAGGGTGGCGATCGAGTCCACGAGGCGATCGCGCTGGGCTTCATCGAGCGAGGCCATGCGGGCGAGGCCGACGGTTCCGGGAACGAGGCGGAAGCCGCCGGGGGCGGTGACAGCGATGCTGGCGAGGGTGGCGCGTCCGCCGTCGATGACGCTATCGAGGCGGGCCGATGGGGTGAGGCCGCAGACGACGTCAGCGTTGGCGACGCCCATGTCGGCGTCGAGCAACGTCACGCGGTGGCCGAGGCGGGTGAGAGCGATGCTGAGATTCACGGCGATGTTGGTCTTGCCGACACCGCCCTTGCCGGAAGCGACCACCAGCCAGCGGGCGCGGCGGACGGGCGGAGAGCTGGACGACGGGGCCAGGGGGGGGGCCGGGGCCGGAGATGGGGCCAGAGTGGGGTTAGGGGTGGGGCTGGGGGTGGCGCTGGGGGCGAAGCGGGAGGCGGCGGCGGGGGCCGGAACGGCCGCGAGCGGCCGGGCGGGCGCGGGGTCGGCCGCCAGCGACTGGACCAGCATCCGCAGGCGCGCGGCCTGATCGGGTTCGCGCCGGGGATCGCGCGGGGTCCGACTGGCGGTCGAGATGTCTGGCGCGGCCTGGGTCACGCCGCGACGCTCCCGTCGAGGATGAGCCGGGCGAGGCGATCGGCCCGGCCGGGCTCGATGTCGTCGGGGACCTCCTGACCGGTGGTGACGAAGCTGAGGCGGGTCTTGAGGCGATGAGCGACGTTGACGAGGACGCCGAAGCTGGCGGCCTCGTCGAGCTTGGTGAAGATGATGCGAGATGGGCTGACGATCGCGAACTGTTCAGCCGTGCGCATGAGGGCCCCCTCGCTGGCGACGCTCGCCAGGACCAGGTGCACCTGCTGGGGGCTTGCGGCGGCGAGGAAGTCGCGGAGCTCTTCGAGGCGGCCGGTATCGCCGGGCGAGCGGCCGGCGGTGTCGATGAGGACCACGTCGCAGTCGCTGCACTGGGCGACGGCCTCGGCCATCTGCTCGGGCGAGTGGGCGACGTGCAAGGGGACGCCGATGATGTTGGCGTAGGTGCGGAGCTGGTCGACCGCGGCGATGCGGTAGGTGTCGGAGGTGACGAGGGCGACTTTCTTCCCGTGGCGGAGGCGGTACGCGGCGGCGAGCTTGGCGACGGTGGTCGTCTTGCCGACGCCGGTCGGGCCGACGAGGGCGATGGTGAGGGGGCCGTCGCCGGGGCGGCGCTGCGGGGCGGCGACCTGGGCGTCGGTGGGGATGAGGGTCGCCAGGTGGCGGAGGGTGGATTGGCGGACGATCTCTTCGTCGGCGAGCTCGCCGGGGGTCAGCTCGTCGCGCAGGCTGGCGGCGAGCTCATCGGCGATCTCGCGGGAGACATCGTTCTGGATCAGGCGGAGGTAGAACTTCAGGAGGGCCCCGGGCATGGCGGGGGCGGGCGACGCGGCGCCCGGGGCGCCGCCGGCGCGGGCGGAGGACTGCAGGACCTGGGCGACCATGCACTTGATGGCGGAGAGCTCTTCATGGAGGTCGAGGGTCATGCCTGAGGAGCCGGCGAGGTTGGCCTGCTCGATGGCGGCGCGGGCGATGCCCATCTCTCGCGCTTCGCGGGGGTCGCGGTGAACTGAAGAGCCAGCGCCCGGATGAGCGGCCGCCGCGGCGGCGGGGTTCGCGCCCGGGGCGAAGGGACCGGGGGAGGCGGACTGAAAGACCGCGACGGGCTCTGCGCCGTAGGCCCGCTGCACCGCGCGCGGCGAGACGGGGCGCGGCGAGACGGGGCGGGCGGAGACCGAGCGGGGAGAGGCGGATCCGGTGGCCGGCGTGCCTGGTGAGAGGTCCGGGGGCGCAGGCGGGGCGGGGGCGGCCGCTTCGGCGCGGGACTTGGCGCCAGCGGGCTCGGGCCGGCGGGCTGCGCGGCGGAGGTCAAGGGGGTTGACGACGTTGACGCCGACCGACGCGGTGATCTCGACCACGGGCTTGCCGAAGAAGCCGAGGATCGAGCCAACCTTGTAGGAGCGGGTGTGGAGGATGACCGCGTCCTTGCCAAGGTCTTTCTTGACCTGGGTCAAGGCCTCGCCGATGGTGGGCGCGCGGTAGGTTTTCAGCGTGGTGGTGGCCATCCGTGGCGCCTCTCAAATCGGGCGTCCCGCCCGTTTGAGCAGTATCGGCCTCGCGAGGCCGGTTGCAACGAATTTTCTGCGCTTAAGCCGCGGCGGCGGGCGATTGTTGCGCGTCCTGGCCGGGAAGGCCGACCAGCCCGAGCGACTCCACATCGACGCCGGTGGCGACCTCGTTGTAGCCCAGCACGGCGGCCCCCGGGGAGTGGGGCTCGATGAGCTGGCGGACGACGGCCCGGACCTGCGGTGAGGCGAGGACGACCGGTTGATACCCCGCGGAGGTCACCCGCTGCACACCCTGGAGGATCTGCTGGGCGACGGGCCCGGCGACGTGCCCCGGCATGGTGAGGCTGGTGCCGGCGGAACCGCGATCGATATAGGAGTTGATGAGGTCTTCGAGGGCGGGATCGAGCGTGACGCAGACGATCTTGGGGCGGGCCTGGGGGCCGTCAGTGGGTGAGGGTGGCGCGGCGTACTGCTGGCAGATGGTGCGGCGGAGGGCGTTGCGGACGTACTCGGTGAGGACATCGAGGTCCTTGGTCTTGCTCGACCAGTCGGCGAGGGTCTCGATGATGGTCTCCATGTCGCGGATGGGGACGCGCTCGCGCAGGAGGTTCTGCAGCACGCGATGGAGATCGCCGGTCTTGACGATGGCGGGGATGACCTCTTCGATGAGCTTGGGCGCCTTGGTCTTGAGCTGAGCGACGAGCTCGGTGACCTCCTGGCGGGTGAGCAGATCGGCGGCGCAGGAGCGGATGACCTCGGTGAGGTGCGTGGCGAGCACGCTGGAGGCGTCGACCACGGTGTAGTTGAGGGTCTCGGCCTTGGTCTTCTGGGTGGGCTCGATCCAGCGGGCGTCGAGGCCGAAGGCGGGCTCCTTGGCGGGGAGTCCGTCGATGGCGCCGGAGGCGACGCCCGAGTCGATGGCCATGAGCTTTCCGGGGTAGGTGGCCCCGCGCGCGACGATGGCGCCCTTGATCTTGAAGCGGTATTCGTTGGCCTGCAGCTGGAGGTTGTCGCGGATGCGGACCGGCGGCATGATGATGCCCATCTCAACGACCAGCTGGCGGCGGATGGCGGAGATGCGGTTGAGCAGGTCGCCGCCCTGGCGCTCGTCGACCAGGCCGACCAGGCCGTAGCCGACCTCGAGCTCGACGGTGTCGAGCTTGAGGAGCTGCTCGGGCTCCTGCGGGGGGGGCTTGGCGGCGCTCGACGCGGCGTCGGCCTGTGTCTTCTTCGCGGCCGCCTGCACGTCGCTGCGGAGCGTCCAGGCCACGCCGGCGATCAGCCCGGCCGTGATCAGCAGCGGGACAATGGGCAGGCCGGTGAAGGCCATCAGCGTGAGGAAGCCGGAGGTGACGTAAAGGCCCACGGGCTGGCTGACGAGCTGTGCGGTGAACTCCTGACCCAGGTCCTCCTTGGAGCCTGAGCGGGTGACGATGAGGGCGGAGGCGATGGCGATGATGAAGGCGGGGATCTGGCTGGTGAGGCCGTCGCCGATGGTGAGCTTGGTGAACGTGGCCGCGGTCTGGGCGAGGGGCCAGCCGCGATCGACCAGACCGATGGCGATGCCGCCTACGACGTTGACGATGGTGATGATGATGCCGGCGACGGCGTCGCCGCGGACGAACTTGCTGGCGCCGTCCATGGCGCCGAAGAAGTCGGCCTCCTGGGAGATGCGCTCGCGTCGGCGGCGGGCCTCGGCCTCGTTGATGATGCCGGCGTTGAGGTCGGCGTCGATGGCCAGCTGCTTGCCGGGCATGGCGTCGAGGGTGAAGCGGGCGGCCACCTCGCTGATGCGGGTGGCGCCCTTGGTGATGACGACGAACTGGACCACCACCAAGATGATGAAGATGATGGCCCCGACGAAGAGCGACTGGCCGGCGACGAACGTGCCGAAGACCATGATCACCTCGCCGGCGACGTGCAGCGCCTCCTCGGGTGAGTTGGCGTTGGCCGAGAGGACCAGGCGCGTGGAGGCGACGTTGAGGACCAGGCGGAAGAGCGTCGTCGCCAGCAGCAGCGACGGGAAGACGGAGAACTCCAGGGGCTCCTTCATGTAGAGGGTCGTCATGAGCACGACGACCGAGAGGCTGATGTTGACGCAGATCAGGACGTCGAGCACGACCGGCGGCAGCGGCACCACCAGCACCGCCAGCATGGCGATGAAGGCCATGGGGACGATCAGCCCGCGGTACTTCCGCGTGAGCGCCGAGAGATTCAGCCACGCGGGCGGGGATGCGGGCTTGGGCTGGATCTTGGCTTTGGCCATGGCGGGCTCGGGGAGCGATCAGACCTCGGGGTCGGGACTCACGCGGCGGCGTGCTGGTTCAGGCGGTAGACATAGGCGAGGACCTCGGCGACGGCCTCATAGAACTCGGGGCGGACCTCCTGCCCGACCTGGACGTTGGCGTACAGGGCGCGGGCGAGGGGGGGCTTCTCGACGATGGGCACGCCGTGCGCGGCGGCGATCTCGCGGATGCGAAAGGCCATGTAGTCACCGCCCTTGGCGACGACGCGCGGGGCGGCCATGGTCTCGGGGTCGTAGCGGAGGGCGACGGCGAAGTGGGTTGGATTGGTGACGACCACGTTCGCCTGGGGCACGGCGGAGCGGGCCTGCTGGAGGAGCATCTGGCGGGCCATCTTGATGCGGCGGCCCTTGGTGTCGAGATCACCCTCGGCGTTGCGTCGTTCGTCCTTGACCTCCTGCTTGGTCATCTTGAGGTCCTGGTGGTGCTGCCAGAGCTGATAGGCGTAGTCCGCCACGCCGATGACCAGCATCAGCAGGAGCATCCACGCGGCCATCTCGATGATCATGTCGCCCATCAGCCGGAACGCGGGGAGCAGATCGAGCGAGGGAAGGAAGGCGAGCTCCCTCAGCCGCTTGCGGACAGCGAGCACCACCACCACGGCGATGAGCGTCAGTTTGACGACGCTCACCAGGGTCTTGACGACGTTGCGGCGGCCGAAAATCCGCCCCAGGCCGGCGATCGGGTTGAGCCTGTCGAGCTTGGGCTGGATCGGTTCAAGCGTGACCAGCCAGCCGACCTGCATGAACTGGGCGGCGTAGGCGACCAGGGTCATGGCGGCGAGGATCGGCGCCGCGGCGCGGGCGGCGCGGGCGCCGGACCAGGCAATGAGCTCCCTGACGTCGCCGTCGAGGTCGCCGCCGGGGGCCGTGCCGGCGAGCGACTCGCGGAGCATGGAGCCGAGGTGTGAGACCAGGTCCTCCCCGAAGAACATGGTGAGCACCACGGCGCCGACGAGATCGACAGCGCCGCTGAGGTCCAGGCTGCGGGGGATGTTCCCGCGGTTGCGGGCCTCGCTCAGCTTGCGCCCTGATGGCGCCTCGGTTTTTTCCCCCAATTCCTCGGCCATGCGGTTTCCCTAGTGAACGGGACGCGGGACGCCCGATGCGGCCCAGTCCAGAACCATGCGTCCCACGACGCTGACATGCTCGCCCATCACCGACTGCATCGCGCGGAGCGAGACGACGATGACGCCCAGCCCGAGCACGATCTTGATCGCGAAGCCGATGCTGGCGATGTTCATCTGCGGCAAGGTTTTGGCGATGAAGGCGTTGGCGATCGTCTCCATCAGGATGATCGCCATCACCGGCAGGCTGACGCGCAGGGCCATCTCGAAGCCCGAGCCCAGGACTCCCGCGATCAATTCGACCGGGGCGGCCCCGGCGGCGATGCTCCCCAGCGGCGCGAGCTTGAACGATGAGGCCACTGCAAGAAACGTCGCCTCCAGCCCGCCGATGACCAGGAAGACGCCCAGAGCGATGTAGCTCAGCAGATCGCCGAGCAGATCGGTGTCGCTCTCAAGGGCGGGGTTGTAGACCTGGGCGAGACCGAAGCCCATCTGATTGCCCATGAGCATGCCTGAGAGCTGCACCGCGGCGAGCGGCATCATCATCAGCAGGCCGATGCAGAAGCCGATGAGCATCTCACCGCCGAGGGCCCACGCGAGGGTGAAGATGTCGAGCGTAAGCGGGCGGACCTGCTCGGGCGGGATCATGGGGTAGATCGCGGCGGAGAGGGCGACCACCAGCAGGGCCCGGGCCTGGGACGGGATGGTCGTGCTCGCGAAGATCGGCGCGAGCAGAAAGATGCCGCTCAGGCGGGTCATGGCCAGCATGAACGGGGCGATATGGATGAACAGGTCGAGCATGGGCGAGGTCAAGCAAGGCTGAACATCTCGATGGCGAACGCGGCGAGCTGGCCGGCGATCCAGGAGATCAGCAGGATGGTGACCAGGAGCATCACGATGATCTTGGGCACAAAGGCCAGGGCCTGATCCTGGATCTGGGTGATCGCCTGCACCAGGCTGATGACGACGCCGACGACCACGCCGGCGGCGAGGATCGGTCCGGCGATGCGGAGGACGACCATGAGCGTCACCCGGACCAGGTCAAGAATGTGCTCGTCATAGTGCATGGGCGCTCCGCGCTTGCTCCGCTATCCCCAGACTGCGCGCACGACCGGCTCCACCGCCGGCCACACCATGGACACCGCGGACGCGCCCGCCCCTCCCGGGTCGACGCCGCCGCTTCCGCCGGGGGCCCCGCCGGGCGGGCCGTGGACAAAGCTGCTCATGAGCCCCCCCACCACCAGCTGCCACCCATCGACCATCACGAACAGCAGCAGCTTGAAGGGGAGGCTGATGAGGACCGGGGGCAGCATCATCATGCTCATGGAGATCAGCAGGCTGCTGATGACCATGTCGATGACCAGGAAGGGCAGGTAAACCTTGAAGCCCATCAGGAAGGCGACCTTGAGCTCGCTGAGCACGAACGCAGGGACGAGGCAGACCATGTCGACTGATTCGCGGGTGAGGCGTTCCGGGCGGCTGGTGTCGACGCCGCGGTAGTTGAGGATCATCAGCAGGCTGGTGTGGTTGCCGGCGGCGTCGATCTGGTCGAACATGAAATCCCGCAGCGGCTGGCGGGCCCGCTTCCAGAGGTCGTCGTAGCTGGTGATCTGCCCGGCGCGATAGGGGGCGACGGCCTCGCGGTTGATGCGTTCGATCACCGGCGACATCACCAGCAGCGTCATCGCCAGGGCCAGGCCTGTCACCACCTGCGAGGGAGGCATCTGCTGCGTGCCCAGCGCCTGCTTGAGCAGGCCCAGGACCACGATGATGCGCAGGAAGCACGTGCACATCAGGATGATCGAGGGGACCAGCGTGATGACCGTCAGCACCACCACCACGTTGAGCGCGGTGGAGAGCCCCTTGGCCTGGGTGCCGTCGCCGCCCGGGAGCGCGGCGCCGGCGTTCGCGAGGACCGAGAGCGGGTTCATCTCGCCGGTGGTGAGGTCCTTGGGGCTGCCCGAAAGGCCGGCCGGTGGACCGGCAAGCCCGGGCTGCACGCCGGGCGCCAGTCCGGGGGATCGAGGCACGCCCTCGCGGGGCGGCCCGAACGTCTCCTGAGCAAGCACCCCAGCGCCCGGCCCCAGGAGGGCGAGCACCGCGGCGAGGACGAACCCGATCAGGCGGTGAATGCTCACGCGGCGGCTCCCTGGCCGTCCGCGGCGGGTCCGCCAGCCTTCAGGGCCTCGATGCGATCGCGAAGCGAACGCACGGGGTCCGAGGCGCGGGGCCGGACGGGTTGCACCGCCGGCGCGGCGCCGGAGGGGCGGGCGAGGGTCTCAGCGGCGGCCTGCTCATCCCACAATTCCGCGCGGTCTCCGCCCGGTCCCTCGACGGCCCGCCGGAAGGGCTCGGGCTCATCGACCGGGGTCTCGCCACGCTCAGCCTGCTGGAGCAACTGGCGGAATCGCTGGGTAACCGAGCCATCCTGGGCTTCCTGGACCTTGCCCAGGATCGAAGCGACGTCGACGGGGTCGGCGACCTCGGCGAGGGTGGTCATGGCGGGGCCGCCGGCGCGCCCGCCGTGCGACTGGGCGAGCAGCAGCACCCGTCGATCCAGTCGTAGCAGCACCAGGGACTGACCGCGGGAGACGGGGTAGCGGCCGAGGATCTCCAGAATGCCGGCTGGGGCCTTGCCGCCGGCGCCAAGGCTCGCGGCGAGGGCGCCGGAGTTCCGCAAGGCGGTTCGGAGCACGACAGCACATCCTGCGGCCAGGCCCAGGACGCTCACGAGCGGCAGAAGCATGGAGACCAGCCCGGCATCCTGGGTCGCCCCGGATCGATCGCGGCCCGGCGCAGGTGGGGCGCCGGGAGCTGGGTAGGCGCCGGCGGGGATCGCGCTTCCCAGCAGCGGGCGTTTCTCGATGGCTGGCGCCTCGAAGGCCGCGGCTCGGGCCGCCCCGTCGCCCGTGGGCGTCGCCGCATTGTCTGGCGGCTGTGCTGACGCCCGCGAGGCGAGCGAGAATGACGCGACGCCCGCGAACACGCCTGAGACAAGCAGCAGCGAGGCCTTGATCCGCTGTGGCATCGGGCGCCTTCCTGGCTCTGGGCCGGGCGGCTCCGCCGCCGGCATCTGCGTGAACGAGACGATGAAGGGGCGGGGTGAACGGCGCGGGGGGGGGGGGGGGGGGGGGGGCGGAGGGCGC
>CAZSZO010000090.1:0-12401 GCA_964611125.1 uncultured Phycisphaeraceae bacterium | reverse complement strand
CGGAGCCATGGGCCTGGCCCGCGAGGGCGTTCCGGCGCCGGGGCTCAACCCGAGCGCTGATTTTGCGCGATTCTCGTCGATCGCGGTCGCCGGTGAGTTTGGGGCGTTTGTGGCCAACCGGCTGACGGGCGGGCTCTTCGGCACGTCATCCAATGGCGGCGGCGTTTGGCAGGCTCGGCAGCCCGCCGGGGGGCCCACGGTGACGGTGACCCTGCTGGCGGCCGGCGGCCAACCCGCCCCTGGCTTTGCACCGGCGGCCGGGGCCGTGATCTCGTACCTCGATAGCCCGGCGGTGAACGCTTCGGGCGATGCGGTGTTCCGGGCTTCGGTTGCGGGGGCGGGTCTGACGAGCGAGACCAACTCGGCGCTCTATCTGGGCCGGGTGCAGGCGGGCGGCGCGGCCAGCCTGACAGCCCTGATCGTGGCGGGACAGGCCACGGCGGGGCTGCCGGCGGGCGTCACGCTGCGGGATCTGGCCGCCGACCCCGCGATCACCGCGAGCGGGCAAGGGATCGTGCTCGGCCGACTTAGCGGAGGGGGCGTCACTAACCAGAACGATCTGGCCATTCTCGCGGTCGAGGCAGCCTCAGGCGGGCCCGTGGCGACGGTGGTGGCGCGCGAGGGCATGACCATCGGGCCGGCGGTGCTGCTGGGCGAAATGGCGACGCCGCTGAGCGTGAATGCCTCCGGCTTGGTGGCGTTCAGGACTCAGTTGACCGGGCCGGGCGTAGCCGTCGGGGCCGGGGTGGGCTCGGCGACGGGCATTGTGGTGGCCGGTGGCGATGAGCCGGCCCGCCTGGTCGCTCGGCGCGGCGCTCAGGCGCCAAGGTTGCCCGCCGGCGTGCAATTTGACTTGCTGGGCGACCCGGTTGTGTCCGACTCGGGGTTGGTGGCGTTCGTGAGCCGACTGCGCGGGCCGTCGGTGACGGTGGCCAACGCGGGCGTGCTGTACGCAGCCTCGGCGGGGCGGAGCACCGGGCTGGTCCCGCTGGTGCGGACGGGCGAGGCAATCGAGATTGCCGCTGGCGACGTTCGGACGGTGGCGTCCATCGGGTTTGAGGGCCTGCGCGACTCGGTCGCCAACGAGACCGTGCTGGCCCGCCTGACCTTTGTCGATCGGTCCACGGCGGTGGTGGCCCTGCGGATCGGCTGCCTGGTCGACTTTGACGGCGACCGGGTCGCGACGCCTGACGATTTGACCGATTTTATCGCGGCGTACTTCGCCCAGACGGCCAACCCGGTGAATGGTCCGCGGACCGACTTTGATGGCTCGGGTGTGATCGATCCTGACGACCTTTCGAGCTACATCACGGCGTACTTCGGCGAGGGATGCGGGTGAGCGGCGGATCGCCGGTGGATGGCGGGCAGCAGTGTGATGTGCAGAATGGACGAATCGTGGTGTCACGGATATTCTGACCGCCGTTGAGACGCAGTCTCAACGGCTGTCGGCCTTTTTCGGGCTTGGCCGAAAGCCTCGGTTCGGATGATGGATGGGCAGGTGCTCATCGATTCCGGCCTCCCCCAAGCCCGTGCCGTCACCCCGAGGACCGGTTCAACAGCCGGCCCCCCTTGGAGGATCACGCATGTCGCACAGTCCGTCCACGAGGCCCGCCGAGGGCGCACCTGCTCAGTCGCCGTCAAGCTCGTCGTCCCGCGCCGCGGCCCGATGGGGTCGCGGCTTGGGCGTGCTGGCCTTCATGTTCTTTCTGACCAAGGGTCTGGCGTGGCTGATCGTGCCGGCGGCGATTGCGGTGTTCGCCAGCCGCTGAACCCGAAAAGGAGCGACCGACCATGCCCATTCATGATTCCACGGCGCCAGTTCCTGGGGCCGAGACTGCTGTTCCCGCCGCGCCGGCCCAATCGGGCTGCCCGTTTTCGAGGGCGGCGGGGATGCCCGCCCAGAGTCTCGCCGACACGCTCAAGGAGCGCACAAAGGAGGCGCACGCTCGGGCCGAGCGGCATCCGTTGCAGGGCCGCATGGTCTCGGGGACCGTCACCCGGGCGGAGTACGCGGCGTGGCTCGGGCAGATGCTGCACATCTGGCGAGCCGTCGATGCCGGGCTGAGCGCGGCGGCCCAGCGCGACCCGCGTCTGGCCGCCATGCTGAAGCCGGATCACGCCCAGGCGGCCCGGGTCGCGGCGGATCTTGAGTTTCTGGGCTTTGGCGGGGCGAACGCCCCGGCCCTGCCGGCGACAAGCAGGTTGCTGGGGCTGATCAGCCGCGGCAGCGCGGCAGGCCCGGGCGTGGTGGGCGTGTGGTATGTGCTGGAGGGGTCGACCAACGGTGGGCGGTTCATCGCCAAGGCGCTGGGCAAGGGTCTCGGTCTGACCGGGTCGGCCGGGCTGAGCAGCATCGACCCCTATGGCGAGCGACAGCGCGAACACTGGCAGGCCTGGCGGGCTGCGCTGGATGCGCAGGCTTGGTCGCAGGGGGAGCGGGAGGAGATCGTCGAGAGGGCCAGCGACACCTTCGGCGCGATCCATGATGTGATGCAGGACATGACGTCGACGACGTGAGTTGGCGGCAAGGCGAAGTTGACGCTGGTCTTTGTTTGCCCGGCGCTCCGGGGCGTGGTAGGTTCTAGTTCGCCCCCTCGTTCGCCCCTGTGGTGGTGGACGCGGGGCACGGAGCCTGCCATGCATGTTTCAACTGCCCGCTCGTCGGTCGCCCGGGTGACTCGCCCGATGCGGGGGCTCGCAGCCGGGATGATTGCGGCGGCGGCGCTGCTGGCCTGCGCGGGGAGCGCTCAGGCCACTTGGTCGATCCTGCTCGCCGACACGCGCACCGGCGAGGTGGTGCTGGCCACGTCGACGTGCCTGACAGGCTTCGACATGCTCCCCTCGACGCCTGTTGTGTTGACCGGCGTGGGCGCGGCGACGGCGCAATCGCAGGTGGAGCCCACCGGGCAGACGCGGACGCTGATCCGCGATGGCCTGCTGGCGGGGACGCCGCCGGGGCAGATCATCACGCAGCTGCAGCTCTTCGACACCCTGCACCAGACGCGCCAGTACGGCATCGTCGACACGCGCGGCGGCTCGGCGACGTTCAGCGGCCGCCAGAACGGCCCCTACGCCGGCGGGCGGACCGGGCGCGTGGGTGATCTGGCGTACGCGGTGCAGGGGAACGTGATCACCGGCGCGTGCGTGGTTGATCGCGCGGTGGAGGCGATCGAGGCGACGGCGGGCTCGCTGGGCGACAAGGCGATGGCGGCGATGGAAGCGGCCAAGGCCGCCGGGGGCGACGGCCGGTGCTCGTGCAACGCCGACGCGGCGGATGCATGCGGGTGCCCTCCGGCGGGAGGGGCGAATCGCAAGTCGGCCCACATCGGGGTGATGATCATCGCGCGGGCGGGCGATGCGGACGCGTGCAACGGCGTGTATCGCACGGCCTCGGGCCCGGCGGGCGTGGCGATCGCCGACTTCACCGGCGACGGCCGGCCCGATGTGGTCTTGACCGCGTCAGGGGCATCGACCACCAGTCTTTTCCGCAACAGCACGCCCGCGGGGGCGTCGCTCCCGACGCTGGCGAGCCTGCCGGCGGCGCCGGCGGGCTCAACGCCGCGGGCCGTGGCGGTGGCGGACTTCAGCGGCGATTGGTTGCCCGATCTGGTGGTGGTCAACACCGGGGGCTCGAACGTCACGCTCGTGCGCGGCTTGCCGGCGGCGGGCGGGGGTGTGCAGTTCACAGGTCTGCGGAGCAGCTACGCGGTGGGGGCTGGTCCGCAGGCCGTCGCGGTGGCCGACTTCACGGGCGACGGACGGCCCGACGCGGTGACGGCGAACTCGTCAGGGAACAACGTGACGCTGCTGCGTGCGGACGGGGCGGGGGGGCTTGCGCCGTCGATCGCCGGGGGCCTGGGCGTGGGGGCCCTCCCCACGGGGCTCGCCGCGGGGGATCTGGATGGCGACGGCGCTACGGATGTGGTGGTGGCGACGTCAGGGCGCTCGGCGCTGGGCGTGCTGGCGGGGCGGAACGATGGCACGTTCACCCGCCTGGCCGACATCCCGCTGGCGGGTCGGCCGCAGGCGGTGGCGGTGGGCGACTTTGATGGCGACGGACGGCTCGACATCGCCGCGGTCACGCTGAACCCCTCGCGGGTGGTCGTCCTCTTCCGCAATGCGGGCGGCGATTACCAGAGCGTGTCGGTGTCGCCGACGGGGTCGTACACCAAGATGGCCGCTGGCGACTTTGATGCGACCGGCCGCCCGTCGATCGCGGTGCTGGGCGGGTCGGCGCTGGCGACGGTGCGGGCGACGGGCGAGCGGACGCTGGCGCTTTCGCAGCAGACGCTGGCGATCGCGGCGACGGACCTGGCCGCGGGCGATCTTGACGGCGACGGGCGGGCTGATCTGGTGATGAGCTCTCCGGGGATCAACAGCGCGGTGGTGTTCAAGAGCCGCCTGGGCGTCTTTGAATCGCGGGCGGGGTGCGGAAACGGCGGGTATTACTTCTCGGCGAACGTGGCGAACCAGACGGTCGCGGATGTGGACCCGGTGATCCAGCTGCGGCAGCAATACGACGCGTTCAAGGCGCGGCAGGCCGGGCGCGTCGACGCGGTGCGCAGCGAGGTGTCGCTCGACCGTTCGTGCGTGTTTGCAGGTTTTGGGGGGGTGGCGGGGGCGGGGCAGGCGACCATCCGCGTCGTGGTGCGCGACCTCGCGGGGGCGCCGGTGGTCGCAGCGCCCGAGGCGGTGATCGTGCGGCACGCCGCGGGGTCGACTGTGAGTTCGGTGGTTGGCCTGCCCGTGCTCGAGGGCGACGGGTCGATCAGCGTACGGCTGGGGCCCATCCCGAGCATCGGGACTGACCGCTTCCGCATCGATGTTGCCGACCCCGCGGGCGGGGTGGTGACGCTGATGCCCGAGGTCACCCTGGTGATCCGCCCCAACCCGGACACCACGGGCGACGGCGTGCTCGACCCTGACGACATCGCCACGCAGGTCGCCTGCACGTTCAGCGACCCGCCCTGCCCGCGGGCGGATTTCAACCAGGACGGGCGGGTGGACCCTGACGACCTGTCAGACTTCATCTCGGCGTACTTCAGCGGGTGCTTCTGAAGGATCCTGAGGGGCCGATCAGGCCAATCATGAGGGCATGACTGTCAAGCACTGGTCGCGGGACGAGTTTCGCCAGCGGGCCCACGAAGTCGTGGAGTTTCTGTGCGACTACTGGGACGACCTGAAGAGCCCCGCGCCGCCCTGGCCGGTGCTGTCGGCCCGCAAGCCGGGCGAAACGGCGGCCCTGCTGCCCGAGTCGCCGCCTGAGGCGCCCGAAGCGTGGGAGGCGATCGCGGCGGACCTGCGGAGCGTCGTGCTGCCGGGGCTGACGCACTGGCAGTCGCCCGGTTTCTTCGGCTACTTCCCCGCCAACATCTCGGGCCCGTCGGTGCTGGGTGAGCTGCTCTCGGCGGGGCTGGGGGTGCAGGGCATGCTGTGGGCGACCTCGCCAGCCTGCACCGAGATCGAGACGCGCATGCTCGATTGGATGGCCCGGGCGGTGGATCTGCCTGAGCGGTTCCTCTCGACCAGCCCGCTCGGAGGGGGCGTCATCCAGGGCTCGGCGAGCGACGCGACGCTGGTCTCGTTGCTCGCGGCGCGCCAGCGGGCCCGGGCCCGCGGCGCGGCTGAACGGCATATCGCCTACACCTCCGCCCAGGCCCATTCATCGGTGGTGAAGGCGGCGATGATCGCCGGCCTGGTGTCGGGCGCGGCGGCCCATGAAGGGGCGATTGGGCTTCGTTCTGAGGGCGCCGGGGGTGCGGCAGGTTCGGGCGGGGTGCGGCTGATCGGGGTTGACGAGCGGTTCCGCATGCGGGCGGATCTGCTCGAGGAGGCGATCATGGCCGATCGCGCCGCGGGGCGGGCGCCCTTCTATGTCGCGGCGACGGCGGGCACGACGAGTTGCATGGCCGTTGACGATCTCGACGCCATCGGCGCGGTGTGCGCGCGCCAGGGCGTTTGGCTGCACGTTGATGGGGCGTATGCGGGCGCCGCGTGCGTGTGCCCGGAGCACCGCTGGATCCTCAAGGGTGCATCGGGGCGGGCGCTCGACCTTGTCGACTCGCTGTGCTTCAACCCGCACAAGGCGCTCCTGACGAACTTCGACTGCGACCTGTTCTGGACGGCTGACCGGCGGGCTCTGATCGAAGCGCTGTCAATCACGCCGGAGTATCTGCGGAACGCCGCGAGTGAAGCGGGGGCGGTGATCGACTACCGCGACTGGCAGGTGCCGCTGGGGCGGCGTTTCCGGGCGTTGAAACTGTGGCTGGTGGTGCGGAGCTACGGGCTGGAGGGGCTGCGGGCGCATGTGCGGGGACACGACGAGATGGCGGAGCTGTTCGCCTCGCTGGTGCGGGGCGACGAGCGGTTTGAGCTGGTCGCCCCGCCGGGGTGGGGGCTGGTGTGCTTCCGCCCCAGGGGCGAGGATGAGCTCGCCCGGCGGCTGTTGGAGCGGGTGAACGGCGCGGGGCGGATGTTCCTGACGCACACGGTGCTGGACGGGCGGTGGACCCTGCGCCTGGCGATCGGCGCGACATTCACCGGTCCGGAGCATGTGCGACGCGCGTGGGAGGAGACCCGTGCGGCCCTCCAGGACGTGGTGGAGGGGGCGTCGTAGCGCGGGTCTCCTGATCACCCACTTGTTGGTCCGCTTTTTCGTCCGCCCGATCGTCTGCTTGATCGTCTGCTTGATCGTCTGCGCGTCCGCGTCTGTGCGTGGGCAGCTTACGGGCAGCCGACGCCGAAGTAGAGGGCGATGTAGTCGGAGAGGTCGTCAGGATCGACGAAGCCGTCGCCGTTGAAGTCGGCGCCTGTGCAGGGCGGGAGCGAGAAGTAGCAGGCGATGTAGTCGCTGAGGTCGTCGGGATCCAGGCGGCCGTCGCCGTTGAAATCAGCGGGACAGGGCGGGGTGAGGGACAGGAAGACGCGCACCCGGCCGATGTCTTCGCGGGGAATCGTCAGGCCCTGGACCTTGACTACGCCGCCGATGCCGGCGACGGTCCGGCCGCTTTGCGCCAGGTCGCCGGAGGGCAGACGCAGTGCGCGCCAGTACACGGTCGCCCCCGCGGCGGGGATAAAGCGACGTGTCTTGCGCGGCGCGAGGTCGGCGGTGAACTCCGTCACCGGGGCGTTATCGATGCTGGCCGGGGCGAGTCCCGCGGCGAAGATCGTGCACGCCCAGTCAGCGGGCTGGTCGACGATCGTGGCGGTGTCCCAGTCGAAGTAACCGCACCACGTGCCCCAGGGGTCGCCCAGGTTGGGGTCGCCGGGGCCGGGGTCGAGCTGGCGGCCGGGCAGCGCGGGGTCCTGGTCGGGGTTGAAGAAGCCTGGGTACGACTCGCCGGCGCGATAGGTGCTGACGAGGTACTGGCCCGACGCGCGGCGCGTACGCACCGGCGCAACCCACTGACCGATGTCCGGCCAGGGGCCGGCGTGCCCGTCCATGGCGTCGTTGGTCTCCTGGCGCCACTTCTCGACGCCGTGCTCGCGCTCGTCCCAGAAGAGCATGTAGCCCATCTGCGAGTTGTTGAGGGAGTCGAAGACGGCCCGCTGGGCGGGGCTCCAGGCGGCGGCGTCCTCCTCGTCGCGTTTGCCGTAGAAGACGCGGGTGAGGGGGATGTCTCGCTCCGAGGCGGAGAGGCGGGTGGTCATCGTGAAGACGTCGGTGACGCCCAGCGGCTGGCCCGAGGGGCCGATGATGTTGGTGGGGAGGTTGGCCTCCCAGGTGCCGCGGAGGTGGTTTTCGCGCCCGGCGGCGTCGATGGAGAGGTCGCTGGCGGGGGTGTAGCAGACGGCGGCGGCGAAGCGTTCGGGGTGGAGGCGGGTGAGGTGGGAGGTGCCGCGTCCGCCGCCGCTGTGGCCGATCATGGCGATTCGTTGCGGGTCGATGGTCTGGGGGAAGAGGGGGTTGGGTCTGACGAGCCAGTCGATGAGGTAGTGGACGCGGCGCTGGGTGAAGTTGACCACCACAGATCCGTCGGGGGGTCCGGAGCGGGCAGAGCTCGTGAAGGGATCGAATTGGGTCGCGTAGCCGAACCACGAGGTGTTGGAGCGTTCGAGGGCGCCTTCAACATTTGCATAGATGGAGTCGTCAGGGGTAACGACGATGCCATCGGTGAGCTCGAGAGAGAGGTCGGCCCGGGCGGCGACGCCGGGGCGGAAGAGCTCGTACTCGCCGCCGCCGCCGTGGATGGCCAGCAGGCATGAGAGCGGCGCGGCGGGGAGGGGATTCCGCGGAAGGGTGATGGTGAAGACGTGGGGGACGCCGTTCTTGTCGGCGTCGGCGAGGACGGGAACGTCGGGGCGAGCGCTGTCGTAGCTGTTGCTGCCTTCGGCCCAGAGGACATAGGCCGAGTAGGGGTTGCCGGCGGGGGTGGCGCCGGAGAACTGGGCGTGCGGGCGCACGGGATCGTTGACGGGGTCGTAGGTGAAGAGGGTGGTGGCGCTGTTGTCGGGGCCCACCTGGAACGACCCGGTGTTCACCACGCCGAAGAAGAGCGAGCTTGAGGTCCGAGGTGTGTAGGCGAAAACGCCCTCGTCGGCGGCGAGGCGATAGGTCCCCCCTCCGGGCGTGGGCACCAGCAGCCGGGCGGCGGGAAGCAGCGCTGTCAGGCGCGCGCCGGTGTACTCGGGCTCAAAGAGCTTGCCGACGCGGGTCATGCCGATGGTTGTGGTTCGCGGCGCCGCGGAGGTGTAGATCTCGACGGTCGAGGTCGGCGACGCGGGGGCGGAGGCGTTGCGCCAGACGACGAAGACCTGGCCCTTGGCGTACCAGGCCCGTACGTTGGTCGGCTGGGCTTGGACATCCGCGGCGACCAGGGCGAATCCGGCGGCCGCGGCGAGGGCGATGGCGGGACGGAACGAAATGGCCAACATGGGAGGCTCCTTAACTGGGCCTGCAGGGGGCGCAGGCGGGCGGACGACAGGTGCGTCCGGGGTTCAGGAGCGAGCGGAACGAGGGGGAGGGCGAGGAAATTGCGAGTTTACTCGGAGTTCGCAAACCGGCAGGGAGGTGCGTATTCGCGTGAACGGAAAACGAACGGCGGGATCGCTGGAAGTTGCCTTTCCGGCGGATCGCCGGCCCTGCCGTCAGCACCCGCCGCCGAAGAACGCCGAGATGTAGTCGCTCAGATCGTCGGGGTCGGTGAAGCCATCGCCGCTGAAGTCGGCTTGGTCGCAGGGGGGCGTGCTGAAGAAGCAGGCGATGTAGTCGGACAGGTCGTCAGGATCGACGACTCCGTCGCCGTTGACGTCGACGGGGCAGCTGGCCCGGAGCGGTAGGCCGCAGTCGACGATCGCCGCGCGGTCGAGGTCGGAGATGGCGTACCGCCGGCCGAACTGAAACACCAGACCGTTCATGAGCTCGTTGATCAGCTCCGAGCCCGGGCCGGGGGCGAAGTTGCCCCAGTGGTCGGTGAGGCCGTGGGTCAGCGGCACTGGCCCGCCGTAGACGGCCACGCACTGCTGGCCGACAAAGGAGAAGTTCTCGCCGTCGAACTCGGTCAGGCGGTCGAACGTGGAGCGGAACGGATCGGGGTAGCTGCCGTCGAAGTCATTGACGAAGCCGTTGTAGACCAGCGCGTGACCCAGCTCGTGGAGCATGACCGAGATGGCGTCGAGCCGGTTGTTCGGAACCGGCGCCGAGCGCGTCGAAGGGTCGGGGTCGTACCAGAACTGGGCGTCCACGTACCCGGGGTTGAAGGCGATCTCGACATCGGGCGCGGCGCCGTTGGGGTCGACGCCGGTGCGGATCTCGAAGCCCATGCCCTGATCGACAATGAACAGCCCGCCCACCGCCTCGCGGAAGGCCGAGACATAGCTGCGGCCGTAGCCGCGCTCGACGCCCGCGTCGGGATGGACGAGGATCTCGATGGTGGCGTTGCTGTCGAGCTCGCGCCCCCAGAGCTGGGCTGCGGCCAGCGCGGCGGACTGCAGGTCGGGCCCGTGCGTGCCGAACAGGCCGTCGGGGTCGTCGATGACCACGGTGAACGTCGGTTCAGCTATCGCCGTGGGTGCGGGGGCGGCCAGGGCCGCCGCCGCCACGAACCCGGCGATGACCGAGCCAACGCGGCCGAGGCGCTGGTGCGTTGGCGACGCGGGGGCGGATTGACCGAGGGCTGTCTTCAGCATGGGCGTCGGCGTCCTGGGGGCGAATGGGAAAGGGGGATGGGGGGGCGAGTGGAGATGGCGCGTCGTGCCGTGCCGGGTACGGAAGGACCGACCGAACTGACCCCCCCGCCCGGCGCGCACCGCGACCCGGAAGAGCTTACTTCGCGTTGGCCGTTCCGCCCCTAGGAATCTTGCTGATTCGCTCGGCTGGGGGTCTGATGATGGGCTTTGCAGGGGTTCTGGGCAGGCTGATCTCGCCCGCGCAGCAGAAAGGAGCCCCGGGCGCTCGCCACGCGCCACTCGTGCCACTGAGTTCGTCGGCTCGCCGACGAACTCAGTGGCACGGCCGCGATGGCTGAAGATGATCCCGCCTCCGGGCTTACGGGCACCCGCCGAAGTACTGGGCGATGTAATCCGACAGGTCGTCGGGGTCGATGTTGCTGTCGCCGTTGCGGTCGGCCCGGTCGCAGGCCGGGATCGAGAAGTAGCAGGCGATGTAATCCGAGAGGTCGTCGGGGTCGAGGTTGCCGTCGCCGTTAAAGTCCGCGGCGCATGTGCTGGTCACCGGCGACCATTTCACGCCGACGTACGGGCCGGTGGTCCCGCCCACGGCGTAGCCGTAGATGTTCCCATCCGCATCGATGCCCAGGGCGCGCGAGTTCGGGAAGCCCGGGGCCACCGCCGCGAGGAAGGGGTGCAGGTCGATGGCGCTGGCGGCGGTCCCGCGCCAGACCATGGCGTGCTCGGTGTTGTTGCCGTCGTCGTCGCGGGGCGTGCTGGCGAGGCCGACCTGGATGCTCGAGTCGAGCGCGAGCAGGAACGAGCTGAAGTAGCCCGCCGGGTGGATGTCGGTGACCGTGGCGCCGTTGTCGGTCCAGAGCAACGCGTGGTTGGGTTCGCCATCGGGGTAGCCGTAGCCGATGATGGTGGAGCCCCGCACATCCACCGCGACGGACTCAAAGTAGCCCGGCGGGTGGATGTTCACGCCGCCTTGATTGGTGAGCTCGGTCCACAGAATGGCGTTGTAGAACCCATCGGGAGAGGCGCTGAAACCCGCCGCGCGCCCGGCGCTGACGCCCGTCGCGTACGACTCAAAGGCGAAATCGGGATGGATGTCGATGGCCGAGTCGGCCGAGCCCGCCCAGGCGAATGCGTGATACACCAGCCCGTTGAAGGGGTCCTCGACCCGGGCCGAGCCCACCTGCCGCTGGCCGTCGGTCGCCCGCGCGGCGGAGGTCTGCATCGCCGGCGTCGCCAGGAAGACGGCCGATTCGGGCGTGCCCGACCAAACCACGGCGACATCCTGCAGGCCGGCGATCACAAACCCGACCTGCTGCCCGCCGCCAACGCCACTGGCGAACGAACCGCTGAAGGGCACGCCGGTGGGGGCGTACAGGCCCTGAGGCTGGAGGTCGATCACCGCGCCGCCGCTGAACAGCAGGGCGTGGGTGTTGTTGCCCCCCGTCAGCGGGCCGTTTCCGAAGCCGACGTACTGGCTTCCGCCTGCGCCTTGGATGAACGTCTCGGTCAGCCCCGACGGGCTGATCACGGTGGCCTGGTACTGGGCCGAAGCGCTCCCGGCGAGGAGGGCGAGAGCGAGGGCGGTCGCAGCGATGCGAAGCATGCGGAGGCTCCAGATGGGCTGAGGTCGGCTGACGTACAGGAGAGGTTGGACAGTTGGAATTCAGATGCCAAATTCCAAGGGTAAGGATACCTCAAACACCGCCCGATGCCACCCTTCTTGCGTTCGGAGGGCGTGCGGTATCGGTCGGGGCATTCGTGGTATGCTCTTGACCAAGATGCCCTCACCCGCCCGACCCGCCACGCCCATCCCGGCGCCTGCTGAGCCCATCCAGCGGCCCCAGCGGCCACCGGTGCTCTGGATCAAGGACCCGGCGCGGTGGCGGGTCATCCTGGCCCCGGCCCGGATGGAGATTCTGCAGGCTCTGCGATGCCTGGGGCCGTGTTCGGTTGCGGAGCTCGCCGCGATGATCGATCGCCCGGCGGACCTGCTCTATCGGCAGCTGGAGAAGCTGAAGGCGGCGGGCTTCGTGGTGGAAACGGGCGTTCGCAAGCGGGGCCGGCACGCCGAGCGGCTGTTCGATGTCGCGGCGGACGATTTCGGCATCGATTTCCAGAGCGCCTCGGGCGACGCTGAGGCCTCGGCCCTGGTCGCGACGGGCCGGTCGCTGTGCACCGGCGCGGCCCGAACGGTCGAAGATTCCGCCCGCGCTGGCGCCCTGCGGATCAACGGCGCGGATCGAAACTTCGTCATCAACTACGAGGTGAGCTGG
>CAZSZO010000089.1:0-12496 GCA_964611125.1 uncultured Phycisphaeraceae bacterium | reverse complement strand
CCGTCAACCAGCGCCAGCACCGACACCTCACGGCCCTTGAGCTTCTCTTCGATCACCACCGTCCGCCCCGCCTCGCCAAACTCCTTGCGGACCATGATCCGCTCCACCGCTTCGAGCGCCTCGGCCTTGGTCGCCGGCACCACCACCCCTTTGCCCCTGGCCAGGCCCGCCGCCTTCACCACGTGTGGCTCGGCCCGGCTCTCGATGTACGCCTTGGCGCCCTCGGCGTCGGTGAACGTCCGCGCCTCCGCCGTGGGGATCGATGCCCCGTGCATGATCTCCTTGGCGAACGACTTGTCGGCCTCAAGGCGGGCGGCCGCCTTGCTGGGCCCGAAGACCAGCGGTATCGGCGAGCCGGGCATGATCGGCTCCGTCAGCGCGTCGGCGATCCCCGCCGCGAGCGGGTCCTCGGGCCCCACCACCACCAGGCCGATGCCGGCCTTGACGCAGAAACTCCGCAGAGGGAAGAAGTTCTTGGGGTCCGCGGCGACGCCCGCGGACTTTGCAATCCCCGCCAGGCCCGGGTTCTGATCGTCGGTCACGTACAACTCGCCCAGTCGCGCCGACTGACGGAGCTTCCAGGCCAGGGCGTGCTCACGCCCACCGCCACCGATCAGGAGGACGTTCACCCGGGCTGACGGATTGGCCGAAGACGGCGACGAAGGGCGTTCGGAGGGCTGCATCGCGCGCATGGTACGGATCGTGCGGGGGCGGGGGCGCACGCTCCGCGTTTTCGCCCCCGTCCGCCTTCGCGACGAAGCTCACCTGCTTTCCTCTCGGCTTCAATCCCGCCGAGGCGCGTCACTGGCTCTCGGTGAGCGACATCTGCCGGTCGAACTCGATGCGGAAGCGGTACTCGACGCTCAGGGCCTTCTGCCCCGACGCCCCGGGCGGCGCCGTGACATCCCACTGCAGCAGGTTCCGCTTGCGGTCGCCTTCGAGGTACTCCGCGTCGTCGCTCAGCTTGGGGCTCTCGCTGAGCAGCGTGACCTTGATCTCGCCCCCCTTCGGGCTGGGCAGGCGGTCAACCAGGCGGACCGCGGCGGGGCCCTTGCCGAAGTTCTCGACCGTCAGCTTGTAGGTGAACTCGATGATGCGATTGCCGCCCTGGGTCGATTCGCTCCGCTCGACCAGCTCCTTGGACGCCCGCAGCGACGTGTCGATGCCGAACCCCGCGCGGAAGCTCTCCCCCGCCGCGATGGTGGGCGCGCCCGCCGAGCCGACGAACTCACCGCCGACGTAACTCGCCGCCGGCCCGGCGAGCAGCACCATCTCGCTGGAATTGGTGAGCCGGGCCTCGTTGTAGATGTACTGCGTGAGCGCAGGCGTCGCCGACTTGCTGATCGCCGCGGGCAGTTCGAGCTGGGCGATCTGGATGAGCTGCTGATCCGATCGGCTGGGCATGCTCGTCCGCCCGCTGACGCGGTAGCTCACGCTCACCCCCTCATCGCCCTGGCGCGTCACCGGTTCCTTCGACTTGCGCCGCTCGACCTTCGCAGAGGAGATGAGATCCAGAAGCTGGCTCTGCACCGCGACCTCATTGAGGCCCTGATCAAGCGACAGCATCTCCCCGGGCTTGCCCGCCGCTGCGTCCGCAGGCGCCCCGCCCGAGCCCGGAACCCCGCCGAATGCCTGCAGCTGGGAGTTCACATTCACGTTGGCGCCCGCCATGATGCGGTTGCCCTCAAGCTGGCGCCGCTCCTCGATCTCCCGCTGCCGCGTGTTGAGCGAGCGCTTGACTTCGTCGTAGCTCTTGTCCTTGAGCGCCGCGAGCTGCCCAAGGGCCGCCTGCGGGGCCGCGAGGGCCACCGTCAGCGGCGCCAGCAGCGGCCCCGTGGCGACCAGCGCCGGCGTCGCCGTCGAGAGGGTCAACTGCACGTTGGGCCAGTCCTCGCCGCTCATCTGCTGCACCGCCGCCTGATACTCCAGCGACGCAACCCCCGCCGCGCCCCGCCCCGGCGACGCGATCCGCAGGTTGTACGACGGCGACCACGAAGCCCCGTTCACCAGGTATGTCAGCCGCAGCCGGGCCCCCGCCCGAGCCGCGTTGATGAAGACCACCGCTTCGCGGGCCGTCCGCGAGGTCGTCGCCGAGAGCACCGCCAGCTCGCGTTCACGCAGTTGCAGCGTTTCCTGCAGGCCGCGGATCTCGAGGGCCAGCCGGTGTCCTTCGTCGGATTGCGACCGCCGCTGCGTCGTGACCAGCTCCGTCAGTTTCGCCAGCGTCTCGGCGTTCAGCACGCCGCTCTTGAGCTCGACCTGGGCCGCTGGCGCCACGAATCCCTCGAGCTTGTCGAGGTACTTGCGCTGCCACTCCAGAAAGGCCAGGCGGGCCGACGCGGCGTCCACGGCGTCCTTGGCGTCACGGATCGCCCTCTCCGCCGCGCGCACGCCGTCGCGCGTGTCCTCGCCGATAGGCCGAATCCGGTAACTCACCGACCGCACCTCCACCCCATCGGCCGACTCGCCGTAAAGCGACGAGGGCACAATCGCCTCCGGCAGCCCTGTCACCACCAGTTCCCGCAGGCCTGGGCCGCCCGGTACGTCGATCACCCGCGTCACCAGCGCCTGCCCGCGATAGACCGTCACGGCATCGATTGAGCCAGTGAAAACACCAGTCTCCGCCGGGGCAGCGCCCGTCCCGGGTTGCCCCGCCGCCGCGGGGCCAGCCGCGGAACCCGCCGCGAGGTCCGGCCGAGCGGGCGCGGGCGCGGCCGCCATCATCGGGAGCGCCATCCCGGCCAGCGCAACCACCGCGAGCGGAAGAAGCGTTGCCGCGGCGCGACCAGCCCGGGACCTGGGTCTATCCGACCGGGCCGGACCGGGGGTGAACGTGGCGGTGGACCTGGCATTTGGCGTGGCGGTGGGCGTGGGCATGGGCGGCTCCTGAGGGCGTCAACGACGTCGGTGACCGGCTCGCGGCGCGCCGAACCCGGCGCGCCGCAGCCGCATGGTTTAGCGTGCCCGTGGGCCAAACGGTTCGCTCCACGGCCCGGGTTTCGAGTGAAAATGGCATCCCGCCCGAGATCGTCAGTCGCGATGCTCGATCACCCGCCCCGTCACGCTCTCGACGCCCGGGCGGCCGTCGTCCTGCACTTCGCCCCGCAGGGTCTCAATCGCATGAGGCAGGATGTCCATGATCGCTTCGAGGTTCTCCCGAGCGCCTCGGGGCGAACCCGGCAGCGTGAGGATCAGCGTTCGGCGGCACACCCCCGCCACGCCGCGTGACAGAAAGGTCCTGGGCGTCTTGGCGTAGCACCTCATGCGGGCCAGTTCCATGAGGCCCGGGTGCGGTCGGTCGATCACCGCCATCGCCGCCTCGGGGGTCACGTCGCGGGGCGCCAGGCCGGTGCCGCCTGTGCACAGGATCAGGTCGAGCCGCTCCGGTCCGTCGAAAGCCGACCAGGCCCGCAGCCGCGCTGAGATCTGGTCCCGATCATCAGGCAGAATGGCGGTGGCCGCCACAACCCACCCCAGCGCATCGCGCACGATGGCGCACAACGTGGGGCCTGAAGTGTCCACCGCTTCGCCCCGTGAGCAGCGATCGCTCAGCGTCAGCACCGCCACGCGCACCGGCGCCGCTCCGGTCATGCTGAGCCCCTCGCCCGTGGGCCGGTGGTCGGCGGGGCCAGGTAGTGACCCGAGCGCCCCCCCCGCTTCTCCAGCAGCCGGACGCCCTCGATCACCATCGCCCTGTCGACCGCCTTGCCCATGTCGTAGACGGTCAGGGCCGCCACCGTCGCGGCGGTCAGGGCCTCCATCTCGACGCCGGTGCGGGCGTGACACCGCGCCTCGGCCCGGATCACCACCACCGGGCCGCCGCCGCCCTTCCCCGCCCGCAGCACGCACCGCACCTCGACATGATCAAGCCCCAGCGGGTGACACAGCGGAATCAGCTCGCTCGTGCGCTTCGCCGCCTGGATCCCCGCCAGCCGCGCCACCGCCAGAAGGTCTCCCTTGGCCAGCGTGTTGCGCTCGATGGCCCGCGCCAGCGCTCGCGAAACCCGCACCAGCGCCTCCGCGACGGCCAGCCGCTCGGTGATCTCCTTGGGTCCCACGTCCACCATTCGGGCCTCGCCGTCAGCCCCGACATGCGACAGCCGCGGCCCCGCAGATCGCGAGGAGCGGGCTCGGCCGGTCGGTGTCGATCGAGGGGGCGTACTCATGGCGTAGGGGCGCTTACGGGTGATCTATCCTCCGCAGCATAGAACGTCCCGCAGGCGCCCGTCCGCTCCCGGCTCGCCGCCCCCCCGCTCGCCGCCCGCCGCTCCCCGCTCCCCCACCCCACCCAGATGGCCTCCAGCAGCTCCACCTCCGACCCGCGCGACACCCCGGCGATGCGGCAGTACGCCCGGTTTAAGGAGCGGCACCCCGAGTGCCTCCTGCTCTTCCGAATCGGCGACTTCTACGAGATGTTCGACGACGACGCCGTGCGCGCCAGCAAGGCCATCGGCCTGACGCTCACGCAGCGCACCGCCGGCATCCCCATGGCCGGGGTGCCCTACCACCAGCTCGAAAACTACCTGCGCAAGTTCCTCGCCGCTGGCTTCCGCGTCGCCGTGTGCGAGCAGGTGCAGGACGCCGCCGAGGCCAAGGGCCTCATCGAGCGGGCGGTCACCCGCGTGCTGACCCCCGGCACGCTGGTTGACGAGACCCTGCTCGAAGACGACCGGGCCAACCACATCGCCGCCGTGTGCTTCCCACCGGGGGATGGCCCGCCCGCCCCCAGCCCAATACCCAGTCCTCCCCCCGCTCCATCGCCATCGGCGCCAACCCTGGACGGCGAGCCTCCCCCCGAGCCCGTCGCCTCCGCCGCCGTCGCCATCATCGAACTCTCCACCGGCGCGTTTACCGTTCTCCGCTGCGGGCCCGCCGAGGTGGTCGACGAGTTGGCCCGCCGGGGCGTCAGCGAATTGCTCTTTCCCGAAACCGGCGACGGCAAAACCCCGCCGCGCATCGAGTCACTCCTGCGTGGCCTGAACCTCGCCGGCACGCCCCGCCCGCAGTGGCACTTTCGCCTCGCCGAGGCGACCGGGGCGCTGCGCGAGCTCTTTGGCGTCGCCACGCTGGCGGGATTCGGCTTTCAGGATGGCGAGGCCGTCCTCGCCCCCGCCGGCGCCCTGGTGCGCTACCTCCAGGCGACCCAGTCGCCCGGGGCCGAAGCGGACGCGGCGCCCGGCGCAGCGAGATCCCCAGGTTCCGGACCGCCGCGCCGCCCGCTCGCCCACCTCCAGCCCCCCCGGCGTGAGCAAACCGGCGACCGCCTGCTTCTGGAGGCCAGCACGCTCCGCTCGCTGGAGGTCGACCGCACCATCCGCGCCACCTGGTCGATGGCCGGCGCCGCCGGTTCCGGCGCCAGCGACGGCTCGCTCCTCGGCGTCTTCAACGCCGCCGGAAACGCCGGCAAGGGCGCCTGCCGCACCGCCATGGGCAAACGCCTGCTTCGCGACTGGCTCTGCCGGCCATCCAGCCGCCTCGACGAGATCCGCCGCCGGCACGCCGCCGTCGGCAGCCTGGCCGAAGACCGCCGCTTCGCCGGTGAGGTCGGCGCCGCCCTCGCCGGCGTGCAGGATGTCCCCCGCATCGCCGGCCGCATCGCCCTCGGCCGGGCGACGCCCCGCGATCTGGTCGCCCTCGGCGCCTCACTCGGCCGCTGCGCCGCCCTCGAAGCAGCCCTCGCCGAGCTGGCCGCCTTCGCCCCCTATCGGGGCCGCCTGGGCGGCGTGCGCGGGCTGGTTGACCCGCTCGCCCGGGCCATCGCCGACGCCTGTGTCGACACCCCGCCCGCCCACCTGCGCGAGGGCGGCCTGGTCCGCCCCGGTTTCGATGCCGCGCTCGATGAGGCCCGCACGCTGCAGACCGACGCCGGGTCGTGGCTGGCCGCCTATCAGAAGCGCCTGATCGATGAGCACCAGCTCGCAAGCCTGAAGGTCGGGTACAACAAGGTGTTCGGCTACTTCATCGAACTGCCCAAGGGCCAGGCCGCCCGCGCCCCGGCGTCGTTCGCACGCCGCCAGACGCTCACGAGCGCCGAACGCTACATCACCCCCGAGCTCAAGGACTTTGAAGACAAGGTCACCACCGCCACCGCCCGGGCGGTGCAGCGCGAGCAGCAGATCTTCGCCGAGCTTTGCGCCCGGGCCGCCAAGGTCCTCCCCGCCCTCGCCGCGTTCGCCGAAACCGTCGCGGAGCTCGATGTGCTCGCCGCCTTCGCCGACAAGGCCGTCGCCCGGCGGTGGGTCCGCCCCGAGGTGGTCGACACCCCGGTGCTCCGCGTCAAACAGGGCCGCCACCCCGTGCTCGACGAGGTCCTGGCCGGCAACTTCGTCCCCAACGACACGACTCTGGGTGATTCGCCCGCCCCCGCAGGCGCACCCTCCCCCCAGCCCCCCGCAGACGCCGACGCCGGCCCAGCCGCCACGCTCGCCCTCATCACCGGCCCCAACATGGCCGGCAAGAGCACCTTCATCCGCCAGACGGCCCTCCTCGTGCTGCTCGCCCACGCCGGGTCGTTCGTCCCCGCCGAGGCCGCGCTCATCGGCCTCACCGACCGCATCTTCACGCGCGTCGGCGCCGATGACGCCCTCCACGCCGGTCAGTCCACGTTCATGGTCGAGATGACCGAGACCGCCAGCATCCTTCACCATGCCACGCCGCGGTCGCTGGTCGTGCTCGACGAAATCGGCCGCGGCACCAGCACACTCGACGGCCTCTCACTCGCCTGGGCCATCGCCGAGACCCTCGCTGCCGCCCCCACCCCCACCTCCACCCCACCCACCCGCGCCCGCGTAAAGAGCCCCGCCCCCCAATCTGGCTCCCCCGCCGCCCGCGGCCCGAGGACCCTCTTCGCCACCCATTACCACGAACTTACCCAGCTCGAAGAGCTCCTCCCCGGGCGCGTGTGCAACCTGCACGTCAGCGTCCGCGAGTGGGGCGACCAGATCGTCTTCCTCCACCGCATCCTGCCCGGCCGCACCGACCGCTCCTACGGCTTGCACGTCGCCAAGCTCGCCGGCATCCCCGGGGCCACCATCGCCCGGGCCCGCGAGGTGCTCGCCTCGCTCTCAGTCGAGCACGAGGGCGCCGGTCGCCAGCGCCCCGCCGAGCCCCCGCGGCGTGACGACCCGCAGCTCTCGCTGTTCAAGGAGTATGTCCCGCACCCCGCCGTGGACGCCCTGCGCGAGGTCAAGCTCGAGTCGCTCTCGCCCATGCAGGCGTTCGACGAGCTCCGCCGCCTCAAGGCCCTGACCGACTCCGGCCCGCTCGCCTGACGAACGCCACTGCGACCTGGGCCCGGCCCACGCACCGCCCGTCACAGCCCCGGAATCGGCAGCTCCACAAACAGCCCGTCGATCCCGTCGCGCCGGCACTCCACCTCGCAGGCGATCATCTCGCTGTCCTTGCCAAAGAACTCCTCCGGGCTCACCGTCAGCTCCGGGGCGCCCGCCACGTCGCGCAGCAGCCCCCCCGAGCGGGCCGCGATCGCACCGCCCACGCTGGCCCCCCCGGCCCCCGCCCGCCACGCCGCGAGGTCGATCCACACGCACCCGCCCTTCACCGCCAGCTTCATCGCCCCCGCCGCGCCCACGAAAGCCGGCCGCCGCGGCGACCGACACGCCCCCTCAGCACCCCGAGCCGCCAGATGCTCCTGCACCAGCGCTGCGAACCGCGCCGCGATCTTCGCCGGCGCATCGTTCTTGCGGCACCCCTCCACCCGAGCTTTGAGCCCCGCAGCCCGGCACGCGCCCTCGAGGATCTCCACCGCGCGGTCCTCCGTGTTCCCGCCCAGCCGGATCACCGCCGGAATGTCCAGCTCCAGCTCCCAGAACGCCTTGGCCAGCCCGTACGCGCTCCAGAACTGCTCCTGGTTGGCCACCCCCGAGCCCGAGCCGAAGTACCCCACCAGCCCCGGCTGCTGCAGGATGATCCGCGCCGCGCGATAGACCTTCGCCGGAGATGGGTTTCCGCTGGTGTCGCAGAAATTGGCGATCGTAAAGCCCTCCGCGGTGATCGCATCCATCGACATCATCGAGCCGCCGCCGCCCGCCCCGTGGAAGCCGATCAGCCCCCGGCTCGCGCCCCCGGGCCCCGAACCGGCCACCCCGGCCGCCCCGCCCGCCTGGCCCGCCTGGCCCGCAATCGTGTGCATCTGCGCAAAGAAGAACGTCCCGCGATGATCCTCCTGCTCGACCTGATACGCGATCCGCTCCAGGGCCGTCGGCGGGTGGTCGAGCTCGCGGGCGATGTCGATCCCCAGTTCCGGATGCCGGAAGACCGCGTAGTCATCGATCGTCATGCGGCAGTCGGCCGCCACCACGGCGCCCGATGCCGTCACCACCAGCGGATTGATCTCCACCGAGCGGGCCTCGCACGCCCGCGCTACCGCGAAGACGGTGCGGATCGCCTCGCCCACCGCCGCCCCTGCGCCGCCGAGCCCCGCGCCGCCCAGGAACGCCGCCAGGGCCTGCTCATCCACGCCGTCGATGCTGCAGCCGATTCGCGTGACCGCGCCCGATCGCTCCTCGATCCCCGAGCCGCCGCCCAGCGCCGCCAGCATCACCGGCGCCCGCTCGCGGTCGTCAATCGAGAACGACACGAACAGCTCGCGCGCAATCGCCAGCTTCTCCTCCACCAGCACATGGCTCACCGGAAACTGCCCGACGGTCATCGCCAGCATCCGCCGGGCGTGCTCGCCCGCCTCCGCCGGGCTCTGGGCGAAGGCCACGCCACCCATGGCCGCGCGCCCGGTGGTCCAAGCCTGGATTTTCACCACCACCGGCCCGCCCAGCCGGCGCGCGATCTCCTCCGCCTCGGCTGGCGACGGCGCGGCCCCGCCGCGCGGGACAGCGAGGCCGTGCTGGGAGAGGATCGCCTTGCCTTCAAACTCGTGAAGTCGCGCCATAGCCGCCAAGATAGCGGTCCCGACACTCGCCTGTCGGCATAGGCCCCGCGTCAGACCGTGGAAGGCCGCTTCAGACCGCGTCAGGCCGAAGCTTCATGATCGCCTTGACCAGCCCCTCAGGCGGCGGCGCGGCCTGATCACCCAGCGACCGGCCCAGCTCGATTGTCTTGCGGTACGACTGGAGGTACTCAGCGCACGATGGGCAGACGCACAGGTGCTTCTCGAAGTCGGCCGCGAGCGCCGGGGGCAGTTCCCCGTCGAGGTACTCCATCAGAAAATCCATGATGAGCTCTCGGCAGGACATCATGATTCGGCGTCCCCTCGAAGGTGCGGATCCAGCGCCTGGCGGAGGGCCAGTCGCGCCCGGTGAAGTCGGATCTTGACCGTGTTGGGCGTCACCTGCAGCACCTGCGCGGCCTCCTCTGTCGAAAGGCCTTCCACATCCCGCAGCATGACGACAGTCCGGTAAGCGTCAGGCAACTCATCGATCGCACGCTGCACAAGCGCGCGAGTCTCACCGGCTTCGATGCCCGCAGTCCCGGCGAGTTTCCACCGCGCTGAAGATTCGGACTGATGGCCCGTGGAGTCGAAGGTGGGGAGCAGGTCCTCGATCGCCCGCTCCGGCCGGCGCGACTTCGACCGCAGCCGCATCAGGCACGCGTTCACCGTGATCCGGTGCAGCCAGGTCGACAGCTTCGACTGCTCATCAAACTGCCCGAGGGCCCGGAACGCCGACAGGAACGCCTCCTGAACCGCGTCCATCGCCTCGTCCTCGTTTCGGAGCATCCGCCGCGCCACCGCCAGCAGCCGACCCGACACCTCCCGAACAAGCCGCTCATACGCGGCGTCATCACCGCGACGCAGCGCCGCGATGAACCCGGGCTCGTCAAACTGCGGCTCGATGGCCCCTTGGGGCTTCATAGACCCAGCGTAGGCGCAGCGCGCCCACCTGCCGGACGAACCGGAAAGACCCCCAAACCACTCAATCCACCACCCAGCCCACCAAACCGCCAAACCCCCAAACCCGGGCTTTCGCCCTCGCCTTCGTAGCCGCCGGCCGGCCCGGGCGTGTATAGTTGCACAATGGTGCAAGCACACATTCAGCCCCAACGCCCCTCTCGCCCCCGCCCCGCACGCACGCCCAAGCACGCCGCGACCCTCCGCCGCCCGCTGGACCACCAGCTCGACCCGCAGTTCTTCCGCGCGCTGGGCGATCCCACCCGACTGAAGCTGCTCGCCTGTCTGGCCAAGTGCGCCCGCCCTTGCTCTGTCGGCGAGGTCGCCCAGTGCTGCTCAGTCGATTTGTCCGTGGTCTCCCGCCACCTGGCGACCCTCGCCCGCAGCGGCGTGCTCGAGGCCCAGCGGGCGGGGCAGAGCGTCCGCTACCGGGTGCCGCTGGCGGAGGTCGCCGCCCGCCTGCGGTCGCTGGCCGACGCCTTCGACGCTTGCCGTGATGATGGTCTTTCACCCGAGACTGGAGGCTGCTGCGATGCCTGCTGACCTGCCGCGTGTGCTCTTCCTCTGCACTGGCAACTCCTGCCGCAGCCAGATGGCCGAGGGCTGGGCCTTGGCGCTCAAGAGCGACCAGCTCCGCGCCTATTCCGCGGGCACTCACCCGCACGGCCTGAACCCGCTCGCCGTGCGCGCCATGGCCGAGGCCGGCGTTGATATCTCCGGGCACACCTCCAAACGGCCTGAAGACCTGGGCGTGGTCTTTGACTTCGTGGTCACCGTTTGCGACTCCGCCCACGAATCCTGCCCTGTCATCCCCGGGGCCCGCATCGTGCATATGGGATTCGACGACCCCCCTCGGCTCGCCAAAGGCGCGCGCTCCGACGAGGAGGCGCTCCCCCACTACCGGCGGGTTCGCGACGAGATCCGCGCTTTCGTCCTTACCCTCCCAGGCTCGCTGAAACCCGTCGCCGATGGTGGAACCCGCCAGTGAAACGCTGCCTCGCTGAGTTCATGGGGACCTTCTTCCTGGTCTTCGCCGGGGCCGGCGCGATTGTCATCAACCAGGTTTCCGACGGGGCCATCACCCACCTGGGCGTCGCCATCACCTTCGGGCTGGTCGTCGTCGCCATGATCGCGGCGTTCGGCGAGATCTCCGGCTCGCACATCAACCCGGCTGTCTCCGTCGGGTTATGGGCCAGCGGACGCTTCCCGGCTGCGGACCTGCCCGGATACGTGCTCTCCCAGTGCCTGGGGGCGGTCGCGGCGGCCGCCCTGCTCAGGCTCATGTTCCCAGAGCACCCCACGCTTGGCTCGACCCTCCCCGTCGGTCCTGAATGGCGTTCCTTCGTGCTCGAAACGCTGCTGACCTTTGTGCTCATGTTCGTGATCCTGGCGTGCACCAGCCCCTCCGCGGCCCAGAAGGCGGCCCAGAACGGGCCTGCCGGGCTGATCATCGGCGGCGTGGTGGCGCTGGAGGCGCTCTTCGCCGGGCCGATCTGCGGCGCCTCCATGAACCCTGCCCGCTCGCTCGGGCCAGGCCTGGTCTCCGGGCATGTCGCGGCGCTCTGGATCTACCTGACCGCGCCGATGCTTGGGGCTCTCGCCGCCGCCGCGATGGCCCGGCTGCTGCATCCGCGGTAGCCCCCCACCTCAGAGGGGGCGCCCGGCCCATCTTGCCGCGCCGGTGCTCGCAACGCGACAGGGGGAGTTAACCACTCTTCGCTTAACCGGCGCGGGAAACCCCTCGATACAGCCTCAGCTGGATTGCTCACCCCGACCCTCTACCCCACCTCAGCCTCCCACATGCGTGCACCCCTCCATCCCCGGGAATCCGAGCGGCTCTCGGCCGTGCGCCAGACCGGCGTGGTTGACGCGCCAACCAATCCGTTGCATGACGCCGTCGTGCGGATGGCCGCGGAACTGTGCCGGACGCCCATCGCCGCGATCAGCCTTGTCGACACCGATCGCCAGTGGTTCGAGGCCAGCACTGGCCTGGACTGTCGGGAAACGCCTCGCGAACAGGCATTCTGCGCCTACACGATCCTCGGCGACCAGCCCTTGGTGGTGCCCGACGCCACCCGCGATGGGCGCTTCGTCGATAACGGGCTGGTGACGGGCAAGCCCGGCATCCGCTTCTACGCGGGCGTTCCGCTGCTCGCCGGCGGGCTTCCCCTGGGCTCGCTGTGCGTGATCGACACCACCAGTCGGGAGATCTCCCGCCAGCAGCTGGACAGCCTGCGGACGCTGGCCGGATTCGTCTCGGCCCACCTGGAGCTGAGCCTGCGCACGGAGCAGCTCCGCTCGGAGCGGAGCCTGAACCAGCAGCTTGTGGACCAGGCGACCGACTTTGCGATGATCACCCTCGGGGCTGATGGCGCCATCACGTCGTGGAGCCCCGGGGCCGAGCGGCTGCTCGGATACACCCAGGCTGAAGTGATCGGCCGCCACATTCGCTGCATTCATCTGCCTGAGGCCATCGCCGCCGGCGAACCCGAGGCGGCCCTGGCCGAGGCCCGGTCGGCCGGGCGCGTGGAGTGCCGCGGCTGGCGCCAGCGCAAGGACGGCTCGCGCGTGCATGTCACCGGCGCGATGCGAGCCCTGATCGACCCCAGCGGCGACTGCCTTGGCTTCGTCAAGGTC
>CAZSZO010000088.1:0-12869 GCA_964611125.1 uncultured Phycisphaeraceae bacterium | reverse complement strand
CGGATTCTTGACGCCGGAGAAGGCCCGCACGGTGCTCCCTACATCGCCATGGAGTTGGTTGACGGTCCGTCGCTTACCGGCTATGCCGCGCAGCATGCCTTGTCAGCGTCGCAATGTGTCGATCTGGTCATCCAAGCCTGCCAGGGCGTCGAGTACGCCCACGCACGAGGACTCATCCACCGGGATCTGAAGCCATCAAACATCTTGGTCGCCACCGAAGATGGCAAGCCCGTGCCAAAGGTCATCGACTTTAGCATCGCACGGGCGATACGCCGGGACGATCAGCCGGACTCTCCGCGCGTGACCAAGGCGGGCCAGATGTTCGGCACGCCCGAGTACATGAGCCCGGAGCAGGTTGATCCGAAGCGGCGCGACGCGGACGTGCGCTCCGATGTGTACTCGCTCGGCGTGGTCCTCTACGAGCTCGTCGCCGGCGTGCTGCCCTTCGAAGCCTCACGCTATCGCCCACAGACATCGGACGCGCTGCGCACACTCGTCTGCGAAGAGCCGACGCCACGCCCCCGTGAACGCAGGCGGACGGCTTCAAAGGCAACAGCGGGCCCGATCGACCGCGACCTGGAGAACGTGATTCTCAAAGCGTGTGAGAAGGATCCGGCCCGAAGATATCAGACGATCCGAGACTACGCCGAGGACCTTGGCAGGTATCGTCGCGGCGAGGCGGTCCACGCGTCTTCGCCGTCGCTGGCCTACCTAGTTCGCAAGTTCGCATTGCGCAACAAGATCCCCGTTTCCGCCGGACTGATCGCGATCGCGGGTCTCGTCGGCGGCTTGATCTTCGCGCTCGACGGGAGATCCAAGGCGCACGAGGCCCTCCGCGTTGCTTCGAGCGAGCGTGACGCGGCTCAGATTGCCCAAGCCGCTTCTGAGGAATACTCCCAGTTCATGCGCGATGTGATCTTGCAAGCGACCCCCATACGGATGGGACACAAAGCAGTCATGCTTGACGTGATCCAGGCGGGTGCCGACAAGTTCCTCGGGAGTCCCCCCAAGTCCGCCATCGCTCGGGCTCGCGTTGTTCAGAGCTTCAGTGAGCCGCTGTACTGGGCAGGAGACTACGAGCGAACACGGAGGATGCTCGTTTTGGGTCTTGCGGCGTACGAGTCTTCTGAAGCCTCGCAGGCTCCGAACCGAACTCGCTATCTCAATCGGTTCAACGCCATGCTCGGCAAGGTGATGGAGTTGCAGGGAGACATTGAGAGCTCCGAGAAGTACCGCGCCGAAGCGCTCCGGCTCGCCGAGCTCATGGCGGAGCCCACGGTGATCGCCTATGCCATGAACGAGATGGGCTGGCTGCGAGTTCGCCAAGGAAGGCATGACGAGGCATTGACGCTCCGCCAGCGGGCTCTCACCATCGTTCGAGAACACGCCAGCAACCCCTATCACGTCTTCGTGTGTCAGCGCGGGGTGGTGCACTCACTGCTGGCTCTCGGACGGTACGAGGATGTTGTTGATCAAGGAGTGCCGACTATGCGCGCACGCCAGAAAGCAGGCATCAATGGCGACTCCACGCTGCTCGACATGCAGGTGGACATTGCTGAGGCGCTGATTGAGTTGGGACGTGTGGATGAAGGCAAGACGCTGCTCAACGACACTCTCGCTCTCGCGATCGCCGAGCTGCCGGAGGACTGCGGAGTCCCTTTCCGCGCTCGAGTCCAGCTGTGCTTTGTGCGTGGAAAGACCGGGGACGCGATCGCCGCGTTGAGCGAGTACAGAGAACTCATCAAAGCTGGCTACCAAGGAAGCGGCTTACTCCCGGTGCTCGCAGAGCAGTCCGAGCCCAACATCGTTGAGATGTGCCTCTATGCGAAGCAGCTCGACACCGCCAGAACTGAGGCCGAGCGCATCATCACCTCGGTTAGGACCAGAGGGGCCGACGTCACCAGTCAGGTCGCCATGGCTATCGCCACGATGTTCCTTGCCAACGGTCAGTCGGCCGATGCCGAGAAGTACTTCATGATGTCCCACTCGGTGTACGCCGACGCGAGCAAAGGCAGTTCTCCGCAGGCGACTTCAGTTGCTGATCGGATCTCGCAAGAGTATTCGCGTGTGAAAGATGACAGTCGCGCCCGCGAATGGTCGAGTCGAGGCAATGACCGATAGCACGGTGGCGCTGAGGTCAGCTTGTTGCGCGATTCGCATCGACGCGTTGACATCGCCTCCGCACGAATCGACTGACACTAGAGCAGGCAGGATCGTCCTCCCCGGTGTCTTCTGGCCGTGTCCGAGAAGCTGGGCTTTCGGTTCACGAGCGCCGCTTCGCAATGCTTGAGTACGGCGTGTGGCTCGCGTTTTCTTCCGTGTAACTCTTGCGCAGAATGACCTCTGATCAAGATTCAAGACCCGCTCGCTTCTGTTCGCAGCGTGTTTGGGTGCGACTCTTCTGAGTTCTCCGGTCGCATTCATGTCCTCGTCGAGAGTCAAACATCGTAGTCCGTGTGATGGACCTGCCCTTTACTACGTCCCCCGCTTGCGCACCCATGCAGAGTGACGGCCCTTCTGCTGCGGCGCCGCATCTCGCCGTCCCGCCGGACGCCCCGAGCGTGTTCGATATTGACGCTGCGTGGGATGCCATCGGAGATACGGCACTCACTCGGGAACTTGACCGCGAACGCGAGACCCTGGTTCCCTGGCTGCCGCGCTTTGATGTCTCTGGGAAGCTGGTCGGCGAAGCGGCCGGTGCGTGCCCCTGGCACGGGCTGTGTGACACGGACCGTGCCGAACTGTTTCAGGCCGCGATAGAGAGAGTGCCCCCGGTGCATCGGATGCTGGCGAGGCTGACGCTCCGGGATGAACCGGCCGTCGAGGCATTCGTGCGCACACGTCGCTGTCGGCTCGCGGTTCATCAGACCATCCAAGCCATCTTGCATTTGGCACGGGACACTCTTAACCGTTGCTCTTCGAGCAGCCCCTGAGAACTCGCGGTGCGACTGCGTTACTAAACGACCGCACGACGCACTTGACAACATCCAGCAGTGCAACAGGATCAATCTATGGCTCCGCCACTCCGAGAACCACGCCCGATCAGCAAGTGCGGAGCAACTATCACGGAGATCGCATGCTCGGATCGGAGTCGTTGTAGATCGTCGCTGTGCAGACTGTTGCACTTTGCGATTCAGGACGGTTCCGGGAGGACGGGCTGCGATCCAGACTGCTTCCCTTGCGAGTGGGCGCTAATTGACACCCGCAACCAAGCCGCCAACGAGTTCATCGTGCGTCACTGGGTAGATCGCGACGGCCGCAGTACTCGACTGTTAGAGCCCCCGATCAGTCGCGGTGGCTTCTTCGCGATCTTTGCCACGTGCGCGGCGAGCGTTTCAGTCGGACGCGTCGCGGGCGGAGTGGACCACGGCGTCGGGCTCTTGCTTAGCGGCATCGCGAGTGTACTGGCGATTCCGCTGCCTTCCCGTGCGGCGACAGCACTCGACGCAAACTGGCTTTGTGTCATGAGTCGCTCTCCATCGGACTTCCGCAACGACGCGGAGATCGAGCGACTCATGCTGCTGGTGTGGGTAATCCTGCTCGGCCCGCTCACACCAGAAGAGCCGCATGAGTATCTGCTGGCTATTCGCGCACGAGCCCCACGCGAGAACGTTCAAGCCGAATGAGACCGCCGCAGGGTAACATTGGTCGAGCTGCAGTAGGGGTGGTATGTATGTCACTTGCCTTATCGTCAGTTTTAATGGTACGTCGCCGTCGGACAACACGCTGAGACAGGAAGCCCATCATGAACAGGCTCATCAATAAGGTGGCGGTCATCACGGGTGGCAATAGCGGCATCGGCCTCGCATCGGCCGAGGTGCGCTTGTCCCCGTTCCAGTACCAACCGCAGGGTGAGGTTGTCGGCTTCATCCGGCCGGGCATCCCTGAGCCGTGGACGCAGCGAGCTCCCTGGGGCTCAGGTTGCCCAGGGCGCTGTGCGGACGTTCTTCATGTAGTGGCGACGCCAGGCCTCGACCTTCTGCCGTGCGTTGGCGATCGACATGAACCAGCTCTCGTTCAGGCACTCCGCACGCAGCCGACCGTTGAACGCTTCGATCAGCCCGTTATCCGTGGGCTGTCCGGGCCGACTGAAGTCCAGCCGAACCTTGTTCAGGTACGCCCATTGGTCGAGCACCTTGCCCGTGAACTCTGAGCCGTTGTCCACCCGGATCTTCTTCGGCAGGCCTCTTTGTCGTCCGACTCGATCCAGAACCTCGACCACGCGTTCGCCTGCCAGGCGACCATCGAGCTCGATCACCGGGCTCTCACGGGTGAAGTCATCCACCAACGTCAAGAGCCGGAACCTCCGATCGTCGAACAGTTGATCGGCCATGAAGTCCATCGACCAGCTCTCGTTGATCCGTGTCGCCTTCGTGCCCTCGGGCCGCGTCACGGCGCTGCGATGCCGACGCGGCTTGTGCCTGCCCACACACAGTCCTTCGCGCTTGTACAGTCGATACACACGCTTGCGGTTCACCGTCCAGCCCTCACGCCGAAGCTTCACCCAGATCCGCCGTCGCCGTCGCGTCGCCGCCACACCTGCCGGCGCACCGACGGCGACGGCGGGGCGTCGCGCGCTGTTGCTCAACCCCCACGCCAGAGCACGAGCCGAGCCGCCGTCAGATCTGGTCCGACCTTCCTTCGATCCGCCAGCGATCAGAATTGTCCAGAAACAAGGGGGGGACTACACGTGACCAGGATCGTCACCCTGGTAACCGCCAAGCCGCGCCCCAAGCGCGATGGGACCAGACGCAGCAATCCGCCACCAAGGCCGATCCTGGGTCAATTCGAAGCGGATTGCAAATCCGTTTGCCGCAAGGCACTCGTCGGTTCGAATCCGACCGCGACCTTTGCAGATTGCTCGAAGATTTGGCGGTTTCCCACGTGGGAGGCCGCCAATGTTCGTTTTGGGGTGGAGAGGGCTGAGAGTCCACCAGGGTCCAGGAGAGTCCACCAGAGTCCGCCCCAAAACGCCAAGCGCAACGCCAAGCGCGATGCGAAGGTGATGTTGGGACGTGGGGGGGTGGTGGAGCGAAGGTGGGTGCGCCGCCCATCAGCCGGCGCGGTTCTGACCCTCGGCCGGCGGGGTCGGGGCGCTGAGGTTGGAGGGTGGAGGGTGGAGAGGGCAGCGGACTGCGTGGCGCGGAGGGCGTGGGCATGGCGCTTCCGGTCGAAAGGGCTGACGCTCCGGTCATGGAGCACCAGCCTGAGTGTTTTTACTGTCGCCAGAGCCTGCATGAGCAAGGCTCCAGCATCGGTCGGTGGGTCAGCAGCCTGCGAAGAAGTCGCCGATGAAGTCGGCGAGGTCGTCGGGGTCGATGAAGCCGTCGTTGTTGAAATCCGCCTGCGCGCAGGGCTGGGAGAAGTAGCAGGCGATGAAGTCGGCGAGGTCGTCGGGGTCGAGCACGCCGTCGGCGTTGAAGTCGGCCCGGCAGCAGGTGGGGCCGCCGAAGGTGAGGGCGGCGGTGCGGCTGCTGTAACCCGTCGCCAGACAGCCGTTGAGGCCGAACACCCGCAGCGTCGCTGAAGCGATGACTCCGTCGATCGACAGCGTCGCGCTGCGGGCACCGGTGACGGTCCCCAGGCCGGGAACGAACCCGTCGCTCAGGAAGACGAACGGACCGGCATTCCCGATCCGAGCCTGCCAGAAATACGAGGGAACGAAGCCGCCCTGGACAGTGACGCTGAACGCGGCCCTGCCCGGCGCGCACAGGGTCACGTCCATGGGCTGAGACGTGAGCGCGGGCGCGATAGCGGGCCCGGGTCCAACATGGAAGACCTCGGCGTCGGCGCCGGCGCTGCCCGGACGCACGCCGACGAAATCGAACGAGCAGTTCCGATTGAAGTCGCCGATCGCCAGGGCCCCGATGGCGCCCCCGGCGGGCACGCTGATCGGGGCGGCGAACGTGTCACCGGGAAGGCTCTGGAAGAACTGCAGCGCGTTCACGCCGGCGCCGTTGCTGACCGAGACGCACAGATCCTGCCGGAACACACTGAACCCGCCTTCGACCGTTTGGTCGATGTTGACCATCGCGAGGCCCATGGGGCGAGCCGACGAGGTGAAGTTGATGCGCGGGAGCGAGGTGAAGACGGCCCCGTCGTTGCGGAAGGGCAGGATCGTGTTGTAGCCCTTGCTCAGGAAGAACACGTCGATGTCGGAATCGAAGTCGAAGTTCCCGACGGTCACGTCGTCGATGTAGGCCGCGAATCCGTCAAGGCCCACGTTGTCAACCGAGGCGCGCAGTGTGTTGTTGAAGCCGCCCGTGCCGTCGTTGAAATAGACGTCACCGAACGCGCGAGCTCCCACGGGGTCAAAGCCCTGACCGCCTGCGATCAGATCGAGCCGCAAGTCGCGGTTGAGGTCGATCAGTTTCACCACCCGGGTGGTGTAGCTGAAGAAGTAGTCGCGCAAGCTGAAGGCTCCGCCGCCGTCGTTGCGATAGACGTGCGTTCCGACGCGGAAGTTCAGCGGGATGCCCTGCTCGTCGCTTCCGACGGCCAGGTCCGCGTCCCCGTCCCCATCAATGTCGCCCATCGCGACCGAGAGTGGCGTCGCGGCGTGCCCCCCCGCGATGAACGGCGCCATCGGCACCTCGACCCGGCTGGAGAAATTCCCATGCCCGTCGTTGAGCAGGATGGTGACGCTTCGAGACTGATAGTTCGCGACCGCCAGGTCGAGGTCGCCGTCGGGCTCGAAGTCCGCGCTGGTGATCCAGACGGGGCGACCGCCAACGCTGATGGGGGGTTGCGCGATCGAAGCGTTGCCGGAACTGAGGAACACGACGACCTTGTTGTCGTCCGGGTACGCGAGGGCGAAATCGTCGTCGCCGTCAAGGTCGAAGTTGCCGACGGTGACGCTCACGGCGCCCGACCCGGGGACGTCCACCGGCAGCCCGAACAAAGGGACGCCATCGCGGAAGTCCACGACGCAGTCGCCGTTGTTGTCGCCGCGGATGGACGCGAGCGTGAGCGTGGCGGGCGCGCTGGTGACCGAGCCCAGGGCGTTGGAGATGACGCAGTCGTAGGTCCCCTGGTCTGCGAAGAAGGAGGCGGAGTTCAACTGCAGCCGGCTCGTGTCCGCGCCGGACGCGATGGCGCCCGACGGCTGCGGGCCGTTGCTCAGGGGCACGCCTTCGAACCGCCACACATACGAAAGCTGCATCCCGCTTGCGCCGACCTCGAACACGATCGGAACGTTGTAGATCGGGAAAGGCGCGCCATCGGCGAAGCAGCCGCTGAAGGACGCCGGCTGGGTCGTCACCGTCGGCGGGTTCGTCGGGGCGACGTTCGAGAGCACCAGCGCCAACTGGTCGGTGCTCGAGAGCACCGCGATCAGGTCGGGGCGCCCATCGGCGTTGAGGTCCGCCCTGAGCAGCTTCACGGCAGGGCCGCTCATGGGGATCGGCGGCTGGGCTGCGAACGCGCCGGCGCCGTCATTGAGCAAGAGGGTGATCTGGGGAGGAGAATCCGTCGCGGCGGCCAGATCGATGTCGCCGTCCTGGTCCAAGTCCGCCGACGTCAGGGCGGTCAGACCCCCCGGGACGCTGATCGGCGGCTGCGGTGAGGGGGGAAAGAAGACGATCTCGCCGCTGGTCCGTGCCGCCAAGGCGACGCCGAACTGGAAGTTCGCATCGAAGGGACCGGAGGCGACGCCCTGGAACTGGGCGGGGGGGTCCGTCAGGGCCGGGCCGAGGTTTACCCTTGACAAGACCGGATCAAAGCCGCCGATGCTGAGTTGGTCCTCCTGGAGGATTGCACCCAGTTGCGGAGATCCCGGACCCGTGAAGAGCGGGATGACATCCGTCACAAGCCCCGAGCTGCCGAGCATGCCGAACGAACTGGGGTACATCGGGTTCACGGCGTCGGTGATCTGCGCCAGCCAGTCCCCCGACGCTCCCGCGACGAGCAGATCCAGGGGGGGCACGCCGTCAAAATCGACTGCGGCGGCCCTGCCCGGTTCAGCAAAGAACCCCGGGCCCAGAGTCCGAGCGCTGCGCGGCGAGAACCCAGCCGCGCCGTTGTTGCGGAGATCCAGCCTCTGCCCTCCGACTACCCCGGGGCCGAACCCGGCGCCGAACACGTGGAGATCAACGTCGCCGTCAGCGTCAAAGTCGTTGGCGATCAGCGAGGCGGGAAGGAAGCCGTTCTGGACCCCGCCAGAGGGGGGGATCACGAAATCGATTGGAGGAGACGTGAAGCTCCCGCCGGTATTGAGCTGTATGGTGACGATCGGCGCCGCGGTGCTCACCGACGCCAGGTCGGGCTGGCCGTCGCCGTTGAAATCAGCTACGATCACCTGCGACGTCTGGGGTTGAATGGGGAGGTGCTGCGGCGGGTGGAACGCCGGGCCCTGCGCCGACGCCGATCCCGTGAGGCCCAACGTCGCGCTGGCGGCGAGCACGACCGATCGAGTCCGAAACGCGATCCGGGCTTTCGGAGACGCAAAATGGCTCATGGCGTGAATCTCCATCAAATGTTCACATAACTCGGAACGGCTTCTATGGGGCCGCCGACGCTCGGGGCCTCAACGCAGTCAGCGAGTCTCGTCAGGGAATCACGCCAAAGATCTTGTTTATGGAGTCCGAGGCCCGACACCTCCCTGCACTCCTGGCACGCGCTCGCGCTGGCGATCCCGACGCCGCGGCGGCGTTGCTGCCGCTCGTCTATGAGGATCTGAAGCGACTGGCCCAGTGGCACATGTCGCGCGAGCAGGCGCTCGGGGCGGGACACACCCTGCAGGCCACGGCCCTGGTCCACGAGGCGTACTTGCGGCTTTCCAAGGGGAACGAGGTGCCCTGGCAGGATCGCAAGCACTTCTTCAATGCTGCGGCGCTGGCGATGCGGCGGATCCTGGTCGAGCGGGCCCGGCGGATGAAGCTTCGGCCGGCCCGGGCTTCGGGCGACGCCCTCGAACTGCTGCCGCAGCGTGCCGGGGCCTCGCCCGGCCCGGCGATGGGCGCGGGCGCTGGTGAACCCGACTGGTCGCGGCTGGATTCAGCCCTGACCGAACTCGAACGCGCCGACCCTGAGTTGGCCGAGGTTGTCCATCTCCGATATTTCGCCGGGCTCAGCGTCGGCGAACTGGGACTGGCCCTGGAGGTCTCCGCCCGGACCATCAACCGGCGCTGGGAGGTTGCGCGGGCTTGGCTGCTGGATTGGATGGCGAAGAACCCGAGCGAGACTCGCTAGTTGAAGAAAGCACCCTGATTGATGCTGGCGGGACTGCGACGGCGATGTTCCCCGCCCCCCCATGTCGCACACGAACGCCCAACCCGACTGGAACCTGGTGCGCCGCGAGATGGAGCGGCTGCTCGACCTTCCGCCCGAGGCCCGCCCCCAGGCCCTTGCGGCTGTGCGCGCCGAGCACCCGCGCCTGGCCGGGCGGGTGGAGGAGCTGCTGGCGTCCGCGGCCGGTCCCGGGCTGGACGCGGACGGTGCGTGGGCGGCGCTGGCCGGCGAGATAGCCCCGAGCGCCCCGGCCCCCGGCCAGGCCATCGGCCGCTACCGACTCGAGCGGATGCTGGGCTCGGGCGGGATGGGCGCGGTCTTCGAGGCCGCCGACGCCGAGCTGGGCCGCAGCGTGGCGCTCAAGTTTGTATGGACCGGCCCGCTCACCGGCGAGTCGATCCGCCGCTTCAAGGCCGAGGCCCGCAGCCTGGCCCGCCTGAGCCACCCAGCCATCGCGCGGCTGTTTGACGTGGGCTCCTGGGAGCAGCCTTGCAAGGGGCTACCGGGGGGCGTGGAGAGGGTGCCGTTCATCGCCATGGAGTTCGTGCGCGGCGCGGCGTGGATCACCGAGTTTGCGCAGCGGCGAGCCCTGGACTTGGACGCCCGCCTGGCCCTGTTCGTCGGCGTGCTCGAAGCCGTGCACGAGGCCCACCAGCGCGGCGTGATCCATCGCGACCTCAAGCCCGCCAACATTCTCGTGGATGACGAGGGAAACCCGAAGGTCATCGACTTCGGGATCGCCCGGGTGCTCGACGCCGCGTCTCCGGGCGCCGGCACGCAGACCACGAGCGGATCGGGAACGCTGCAGTACATGAGCCCGGAATCGCTCAGCGCGGGAGAGGGCGCCGAGCCCGACGCGCGGTCGGACCTGTACTCGCTGGGGGTGGTGCTGTATGAGTTGCTGGAGGATCGCTCGCCGTTTCGGTACGCACAGCCGCAGCCGGGCGGTCTTGGGCGTGCGCCGGGGCGCGGGCCGGCGGGGATGGGTCCGCTGATCGACGAGATCCGCGAGGGTGCGTGGCGCCGACCTGAGTTGCGCCTGGCTTCGGGCCGGTCGGCACGTGCCGACCTGAGCGCCGTCATCGCCAAAGCCATGGCCCGCGCCGCCGCCGACCGGTACGAATCGGTCGCGGCCTTTGCCGCCGATCTGCGACGGATCCGCGCGGGCGAGCCAGTGCAGGCAAGGCCGGCGAGCGCCTGGCGCGATGTCGGGCTGCTGGCCCGGCGGAACAGGGCCTTGGCCGTGGCGATTCTGGTGGGGGTGGCGGCCCTGACTCTGGGCGCCGCCGGCGGCTGGGCCGGCATGGTGCGCGCCCGGCATGCTCTGGCCGAGAAGGAGCTGGAGTCGCGCCGGCTGGCGCGCATGGTGGAGTTTTTCCGGGGCACCATGCAGTCGGCCAACCCCAACGCCCGGCTGGACGGGAGCGCAGCGCCGATTGACGGGTGGCTGCACGGGAGCCAGCTTGGTCCGCCGATCCGTCGCGTGGGGGGCGGCGTCCAGGTTGTCGACGTGCTCCGCTGGGCTGCGGAGCGCGTCGCGGGCCAGTTCGCCGACGACCCTGTGCTGCGGGCCCGCGTGCAACTCCGACTCGCCGCCAGCCTGGGAGCGGCTTATGACTTCGCGACCGGCTATCGGCTCCTGTGCGAGGCGTTCCCGACATTGCGGAGCAAGCTCGGACCCGACCACGAAGACACGCTTCGCACCCATGTGCTGCTCGCCGCCCAAGGTCCGCTTGTTTCGATGCCCCTCGCCGAGTCCGCCGCGCTCCTCACCGACGCGGCCGAGCGCCTGGAGCGACTTCACGGCGGGGCGGACTTCCGGGTCGAGTTCGTCCAGCGGAACCTGGGGCATACGTTGGCGTTGCTCGACAGGCAGGAGGAGGCCCTCAAAGTCCTTGATCGCTTGATCGACGCTCTCAGCGCCGCGCTGGGTCCAGAGAGCGAACGCGTCTGGGTCGCGCGGGCGGTCCGGGCGCACGTCCTGGCGACCTCGAACCGTCGCGCCAAGGGCGCGGCGTGCGCCCAGTTCGAAGAGGCCTACCACAACCTGCTCCGTATCGCGGGTGAACACACGCCATCGACGCTCGATGCCGCCAGTCTTGGTATGCTCATGGGCTGCGGCGCCGGCGCGGAGATCACGTACGCCCGCGTCGTGATCGAGGGGACCACGCGCCTCTATGGCCCGGCGGCGGCGCACGAGGCTCGCACCGTGCTGGCCCGCGCTCTGATGCGCACGCGAGACCTGCCCGGCGCCGAGGTGGTGCTGCGCGAGCAGCTCGTCTATGCCCGCGAGAACTTCGGCGAGTCCAGTTACGTTGTCTGTAAGGTCAAGGGGTTCCTGGCGCGCGTCCTCACCTGGGCCGGCAAAGACCTTGAGGAAGCTGAACGCCTCGCCGCCGAGGCCGCTCGCGACGCTCAGTTGATCCATGACTATCACAAGGGCCACGACTGGGAGGCCTGGTTCAACGCCATCTGGGCCCGGGCCATCCGCCTGCGCGGCGATCCCGACCGGGCCGAGATCATGCTCCGCGAACTGCTCGAGCTGCGCCGCGGGAAGAACTGGGCGGCTTGGTGCGACGCGTATGTCCACACCGAACTCGCCGAGACCATGCTTGACTTGGGCTGGCACGCCGAGTGCCGGGAGTTCCTCGCCCAGGCCGCGTCGTTCGTCCTAGCCACCAACGACCCGGGATCGCCGATGGCGCTGAGCCTGCAGGAGTGCCGCGAGCGCGCGGAGCGGGCCAGCCCGCCGGCCCTGAGCGGGCCGCGCGAAGGCGGGGAGTGATGCGAATTGGCGGGGCCTCCGTCAGCCCCGTCCGATGGACCCTCGCCGCGACCTGACGAGGCGGCCGTGCATCCTCGCATCCGAGACCCGAAGACCCCGGCGATGCCGATCCGACACGTGCGAACGAAGCAGTCGAGCACCGTGGCCTCGCGCCCAGCCTTGATTCCGAGTCCGCCGGCGTTGACCACCTGCCCGGTGCGGACGGCCCTGCCCGCCGCGTCGCCCGCCGCCCCGGTGTTGAAGACGCCGGATCCCGCCACGTCGCGAATGATGCCGTTCTGAACCGTGGTTCGAGAGGAGCCGGCGCCGATCGATCTCTGGCGTCCCCATCACGATCAGCCAGCCCGGTTCGTACTACCTCGCCTGAACAAACGTGCGTCGGGTGCACGCCCAGTTCCACGAACGCCTCCGCAGGGATAGGCGTGTGTAGAGGCGGCGCCAAGTCTCATTCTCGCGAGCCCGGCCGCGTGGGTCCGCCGCATGACGCGAACTTCTCCCTCGCCAGGACGGAGCACGACGCGGGTCATCCAAGCATTGACCTGCCTATGTTGCCCTCGCATGCCGGGAGCGCTGATCCGACCCACCGACGACGGCCTGTTCTGCGAGGCGGGTGCTTTTCACATCGACCCCTGGCGACCGGTCGAACGGGCGGTGACAACCCACGCCCACTCCGATCACGCCCGGGCGGGCTCGGCGAGGTATCTGTGTGCGTCGAGCGGCGCCGGGCTGCTGCGGGCCAGAGTGGGTCGGGGGGGGGGGGGGGGGGGGGGGCCCCGGCCCCCCCCCCCCGGGGTTTTGGGCCCCGCGTGAACATGGTGGTGTTAACCGCACCCAGCACCCCGCGGGCCCCCGACCG
>CAZSZO010000087.1:0-12921 GCA_964611125.1 uncultured Phycisphaeraceae bacterium | reverse complement strand
GCACCACGACCCAGTCGGGCTTGAGCTTGGTAAAGGCCCGGGTGAAGCCGTCGATGCCGCGGGCCACCGCCGCGCTATCGGCGAGGCGGCCGGTCTTGCCGGGGCGCTGCATCGGCACGCGGGCCGCGATGGGAAAGGCCCCTTCCACTTCGCGGATGGTGCGGGCCGGGGGCAGAAAGTGAGCGCCCGCCGCGATCAGCTGAAGTCTGAGCCCCGCGTGCTTGCGCACCGCGTCGATCACCGGACAAAGCAGCCCGAACTCCGCCCGCGTCCCTGTGATCACGGCGACCGACCGCAGGCCTGACCCTTGATGCCTCGATGCCCCGCGCCTCGATGCCTTCTTCATGATGAACCCTTCGGACGGAGCGGGCGCAGTTGAGACGCGCAACGCCGATGCGTCAGACCGGAGCGAGATCCGAATCGCAGATGGTCATGCCGGCTTCGACCCGCCTGGCCAGCCTGCGGCCCAGTGTCTTGACGAGTTCGAACGGCGGAATGCCCGTCCCCGGCCGCTTGAAAGTGATGTCAGCGCGGGTCAGCGTGTGCCCGGCTGGCAGGTCGCTGGTCGTGGTGAGCGACTGGCGTGATACCGCCCGCACGTCACGCTCAATGTCGAGGACCACCTTCTCGACCGGGCCCAGGAGCTCCCGCACCTTCACCCCCCGCAAGCCCTCCGGATCGTCCGCCAGCAACGGGCGCGTCCAGCGCTCGTCACCCTTCAGGCCGCGCACGACTTCGAACTGGCGTCGTGCGCTCTCGACATACGTCCGCAGTTCGCCCGGCGTGAGCGACGCGGCGTGATCCGGCCCGGAGGCGCGCCGGTCATAGGTCAGGTGCTTCTCCAGCACCGTCGCTCCCGCCAGCACCGCCCAGGCGCCGCCGGCCGCGCTGTCGGTATGGTCGCTGTATCCGACCGGGCCGTCAAAGATGCGTGCGAGCGCCATCACCCCGCCGAACGCGGCCTGACTCCAGGGCGTCGGATAGCTGCTCACGCATTGCAGCACCGCCAGCCGCCCGTGGGCCGGCCGCAGCCACTCCACCGCCCGCTCCACTTCCTCAAGCGTGCTCGCACCCGTGCTGACGATCATCGGTCGCCCCGTCGCCATCAGGGCTTCAAGCAGCGGCCGGTGAATGATGTCCGGGCTCGCCGTCTTGTACGCATCCCAAGGGAGCCGCTCGGCGACCCCAACCAGCTCGGTGCTGAAGACCGTCACGATCGCGTGGATCCCCCGCGCGTGGGCCCGCTCCACCACCGGCGCCATCTGCTCGATCGACAGCTCCAGCCGCCGCAGCATCTCGACGGGGTCGCTCTCCCCGGCGGCCCGCTGGTACGCCGCGAGCTTCGCCGCCTTGCTCATGAGCAGGTCCGCCTTGAAAAGCTGCAGCTTGATCGCATCGGCCCCCGCGTTCGCCGCGGCGTCGGTCAGCTCGATCGCCCGCTCCGGTGAGCCGTCGTGGTTGACGCCCAGCTCGGCGATGACGTACGGCGGGTGCTCGAGCCCGATGAGCCTGGAACCGATCTGCATCAGCCCGCCCGCCTCTTCCGGCGCCCGGCTGCGGCCTTCAAACCCGCGCCGCCCAGCAGCGCGTCGGCCACCAGCAGGTCTACCGGCGAGTCGATGTCCACCACCGCCCCCTCGCCGTTGATGATCCCACGCCGCTCCCGTCCGAAGAACGCGTGCGGACCGCCAGCCCCCGCGCCCCTCACCTGCAGGAACAGCGCCGCCCGCGTCACCAGCAGCACCCCGCCATCGGGGACATGAGCCGGCGGCAGATCCTGCCGCCGGAACACGCCGTGGTTGAGCACGCGCCCCTCCCACGGCGCCACCCGCCCCGTCGCCGGATCCACCCGGGCCGTCCACCACGGGTGGTGCTTGCCCACCGGTGCGTAGCTCTGCACCGAATCGGCCCGCTCCCGCTCCATCAGTTCCACCGCGCGGTCAATCAGCCCCGCCGGGCGGATCGGCACGTTGCCATAGAGGATCGCCAGCGGCTGCCGCGCGTGCAGCGGGCTTCCCAGCAGCGTTTCCAGCACCGTCGCGGCGTGCCGGGCCGCGTCGTCCACCCGCGCCCGGTCCCCGGCCAGCCGCGCCGGCCGGTCGATGACCATCACCCCGCGCTGCCCCGCGATGCGTTTGATCGCCGGCCCATCGGTCGACACCAGCGTGAGCGCTACCCGCCGCGCCGAGAGGGCCGCGTCGATCGTCCAATCAATGCACGGTCGCCCACCCACCAGCGCGGCGTTCTTTCCCGGCACGCCCTTGCTCCCCGCCCGCGCCAGAATGATCGCAATCGCATCCAGCCGCTCCTCGGGTCTGGTTCCGCTTCCGGGAGCGCCGAGCTTCGCGCCGCTCGACCACGTGCCGGGGGCGGCTCTCAACGGCCACCCCCGCCGTCCGCGCGCTCGCCGGGCCGAATCTCGATCCGCCCCGCCGCGCGCCGCGCCGCCGCCAATCGCGGGAGCGGCAGCGGCGTGATCCGCTCGCCCGGCCCGGCGCCGGCCGGCGGATCGATCACCGCGGCGCCCGCCATGAGCGTCCAGTAGTCATAGAACCCTTCGATCTGCTCATACACCGCATCGCGCCTGTTGATCCTGGGCACCACCCACGGGATCGGCGCTCCGCCCGCGTCCGCCGCGGGCCGCCCCGTGATCAGCAGCTTCAGGTTCTCACGCACCTGGCCAAACGCGTCCACCCCGCACAACGCCAGATAGGTTTCGCGGTCTTCCGCCGCGAGGTCTACGCCGATCACCTCCGCCCCGCTCGCCAGGAGGGCCTGGGCCCGGGCGGCCTCACCCCGCAGCGTGGTGCGGATCTGCACCGCGCCGATCCCCCTCGCGCCGCCCTTCCAAACCCCATCACACTCTTGAGCCCCGCCGCGGCCAGCCGCAAGCCTCGCCGCGTCGATCACGGCCTGCAGATCCGGGTGATCTAGCACATCGGGCCCGCGTCCGCCGTTCAGGCTGGCCGCCCCGGTGATGGTCGCGGTCGAGCACCCGGCCCATGCCCCCAGCTCGGTCACCGCTCGCTCGACCGCCGCGGGGTCGATGCACGCGCCCGCCTCGTCAACGGCGATCACCAGCAGTTCGCGCGGTCCGCGCAGGCCAGCCTCTCCCGCCTGCTGAAGGGCCTGGGCGATCTGCTCGCTCCCGGCCGTCAGCGGGTCGAGCCCGGCCGAAGCCAGGACGCCCAGCAGCGCTGCCGCGCGGGCGGGCGTGTCAAGCACGCAACGCCGAGCCGCGTCGCGAACCCCGGCCGGGATGGACACGCACATGGGCCTGGCGATGAAGTCCACCTGCGGCGCCGTGGGCACATAGCCCAGCAGCCCGCCGATCGAGGCGAAGGTGCCCACGCCCACGCGCCGCTCGATGATCTGGGCCAGCAGATGCTCATCGATCACGCAACCGGCCAGTCCCGGCGCCGCTTGGGTGAACACCGTCCGATTGGTGGCGGACGCCTCCTGGTGCCGCTCGATGACCGCGTCGCAGAGCGCGGGGTCGACGAGTCCCCACTCGGGGCCCACGATGAACGCCGCCGCGGCCGCGTGGGCCTGCACCGCCCGCAGCGCCGCCCGGGGCCAGAGGGCCTCGTCGTAGCAGGTCAGGTTGCCCAGTCCGCCGCGCCAGCAGTCAGCGGCCCACATGCGGGCCCCGCGGGTCACCGCCGGGTCCCACGCGTCCAGCCGCGCCGGCCCCTCGGTGATCTCCAGGTCGCGAAGCCCGTGCCCGTCGCCGATCAGCCTGCGGGCCAGCGCCGCATCGGGGCAGACGACCGTCACCCCGTCGAGCCGCCGGCAGCGCCCCAGGCGCGCGAGGGTCATCTGCAGGGCGTTCAGCCCACCGTGCACCGGCGCCGAGAGGTCCCGGGCGATCCCCAGGCCGCCCCACGCCGGATCGATCCCGATCACCGCCCGCACACGGGCCCGGGCAGTCCTCGGGGCGGCTCCGCTCGCCTTGCGGCTGGCGTCGGCCGCCACACTGGCGCTGCCCACGGGGGCCGCGGGCCGCTCCGATTGCGGGTCGCGCGTCCGCTTGGGGGCGCCCTGGCAGCTCGCCTCGGCTTCCTCGAGCATCTTGATCAGCGCATCGGCCGCATCGCCCATCCAGTCGACGTTCGTGATGTCCCGCTCGATCTGCTCCCGCTGCACCTGCATCGGCGTCAAGCCCCCCATGGCGCTGCGCAGATGCAGCCGCCGATCGGCCCGGGCCCGGTTGAACACCCCCGTCTGGTTCAGCATCTCAACCATCGAGAACGCCGAGCTCAGCCCACTCACCGTCCCCCGCGCCACATCCACCTTGCTGATCAGCCGGTTCACCCGCGCCTGGTCGCCATGGTGGTCGCGCATCTCGCGCAGCAGCACCCCGGCCCCGCGGCACTCCCTGGCGATCCGCCCCACGTCGCGCCGCACCACCCGCAGACGGTCCCCGACCCGCTCCAGGATCCGCCGCCGCTCCTCCAGGCTCAGCGGCGCCGCGGCGGGCGGCTGATAGGGCGGGAGCCCGCTCCCCGCCGCGTCGTCGATCGCCTCCGCCAGCGGCTTGACGATCGTGTACGCCTTGGCCACACCGCCCTCGGTCGCGTCGATGGTCGTCAGGCCCTTGTCATGATCGGTCTTGAAGTCGCGCTGGAACTGCACCAGGTAGGTGCTCATCTGCTCATCGGTATAGATCGGCCGCCCCAGCACATCGGTCTCGCGGCGCAGCGATCCCTTCATGCGGGCGATCCGCTGCCATTCCAGCATCTCCAGCGTGTTGAACTCGTTGAGCTCCGCCGCCCATACGTCGTGGATCGCCGCGCCCGCGGCGTAGTACTGGCCGTCGGTGAAGCCCAGGTCCTGCCCGACCATCACCACCGGGTCGCACCCCATCAGCCGCGCCAGGTAATACGCCAGATGGGCCACCGTCGCGCCCTGGGTCATGCTCCCCATCTGGCGGGTGAAGTCCGGGCCCAGCAGGCGATCAAGGAAGGTGTCGCCCGTGCACCGCACCTGGCCCGGAAAGGCCGAGGTCACCGCGGGGTTCACCTTCGGCTCCACCACCAGGGTGATCCCGCGCACGTCCTCTTCGGTCAGGCCCTCGTAGAAGCGCCGGCTGATCTCGTGAAAGTCCAGCGCCGTCACGAAGTGCGGCCGGATCCCGCGGGCCAGCAGCGGTTTGAGCACCGTCTGCACCGCGATGATCACAAACCGCTCGGCCACCTCAGGACGCGAGAGCTGCTCGATGTTCCGCTGCAGGCTCGGGCCCGCCGACACCACGATCGCCGGGCGCCCTCCCGCCGTCCCCTGGAGGGGTCCCACGCCCTGGCAGGTGGCATACACATCGACGTTCTGCGTCAGGTTCCGCAGCGTCGCTTCCGTCTGCACCATGCTCGTGGCGACTGTCGTGCGGGCCGCCTCCACCAGCCGGGTGAACCGCTGCAGGAACCGCGCCGCCGGCGCCCCCGCCTGCTCCCCCAGCCGGGCCCGGCTCGCCGGGTGCTCCACCACCCGCACCCCCATCGCGATGACGCCCTCCAGACCCTTGAAGGCGTTGGCCATCAGCCCTTCGTCGTCGGGGTCGGTCACCAGCAGCAGGTTGGTCTTGCGGATCCATTCGCTGTGGTCGATGCGCTCAAAGACCGAGCGCAGCAACTCCACATCGGGCTCGAAGACCACCAGCACCCCGCTGTGCCCCAGCAGCTTGGCCACCTCACGCACGTGGTGCCCCACGCCGAAGCCCGTCACCACCACCACCGGCGTCTCCACGACGTCGATCGTCTCGACCAGCCGCTGCGCCTCCCGGATCGGGTCGCGACGGCTCGCCAGCGCCCGGTTGGTCGTCCCGGTGATGCTCCACTCCGTGATCGTCGCCGACAGCGCGCCCGAGTTAGGCGCCCCCGGCTCACCCGTCTCCGTCCAGGTCAGGTCGGGGCGCGGAAGCGCCGCCGCGACCTGGTTGCTCACCTGCGGGTTGCCCACCCCCAGGGCCGCCAGGTTCGCCTCAAGCACACTCACCGCGGTCGTTTGCACGCCCAGCTCCTGGTTGATCCCCAATAACCCCGTTGGGTTGATCGGCCATCCTTTCTCCGGACGTGCAGATCCTGCGCCCGCGGGCCAGCGAAGAATGGTCCATGACCGTCCCGTCATTCGCGCCCCTGCTGGCCGCCGTCCTCGCTCAGCTCCCCACCCGGCCGGCCCCGCCGCCGATCCCCGACCCGCCCTGGCTCGAACACGCCCTGCTCGAATCACCCTGGACCGTCGCGATCGCCCTGTTCGTCTGCGGGCTCGCCGCAGGCTACACCTTGTTTAAGGGGGGTAGGTCGCGGCTGGCATGGGCTGCCGCGCTCGTGCCGTGCCTCCTCTCGGCGGGGGTTCTCTCGCTCGCCGCCGCGATCACCACCGATCGTGAACTGGCCCAGGCTCGCGCCGAGGCCCTGATCCGTGCGGTCGCCCGAGCCGATGCGCCAGCCGTGAGCGAACTGCTCTCGCCCCGGCTCACCGTCCGCCTGGTCGGCGTGCTGACGTCCTGGTCAAAGGACGATGTCGTTGAGCGCGTGCAGCGCGACATGGCGGGCCGGTACGCGCTCCACAACCGCGCAGCCACGATCAGGTCCGCCCGCGCGAGCGGGCCCGATGGCGGGGTGATTCGCACCCAGTGCCGGGTGATCGTCGAACCCGAAGCGACCCGCTTCCCGACCGGCTCCTGGTGGCTGCTGACCTGGCGGCAGGATTCCTCAGGCCAGTGGCGCGTGAGCGAGCTCGAGCTGCAGCAGGTCGATGGCCTCCCCGACGGCGTGCGGATCGACTGAGCACGCGCCCTGGTCGTACGATTCCAGGCCATGCCGGCTGATGATCCATCTTCGCAGCCGCCCGGCCAATCGACCGGTGGCGACGGCGGCGACTCTGGCGGACTCCCCGAGTCTGACCCGCGGTTCCCCTCGGGCCCGTGGACCGGTATCTATCAGCAGTGGGGGGCTCAGAGCCGTCAGCGCCTGATGCTGCACTTCAAGGCTGGTCGGATTACCGGCTCCGGGCGCGACCCGGCGGGGCAGTTCAGCGTGCGCGGGACCTATGACACCGCCACCGGCGCCGCGCGGCTTGCGAAGTTCTACGGCAGTTACATCGTGGAGTACGACGGCGCGAGCGATTCGGATGGCATCGAGGGCCGCTGGATCATCCGTTATGAGCTAGGCCATGCGGACTCCGGGCGATTCCACATCTGGCCCGACGCTGAGGCGGTGGGTGAAGCCAACCACGCCGAGGCGGCCGTTCCGGTCGACGCCGCGCACTGAGACCAAACGTCCGCCCCTATGAGGAGCGGCCATGGTACTCGAAGCCGCCCCCCCTTGAGAGGTGGCGCCCCTCCGGCCGATGGCCCAACCGCTATAGGTGTGGGATCTCCCCATCGGCGTTTCGCGAAGCCCTGCGCGGGCGTCAAGCAGCGGGGCAGCGCGGCCGAATGGACTGGTCTGATCGGGTTTGTCCCGCACACCGTCTTTCCTGGGAGGCAGCCATGGTCCGCTCTGCGCTCGTTTCGTCGCTGGTCGCGCTCGCCGTGTTCGCTGGGTCGCCTGCTTCGATGGCCATCGCAGGCTCTCCCGCCCTTGCGCCCGCCGCCAACCCAAGCGAGAAGGTGAAGGCCTATGTCGATGCGAAGCTGGCCCCGTTCCTCAATGGTCTCGGGAGCCTGAAGGAAGAGCTGAAAGCCGCCAACAAGGCCCGCGCCGGCTGGGCGGCCTTCTCCGAAGACTGGAAGAAGTGGTCCCCCGCCGACGCCGAGCAGCACAAGGACAGCTACACCTACGGCGAGTATCTGTGGAGCGGTAAGAAGGACAAGGCCTTCCGCGCTGCCCACATCGACACCCCCGCCGGCAAGGCCCTGAAGGAGTTCCAAGAGAAGTCCGGCGGCGCCGCGGCGGAGCTCTTCGCCACCGACGCCAAAGGCGGCAACGTCTGCCAGTCTCAGCCGACCTCGGACTGGTTCCAGGGCGACGAAGAGAAGTTCCAGAAGGTCGACGGCAAGAAGGACTGCTTCTACGCCGAGCCCAAGCGTGACGACACCGTGGGCCAGACCGTGGTCCAGGTGAGCGTGCCGATCTGGGAGAAGGACGCCTTCCTGGGCTTCGTCTGCGTCAGCGTGGTGGTCGAGAAGCTCAACTAAGCTCCATCCCCGGTCGCTCGCGAAGCAGTGCTCGCGGGGCGCGTGAACCCACCTGCCTCGAAGACCGCGCCCTCGTTCGTCTGGAGCAGCAGATCCATGTCCTTCCTTTTTGCCTGGTTCAGCGGCCTGCGCGGCCGCATTCTCGCGGTGATCGCGGTTCCGCTGGCCGCGGTGGTGGTCGTCGCCGCCCTGGCCCTGCACGGGGCCGCGACGGTGAGCGAGGGCGTGGCGCACCTCGCCGATGGGCTCCTCCCCATCACGGTGCGCTCGTACACAGCGCAGCTCGCCTTCAGCGACATCCTGCGCCGCACCCAGGCGGTGCTGCTGACCACCGAGCAGACCCAGCGCGACAGCCTGCTCACCCAGGCCCGAGCGAGCCTCGAGAGCCTTACCCAGTCCGCCGCGGAGCTCACAACCGTCGCTCCCGGTCCCGCGTACCGCTCGGTTCACGAGGAACTCGGGGCCGGCATCGCTGACCTGAACACCCTCGTCACGCCGGTCTGGGGGCTGCTGGCCAAGAACAACATGCTCGACAACGAGAAGTCCGTCGAGATGCTCGAAAAGGGCCTCCCCCGCGTGACGGCCCGCATGGAAACCGCCATGGCGGCCCTCGTCAAGCAGCGCGACGCCGACGCTTTGGCCATCCGTACGGAGGCGAGCCGGACCGCGGCTTCCGTGCAGCAGATGCTCACCATTGTCGTCCCCGCCGCCCTCCTGGCGGGATCTGTCCCCGCCCTGCTGATCGGCCAGGGCCTCTACCGCCGCATCGACCGCATCGTGCTGCGGGTTGACGCAATTTCCCGCGGCGAGGATGAGCTCTCGCAGCGGACCATCGCCATCACCGACCCCACAGAGATGGGCGACCTCATCGCCTCATTCAACCGGTTCTCCGGCAGCGTCAATCTCATCGTCTCCAGGGTCGACGGCTTGACCAACGACGTCAGCGCCGGCGCGGGGCAGATCTCAGCCGCCAGCGAGGAGATGTCGGCGACTCTCGAGCAGCAGGCCCGCCAAGTGGCGGAGATCTCGAGCGCCGTCGATGAACTCGCCCGGGCGGTGGCCTCCGCCTCCGAGGCGTCGGCTCAGGCCTCGCAGGCCTCGCTTCGGGCCGGCGGGGTCGCCGACGAGGGCGACGCCGTCGTGGCCAGGACCATCACGGGCATGGACGCGATCCGCGAGGCCGTCTCGCAGAGCGCCAGCAGCGTCGATGAGCTGGGCAAGCGGAGCGAGGAGATCGGCCGCATCATCAGCGTCATCAACGACATCGCCGACCAGACCAACCTGCTGGCGCTCAACGCCGCCATCGAGGCCGCGCGGGCCGGCGAGCACGGGCGCGGCTTCGCTGTCGTGGCCGACGAGGTCCGCAAGCTCGCCGACCGCACCACCCAGGCGACCGCCGAGGTCGCCAAGAGCGTCACCGATATCCAAAGCCAAACCCGTCAGACCGTCGAGCGGATGCGCCTTGGCGCCGGGCGCGTCGAGGACGGCGTCGCCCTCGCCGGCCAGGCCCAGGGCAGCCTGCGGCAGATCGTCAGCGAGGTCCGCTCCTGCGCCGGGATGATCACCTCGATCGCCGCCGCGATCGAAGAGCAGCGGGCCACCGGCGATGCGATCCGCGAGCGGGTTGCCCAGGTCGCCCTGGCGGCCAAGCAGACGGCCGAGGCGTCGTCCTCCACCGCCGCCACGGCTCAGGAACTGGCGGCCCAATCGGCCACGCTGCGGGAGACTGTCGGCGGGTTCGCCCGGGCCCGGTGACCCGCGCCGTGACCCGCGCCAGCCTCGGCCGCTCAAGGCCCGACCTCAGCCCGCCAGGCCCATGGCCTGCTCTACCCCCTCCACCCAGGCGTGCAGCAGCAGCATGTGCAGTTCCTGAATGCGGTCCGACGAGTCCCCGGGCACGGTGATTTCAACATCGCAGAGGCCCTTGGTCCGGCCGCCGCCGCGCCCCAGCAGGGCGATCGTCACGGCGCCCGCCGCCTTGCCGGCCCGGGCCGCGCGGACAATGTTCTCAGAGTTGCCGCTGGTGCTCAGCAGCACCACGGCATCGCCCGGGCGGGCCAGAGCCGTCACCCAGCGGGCGAAGACCTCGTCAAACCCGTAGTCGTTGGCGACGCACGTCAGGTGCCCTGCGTCGCCGCACGCAAGGGCCGCCAGCGGAGGACGATCGGCCTTGAACCGCCCGGTGAGTTCCTCAGCGAAGTGCGCCGCGTCGCACGCCGAGCCGCCGTTGCCGCACACCAGCACCTTGCCCCCGGCCCGCAGGCGCTGGGCGATCAGGGCGGGGACGCCCGAGGCGGCTTGCAGCAGAGCGGTGTCGGCGAGCAGGGCGTCAAGCGCGGCACGGGCCTGGCGGAGGGCGTCCATCATCGCGCACACAATACGCCTCCCGCCCCCCCGCCCGTCACCGAGGGCTCTGGAACTGCCCCACTGCCCAAACGAAAAAGCCCCGGGACACGCGTCCCGGGGCTTGAGCAAGATTCTGAATCAGATCAACTGGCCGAACTTAGGCGCGACGGCGGCGGAGGGCCGCCAGGCCCATGAGGCCGACGATCGACGCGGCGCCGGGGGTGGGGACGACCGCGATATCGATGACCGCAGCGCCGCCGCCGATGTCGCCGATGGGGGTCGCCGAGCCGGTGCCCAGGTTGAGCGAGTAAAACGAGGCCACGCCGCTCTCGCCGAGGCTGGAGACGAAGGCCGACTGGGTGGGGCCGAAGACGTCGAAGCCAGCGTTATCGCTCAGGTTGAAGCCGAGGCCGGCGCCGACGGGGGTGACCACGCCGCCGTTGAACGACGCGTTGCCGCCAGCCTGCGAGCCGACCTCGCCCAGGATGTCACGGGCGCTGTCGATGATGTACTGGCGGACGCTGCCCACGGGAGCGCCGACGCCGAACTGGAACGTGTTGTACGCGGTGCCAACGGCGCGGGGGGTGAGGCCCGAGCCGTCGTTGTAGGTCAGGCCGGCGTCGTTCGCAGCGTTGCCGCCGGTCACGGGGTTCAGGCGGCGGTTGGAGCCGTCGCTGTGCACCACGCGGACGCGGTCAACGGTGGGGTTGAAGTCGATGCCCAGCGTCTGGGTGGCCAGCGCGGGGGCGAAGCCCGTGCCGATGGGGGTCGCGACGCCGTCGGCGCCGAGGGTCAGGAGGCGGTTGTTGCTGGTGATGATGATCAGCTGCCCGGTGACGCTGGCGGGACGGGCGTCGATGCCCAGAGCCAGCTCCGAGGAATCGAGGCCGGTGATGGCCACGTTCGACAGGATGGTGCCGGGGGCGTCGCTCGAGAACGACACCAGACGCGAGTTGTTGGTGAGACCGTAAACGGTCAGCTGGGCCTGGGCGCTGCCGGCGACGGCAAGCAGGACGGACGCGGCAAGAAAGCTCTTCATTCTCAAATCTCCTTCAGATCCCCGTGTTAGGGTATGAACGGCTGCAAACGGTGTACAGCCGCCTAGGCAATGCGCGCAATCGATGGAAGCTCAACAGCGCGCAGCCAGACAGCTGCGCGGCCTCCACCTCTCCGCCTTAGTTTACACCCGGTCTGATAGGCGACCACCCCGAAGTCGCGGCGGGCATCGCAAAGCCTCAGTTTCCGAAGCGTAAGCCTTTGCTGCAAAGGACTTTATGCGCTCATGAAGTCAGATGGAATAGGTAAATCAACTACCGGCTGGATTCCTATCAAAATCCTTTCTTGACCCGAACCAGTTTCTCCAGCGCCTGCAGGTCGGCTGAGTCCACGCTGCCGTCCAGGTTCACGTCACGCGCCCCCGGCCCAGCCTGAGCGTGCAGGTCGTCGATCGTTACGATTCCATCGCCGTCCACGTCGAACTGTGGGCCATACAGCCCGAACAGCTCGCCTTCAGCCTCCGAGGCCGGATAGAGAAAGGTCAGCGCTTCCGGCAGGCGGGCCGCCCACGCCGCTTCGTTGTGCTGCTGCCCCTGCCCGACCACGTGCCGCAAGTCCCCTTCCAGGCGGAAAGGCGTCCCGCCGGGCCGGGCCGGGTTGAGCAGGTTGTCACGCAGGTTGTAGATCGGCCAGTAGTTGTCGCTCGCCGTGCCGGCGTCGCCTGAATCGAGGTAAAGCCTGATCGCCCGCTTGGGCTGGCTCCGCACGCGGTTGTAAAAGCCGCTGCTGAAGACCTCAAACGCGCCCGAGAGCGCGCCGACCCTGGTGTACGTCGACGTTGAGTCCCACCCCATGTAGAGCGAGACGTGGGCCCCCATCGATGAGCCCATCGCCCCGGTCGTGTCGGCCCCAGTGAGGGTGCGGTACTGCGAGTCGATCCGCGGCTTGAGCTCGCTGGTGAGAAACGCCACGTAGCGGTTGGCCTGTCCGCCCGCATCGGGCGCGGCATAGTCGCTGAGGCGGTTGGGGCCATTGTCGACGCCGACGATGATCACCTCACGCATCCGGCCGGCGCGGGTCAGCGCCTCGGCGGTGGTGTGGGCGTTCCACGAGCCGAAGGGCCCCACCTCGAAGACGTTCTGCCCGTCGTGCATATAGAGGACGGGGTAGCGCCGCTCGGGATGGCTGTCGTAGCCGCGCGGCAGCAGGACCCGGTAGCGGCGGAACTCGCCGTTGAGGTTGGCCGAGTTGATGCCCGGCGGGGAGGAGGCGGAGTAGTCGCGGCGCTGGGCTGAGACCGCCGCGGCGGGGAGATAGCTGTACACCTGCCCATCCTGCACGAGCGCGGCGTCGAGATTCGTCGAATAGACGCCGCTGGCGGGGTCGCGCTGCGGGGGGGGGGGGGGGGGGGGGGGGGGGGGGGGGGGGGGGGGGGGGGGGGG
>CAZSZO010000086.1:0-12967 GCA_964611125.1 uncultured Phycisphaeraceae bacterium | reverse complement strand
TGTGGAGGCTGGTCGGACACGCCGGATCGTTGCCGCGCCGGATGCTCTGCGGGGGCGGCGCCTTGTGGGCGCCCCGCGCCGCCATACACTGCGATCGTGCGCATCATCGCCGGTGAATTCCGCTCCCGCAAGCTGTACAGCCCCGAGGGTCTGGGCACCCGCCCGATGCCCGATCGCGTGCGCGAGTCGGTCTTCGGCATGCTCGGGACGCGCGTGAAGGGCGCCGAGGTGGTTGACCTGTTCGCGGGGACGGGATCGATCGGGCTGGAGGCGCTCAGCCGCGGGGCGAGTTCGTGCCTGTTTGTCGAGCGGGACAAGTTCCCCGCCGGGGCGCTGCGGCGCAACATCGAGACGCTGCGGTGCGAAGAACGGGCGACGGTGGTGGTGGGGGACGCTCTGGGGATGGCGACGGCGGCGCGGGCCCCGCGCCCGACCGACCTGGTGTTCATGGACCCGCCGTTTCCGCTGGTGCTCGACCCGCTGGGGTGGGAGCGGGTGAAGGCCCAGTGCGCCCTGCTGATCGGCCTGCTGGCGGAGGATGGCTTCCTGATCCTGCGCACGCCCTCGCCGTTCCTGCACGAGGCGCCGCCGGAGGGCGGAGAGGGGGTCGAAGCCCCCGGTGAGCCGGCGGGCGGCGAGCCGGCGGCGGCGCCCCCGGCCGCCAAGCCGCGACCTGATCGCCGCAACAAGTACCAGCGCGACCGGCGCCGCTGGCAGGACGAGCCCGACGCGGAGTCGAAGCAGGCGATGCGCCGCGGGGGACCGCTGGTCCCCAAGCGCGCGGCTCAGCCGCGTGGGGCGCCAGCGCCAGTCGAGTTGGAGGCCGATGACGATTCGGAGATCGCCGGTGAGGAAGCGGAATCGCTGACGGCCGTGAGCGTGACGGGCGCCGAGCCCGGGCCTCCGGCCAGGCCCAAGATTCCTGTCGACCTGACGATCGCGGGGGCCAAGGGGCCCGAGACGCATCTGTACGGCAAGAGCGCCGTGCACTGGTACATGCGCGCAACCCAGGAATGAGGCCACGCCGCCCATGCCCGCACCCGCCGAACCGGACCTGCCCGACCCCCATGACCCGGGCCCTCCCGATGGCCATCCCGATGGCCGTCCCGATAGCCTGGCCGATGCCCGGGCCGATGGCCATCCGGATGGCCTGGCCGATGGCTGGCCCGACCAGCTTGCACGCCGCTGGCGCGACAGCTTCGCCGGGTTGACTCCGGCGCAGCGGCGGGCTGTCGAGCACGCCGCGGGGCCGCTGGCGGTGCTGGCCGGGCCCGGCGCGGGCAAGACGCGGGTGATTGTCCACCGCATCGCCCACATGATCCTGACGCGGGAGGTCAAGCCTGAGCAGGTGGTGGGCGTCACCTTCAGCGTCAAGGCCGCAGGGGAGATGCGCGAGCGGCTGGGCGAGCTGCTGGGCCCGCGCCTGGCCGAGCGCCTGACCATCCGCACTTTTCACGGGCTGGGGTACCGCATCCTGCGCCGCTTCGGCGACCTGATCGGGTTGCCGTCCGAGCCGGAGCTGATCGACTCGGCGCAGCGGCGGCGGCTGCTGCGGGAGCTCATGATCCAGCACGGGCTGTTCGCTGAACACGTGGGGCTCGGGCGCGAGTCGGCCCTGGAGATGATCGACGAGCACCTCGCGGCGTTCAACAACCACGCCATCAGCCCCGAGCAGGCGCGGCGGTTCGCGCGCGAGTGGGCCGGGGCCCCGGGGCTGTTCTCTCAGCAGCGTGAGACCGACGCCCAGCGGGTCCGGCGGTTCGAGGAGATCGTGCGTCTGGCCGAGCTCTTCAGCGGCGCGTGCCGGGAGCGGGGGTGGCTGTCGTTTGACGACCTCATCACGCTGCCCACGCGCCTGCTGGCGAGCCGCCCGCTGGCGGCGTCGGTGATCGGCGGGGAATGGCGGCACTTCGTCGTCGATGAGTTTCAGGATGTCAACCGGGCCCAGATCGAGATGCTGAAGGTGCTGGCCCCGCCGCCCCAGACCGCGGGGCCGGCGGACGGCCCCGACCTGTGCGTCGTCGGCGATGACGACCAGTCGATTTATGAGTTCCGCGGGGCCGATGAGCAGGCGTTTGCGAAGTTCACCAAGACCTGGCCCGGGCACGCGCTGGTTGAGCTCGAAGAGAACCACCGCAGCTCGCGCCCGGTGATCGCGCTGGCCAACGAGATCATGTCGCGGGCCGATCCCCGCCATCGCTACGCCCCGCACAAGCGGGTGCTCTTCCCGGCGGCGCGGGCGGCCGAGCCTGACGCGGAGGGCGCCGCGGCGATCGCGGTGAAGCTGAAGGATGACAAGGACGACGCCGACGTCATCGCGATGATGATCCTCACCGAGCGCCGGCTCCGGCCGCACCTGCGCTTGAGCGATATGGCGGTGATCGCCCGCAGCGGATCAGATCTGGAGCGCGTAGCCGCGGCCCTGGCCATGGAGGGCATTCCCTCCGCCCGTCAGCGCGAGGGCGGGGTGCTCCTCGATCAGGGCGTGCAGGATCTGCTGGCGTGGGTTGAGCTGCTGAACGACCCTCGGGCGACCTGGGCGGCCCGGCGGCTGCTGGTGCGTCCGCCCTGCTCGGCCCCGGCCGATCGCGTCACGGATTGGGAGCGGGCTTACCGCTCGCAGCGCTCGCGGTTTGACGCCGGTGATGCAGTCGACGATCCCGGCTCGTTTGTCCATTGGCTCAGCGCCCGGGTGAGCTCGCCCGGCGCCGGGCCCGCTGGCGGCGAGCCGCACGCCCAGGCGGTTGACCGCCTCCGCGGGCTGTACGACGAGCTGCGCGCCGACGCGGCCATCCGGGGCGCTGACGAGGTCATCTTCAGGATCATCACCCTCGCTGACTTGGCCCACGCCGATCTGCTCCCCGCCCGCGACCGCACCCGAAGGGTCTCGGCCCTGCTCAGCGTGCTGCGGTTTGCGCGCGTCCGGCAGGCCCGCCTCGATCCGCCCGGGGATCTCGGCGCCTTCGCGGCGTACTACCAGGACCTGGAGACCAAGGAGAAGGGCTTCGACGACCGCGGCCTGGCCGAGGTCGACCCCGCCGAGGCCGGTCCGGAGAGGCCCGACGCCCAGGCGGACGACGCCGACGAGTCGGCCGACGCTGGCGATGGCGCGGTGCAGTTGGTCACCGCGCACTCGGCCAAGGGGCTGGAGTTCGACACGGTGTTCGTCACGCGTGTTTCGTCCCTTGGCTTCCCGTCGGCGAGGCACGACGAAACCGACCTGCCCGACGGCCTGATCGATCGCGCGGGCGACACGCGGACGCCGGCCGAGCGGCGCGGCGCGGAGGAGCGGCGCGTGTTCTATGTCGCCTGCAGCCGGGCCCGCCGCAAGGTGGTGCTGCTGGGGAAGTGGAACAAGCATCCGAGTTCCGCCGCGATCCACTTCTTTGACGAGCTGCTGCGCGATCGCCAGGCCGATGACCAGGTGGTGGCGCCGCAGGAAGTTGGCGATGTCATCCGCCTCGCCCGCGACGTCGGGGTGGGGTCGCCTGCCCGCGACAGTATCGCGGTTGAGGCTGACTACTTCCTTCGCATGGGGGCCATGCGCAGCGCGCTGACGCGGGCGCGACGCGACGCCCGCGTCGCCGCGGCGGCGGCCCTGGACGGCCTTGACCGCCCCGGCGTGGACAGCGCGGCCCTGGATGAGGCGGCGCGGGCCCTGCGCGAGGCGGCGGGGCGGCTGGCGCTCGCGGCGTCAGTCGAACGCCGCGCGGCCCGCCCGGACTGGCTGTTGGAGCCCGGCGCGCCGGCGGGCTGGACGGAGCTCGATGCGCGCCTGAGGGCCATCGCTCAGGCCGCCGACGCCAAGGCCCTGAAGTTGGCCGCGGCGAGGGGCGGCCTGGTGCTCCCGCCCATGGCTCCGCCGCTGCGGCTGAGCTATTCGGTGATTCGCGACTATCTGGCCTGCCCGCGCTGCTTCTACGTCAAGCGCGTCTTCAACCTGCCCGACCGGGATGCGCCGCAGGCCAGCCTGGGGCGCGCGATCCACGGGGCGCTGCAGCAGTTCTACCGGCGGTGGGCCCACGCCGACGCCGAGGGGCATGCGAGGCCGGGGCTCGCGGCGCTGCTCGACCTGGGGCGGCGCGAGTTTTTCCGCCTGGCCACCGGCGACCGCATCGTTGACAAGGAGCATCTCGCCCAGCTGACTGTGCAGCTCACGAGCGCCTATGAGCGGCTGCACAGTGAGCAGGACCATGTGCTGGAGCTGGAGCGGAGCATCGAGTTCAAGTACGCCCGGGGAGCGCATGAGCACGACTTCACCGCCAAGATCGACCGCATCGATCAGTTGGCCGCGAGGGATGGCGGGGGGCGGGGCGAGTTTCGCGTGATCGACTACAAGACCGGAAGCCCGACCAAGAAGCTCCTGCAGCCCAAGGCGGATGACCTGCAATTGGGGCTCTACGCCCTCGCCCTCCAGACCACCCTCAATGGCGCTCCGCTCTGCGGCTGGGCGGAGTACTGGGTGCTCTCCACCGGCGAGCGCGGCGCCATTCGCCTCGAGGCCCTCGCCCTCGACAAGGTCCGCGCAACCGTCGACAAGGCGATCGACGGCATGCTCGCCGGCGATTTCAAGCCAGGGTCGCCCGAACGTGGCTGCAGCGGCTTGTGCAGTTTGCTGGGCGGCTGATCAGCCCGCCGAGCGATTGCGCGCATTGCCGGCGGGGGACGGGGGCTCGGCGGGGGTCTTGTCGACGCGCACCACCTGCTCCGGCGTGGCCGTGACCAGGCCCACGGCCTGCCCGGCGTCGTCGACGATCTCCACGAGATACGCCAGGCGCGGATGGGTGATGATGTCGGTGACCTTGCCGACTTCCCCGCGCTGGGCGTAATCGCGGAAATCGCCGGGTTGGGGGGGCGCGCCTGCGCCGCCGGTGTCCTCGATGAACACGACCTGATCCAGCCGGCGCATCTCCTGCACAGGCGGCGGCGTCGCGGGCCTGACGATCCAGGGGGCCAGCCGCTCCTCGTGGAGCGAGCCCGGCAGCAGCCACAAGACATCCTCAGACATCCCCGGGGTGTGAGCCCGCACCGGGCGGAGCGTGAGCGTCCCCGGCCAGCCGGCGAACGCCGCGGCGTAGTCAACGCTGTGCGCCCGGTACCCCTGCCCGTGCATGATCATGAAGAGTTCGCTGGCGCTTGAGCCGGCCCGCTCGAGCAGTTGCGGGTGGGCTTCGGTCACCACGGCGGGCTTGAGGCGGCCGATGGTCCGCTCCAGGCCGCCCAGCACGCGCCGCTCGAACCCCTCGACATCGATCTTGATCAGCGTGGGCGCTTCGGGCAGCCCAGCCAGTTCGTCGTCGCCGACCTTGACCAGGACCTTGTGCCGTGTCAGCTCCTCGCCGTCGGGAGCGCTCTTCAGGGCGAACGAGGCCATGCCCGTGTGACGGGGTACGCCCAGCTCCAGTTCGCCTGGCGCGCTATCCAGGCCGATGTTGCGGATGTCCACCCGTTCGGTCAGGGCGTTGAGCTCGACGTGGTCCTTCAGCCGCTCGAAGACCGCCGGGTTGGGCTCGAAGGCGATCACGCGCCCCTCCGGCCCCACCAGCGCTGCGGCGCACAGGCTCGTCATGCCGATGTTCGCACCGATGTCAACCACCGTGTCGCCAGGGCGGATCGCAAGCTGGAACAACCGCTGCACGTGCGCCTCGTAGTACCGCCCCAGGAAATAGGCCCACCGGTCCGACCAGTCGGTGAGGTCCAGGTCCATGCGGTAGCCGTGGAGCTTGCCCTTCACCCGCCGGTGCGGCGCGTTGGGGATGGGATCCCACCCCGCGACGCGGTTGAGCACCTTCCGATAACCCGGCAGCTCGAAGCGGCCCCAGACCAGGGCCAGGGGCTTCAGCAGCGGGTGCATGAACATCCATTCGCCGGCCATGGTCCGTCCACTCCGATGGGCGCCTCCGCCGACCCGGTCAAGAATCGTCGGATGGCGGCGCTGACTGAACGGACCCCTGCCTGATCGCGGCATTCGGTCCGGCATTCGGTCCCGCGCCGGCTGACGGCGACCCGCCCGAGCGCCGATCATAACCTCTCACCTGCCCGCCGCCTCCTTCGAGCCCTCTCAACCCGACCACTCCCGACCAGACCCCTCATGCCCCGTTTCTCCGTCATCATTCCTGCCTACAACCGCGAGCGGCTCATCGCCGACACGCTCGCCAGCGTGCTGGCGCAGTCGGGGGGGCCTGCCGGCGGCGGGTCGGCCGACCGGCGCGACATCGAGGTCATCGTCGTTGACGACGGGTCAAAGGACAGCACCAGAGATGTCGTCCGCGGCTTCGGCGAGAGGGTCACTCTGCTGGAGCAGGCGAACAAGGGTCCCGGCGCCGCCCGCAACCTCGGCCTGCGCGCGGCCTCCGGCGACTACATCTGCTTCCTGGATTCTGATGACCTCTGGTTCCCCTGGACCGCGGAGGCGTACTGGCAGGCCATCGAGACGCACAATCGACCGGCCTTCCTGACCGGCAAGCCCCTGGTCTTCACCGAACCGGTCCAAGTGACCTCGGCGTTCGCCGACCGGGCCGAGGTCGCGGCGTTTCCCGATTACCTGTCCACCAGCAGCGAGTGGGCGTGGTTCAGCGCGTCCTCGTTCGTCATGCGGGCCGATGCGCTGCGGGCGGTGGGGGGGATGTGCGACCGCTGGGTGAACTGCGAAGACGCCGATCTGGCCTTGCGCCTGGGCGTCTCGCCGGGGTTCGTCACCTTCCGCAAGCCCTGCACCTTCGCCTGGCGGAGCCATTCGGGGAGCGCGATGTCGGCGATCCGCAAGACCTTCGAGGGCTACCAGTTCCTGCTCGATAATGAGTCGGCCGGGCGATATCCCGGCGGGCCCGCGCGCCGGGCCCAGCGGCGCGAGATCATCGCCCGGCACGTCCGCTACGGCGCCCTGCTCTGCCTCGACGCCCGCCCCCCGCTGCTGGGCGAAGGCCTCACCCTGTATCGCCGCACCCTCGCCTGGAACCTCGCCCTCGGGCGGCTGAAGTTCGCGGCGGGCTTTCCGCTGCGGGCCATCGCCTCGACCCTGGGCGGCTCGGCGGGCGCCGGTCCACCCCCCGCGCCACCGAGCTCCGGACCGACGCACGCCCCTGGGGCCACCACCGCATGAGCACCCCCGACGCCATTTCGCACTCCGGGGCGAACCCCGGCTCATCGGCCCCGCCTGCCCGCTCCGAGGCCGACAACGCCGCCGAGGCGGCCATGCTGGCCCGGGCCAGCGCGGCTGCCGGCGAGCAGGCCTTCGCCTCGCGCCGCTTCGAGCCCCTCGACAAGGGCCAGGCCCCCGTCCCGGGACGCGCGACGCAGCCGACGCTCCTGGATCACCTCATCAATCGCGCCCTGCGGATCCCGCGCGGGATGGAATCGCGCATCCGCATCATGGTGCTGCGGGCCGGCGGCGCCCACATTGGCGCCCACAACACCTTCCGGGTCGTCATGCTCCCCCAGAACCCCTGGGACCTCCTCACCGGCGAACACGTGACCTTCGACGACTGGACCACGCTGCTCGCCATCGGCCCGCGCAAGCCGACGCCGCGCCTCACCTTCGGCTCCCGGGTGTATGTCAACCGGTTCACCATGTTCGCCGCGGCGGAGTCGCTGGTGATCGGCGATGACATCATGATCGGGCCGCACTGCTTCATCACCGACCACGACCACGGCGTGGCCCCGGGCGTTCCCGTGTGGCGCCAGCCCCTCGACGTCGCACCCACCCGCATCGGCAGCGGCGCGTGGATCGGCGCCGGCGTGACGGTGCTCAAGGGTGTGACCATCGGCGACAACGCCGTGATCGCGGCGGGGGCGGTGGTCAACCGCGACATCCCCGCCGACACGATCGCCGGCGGCGTGCCGGCCAAGGTGCTGCGGGCCCGCTGACTGCCGGGCCCGGCGCCTGTCAAAGGGTCACTTCTTCATGGCTGCGAGGCAGCCCTTGAGGAGCTCCCGGGCGGCGTCCCGGGTGACATAGGCGATCATCGTGCACCCGCCGCTGTTGGGGGCGGCGCGGATCGGCGAGATCATGATGCCCACACGGGTGATGTCGACGCTCCCCTCGGCCCCCGGCGGGCGGACCGACAGCTCCTGCCCGGTGGCGCTGAGGTTTCCCGAGCCGTCGGGCCGTAGCGTCCGCGGGCTGATGTTCACGACGATCGGTCCAGAGCGCTTGGCCTCGTCGGCCTTGATCGCCTCCAGGGCCTTCTCCTTGCTCATCTTCAGCCGCTCAGCGAGCTTGGCCGCTTCGCCCTCCAGATCGACCTTGACGCTCGCCGCGCTTTCGAGCTGGGTCGCGAAAGTCCTCGCCAGCGCCGGTGAGAGTTCGAGCGTGACCGGCGTCCGCCCCGGCGCCCCGGGCTCGGGGTCAGTGAACGCCAGCACCAGGCCGCCCCCCGGACGGGCCGCGGGCGTGATGGTCGTCGTGCCGGGGAGCACGATCCAGCCGCCCTTCGCCGGGCGATTGGCCAGTGAGAAGGTGAAGCGGTCTTCACCTCGGGCGTCCTGGACTGGGCCCGCGGGGCCCTGCGGGACCTCTTCCCACGCAAGCGGGATGCCGGCCTTGTCCATGGCGGCCGTGAGTTCTGCGAGCAGGCCCTTCATCGCGCCGGGACCGACCTGAACATCCAGCGGCGTCTGGTTGCGGTCGACGTGGTAGAGCACCACGCGCAGCTCGGCGGGGTCGCTCCCCTGCTGCGGCAGAGCTTGAAGGCTGGCCCGGCCGGGGATCAGCACCTCGCCGCCGGCCCCGGGCGCGGCGTCCCCCAGCGCCACCAGCGCGCGGGTCGCGCGTTCCCGCCCTTTGCCGCCGGCTCGCTCGAGCGCTTCGCGCAGCTGGGCCCGCAGGAACCGCGCCTGCCATGTGGGGATCAGGCTGCGCAGCACCGGCGCCTCGCCGTTCATCAGCGCGACCTCAATCCGTCGGCGGGCGTCATCCGGCTTCGGGGCGGCGATCGTGAACCGCAGGTCGCCCTCGATCACCAGCGGGTCTGCTGCGGGCCGCGAGGGCCGCCCCGGGGTGAACACGCGGTGCTCGCCCCGTTCCGACAGGTCGGCCTGCGCTTCGGGCCCCTGGCCGGCGATTGCCCGTTCGGAGATCGCGGGGTTCGGCGCCGGTCGAGCCGGCTGGGCTGCCGTGAGCGTCGCGGCGCCGATCGCCAGCACCAGTGTGAGACCCGAGAGCAAGCCTGCCCGCGTACCTGGGGTGAACGACATGATCATGGTGATTCTCCTTTTGAGGTCTTCCGAACTGTCGATGATCGCCGCGAGCCCGGTGGCGATCGGCGCTGGGGCTGAGGCTTCCAGAACGTCCAGAAGCGCCCGCCCATACGCAGGGCGGCGCGCGCGTTGCAGCGAGGCGAGCACGCAGGCGTCGCAGGCGACCTCCCGGTCGGCCCGGGCGGCCCCCGCGGCGAGCCACACCAGCGGGTTGAACCAGTGCACCAGCGTCGCCACGGCCCAGAGCCACGACACGAGGATGTCCTTCCGCCGCACGTGGGCCAGCTCGTGCCGCAGCACCAGTTCGAGCGCTTCATCATCAAGCCGCTCGGCGAGCCCCCGCGGCACGATCACCGCCGGGCGGATCACGCCCACGAGCATCGGTCCCGGGGCTGCGGCGCTCTCGGCGATGGTCACGACCTCACCCACGCCCATCGCCTCGCGGGCCCGCTGGAAGTGATCGATCACCCGGGCGTCGCTGAACTGGCGGGCCCCCCGAACCACCCGCAGCGCCCTCCAGTGCCCCAGGGCGATCAGCCCGCCGACGACGCCCGCGCCGCCCAGCCACACCAAGCCCAGCAGGCCGCTTTGGGTCCAACCCGCCAGCCCCCTCGGCGGGCCCGCTGGGCTGGAGGAAGCTCCGCCGGCGGCCGCGCGGGCGCCTGTGATCACCGCATCGGGCCGGACCTCCAGCACCCGCCCGCTCGCCACTTCCACCACCCTGATCGGCGGAGCCGGCGCGGCGGGGGCCGGGGACGGCGCGGGCCCCAGCCCCACCGCGTGCTGGGTGTTGAGCAGGCTGAACGGCGCCGGAGGACTCGCCGGCAGCAGCAGGCGGGCCAGCACCAGGCCCCACGCCGCGCCCAGCAGCCAGACGCCGGGCGTCCATCCCAGCCAGGCTCGCGGCGGGCTGGCGTCGTCGGGGCGCCGGCGCGACCAACTCAGATGCGACCACACCAGCCGAGCCGCCAGCAGCGCTGCCGCCAGCAGCCCGCCCCACGCGGAGTTCTCAATCAATTGGCGCAGCGCGGCACTCATGGAGTTTCCCCCGGCCCCGGCCGCTGACCTGGGGCCGGCCCCTGTCCATTCGTAGTCTCGGCCTGGCCCTGCTGCCGCCGCTCGGCGCTGTCGATGAGCTCGCGCAGCCTGCGCAGCTCATCGGGGCTCACCCGCCCGCCCTCCACCATGTGCGCCACCATCGGCGTGAGGGCCCCGCCGAAGACGCGGTCCAGGAACGACCGGCTCTCGGCCCGCACGCAGTCCCCTTCGCCGACCACCGGCCGGTACAGGAATTGCTTGCCGTCCTTGTCGTAGGCGATGGCCTTCTTGCTCACCAGGCGTGAGAGCAGCGTCTTCACCGTCGCGGGCTTCCACGAGGTCTCCGGCGCCAGCGCCTCGGTCAATTCCGCAGCGCTCTGGGGCGAACGGCCCCACAGCAGCTTCATGACCCGCCACTCGGCGTCAGCGATCTCTGGAACACGCCTGGATACAGCCATTGACAGCTCCGTTTACGAGCGTAGACGGTTGAAGTCTACATCTGTAATCGGACCTGTCAAGGGCGACCGAATTTTTCCCCAGGCGACCGCTACTTGACGCCAGGCGCCACAGCCTCAGCCGCCAGGATCGCCATGGTCCGGCCGTCCTGCAGCAGCACGACCACGCTGCAGCGAGACAGATCGACCCCGGCCGGGGGCTCGATCGCCAGGTCCGCCGAGCCTTGGTCCGGGGCGGGCGCCGTGACGAACGTGCGGACGACGTGATCGTGCCTGAGCGTGCGCCCGGCGTTCTCACCTCGGGTCACCTTGGTGCTCAGGCCGTCTTCGACGAGCGCCGCGAGCAGGGTCCGGCCCTTCCCGGCGCCGGTCGTCTGGCAGTGCACGCGGATGAATCTGAGAGCCGCGTTGCCGCTCCCTTCCTTCCTGTCGTTCTTGCCGTTCTTGTCGCCATCGGACGATCGACTCACCGTCACCGCCAGCCCGGCATTGGGGGTCTTGGCGAGGGCCGCGGCCGCTTCCCGATCGGTCCGCGATTGGTCGGAGCCGACGAACTCAGCCGACCCGTTCACAATGATCTGCGGGGTGTACAACCCCCGCGAGTTCAGGGCCGAGGCGTACTCGCGCTGCCGGCGAGTAGCGCTGCTGGTCGCAAACGGGTCCTTGTGACCCAGATCGTCCCAGTAGTCCACATGCCAGGAGAGTGCGAAGACCCGCTTGCCGTCCTTTGCCGCGCCCGAGACCAGCCGGGCCAGGTTCTCATCCGCCGGCGGGCACGATGAGCACCCCTCAGAGGTGAAGAGTTCGACCACGGCGAAGGGCTTGCTCGGCGCCGCCTCGGACTTCTCATTGCCGGCTCGCCCGTCGATGCACACACCTCCGGAAGCAAGCAGGCTCAGCCCCGCGGCGGCAAGACCGCTGAGAACACCCGTGGCGCGCATGGTCATGAGAGGCCCCGATTGAGGTTCGGTCAGGGAGGTTGGAACCCCAGTCGGATGCGCGCTGAGCTGCAGAGGTTTCCTGCCCGGGCTGTCGCGCCCGGCAGTTGCGCCGGCGCGCCGCGCGCCGGCCACGCGCCGGTCAGACGTCGATGTTCCGCACTTCGAGGGCGTGCTCCTCGATGTACTTGCGCCGCTCTTCGACATTCTCGCCCATCAGCACCGAGAAGAGCATTTCCGCCTCCGAGGCGACGTCCCAGTTCACCCGCAGCAGGGTGCGGAAGTCCGGGTCCATCGTGGTGTCCCGCAGCTGCTCGGCGTCCATCTCGCCCAGACCCTTGAACCGGGTGATCGACAGCCCGCGCGAGCCGACATCCTGAAGCTTCTCGATGATCGCGGGGAGATTCGGTGCATCGACCATGCTCTGCGACCGCGCGGGCGCCGCGGCGTCGCCGGCCTCCTCGCCCTCGCCCATGGAGTCTCCCCCTCCCCCACCAGGAGCACCAGCGGCCGCAGCCGCGCTGGTGGCGGATGCGTCGCTCGAGGGCTCGGTCTCGCTCTGGGGGCCCATCAGCTCCCAGGCGAAGCGGGCGGTCATCTTCTCGCCGGTCACGGCCTCCTCCTGCCTGAGCGTGTAGTCATCGATCATCAGGCCGAACCTGGCCAGCTGCTCGAAGATCCGCTCCAGCTCCCGGTTCTCGTGAAGTTCGCGCAGCACCGCCAGCGTCCGCGGGTCGGGCGCGGCCGACACAGCGGGCGATGACGCAGGGGGAATCGCCGCGCCGTTCCCCGGCGGCGTCGGGCCCGCCCCGGCGGCCAAGCCGGCAGGCTCCCCAGCCCCGCTGGGGCCGCCGCCGGTCGTCGGCCCATTGGTCTCCGCGGCTACGCCGGTCTCGCTGACGTGCAGGCCCTTGCCGGCCACGATCTGTCGGGCCTGGGCCTCGGTCCACGCCCAGGCCTCGCCGCCCTGCCAGGTCAGGCGATGGGTGGGCAGGCGCGAGCGGCCCTCGGGGTCGCTGGCCCGGCCGGCGAGCAGGTCGCTGAACTTGACGCCGCGGCGTTCGACGATGCCAACGAGCTCGTTGAGCCGGCGGAGCGTCCGCACCGCCCGGCGCAGGGTCTCGCCCTCGAGGGTCTGGATGACGCGTCCATCGGCCTCGATGTCGCGCACCAGCAGGCGGGCGCTCGCGAGGCCCTGGCTGTCGAGGAGCTCGTTCTTGCGGTCCTCGTTGCGGACATACTCGACGCGGGCGTTCTTGCCCTTGCCCCAGGTGAGCTTGTACAGCGGCGGCTGGGCGATGTAGACCTTGCCGCGCCGGATCAGCTCGGGCATCTGGC
>CAZSZO010000085.1:0-12993 GCA_964611125.1 uncultured Phycisphaeraceae bacterium | reverse complement strand
CCCCAGGTCTCCCCAAGCACCAGATGCTCGCGGGCGAAGCCGCGCGGGATGAGCTTGAGGAACGCCGCGCTCGTGCTGAAGCGGGCGCCCGCCGAGCCTGGGGCGATGCCGGCGGGTCCGGGCGAGTGGATGAGGCCGGTGTGGTGGTGTCGCGACGCGGTGGTCAAGGGCGGGGCCTCGAGGTCGTTCATGGACAGGCTCCTAGCGGATCACCCGGGGTTCAACAACCGGGAACCCATCATCAATCGCCGCCTGTTCCGCAGCGAAGGAGCTGAGGTGCTTGAGCTCGTCAAACTGCTGGCGGCGCATGACCTCAGCATGAATGAACACGAAGAACCGGGTTCGGTTGCGGCTGTTGTTGCGGCTCTTGAATGCCTCGCCGATGAGCGGAATGTCGCCCAGAAACGGCACCTGATTGACGCCGTCTCCGGTGGTCGAAAGCTCGATCCCGCCGACAACCACCGTGTGGCCGTCTGGAATGGTGACTTCGCTGCTGAGCGTGTTCTCCTGACGGGGTGGCGGAACGTTGGCGGATCCCTGACCCACAAACGAGCTGAGCGTGACGTTGTACCGGAGTGACAAATGGTCGCCCTCAGCGATCTGCGGCTGTACATTGACGCTGGTTCCCGCCTGCTCGTAACCGCCGAAGCTGGTGGTCGTCACCTGGCTCGAGGGCGTGACTGTCGTGGTGACGGGCTGCTGAAGCGTCGAATGGAAGTCGCCCGTTTGGTTATTGCTCACCAGCAGCCTTGGCACGCTCAATGATCGCCCGTTGTTCAGCGTCTCAAGGGCCCGCACGATCACGCTGAACTCGCCCGGGCTCAGGACGGTGATGGCGCCGCCATTGCTCGATCCTCCGCCGGTTCCCCCGCCGCCCCCGCTCGAAAGGCCAAAGACCGAAGACAGGTTGATCTGGGCGTCACCTTTGTTCGTCATCCGCTGCAGTTCCGCACCGAGTGCAAGCGTTTCCGTGTCAGTCAGGCTCAGCAGCAGGACCTCGAGCATCACCTGGGGCTGGCGGACATCCAGCGTGCCAAGGAGCACCTCGATCTGGGCGAGCATGCGTGGCTCGCCGACGGCGATGAGCGTGTTGGTCGCCTCATCAAAGGTCAACGCGACCGCCCTCTCCTCCGCACCGGGCGCGGACCCCGCGCTTCGGGCCTGGCCCGCTATAGCGCGATCGCTCTGGCTGGCCGCATCGCGAGTCAACGAAGGCGCCACCCCGCCGACAGGCCGCGAAGGCGGAACGATCTGCGCGGCGACGCCGCCTTGATCCTTCGCCGCAGTCCGGGGCGTCGGTGATGCTGATGCGGTCTCGGCGCCGGGGTCGGCAGATGTGACAAACGCACCGCGAGACGCTGGATCGGGAGTCCCGCCGCGTGCGAGCGGGCTTTCGAAGACGCCAGCGTCGAGCAATCTGCCGAGGACGTCGATGATCTCCTTCACCGCGCGGTTCCTGATCACGAAGGTGCGCACCGGCCGGCGAGCGGCCGGGGGAATGCTGTCCAGGCGCTCGATGAGCGCCGCGACCCGCTCGTGCTGGGCGGCTGTGGCCGTGATGATCAGCGTGCCGGTCAGGTCATCGACCACCACCCGGAACCGCTCATCCACCCCAGGATTCTCACCTGCGCTCTTATGGCCGGCGACCGTTCCGACAATCATCGACTGCTCGATCAGCTTCGCGACGTCCCTCACAGCGAAGTACTTCGCCGCGTAGTTCTGGATGGTCACCCCCTCGCGCTGGTCGAGCTGTGTGATCATCTCCCGCCACTGCCCCAGATGTGACCGGGGCGCCACCGCCAGCACCGCCCCGCCTGCCGGGGAAACCAGCAGCGGGGGGGTGGGGGACGTCCCCGCCTCCGAGGTCTTCCTGGCCCCCCCGGAAACAGGTCCAGAGTCGCGCTTCGCCAAGACTTGGCCCACCAGCGCCACCATCTGGGAAGGGGCGATATGGAAAACCGGGATCTCTTCGATGGCCGCCGGCTCCAAAGGTGTGTCGAGAAGCCGCACCAGCCGCTGCGCCTGATGAACGCTGGGAGTGAGGTCAGCGATCATGATCAGACCACCGGCGCCGGCCTGCCCGCTCCAGACCGGGCTGGCCGAGGGGGCGGGGCCGCCGCCGGGTAGCTCGAACACCGCTCCCGCTGGCTTTGAGAGCACCAACTTGACGGCCTCAACCACATCCCTCGGCGTCCGGTGCCTCACGCGGACGAGCACGGCCTGGAAACCGGCCTGAAACCGCGATGGTGGCGACTCCGCTCGTGGATGAGCATGAGGCCGCGGCGCCGGCGCCTCAAACGGGCGCGCAGCTTGCTCCACCGGCGCGATCTGACCTTTCGCCGCCTCTCCCGGCTCCGGGCCAAAGACGTCCGGGCTCGCATCCGGCTCGATCCGCGTCAGCGACGCCGCGTCCGCAAGTTTGACCACGCTGAATCCGCCCGCATCACCCGGCGCCCGCAACGTTGTAAACCCCCGCGCCGCGAGCAAACGATTGGTGAGCAACCAGATCTCTTCGTCGGTCAGCGCGGCCTCTAGACGCAGCGTCACGAGTCCTTTGAGCACCGCCGAGTCGTAGTCGATATTCAGCTTGAGTCGCTTGGCGCAGAGGTCCACGAGCCTGGCGATCTCCATCTGGTCCGACGGTGAGATTCGCGGTGAGGCCTCGACACCCGCGCCAGGCTGCCAGACCGAACACGGCGCCGGCGCGGCTGACGCAACCAACGCCGCAAGCCACGACAGATAAGCCAAGCCATCGCCCTTCGTGCCCTTCATGGGGTGCGCCTTTCGGATACCTGCGATCATGGCGTGCGCTGAGCAGACCTGACGCACCATACTCGCCCGCTGTCGGCGCCGTCAAGAGTGGGCCCAACAGTGGTCGTGAGTTCAGTGCACGAGTTCGAGTCGGTCCTCCCAAAAGTGGGTGTTTTTCATTCTGGCGAGAATTCCGATTGACACCTCGCGTGAACCTCTGTAAACAATGCCAGCGGTCGGCCACGAGAACATCGCCGACCACGGCCCTGACGCCTAGGCCGCTTCCAGAGACCACGTTGTCGCCTGCTCGAAGAGGACACCGCCATGACCCGCACCCGCTCGATCGGTCTGCTTGCAGCCCTCTGCCCACTCGTATCGCTCCTCTGGCCCGTCGCCGCGGCGGTCGGACAGCCCCCGGAGCCAGAAGACCCGATGGCCGCGGCGGGCCGGGCGACCGGGGTCGTTGTGCCCTTCGAGGCGGCCTCGACCACCCCCGGGCAGACTCGCTCCGGAGTCAGGTGGAGGCAAGGTCGACCGCAGTGGTACACCAGCACGGATCTTTCCGCCGAGACGCCGCCGCCGGGCGTGCCCTTTGTGCCCACCGTTGCTGGTCTAAGCCACTACTGGTCGGCAGGCTGGAACGCCTGGGGCAGTGGGTCAGTGGGCACAGGGGCCCAGGTCGCGCCCGCCGCGGATATCGGCCAACTTGGGATGTCCCAGGGCTTCCCGCTAAACCTCGACCTGTTGTCTTCTCCCGCACCAGGCGACTTCCTGCCACGTTCACCAACCGTCGGAGGCGACTCGGTCTGCCTGCTGCCTGCTGGAGCCGGCGATCTTCCCACGGGCTGGCAGGGCGCCAATAGGCCCACGCTTCACGGCCTTGTGGACCTGGTCACCGGCGTGCCGCTGATCCAGGTCACCGACCTTGAGCTGCCGATGGACGGGGCCATGTTCCGGTTGATCAGGACGCGGTCTGGCCACCACGCTTCCGCCGCAGTTGGGCGGGGCGCCCGCGTCAACGGTGCAGATCGATGGTGGGACTGGACTGGTCAGGGCTGGATGATCAGTGAGAATCCGATTCTGCTCATCGATGCGAGCCTCGCCGACGTAACGGGGGACGGCCCGCGGACCACGTGGCTCTGGCTGGACGCCCATCACTCCATTCCCTTTCAACGGGTGTACCACCCCGCTGCCACGCCCGGCCAGGCCCGGATGACATACGAAGCGCCGCCGCGATTTCGCGCCAGAATGACCCACAACGGCGTCTGGACAGGGCCGACCGCGGCGCCACCGGCGGGCGTACACCTGGAAGAGGAGGAGTTCGGGCGCTGGGCTGTACCACCGACGCAGTACGATGTCTGGCTCTATGACGGGCTGCTGCATTACACGTTCGTGGTGGTGCGCGAGGATACGCCCTTTCATATGTGGGACCCGAGCGTACTCGGACTTCCGTCCCCAGGCTTGCGTCCGTTCTCCTTCCACTCGCAGCCCATCACGCGGAACGTCTTCATCGCGGCCGACCCTCAGGGTGAGCTTGCCGGGTCGCACAGCCCCTCTAGCGATGCTCGGAATCCGGGTTTTGGCGTGCCGTTCTATGGACTGTGCGTCCGGGTGCAGGACCAGAATCACCACACCGTTGAAGTGAATTATGCGGATTCACCGCGATACGCCATCAAGAACCCCGCGTCCTCGCCGGACTGCCGGGAGACCCTGCAGGACACCCTCTCGCGAGGCGAGATCCGCTGGATCAAACTGAAGACGAGAGAAACCGTCAATTGGACGCTCGTTTACGCCCACCGACGGTACCGCGGCCTGCGGCTGGATACTGGCGTGGGGAAGCCCTTCGAGTACCTGACAGCGCAGTTTCCCGTTGGCTCAAACCAGCAGCTGTACGAGGTGCATGGGCACACCATGATCGATCGCATCTATGCCTATCAGGGCGACATACCCGACGCGCTGCTCGAACGCGCGGACCTGACGATTCACCACCTCGACGACACGCCAGCGCTTGATTGGAGCGGACGGGAGCCGCTGGCTCACTACAACGCGCAGCCCGCCAACAGCGCTTTTCGCCTGCCGGCCAACTGGACCCACCAGGTCCGATACCACTACGACGTCCCGCAATCGAGTGCGGAGCGGACCTCCCCGCCGCTGCTGATGAAGACGAGCATCCGCACCCGGTCGAGCGTCCCCGATGCGTCGGCATCCGCCAACACCGGAACGCCGTCGCCCGACGAGATTGTCCGGCGTCGCATCTACGTCAGCAAGATTGACTCCGTCGAAGAGCGGCACCGCCACTACTCGTCCGGCGACATTCCCTGGCTCTGGATGATCTTTGAAGATGAAGATATCGCCCGAGCAAAGGCCATGCGGCCAGACCTGAATCTCACCGATGCGAACATCGCCACGTGGCGGTTGCCACATCGCCTCCTGCCCTCGGAAGAGTTGCCCTACGACTCTGAATATGCACTTCTCGGTGCGGCGTCGGTGAGAGTGTGGCCATTCCGAGATGCAGGTAGTGATCACTACGTCGGGGCGACTGGAGCCTCACCGCCGGCGAGTGCCCTGCTCGCTGGAGGCTTCCTCCCAGCATCCGCCTGCGAAGCCTTCAGCGACAACGCGTATGGGCGATCGGTCGGTCTGGCCGTGGTCGGAAGCGCGGCGGGCGGTTCGCAGCGTGTCTATCAGCTCAATCGTCTCGTCGTGCCGCAGGACCCGGCCAGGCCCAGCACCACCGATCCGTGTCCATTACAAGTGGGAGGTTCCGGTTCGGCGGCTGAACGGCGCTATGGACGTTCCGTAGTCGCGCATCCCTTTCCCTGGCGGAGCACCGTCGTAGACGCCTCCGCCGATACCAATACATCGCTCGCCGAAGCTCCGGATTTGAGTTCGCCCAGGTGGCTGGTCCTGATCGATGAACTGCCTTCCACCTACGCGGCGGCCGGGGGCTCGCGCGAGTCCTATGACAGTCTTACCGGCCTGAAGCCAGGCCAGTTGGGGCGCCGCTTCGTCGCGATGAACGCCTCCGGCTTCGTCCTCAGGGAACGGACATGGGCGTTTGACGGTTCATCCGGAGCCGCCGCGGTGACTGGTCACGGCCTGGGTTCTGAGAGCATCTACGAACGCGTGGGCGCCCTCTTCGAAGGGCAGGACCTGCCCGACTCGCTCGCCCAAGAGGTCGTGATGACCGCGCACAAGACGATTGGATGGTCGGCCGCCGCGGCATCGAACGCCGGCGCGTCCGATGGCCTGGTGCACTTCTTTGAACACCGATTGGTCCCCGACGAGTTCGCCATCGGCGGCAAGCGGGTGGAGCAGTGGGGTTCGGGGATCCGTAAGGGCGACCAGGGCCAGCGTCTGTACTCCGGGAAGCAGTTCAATTGGCTCGCCTACACGCCCAACGATTCAGCCGGGCAGGGCGGCAGCAACATTGAGTACACGACGAATGTCACCTACCTGGTTCCGCCGACGGACTTTGAGGGCGCGACCTTCCCAAGCATCCCCGATCTGGCCTCACTCAGGCAACATGCGGTGCTCGGCAATCAGGTTTCTGTCGCCATCACGATCCGCTCGGCCGACCCCGAGGCCAGCCCCCCGCAAGATGGCACGCCGCCTGAGCCTCCGCGGGCCAAGCGGGTGCTCTCGGCGGTCAGCATCGGGGCGCCGCGCAGGGTGCACCCGGGCAGCCAGTGGTATTTCCCCGTTGAGCGGCAGTGGTTCAACGACCTTGGACAGCCGACGTGGTCCTGCGCCGGGCTGCTCCGCGATCCGTTCCAACCGCCGGCCCAGGCGGACCCGTTCGAGAGGTTGGTCTTCACCTACACGCAGTACAGCGATGCGCCGTCCTCGTACGGACAGCCGGCCCACCACGTCGTTGACGCCTCCCCGAGCAACGGCGCCGGCTACTCCACCGCGTCGGGAAACACCGCCGTTGTGCCGGCGTGGCCGGTCGATGAGGCAGGTCGCACGTGGGTCCGCGTGGGCCCGTCACCGGCAATCAACAGCATCACGTCTTATCTCTACGACCAGATGGGCCTGTCGGACACCTTCCATCCGACCGGGCTCCGCTCGGCCCGGCGCTTCGTCATCGTCAACAAGCCGCCCGGCGACGAGGCCAATCACTGGATGGGTGACTGCGAGCACTGCCCGGACACGGGCGTCGTTCGCGAGTACCAGTTCAAGGATCTCGACCTCGTCAGCGGGCAATCGCCCGGCGGCAACTGGAGAGCCCTGTCCCCCGGCAGAATCGTCGAGTACGACAAGCCCTCGCCCTCCGGCCGACCGTACTTCACGATCAATGTCGAGTTTACTGACGAGTCCTTCGACCTCAACCTCGCCAGCGGGACCCGACCGGCGTTTCAGAAGCTCAAGGCCGTCAGGCTGGGGCTTGACGGGGCCGGCAAAGTGCAGAAGGCCGATTCGCTTGAGTGGGTCCCAGGTTTCGGCTGGATGGCCGAGGGAACCAAGATCATCAACGACCTGGGCGAGGTGCGGCGCGTTCTCGAGCTTGACGGCTCGATCACCCGCACCACGCGCAATCTCCTGGGCCAGGAGCTCCGCACCTACAAGGGCACCGATGACATCGGCTGGCCAGCCGATGCGGATGGAGACCGCTCGGGCGACATGGTGCTCGTGGAGCGCACGGAATACGGGCTCGGCTCCCACGACGCGTGGCTCCCGACCGTAAACCGCCGCTACGTCGATAAGCCCAGTTGGTCCGTCGACCGGTACGGGACGCCGCCGGACCCTGACCTTGACGGAATCGCCACAGTCACCGGCTACGACTGGCGCATGCGCCCGGTGAAGGTCCGGTCGTTCCCGAGGGGCGACTATCGCACCCTGGCGCCGCTCTCCACATCGGTGACGTACCTCGACCACTTCAACCGCCCGGTGCTGGAGGTGACCTTCGGCGCTGGCGAGGTGGCGCTGGGCGACCAGGACCCAGTGAACCTGGGGCCGCTTGCGGGGCCGCCGAGCGTGGCGGCGCTCCTCGCACTCTCCCCGCGTCCAACCGCGATCAACCAGACTATTTACGAGCCCGATGGAGAGATCGCCGAACGCCGGGAGTACGACCTGTCCCCGGGCGGCGGGTCCGTTCCGGCCTATCTCGCCCACTATCAATACCGTGGACACCTCTCCAAGGAAGTGTTCACCCAGGCCCCTGGGCAGGCGGCCACCCTTTCGTCGATCGATGCTCTCGGACGGACACTCTCGACAAGAACGATCGCGCCCGGCGTCGGCTCCGGCGCCTACACCTACGAACTGGCCCGCACCGACAACACCTTTGACCGGTTCGGTAACATCGTCGAGGCTTCGACTTGGGAGCGGGTCCCCGGCAAGGCTGGAGACGTCCTCGGGGAAACCAACGCCGTCCGCACCCGCTCGGTGACGTGGTACGACGTCAAGAATCGGGCCATTGCTCAGTGCGATCTTGGAACCGAAAGCCAGGAAGCCGGTCCCGGCGGCTACGCGTACTCCCCGAAACAGTTCATGCGGTTCAGCCCAGGGCCCACGCCCCTCGACGATTGGCACGCCCCTGCGCCGACGCTCGAGGTGGCGGGCGGCGTCGCCACGATCACCCGGCCCGCAGGCCTGCCGCCCACGGCCCCGCTGATGATCCACACCTTCGACCGTAACGGGCGCGAGATCTACACCGCCAACCCGAACGGATCAGTCACTGAGACGCGCTACACCACTTCAGGCCGACCCATGGCCAAGATCGAGAACGCGTTCGGGCCCCTCTCCGATCGCCGCCGCACAGAGTTCACGCATGCTCTCGGACGGCTGACCGAGATCACGGCGTGGCCCAACGCGGCCGTCCCATCGGCCTACCAGAAGAGCGCCGTCGCCTATCAGGCCGAAGTCGTTGACGATGACTTCGCAGTTGTCTCCCACACGCGTACGCAGGTCGGTCGCATGAGCCTCCCCCTGCGCGACAGCGGCGGCGCGGGCCTCGTCGCCGATATCGGCGTCCGCTACAACCTCTCCGGCCAGATCGCCGAGCGTTCCGACCCGCGCGGCGTCGTGTTCCGGTACCGCTACGACGACCTCAACAGGCTCGCATCGGTCGAGGTCGTGCACCCTTCCGGCTCCGACACCGCCCCGAGCATGACGCCCGGCTACCCCGCCCTCGTCCCGCCGGCAGCGGCGGTGCCCGACGGCCGCATGGGGTTTGTCGCCTACAACTACGACTCCGACAACCGCCTCAGCGACATCAAGGCCTACTCCAGCCGCGACTTTGACGCCACCGCGCCGCCCCTCTCGCACGTCCGGCAGCTCTACGACGCCAACGGTCGTCTCACGCTCCAGCTGCAGCTCCTTGGCCGCGACATCCGGACCGATCTGAACGGGGACAACGTCGTCGACCCCGAGGACCTTTCCGACTTCATCGCCTGCATCTTTGCAGACGATCCGTGCCCCGCCGCGGACTTTAACGTCGACGGGTTCGTCGACCCCGACGACCTCCAGGATTTCATCGCCGCCTTCTGGGCTCCCGCGAACCAGGGACCGCTCCCGTTCATCGCGTACGTCTGGGCTCAGGAGAACTCCAATCCATCGAGCCCAGCCGCGATCGGCGGCTCGCGCCTCGAGGGCATGGTGTACCCCTCCGTCCAGGGGGCCGATCAGCGATTGCTGAAGTTTCGCTACGGCGATGGCGCCAGCAGCGAGTTCTTCGCTGGGCCGGTCGATTCAATGCTCTCCCGGATCACGGCGATCGAGTCGGGCTCCGAGAGTGCCGGCGGCCGGCTCGCCACCTTCGAGTACGCCGGGGTTTCACGCCGCTCGGCGCTCGCCCTTGGCCCCACGACCGGGTTCTCGATCACGCAGCGGTTGCGGGGCACCAGCGGCGTCGCCCTCTCCGGCCTTGATCGCTACGGCCGCCTCGCCGATCTGCATTACCGCAACGCCGCCGGTCAAACCCTCTACCAGGCCCAGTACAGCTACGACGCCGCCGGCAACAGGCTCACCGCCGACATCCTCCAGTCTGATCTGGGCCTGCAGGGGCCCTTCACCCAGAGCAACCTCTACGACCTGCTCGACCGCCTCACGGCGACGAGCATCCACGCCCCGGCGACATCAGGCGTGCCGACGCTGGTCCGCCGCGACACCTGGGGCCTCGACGCTCTGGGCAACTGGGTCGGCGGGCCCGCCGGAACCGTTGACCCCGCCACCGGCCTCCCGCGGCCCGGCCGCCGGACCGAGCAGCCCCTCCTCGGCGCCGCAGGCACGATCGCCCTCACTCACGCCGTCAACGGCCGCAACGAGCTCACCGGGATCACGGTCAACGGCGCCGCCGCGCCGGCCCCGCGCCACGACGCCGCGGGCAACCAGACCTTCGACGGCGACTACTTCTACCAGTACGACGCCTGGAACCGCCTGCTCCAGGTCAACCGCGCCCACGAGTCGGCCGGCCCCGGCTCCCCGCTCGTGCTCGGCGCCCTCGTCAAGCACTACACCTATGACGGCCTCGGCCGGCAGATCCAGATCGTGTCCCCTTTCGCGCCAAGCGGCGGCCCGCGCCGGGTCGAGCGGCTGTACTACGACGGCATCCGCCGCGTGCAGGAGGTCGTCGGCGACAGCGACTCGGCGGGCGTGGTGTCGAGCTGGTCGCTCGCCCGCGAGTACGTCTGGGGCCCCGGTGATGGTCCTTCAGGCGTCGACGAACTGCTCGCGCAGTTCGACGGCCCGAGCGGCCTGAGCAAGCCGTGGTGGATCCTGCAGGACGGCGGCGGCGATGTCGTCGCCCAATGCGAAACCACCGCGGCGGGCGCCACGCGTGTCGTCGGCCAATGGACGTATCATCCCTACGGCTCGGTCGCTACGGCCGAAACCCTTGAGACCAGCGCGGCGCCCGGCTCCCCCCGACCCCCACCGCCGCACCTGGGCCACAAGGGCCTGTTCCTTGACAGATTGGATGAAGACCTCGAAGGCCCCACCGGCCCAAGCGGCCCCAAGCCGCCGCGCCTGACCCCAGGCGCCAAGCTGCTGGTCCAGATGCGCAACCGTGCGTATCTGCCCGACCAGGGTCGGTTCCTGCAGGCGGATCCGAACGCGAGCGCGATGCTCACCATCGCCACCGGTGCCCATAGCGGCGACCCGCTCGGCGTCGACCCCGATGGCATTGATGGCATCGACCTCGCCGGGCGGTACGGGGATGGGGCTTGTTTGTACGAGTACGTGCGGTCTCGACCTGGCTCAGGATCTGATCCGCTGGGCCTGTTCTACGGCGCGTATGCCCTTCGAGCGGGTTCGCGGCTGGGAAACATTGGTTATGAGCTCACCGCTCAGTATGCATCGAACCAGGAAATGGACCTCGACTGGGCATCCGACTGGAGCCAGCGCGACGACATGAACTCGCGCATGAGCAGCGGGTGGGTCGACAACATCTTCCAGGACGCCTTTTCTGATTTCGCCAAAGACGCGGCAATGGACATGCTCGGGCCGCTGGGCGACATCATGGCCCTGTTCGAGCTTGGCACGGCGATCGGCGAGTATCTGGTCGGCGACGATGGCTCAAGCGGCCCCACCATGGCTGGCATCCCGGCGCGCAAGCTGTTCGCCCGAACGATCAAACACGGTAATGACTTACACCGAAACATTATGAGGCGAGGCATCGGTGAGCTCCGGGGCATGGGCGCCAAATACCGGAACATGCGGTTGAACCAAGCCTTGGTAGATCCGACGAAGAACGTCAAGCTGTCCACTATGCGACCCGACGTTCAGGCATTCGTGTCGCCCAATAAGTTGTATATATTCGAGGCTTGCTTTAACCAAAGCAAGGCCGCGGCGCAAAGGAAATGGAAAGAGGCAGAGGAGAAACTCCGCGGAATGGGTTATCAGGTAACGGTGATTCTGAAAGCTCGTCAGGATTATGGACTATGACCCAGAAGCCCAACAAGGGAATCGCTGTGGATGTGAATCGAGTCGTGTATCTTCATGTGGTTGCTTATTACTATGGCGATGTGGCGGGCCCCGTCACTTTCAGTTGGGACATCGGCGCACGCATCGAGCATTCTGTTGGCTCAGCCCCAACTGATTTCTCTGTTTTCGCAAGGGCTGATACGCCTCCCGGCAAAGAGTGGGAGGGTGGCAAGTCTGCTTCGTTGTGGAGCTACGGCACTTTATTGCCAAGTGGGCTGACGCAGATACCGTCGCCGGCAAAAGGATTAGACGAATCGTTAGTATGGAGCGTCGGGATGAATCGTCAGCGTCCACGCGCAGCCATGAAGATGGTGGACTACGATTGGAACATAGAGTGCGAGCAAGCAGTCAGTCATCCGCACGTGCAGTTAGACGCCCATGTGTTAATTACTATCCGACTAGAGCTATTCCCGTATGTAATGTGGCAACCTAAGGATCCGATCGCTCACGCGGCAGTGCGGAATCTCACCAATGACTTGGTAGGGATGGCCATCGCCGCAGGCAATTGCTATTACCTTTTAGTTGATGTTGCAACGCTACGGGAAACCGGTGGCCATTGCTTGTACATTCGCGATGGCAGCCCAGTATACCGAGGCGACTCCCTCGCCCGATTTGTTGAGCGAACCTTGTGGTTCGACCTGCGTGAGGCTCGGCGGGAACGTGTGCGCGGCGTCTTCTGGGGCAACTATCTCAATCCCTCTCACCTCGAGCGCCTTGGCGGTAAGAAGCAGTTCGCTGAACGATACATCGAGTACGCCAAGACGCAGGTGCTCAACACCGCCGAGCTCGTCACCGAGACCGAAGGCGGTGGACTGTTCGTCAGGATCTCCCGAGAGCCACGCCATCAGGATGCAAACGTGAATGCTCCGCATCTCGGCGTAATGAACGCGGCGTGGCTCCACAGGGAGTTCCGGCGCGCGGGGCTTTTGATGTAGCTCGCAAGAGTGCCGAACAACCTTCAGGCTCAGATGTACAGCCACGGGTCATAGTCGGCTCGTCGTCCGGGCCCGGCCGCAGGACGACCCGCACCAGCCCGTTCACGGCGCCGCACTCGGGGCACTGGCCGCGAATCGGTCCCTTCATGTCGCGCTCGTCGGCGAGCAGCTGGCAGGCGGTCCAACCCTCGCCGCCGCAGGTGGTGCACGGCCGAGCGACCCCGGCGGGCCCAAGGTGACGCTCCAGGTTCTTGACGCGCAAGTGGACGCTCATCGGGGCTCCTCGGTGAACTGAGCCGCCCTTGACCTGCCCCCCAAAACCTGATCCATCAACTATGAGAGTCCCGACAGGCCGCGGCACGGCCTGGGAGGCTCTGGAAGATGA
>CAZSZO010000084.1:0-13051 GCA_964611125.1 uncultured Phycisphaeraceae bacterium | reverse complement strand
CCGGCGAAGGAGGCAGGCCGTGATCGTCGCCTTCATCAGCGAGCACCAGGACCGCTACTCCTCCGGAGCTCGCCACAATCTCGCAATCTGGTGAACATGCCCGACCCTCGGTTCCCGAAGGCGCCTTCATGATTGACCCACTCTCCGCCATCCCGCTCTGGTCCATCATGCTCATCGTTGTCGCCCTCGGCGCGATGGTCGGGTTCGCCATCGCTTGGCGCCGGTGGGGCCGATTCCTCGGCCTGAGCATGGTGGCGGCCTTCGCCCTGCTGCTGGGCGCCAGCCAGGCCCTCGGCTGGGACTGGAAGACCCTCCAGACGCCCCTCGGCGGCTCGGCCGACCACGAACGCCAGCTCGCCATGCAGGCCCTGGGCGGCGGCCAGACCTATGCCCGCAATCGCCAGCGCTGGCTCGCCATGACCCCCGACGAGAAGATGCAGTGGCGCCTGGCCAAGTTCGCCTTGACCGCCGGACCGGCGCTCGCCGCCGGCGTCGCCGCGTTCCTCGCAGGTGGTGGTGGATCGACCCGGCGGGCTACGCGGTGAGGGACACGGTGATGGGCCCGGAGGCGTCCGCGAGCAGGCGATCGGCGGCCGCGGCGCGGGGATGGGGCTCGATGATGGCGGCGGCCTGAGGGGGAAAGGGCCTGAGGCGGAGGAACTCGACGCCCAGGATGCGCAGGTCGTCGTGGCAGCGGGTGGCGTGCCGGACGACGGCGCAAGAGGATTCGTGGAGGCCAGGGCCTTCGCCGGGCGCGAACTCGATGATGGCGCCTGGGCGGGGGATGTCGCCGCCGCGCCAGACGAAGGCGAGGCCGTCGATGGAGCGTTCGAGCGTCCAGCCCATTTCGAAGCGCGGGGCGCCGCGGAGGCGCCAGGTGAGGGCGTCGGACCCGCGGACCCTGGGGGCGCGGCGCTGGTTGAAGCGTTCGGCGGTCATGGCTTACTCCTGAGGGAGGGGCTGGCGTCGAAAGACGGCGGGTTCGCCTGCGAGGCGGCCGATCGGAAGGGCGGGCCCCGGGCCGAACCAAGAGCAGCCCAGATGGGAGCGATCGCCCGGGAGGTTGGTCGTCCGGACCACGGTGGCCCGGCAAGGGAGCTCGGCGTGGGGGATGATGACGGACACTTTGTCGCCGACGGCGGGAAGATCGTGGGCGTCAACCACGAGCCCGATCCCGCGGGTGGAGACATCGGCGACGCTGGCGCGGCGGAGGGGAGCGCCAGCGCGCCGGGCCAGGGCGACCTGGGTGCGAAGGGGGCCGACGCGCTCGACGCGGCGTCGGGTGATGTGCTTCTTGAGATTCATGGAGATGTCCCGGCTGGGCATTGACGTTGGGGAAGGGGTCAGGCGACGAGCTGGCGCGGGGGAGGGCCGTCAAGGAGGGCGATGGCGTCGACGACGCGGGGGTCGAACTGCCGGCCGCGCTCGCGTTCGAGTTCGGCGAGGGCCTGCTCGACGGAGCGCCTGGCGGCGTAGGGGCGTTCGTTGATCATGGTGATGTACGCGTCGGCGGCGCCGATGATGCTGGCGATCGCGGCGGGGTCGCACGGGCCGGCGCGGGGCTCCTCGAAGCGGTCGTGGTGACGGGCGACGGCCTGCGCGACGGTCTCGGCGGCGCCGAGGGCGCGGCAGAGCTCGCCGCCGAAGCGGGCGTGCTCATCGACGAAGCGGCGCTCGTCGGCGGTGAGCGGGCCGGGCTTGGCGAGCAACTCCTCCGGGATCGTGAGCTTGCCGATATCGTGCAGCAGCGCGGCGGCCTCGATGTGGCGGGCCTGGGCCTCGGGAATGGCGAGCTCGCAGGCGATGCGGACGGCAAGATCGCGGACGAGAGCGCAGTGGGGACCGGTCTGCTCGGCTCTGACTCCCCCGAGCATGCTGAGGGAGCCGATGATGGAGTGAGCGATATGGCCCCAGGAGCTGGGTGCGCTGGCGCCCAGCGTCTCGGCGGCCTCATAGATCTGGACCATGGCCCAGGTGCAGACGCGGTCGCGACCAAGCTCCTTGGCGAGGTAGAGGGCGCGGTCGGCGAAGGCGACCGACTCGGGCCGGATCTCGGCGGTGGGGAGGGAGACGAGTCCGATGCTGGCGGTGACGGCGATGTCGCCGCCGGCGAACTCGATCTTGAGGGCGGCGATATCGCGGCGGAGCGTTTCGGCCCAGCCCCATGCCTCGGCGGTGGTGCTTGAGCTTCGGAGGACCATGAACTCCTCGCCGCCCCAGCGGAAGACGGTGTCGCAGGCCGCGGCGGCGCCCTTGATGAGCGCCGCCACCCGGCGGAGCACATGATCGCCGCAGGCGTGGCCAAAGGTGTCGTTGATGCGTTTGAAGTGATCGAGGTCGATCATGACGCAGGCGGTGTTTGTGCGCCGGTCGCGATGGGCGCGAGCGGAGGAGAGCAGGCGGTCGCCGTAGCCGCGGTTGCAGAGGCCGGTGAGGGCGTCGTGATCGGCCCGCCGCTTGAGGGAGCGGAGGCGTCGCGCGGCCGAGCGTTCGGTCATCCGGTGTTGGGTGTGGCGTTCGATGGCGGACTGAACGCTGCGCCACAGGGTGTCTCGGGCGACGGCCTCGTGCTTGGGGACGAAGTCGGCGACGCCGCGGCGCATGGACTCGATGACGACCCTCTGCTCGAGGCAGGAGGAGATGACGACTGCGGGCGTGCTCTGAAGGGTGTCGCGGAGCTGATCGATGATCTCCGCAGCGCTGTAGGGCGGAAGGTTGAAGTCGAGCACGATGCAGTCGAAGCGCTCCCGCTCAAGGGCTTCGAGGAGGCGGGCGCGGGTTTCGACGACGTGGACGGAGACGAAGGGCCGATCCCGCAGCAGGGCGGCCTCGAGCAGCAACTGATGGTCGGGGTTGTCTTCCGCCAGGAGGACTCGCTTGGGGGCCATGGGCACATCTCGCGTCTTGAGTTCCGCAACAAGGGAGGTGGTGGGGGTAACCCACCGAGCGGGCGATGTCATCGTCCGCGGGCGCGGCCGGGTTTGACGTTGAGCGGAGAGTTCCGCTGGGCGGCGGTGCGACCTCGCGGTCTGGACCGAGGGGGAGGCGATCCGCAGGCCGATAGGCCATTTCCGCCTGGTGCGGCGCCGCGCTGATCCCCTTGGGCGTGGGGGGGTCGCGTCAGGGCGTTGTGGGTGGAGCGGCGCACGCCAGGTGTGGTAGTCTGCATTTTCGGTCGGGCTGATCGGCGGATTCGCCGAAGAGGTCGAGCATGGGAGAACTGCCATGGCCATCACCGATCTTCAGCTGCAGGATGTCATCGACGTCATTCCACACAGCGTGTGCGTGGTGAACACTTCGGGGGTCGTCGCGGCGGTGAACACGGCGTGGCGGAAGGCGGCCGCATCGGCGGAGCAACCGGCGGCCTGCTGCGTCGGGAGCGAGTATCTGAAGGTATGCGACGCGTGCACCGGCGACGGGGAAGCCGACGCGGGCCGTGCGGCGAGCGGCATCCGCGAGGTGTTGGCGGGTCGGCGCCCGGATTTTCAGGATCTGTACCCGTGCGCGATCACGCCGGGGAACCGCCGCTGGTTCCTGCTTCATGCGTACCCGATCGGCGAGGATCGCGACCGGCACGCGATCGTGGTGCACCTGGACATCACGTCGCTCTACGCCGAGCTTGAGCAGTCGCGCCGGCAGGAGCGGCTGCTGCACGCGATGCTGGACGGCATCGTCGACGCCGCGATCTACCGGGTGGATGTGGCGGAGCGGATCATCACGTGGAATACCGGCGCCGAGCGGCTGCTGGGATGGTCGAAAGACGAGGCGATCGGGATGAGGTACGAGGATCTGTTCTCGCCGGAGGAACGGGCGGCGGGGAGACCGAGATCGAGGCTGCAGCAGGCGGCCGCGGACGGGCTTGTTGAGCTGGCGGAGTGGCGAACGCGGAAGGACGGCTCGCGGTTCTTTGCGCGGAGTTCGCTCTTCCCGCTTCGCGGGGAGCACGGCGAGCTGATCGGGTATGCGAAGGTGACGCTGGACGTGTCGGCGCTGCACGAGACGGAGCTCTCGAGGGAGCGTCTGCTCCGCAATCTGGAGCAGAAGAACAAGGAGCTGGACCAGTTCGTGCACACGGTGTCCCATGAGCTCAAGACGCCGCTGGTGACGGTGACGGGGTTCGCCTCGCACCTGACGGCGGACCTGCTGTCGGGCCGGACGGCCGATGTCTCGCGGCACGCCGAGCGGATCCTTCAGGCGGCGCTGCGGATGCGGACCCATGTCGACGACCTGCTGGAGCTCTGCCAGATCGGGCGTGTGGTGCATGAGCCGCAGGTCATCGACCTGTCGAGGATGCTCGACGAGGTGCTCCAGGCACTGCGGCCGGAACTGGAGGAGGCTCCCGGGGTGCGGATCACGCGCCGGTTCGAGGCGCCGACGGTGGCGGCGGATCCGATCCGCATCTATCAGGTGTTGGAGAACCTCATCAGCAATGCGGTGCGCTACGGGCGCGGTGCGGATGGGTGCCGGATCGAGGTGGGGTCGATGCGGGACGGGCGGGCGACGAAGCTCTTCGTCCGCGACGAGGGGCAGGGAATCGCCCCGGAGCACCACGAGCGGATCTTCGTGCTGTTCCAGCACCTCGGGGCTCACAAGAACAGCACGGGTGTGGGCCTGACGATCGTGCAGCGGATCGCTGAGCTGCACGGCGGACGGGCCTGGGTGGAATCGACGCCGTCCCGGGGCGCCACGTTCTTCGTATCAATCGCCGACGCGATGCCGCCGGGGGCCAGCGAACATGCTGTCCCCGGGCTGGCGGGAGCCGCATCATGAACATGTCGACCAGGATGGTGCATTTTCTGCTGGTGGAGGACGACGAGGACCACGCGTATCTGATCCGGCGCTCACTGGAGGAGAACAACGTCATCAACCGCATCAGCCATGTGACCGACGGGCGGCAGGCGATGAGCTTCCTGCGGCGCGCGGCGCCATTCGAGAACGCCGAGCGGCCCGATGTCATCCTGCTGGATCTGAAGCTGCCGATCATGGACGGGCACGAGGTGCTGCACGAGGTGAAGAACGACCCGAAGCTGAAGAAGATCCCGGTGGTGGTCCTGACGACCTCCAACGCCGACAAGGACCTGGTGAAGGCGTACGCTGAGAACGTGAACAGTTATCTGGTGAAGCCCGTGAACTTCGACCAGTTTCACGAGATGATCCTGCAGCTCAAGCTCTACTGGGCTCTCTGGAATGAGCCGCCGATCTAGCTGCGGTCGTCTCGCGGGTCGGGCCCCGTCTGTGATACGATGCACCCGAGGCCGTCCCCGCGAATCCGCCAGACTCAGGAGCACCCCCCATGATGAGCAAGCCCGAACAGCAGCACCAGTGGCTCAAGCGCTTTGTCGGGGAGTGGGCCTTTGACAGCGAGTGCTTCATGGGGCCTGACAAGCCCCCGGCGAAGTCGAGCGGCGTCGAGGTGGTTCGCATGCTGGGCGAGCTCTGGATGGTCGCCGAGATGCACTCGGAGATGCCGGACGGCGGCGGGCCGATGAGCGCGATCATGACCGTGGGGTTTGATCCGGTCCGGGGCAAGTTCATCGGCACCTGGGTGGGGTCGCCCATGACCGCGCTCTTCGTTTACGAGGGCGTGATGACGGACTCCGGCGGCGTGCAGACGCTGCCGCTGAACACCATCGGTCCGAGCTGGGCCGACCCGACCAAGACGACCCAGTACCAGGACGTGATCGAGCTGCACGGCGACGATCGGCGCGTGCTGTGGTCGCAGGCCTTGGGCGACGACGGCCAGTGGATGCGGTTCATGACGGCGAACTATCGGCGGACCAAGTAGGCGGGGCAGAGGTTGGTCAGAGCGCCCGCTCGAACCGGTCGACTTCGCCGTCGTCGGGGTCGGTCAGAGTCGCAACCTGTCGGAAACCGTTTCGGCGGAGGACGCCGCCCGAAGCCGGGTCGCCGGCGAGGGTGTGGGCGCGGAGCGTCCGGACCCGCCCGGTGGACCGGATCCAGTCGATGAGCAGCCCGGCGGCCTCGGACCCGTGGCCGCGCCGCCAGTGCGAGTTGACGATGCCGTAGCCGATCTCCGCGACGCCCTGGTCGTCCGGAGGGCCCTTCACGCCGACGCCGCCGATGACGAGCGGTCCGCCGGGCTGACCCGGGTTGAGCTGGACGTACCAGGACCGCCAGAACAGCTCGTCTGGTTGGGCTTCGAGCTTGGCGAGGATCCAGTTGATGGGGCCGGGCTCCCAGTGCTTCATGGGCCAATCGGCGGCGACGGGGCAGCCGATGGCCTGGGCCAGCGCGGCGGGGGAGACCAGATCGGCCCGCAGCTCGGCGGCGGAGGCGGTGCGCATGAAGAGGCGCGCCGACGTGCGCTCGGCGGAGGGCGGCTGGCTCGGTGATGGGTGCGGATGGGTCAGGTCGCCTCCGATTCCGCGTCGGCGGAGGGGTCGCGGTCATCCTCGATCATGGCGCGCCAGGCCCGCGCGGCGGGGGTGCCGCGCTCGCTCCACTGGCCGCTCTCGGCCCGCCGGATGAGCTCGTGGACGTCGGCCTCGCTGAAGGACCAGTTGAGCCCGCCGTGGCTGGGGCCTTTGACGCGGGCGGCCTTTCGGATGGTGTCGAAGGTATTGGAGGAGAGGCCGCTGACCTCGAGCAGTTGCTGCTTGGAGAAGACGCGGGCGCCGGGCTCGGGACTGGGCTTGCGGACCTGACCTTTTCGCATGGGGGATCGTTGGCCGGCCGGGCGCGCCGCGGCGGACGCGCCCGGCGGGGCGCTCGGAAGGAGCGCTTACTGGGCCCCGGCGGAGGAGCCGGCGGGCTCAAGCTGGTTCTTCACCGACTGAAGTCGGGCCTGCTGCTCTTTGGCCGAGCGCTTGGCGTCCGACACCGCCCCGGCGATGGCATCGGCGGTTTCATGGCCAGCCGCCGAGTAGGCGCCTGGCGCCAGCGCGGCTGGGGATGAGGAGGGTGCGGATGTGGCGGCGGGTGGCGGCTCCTCGGGTGGCGCGGCGCCGGCTGACTCGGGACCGCCCATGGCCTGCATGATGCCGAAGCCGGCGACGAGCATGCCGCCTCCGATGAGGAGCGCGACGAGGGCGAAGGCCTTGGGCTGCGCCGTGGGCTCATCCTCGGGCGTGTAGAACGTTTCGGGTCGTGCGGGCTTGCCGGACCTGCCCGGCGTCAGCGGCGGTCGCTGCTCGCCGGCGGGTGAGGGGCGCGTGTGGGCGGGCTGGGACGGCGCGGCGGCGATGGAACTCATCGATCCTCTCCTTGCGGGCGGCGATTCCTCGCCGTGGATGGGTGATTCGGCGAGGCGGACGTGGGGCCCCAGCGAGAAGTGGCGGGTGGGGCCGGGAGGCCGGAAGCAGGGCCGACGGGGCCGGGTGGGCAGGCGAGCCGTCCGAGTACGGACCGACGGCGGGGGACGTGGAGTCCGCTTCGCGAGGGAGGTCCGGGAGTTTGACCGGATCTTCGCGGAGGAGGTCAGGAGGGCGGCTTTGCGGACGTGCGCGGGGGCCGGGGGGCGCAGGTGGGGCGCAGATGGGGCGCCGATTCGCGTCGCCGGTAAGGTTGGCGCGGCGGCGGAGGACTTGCTAGCATGGGCCATGCGCAACTGCGACCTCTGCGTGATTGGCTCGGGCCCCGGCGGACAGAAGGCGGCGATTCAGGCGGCGAAGCTGGGGAAAGACGTCGTCATCATCGAACGCATGGAATTCGTGGGCGGGGTGGCGATCAACACCGGCACGATCCCGTCCAAGGCGCTGCGCGAGGCGGTGCTCTCGGTGATGGGGGCCAACCAGCACATCTCAGGGGTGGCCGAGCAACTGCTCGGGCGCGAAGCTCGCCTGGGCCGGGTGATGGATTACTGCAACCGCGTGATCCGCGCCGAGATCGACCTGGTGCGGTCGCAGCTGGTCTCCAACGGGGTGGAGATCATCAGCGGGCACGGCTCGTTCATCGACGCCAACACGGTGCAAGCTGACGGGGCGCGCGGGGTGGACCGGATCGTGGCGGAGAAGGTCCTGCTGGCCGTGGGCACCTCGCCCTCCAAGCCGGAGAACGTGCCGTTCGACCGTGAGAACATCATCACCTCCGATGAGGTGCTGAAGCTGCACAGCCTGCCCCGGACCATGATCGTGGTGGGCGGCGGCGTGATCGGGACCGAGTACGCGTCGATGCTGGCGTCGCTGGGCGTGCGGGTGACGCTGATCGAGGGGCGACCCCGGCTGCTGGATTTCATCGACTCGGAGATCGGCGAGGCGCTGCAGTACCACCTGCGGCAGATGGGGTGCACCCTGCGGATGGGTGAAAAGGTCGTGAGCATCAACGCCGTGACGGCGCCGGTGGGCTCGCGCTCGCAGGATGACGTGGTGGTCGAGGCGGTGCTGGAATCAGGGAAGACGCTGAAGGCGGATTGCCTGCTCTACGCCATCGGGCGGCAGGGCGCCACGGCGTCGCTCAACCTGAAGGCGGCTGGCCTGGACGCCGACCCGCGCGGCCGCATCACGGTGAACGAGAACTACCAGACAAGCGCCTCGCACATCTACGCGGTGGGCGATGTGATCGGCTTCCCGGCCCTGGCCTCGACCTCGATGGAGCAGGGTCGGCTGGCGGCGCTGCACATGTTCGGCGAGCCGACGCGCCGCAGCGATGAGCTGATCCCCTACGGCATCTACTCGATCCCGGAGATCTCGATGGTCGGCTGGACCGAGGACAAGCTGACCAAGGAAGGCATCCCGTACGAGGCGGGAATCGCCCAGTACAAGGAGATCGCCCGCGGCAAGCTGCTGGGCGATGACATCGGGATGCTGAAGCTGCTGATCCACCAGGAGACGCATGCGATCCTGGGCGTGCACGCCATCGGCACCAATGCGACGGAGCTGATCCACATCGGGCAGGCGGTGATGGCCTTCAAGGGGACCGTTGAGTACTTCGTGAACACGGTCTTCAACTATCCGACGCTGGCGGAGTGCTACAAGGTCGCGGCGCTGAACGGGCTGAACAAGCTGAAGCACGTCTGATCCGCCTATCCTCCTAACGCACGGTTTCCGCTTCCGCCCTTTCCCACGCCCGACGTCGAACCCCCGAGGCGGGCGCCACGAGGGGTTGTAGATGTTGGCGGTCGCCCCAACAATCCGATAACCTCATCGGACGAGTCGCGTGGGGCATGCGTGGAGCGACCCGGCGCTTGTTCGGACTTTGGCTGGCGATCTACATGCCGAGATTTCTCGATAGCTTGCTTGGCGTATTCAGTGTCGACATGGGGATCGACCTGGGCACCTGCAACACGCTGGTGGCCATCCGGGGACAGGGGATCGTGCTCAACGAGCCGTCGGTGGTGGCGGTGCGCAAGGGGACCAACGAGGTCCTCAAGACGCCCGACGGCCCGGCGGTCGGCTGGCGGGCCAAGGAGATGCTGGGCAAGACGCCCGGAGCGATCTCGGCGATCCGCCCGCTCAAGGAAGGCGTGATCAGCGATCTGGCGATCACCGACGCGATGCTGTCGTATTTCATCCAGCGGGTCAACGGCCGGCGACGGTTCGTCGGCCCGCGGGTCGTGATCTCGGTGCCGTCGGGTATCACCGCGGTGGAGGAGCGGGCCGTGCGCGACTCGGCCCACGCGGCGGGGGCGCGGCAGGTCTTCCTGTGCGAGCAGCCGCTGGCGGCGGCGATCGGGGCCGGGCTCCCCTGGACCGAGCCGCAGGCGTCGATGATCGTGGATATCGGCGGCGGCACCAGCGACGTGGCGATCCTCTCGCTGGGCGACATCGCGGTGTGCGAGTCGCTGCGGGTGGCGAGCGATGACTTCGACGAAGCCATCATCAGCCACATGAAGAAGACGTACAACCTCATGATCGGCGAGCAGACGGCCGAGCGGATCAAGATCGAGATCGGCTCGGCGGCGCCGGTGGGCGACGAGCGGTCGATGGAAGTGCGCGGGCGGGACATGATCAGCGGCCTGCCCCGCAAGACCGTGGTGACCAGCGAGGAGATCCGCGAGGCCCTCCAGGAGCCGGTTGGGGCCATTGCCGACGCCGTCACCCGCACGCTGGAGCGGGCCGAGCCCGAGCTCGCCGCGGACCTGGTTGAGAACGGCATCGTGCTGGCCGGCGGCGGCGCCCTGCTGCGGGGGATCGCGACGGTCTTCCAGAACGCCACGGGCCTGACGGTCCGCATCGCCGACGATCCCCTGACGTGCGTGGCGCGGGGCACGTCCATCCTGCTGGACAATATCGAGCTGATCAAGTCGACCCTCGCCAGCGATAGCGACAGCTGAGCCCCAGTCCCGGGCGAAGCCCCAGCCTTGCCGGAGCAGGATGAGCCGACCCATCTCCCAACTGAGGCACCCGCACAGCCGACTGCCGATGATGACCGTCGCCAGCGCGCTGCTCCTGGCTTCGGTCTTCACGCCGGCGAGCTGGCTTGAAGCGATCCAGATCCTGGGCAACCCGATCGAGAAGCTGCTGATCCCGGTGCAGGCGCCCGTCCGCGGGGCCGTGAGCTGGCTGGTGGGGCGGGTGCGGCCGGAGGCGGAATCGCCGGCGATCGCCGAGGCGCGGGCCGACGCCCGCGCGTTCAAGACGATGTACCTCCAGTCGCTGGACGAGAACGCCCGCCTGCGCGAGCAGGTCGAGGCCCTTCAGAAGGGGCTGGCGCTCAACCCTGACGCCGGAGTGCGCCTGCTTCTGGCGCCGGTCGTGGGCGAGCACGGCGGCTCCTCCAAGGTGCTCAAGGTGCGGGCCGGGGGCTCGTCAGGGGTCGCGCGGGGAGACGTGGCGGCATTCGACGGCGTGCACCTGGTCGGGCGGGTGATGGGCGACCCCGACGCCGCCTTCTGCCGGGTGCTGCTGATCACCGACGCAGCCTCAGGCGCCCAGCAGAACACCGAGGGCAAGGGGCGGATCACCGGGGTGATCATCGCCGGCGAGACCGACCTGACGCTGCCGGCCGACCCCGCGGCGGAGCGGTTCCGGTGCACGCTCTCGCCGGGCAACGGCGTGCTGAGCGGGCGGGTGAGCTCCGCATCGCCGCGGGCGGACCGGCCGGGCCCGCGCGTGGAGGTGGGAGCGATCGTGCGGCTGAGCGATGACCGCTGGCCGGCCTCGGCGCAGATGCTGATCCTGGGGCGCGTGCAGCGGGTGGAGACCAAGCCCACTCAGCACCAGGAGATCACCGTCGCGCCGATGTACGACCCCAGCCTGATCCGCGAGGTGACCATCCGCCTGGAGGGCGACGGAAAGCCCGCGGCCGGGCCGGGGGCGGCGCCGTGAACACCCTGGCGATCGGGCTCCTGGCGTACGTGCTGATGGGGCTGGAGCTCGGGCTGCGCCCGCACATCGGCCTCGGCCCGACCGGGGCGACTCACATCGCCCCGAGCCTGGTGCTGCCGCTGGTGCTCTATGTGGCGCTCTTCGCCCCGGCCAACGCGGCGCTCTGGCTGGCGCTCGCGGTGGGCGTGGTGGTGGACCTCACCTCGGTGGAAGCCCTGAAGGGCGAGACCCAGCTGCTGTGGGTCGTCGGGCCCAACGCCCTGGGCTACCTCACCGCGGCGTACCTCGTGGTCACGATCCGCGGAATCATGATCAAGCGGAATCCGCTCACGCTGGTGTTCCTCTCGCTGGTCGGCGCGGCGCTCGCCGCGCTGGTGGCGGTGGCGATTCTGACGGTGCGGCACCAGATCTACGCCGACATGCTCCGCCCGCCCGGGCAGGAGTTGCTGGCCCGCCTGGGTTCGGCTCTGTACACGGGGGCGGTGGCCCTGGTGCTGGCCCCGGTCTTCGGCGTGCTATCTGGCGTGCTGGGTCTGCAGGACCAGCCGCACCGCCGATACGGGCGATAACCCGGTTCTTGCGCAGAAGCTTGCTCGGGGACAGATCTGGGGCCAAGCGACCGATAGACTCGTCGCCATGCCCGCTGATCACCTCCCGCTGATCGTGTTCGATGACAGCGCGCCGACTCTGGCGCCGCTGACGGACCTGCGCGCCTCGTTCGATGTTCGCACGGGGGCCGCGACCACGCTCGAGCGGATCGAGCGGGTCTTTCGGCAGCCCGCCGGGCTGGTTGTGCACCCGAGGCTGGCGGAGCTGACGCGGGAGCGGCACTCGTCGCCCCGCCGGGCGGTGAACGAGGACATCGCAAGCACCATTGACCTCTCCAAGGGCGCCCGGGTGGTGTGCGGGCGGTGCGTGCTCCCGGCGCCGCAGCACGATCTGGCGCCGGGTTGCGGTGTCTTCGAGGGCGACGACCTGGTGGAGGCCGTGCTGAGCCGCGCGGCGGCGCGGAAGCTGATCGACCATCCGGGCGAGGCGCCGAGCGCGAAGGTCGCCCTTCGGACCGAATCGCAGACGCTGATCGCTCGCCCGTGGCACGTGCGGGGGCTGCGCGACCAGGCGATTCTGGCCGATCTGCCGCGCACGCGCGACGACCGGCGCAAGACGCCCGAGTCGTGCACGCTGATCGGCGACGGGGCTCTGCAGATCGAGTCGGGAGTGAAGATCTACCCCGGCGTGATCCTCGACCTCGAGCACGGCCCCATCACGCTCGACGAGGGGTGCACGCTCCGCCCCGCGTGCACGGTGATCGGCCCGGCGTACATTGGGCGGCACGTGACGGTGCTCGATCGGGCGCTCATCAAGGGCAACACCGCCATCGGCCCGTGGTGCAAGGTGGCCGGCGAAGTCGGCGGCACGATCTTCCAGGGGTTCTCGAACAAGGCGCACGACGGCCATCTGGGCGATTCCTGGGTCGGCGAGTGGGTCAACCTGGGGGCGGGCACGACCAACTCCAACCTGCTCAACACCTATGGCGAGGTGCTTTGCCGGGCTTTCGGCGCGGGCGGCGGCGTCGGCCCGCTCGAGCGCAGCGGCCAGCAGTTCCTTGGCGCGGTCCTGGGCGACCATGTGAAGACCGCCATCTGCACCCGCATGATGACCGGGTGCATCGTGGGGACCGGCACGATGTGGGCCGCGGCCAGCGCCGTGGCCGGGACCGTCCCGGCGTTTTCGTGGGTGACCGACTCGGCCAAGCCCGGGGAGAAGAAGTACGCCTGGGCCAAGTTTGAAGAGGTGCTGTCCGCCGCGATGGGGCGGCGCCGGCT
>CAZSZO010000083.1:0-13108 GCA_964611125.1 uncultured Phycisphaeraceae bacterium | reverse complement strand
CTTCTGCGCCATGTGCGGGCACGACTGGTGCAGCGTCCGCATCAGCAAGGAGATCCAGGAGTTCATGAGCGGCAAGGCCGAGGGCTTCGAGCGCGGGAAACCCGCCAAGAGCGCAGCTCTAACGCCCGAGCAGCAGGAGATCCTCGCCAAGCGCGGGGTGCTCTCGCCGGAAGAGATCCACAAGCTGGCGAGCAAGACGAAGGCCGCCATGGCGGGTGCGGGCGCCGCCACCAAAGGAGCCCCGAGCGGAAGCTCGGGGGAAGGACCCCACGCGCCCGCCGAGGCGAAGCTCTCCTGCCACTCCGACTACGTCGACCCCGACACGGCCAAACAGCTCATCGAGTCGAAGGCGGGGCGGGAGGTGCTGGTGACGCTGGATGTGCGGCCGGCGCTGGGGATCGGGAAAGCGGATCGGGTGGTGTGAGCATCCGTTCGTCCACGGCGCCCGCTCGCTGGCCTCAGCCGCTCCACGATCATCGGCCCGAAGCCCGGGAGTCGAGCCCTCATCGCCGCCGGAACCTGTACGAGAGACCTCGAGTCGAATGTTCGAAGTGATCTGTTCGGCGCTTACGATCCGCCTTCGCCGGAGCGGCCGCTGGGCCGCGCGATCGACTCTGCGACCGCATTCATGGCTTCCCCGCACCGCGCGTTCATCCCGTTCCGCATCAAGCTGCTGCTAGGCGTGCTGGCCATCGGCGGGGTCATGCTCGGGTTCATGACCTTTCTGTTGCACACCGCGGTGCGGGCTGGGATGGTCGAGACGTTGACCTCCAGCATGGCGACGGCCGCGGCGGGGATGACCCCGGGCCTGGAGGCCGCGGCGGGCGACGCCCTGGCCCGCTCGGCGGGGGGCCAGCCGGGGCCGGCGGACCTGGCTCAGCTGCGCACCTGGCTCAACGCGATGCGGACGCGGATGATCCGCGAGTTCCCGACCGATTGGCTGATCGACGCGGGGCTGGTGCGCCAGCCCGACCTGCTAATTGTGATGCGCGACGGGGCGGGGCAGGCCCGAGTGATCGCCGCGACGCAGGAGAGCCTCGAGGGCCGTTCGTACAACGTCATTCCCGACGCCGCCAGCGACGGGGGCGACCCGTGGGAGCACTTGAGCTACGACACCGCCGCCATCGACGCCCACACGCCTGGCCCGCCGCGGACGTCGGGCGAGGCGGAACGGGCGCCGCAGCCGACGGGCGCGGCGATGCCCTCGCGGTTCGGCGGGCGGTCGCCGATCCGGCTGGGGGACGGGCGGGCGGTCGGGCTGCTGGTGGTGGACGCCGATGTGCGGCTGATCAGCTCGGTGACGGAGAACTTCAAGGTCGGCGCCGCGATCCTGTTCGCGTTTGTGTTGTCGGTGCTGGTGGTCTTCGCCTACGTGCTGGCGTGGTGGTTCAACCGTCCGGTGCGGATGCTCGACAAGGGGATGGCCCGCGTCGCGGCGGGGGATTTCAGCGTCCAGATCCCCTCGCCCAACCGTCGCGATGAGTTCGACGGCGTGGTCGAGCGGTTCAACACGATGGTGCGGGGCCTGCAGGACCGGGAGAAGATGAGGACGGCCCTCGACCTGGCGTCGGAGGTGCAGCGGCACCTGCTGCCCGCGCGGCTCCCGGAGATCGCCGGGTATGAACTGGTGCACGCGGTGCATTACTCGGAGGAAACCGGCGGTGATGCGCTCGATTGCTTCTCGCTGCCGCGGGCGCTGGGCCGTGAAGCGGGCCCGAGGGGCGGCGACCAGCAAAGCTCTGCTGAGGGCCTGGCCCGCTGGGCCATCAGCGTGGGGGATGTGTCGGGGCACGGGATCGCCGCGGCGATGCTGATGAGCTGGATCCGCGGGACGCTGCGGGCCCGCGCCGAGGAGCTGGGCGACCGGCCGGATCTGCTGCTGGACGCCATCAACCACCACTTCTTCCGGGACTCGCCGACAGGCAAGTTCCTGACCTTTTTCTACGGGGTGCTCGACCCGCTGGCTCACGAGCTGCGGTGGTCGTCGGCGGGGCATGAGCCGGCGATCCTGATCGGGCGGGCCGGGGTGCGGCGGTTGGGCTCGACCGGGGTGCCGCTGGGGGTGCTCGAGCAGCCGGGCTTCAAGGCCGGCGAGCCGATGACCCTGGCCCCGGGCGATCTGCTCTACATCGGCACCGACGGCGTGAGTGAGTGCCGGGCGCCGAGCGGCGAGTTGCTGGGCCGCAAGCGCCTGGAGGACGCGCTGGTGGGGCTGCGGGGCAAGCCGATCGCCGGCATCCGCGACGGGCTGCTGGAGCTGATCGCGGCGCACCGGTCGTCGGCCCCTCAGAACGACGACCTCACGTTCATGCTGCTGCGGCGCAAGGGTTAACAGCGCGAGCGGCAGCGTTTGAGAATGACAACGAGCCGGGGGCGAGGGGCCCCCGGCTCGTCTCCCACAGGTTCTGAATACTCGCGTTGCGAGCCCATCGAGAGCCGCCGCTCAGGCGCGGCGGCGGCGGGCCGCCAGCACCCCGGCCAGGGCCAGGAGCCCCACGCCGCTCGGGGTCGGAACGGTCTGGAAGACAAAGCCGTAGTCGGTGTGGTCAGCCGAGAGGTTCACGACCTCGAAGAAGAAGCTGCGCCGCGCCACCTCCGCGTCATAGCCCGGCAGCCGGGCGATGTCGATCTCCGGAACAGTCAGGCTGAGCATCTTGATGTTCTCAGTGAGCGTGTTGAGCGTGGTGGCGAGGAGGATGTCGCCGGCGTCCCAACCCGGCTGGTTGTTGGCGCCCACACCTTCCAGGAACAGCCGCAGCTGAAGGTTGGCCGGGCTGGCCTGGGTCGCGGCCAGGCGGTCCCAGGTCAGCGTCGCACGCACCTCCTGCAGGGTCAGGTCGCCGACGAGGTAATCGACCCGCCCGCGCGACGCTTCGTCATCGGCGGTCTGGGCCCGCACGGTGTCGAAGTCCCAGAAGCCGGTCTTGCCGTAGCGGGCGCCCGCGGCGGGGCGGGTCACGGCGTAGTCCTGGGCGTCGATGACCAGTTGCTGCTGGGTGTTGCCGTCGGCCCGGCGGATCTCGCCCGAGGCGAGGGTGCGGAGGGCCTGAGCGCTGTCGAGCATGCCGCCGCCCAGCTGGGGGTCGAGCGAGCGGCGCACCTCCAGCGGGCTGCCCGGGGTGGCGTTGCCGCCGGCGATATCCTGGGACCACGCGGCCCCGGCGGTGAAGTCGCGGTTCATGCGGTTGATGCCGGCGGTGGCGGCGGAGTTGACGACGATCGCCCGGACCACCCGCTGGTCGACGGCGGAGGCGTCAAAGCCGTTGGCGGGGCGGGTGGCGTACTGGTTCATCAGGGCCACGGCGCCGGTGACGTGCGGGGCAGCGAAGGAGTTGCCGGAGATCTCGCCCGTCACCGCGCCGCCCTGTTTGTTGAAGTCGTTACCGACGAAGATCCGCCGGAACGCGCCCGAGGCATTGTCGCCCGTGCCGCCGCTGACCGACGCGCTGTTGATGAACGAGCCCGGGGCGACAACCGTGATGAACGGGCCGACGTTCGTCCCGTTGAAGCTCGAGTACGGGGCCTTCACGTTGTTCTGGTCGAGCGAACCGACGTGGATGGCGTTCCACGCCGTGGAGGGCGGGCTCAGGCGGCTGATGTTCTCCGCCTGGCCCCTGGTGGGGCCGTTGTCATCGAACAGCGTGCCCGTGTTGTCGGCGGCGGCGACCAGCGTCACGCCGACGCGCCCGTTGACGGCCCCATCAACGACGTTGGGCGTCAGCGCCCCGGAGCCGAAGGACATGTTGACCACCGGCGCGGCGGTCATCGCGTCGGTGAGCGCGGCGGGCGAGCCGCCGGCGAACGACCGCGTGTCCACCGACCGGAAGGTGACCCGCGGGGCGACGCCCGCGTTGCCAGTGTTGTTGTCATCCCGCGAGCCGATGATGCTCGCCACGGCCAGGGTGTGCTCGTTGCGCTGGCGGTCCTGCGGCGCCGCGTTCACGCCGCCGACGCCATCGGCGAAGTCGAGGCGGGCCCCGGCGATCGAGGCGTGGGTGTCGTAGATCGAGCCGCCCTCCAGCACCGAGACGCGCACGCCGGTCCCGTCGACGCCGAAGTCCTCGCGGGCCGCCACCGCCCGGACGCGCTCCCGCGAGTTGGTGTTTGCGTTGGTCGGCACCACGGCCACCGACGCCGTGAACCCGCCCCGCGAGGGGTTCGCGGCGGGGATGCTGTCGGCCTGGTCGGCGGTGGCGACCGTCCCAACGTTGCCGACGATCCCGCTGCCCGTGCCGTTCTGCGTGTCGCGCCCGAAGAGCCGCAGGTTGGCGAAGAGCCGGTAGCTGCGCCCGGCCGTCCCGGTGAACGACGGCACGTTCCAGTTGCCGGTGTACTCGTCGCGCACGAGCCCGCCGCCGGTGACGGCGAAGGCCGTGTGCGATGAGGTGGCGACGGTGTTCCAACCGCCGGCGCCGTTGCTCTCCTGCAGGGTCAGCGAGCCGATCACGCTCCCGTCGGTGAAGCCGCCGCCCGCGGCCCGGTTGACGCCCACCACGGCGTTCATGAGCGTGGGCAGATAGATGTCGGCGTTGGTGTTGAGCGTGAAGGACCGAGTCAGCGAGCGGGCGATCTCGTAGCGCTCCTCGACGCCCGCCGCGCCGGCCCGGGCCTGAAGGCGGAGGCCCTGCAGGTGCCGGTCGCCAAACGGGGTCACCACGGGGGGGGCCGCAATGTTGCCGCCGCCATCGGGGCTGTAAGCGGTGATGTGCGATACGCCGTTGACGCCGGCGGTGCGGTCGTTGGTGATGTACTGGTTGACGACGCTGACATAGTCGGCGTCGGGGCGGAGGGTCCAACCCGTGTCGTTCCCGACCTCGGTCTGGGCGATGACGCTTCCCGCCAGCAGGAACAGGGCGGCCGCGGAGGCGCCAGCCCGCGTGAGGGTCTGGGTGGGGGTGGGAGTGGAATCGACGGCGGACGGTGCAGTGCGTGAAAACATGCTTCTCTCCGGAGATGGTCTCGTGTGTGGGCCCCGCGTCGGCGGGGCGACGGGTGGGTGCTGCCAGTGATCGACCCACTCCAGTAACGGGAGCGTAACCCGTTGCTCACGCACTGTCAGAGGATCTCGGAGACCCAGGAGGACGGGCCGGGGCCGGGGCGGGGTCGGGGTCGGGGTCGGGGTCGGGGTCGGGGTCGGGGTCGGGGTAGGGGTAGGTGCCGGGCTCGCCCAGATCGCCAGCGGCACGGCGGCGCCGGGCGCTGGAACCCGGCCGCGCCGGGCGCCCGTACCATCGGCCGACATGAACGCCTCGAAGCTGCACATCGCCTTCATCGCTGACGGCAAGCTCTTCACCGCCGCCCCCGGAGCGTTGCCTCGCGAGGTCGCCAGCCCGTTCGTGCGGGGCCTGCTGGAAAGGGTGGAGCGCGACCGCGAGCGCTCGGCCTGGAAGGACGACTCGCTGGGCTGGAACCTGAACGCCGGCGCGATGGCGGGCGTGGCCATCGACGGCGCCGCCGACGGCCCAAACCGGGCCCGCTTCACCGCCCTCGCTGGCGGCGGCCCGGGCGCGCTCTATTACACCCTTGAGACGACCGCCGCGGGCGGGCTCTTTCACCTCGCCGTCGGCAGCGGCGACGAGACGCGCGTCTTCCACAAGCAGCAGACGCGCATCGGCGATCTCGCCCGCAACCCCGTCACCGGCATGGTGGCGATGGTGCTGCGCAAGGCCGATGGCTCCAGCCACATCGCGGTGCTCCGGGCCGAAGGCGGGGGCGTGCAGGAGATCACCGAGGGCGATGTCGTCGACGGTTCGCCGAGCTGGTCAGAGGCCGGGGGAAAGCGGGCCGCCGAGCCAGCGGCCGGCGGCGAGCAGCGCGGCACGCTGGTCTACCACTCCGCCGGGCTGGCCCGACATGAATCCGGCGCCATCACGGCGGTGGGGCCGCACGCGATTCTGGCCCTCGACCTCGACGGCGACCGGCTTGACACACTGGTGGAGATCAGCGGGCACGACTGCCTCTCGCCCCGCATCGGGGCCGACGGCGCGCTCTATTACATCCGCCGGCCTTACCACCCCTTCGGCCCGCCCCCGGGTGCCTGGCAGGTGGCCAAGGACATCGTGCTCTTCCCCTATCGCGTCGCGCTGGCCTTCATTCACTTCCTGAACTTCTTCAGCCTCATGTGGACGCGGAAACCCCTCCTCACCGCGGGCGGACCGCGGCGCGAGGGGCCCGACCGCCGCACGCTCATGCTCTGGGGCAAGATGGTCGACGCCGAGAAGATGCTCAATGATCGCTCGGCCAAGGGGGCGATCCTCCCGCCGGATTGGAAGCTGATCCGGCGCGAGCCCTCGGGGGCCGAGCAGGAGATCGCAGAGCGTGTGGTGGCGTTTGATCTGCTCCCCGATGGCTCGCTGGTGTGGACCAACGGGGGCCGGGTGCTGCACCGGCAGGGCCCGGGCGCCGACGCGGGACGGAACAAGCAAGGAGACCAGGAGCTGTTCGCCGCTCCCCTCATCGAGCGGCTGGTCATTCTGCGTTAACCCATGCCCGCTCCCGAAACGCCAGAGCTGTACTTCCCCGACCGCCCCGCCCTGCGGGCCTGGCTCGCGCGTCATCACGCAGCGCACCGGGCGATCTGGCTGGTCTATGACAAAGCCGCGCCGGGGCGCACCCGCTCGCTCGATTACGACGCCATCGTGGAGGAAGGGCTCTGCTTCGGCTGGATCGACAGCCTGCCCGGCAAGGTTGATGCCCTCCGCACCAAGGTCTACTTCGCGCCCCGAAAGCCGCGCAGCGGCTGGTCGGCCCTGAACAAGCGCCGCATCATCGCGCTCACCAAGGCCGGCCTCATCGAGCCCCCAGGCCAGGCCAAGATCGACGCCGCCAAACGCGACGGCTCCTGGACCACCCTCGACGCGGCGGAGGCGCTCGAAGTTCCCGCCGACCTGACCCGGGCCCTGCGGGCCGCCCCGCCGGCGCTATCGAACTTCTCGGCCTTCCCACCCGGCGCGCGCAAGCAGGTCCTGCTCTGGGTCCTGGGCGCCAAACGCCCAGAGACCCGGGCGGCAAGGGTGGCAGAGTCAGCGCGGCTGGCGGCCCTGAACATCCGTGCTGGCGATCCCAAGGCCCGGGCCGAAGCCCGCCTCAAATTCAAGTGACGCTCGGTCTCGCGGCGGCTGAGGGCCGTGCGCCCCCTCACCCCCCGTCAGCCCGCGCGGGCCTCGACTCCCGGGTCGATCCCCAGCAGGGCCATCTTCTTGTAGAGCGTCGTGCGGTTGATCTTCAGTGCCTCGGCGGCCTTCACGCGGTTCCAGTTACTCGCCTTCAGGGCCGCGAGGATGATGAGCTTCTCCGGCTCGCGCAGGGCGAGCTCGAGCCCGCCGTCGAACGTGATCGGCAGGGTCTTGGCCACGCTCGCTGTGGGCCCCGCCGCGGCGCCGATGGGGAACGGCCCGCCCGCTCCCCCACTACTCACGCTCCCACCGCCTGACCCGCCCGTCACGCTGGCGATGACCTGGGGCGGCAGGTCGTCAGCGCAGATGGTCGGCCGGCGCGACAGCACTCCCGCCCGCTCGATGATGTTGCTCAGCTCCCGCACATTGCCCGGATAGCTGTACCGGCGCAGCAGGTCCATCGCTTCAGGCTCAAACCCCGTGAGCGTCTTGCCAAGCTCCGCGGCGTGCTTGCGAAGGAAGTGGTCGGCAAGCAGCGGGATGTCGCTGACACGCTCGCGCAGCGGCGGCAGCTCGATCTTCACGACGTTGATGCGGTAGTACAGGTCCTGCCGGAAGAGGCCCTTGGCCACCAGATCCTCCAGCGGCTGGTTGCCGGCCAGCACCACGCGCACGTCGACCTCGATGGTCTGGTTGCTCCCCACCGGCTCGAAGCGCCGCTCCTGGAGCACCCGCAGCAGCTTGAGCTGCATGCCCGGCGAAGCGGAGTTGATCTCATCGAGGAAGAGCGTGCCGCCGTCAGCGGCGAGGAACTTGCCGATCTTGTCGGCGTGGGCCCCGGTGAACGCCCCCTTGACATGGCCGAAGAGCTCGCTCTCCAGCAGCGTCTCGGGGATGCTGCCGCAGGCGAGCTCGACGAACGGCTTGCTCCGGCGCGGGGAGCGCACGTGGATCGCGTGGGCGATGAGGGACTTGCCCGTGCCGCTCTCTCCGGTCATCAGCACCGTGGTCTTGGTGGGGGCCACGGCCTGGATCAGGTCATAGGTTCGCAGCATGCGGGCGTCGCTGCCGACGATGCTGTCGAGCCCGAAGCGCTCGTCGAGCTGGGCCCGAAGGGCTTGATTCTCGCTCAGCAGGGCCTGCTGCCGCAGGGCCCGCTCCAGGGCCATGCGCAGCTCGTCATCGACCACCGGCTTGGTGAGGTAATCCGTCGCCCCCAGCCGCACCGCCTCCACCGCCTGCTCGATGGTGCCATAGCCCGTCAGCATGAGCACGACCGTGCCCGGGTGCTCCTTGGCGCAGCGGCGCAGCAGCTCCATCCCGCCGATGCCGGGCATCGCCACGTCGCTGAGCATCACCGCGAAGGGGCGCGGCGGGGTCCCGCCGCCTTCGCCCGCCCGCTCCGCCGCGGCGAGCGTCTCCAGGGCCTCGCCGCCGCTGTTGGCCGTCGCGGCGTCGTAGCCCTCGCCGGTCATGAAGTCGCGGAGCGATTCTGTGACGATCGGGTCGTCATCGACGATCAGGACTCGGGCTTTGGTCTCGGCGGCCATCATGTTCCGTTCTGCTGCAAAGGATGCTCGTGCCCAAGCCTGGTCCATCCCACGCCGGTTTAGCCGCGGCTCAGCGGCTCCGGGGGCGCCGGGTAGCGGGCCCGAAGGATCGCCCCGGGGCCGTCGTCGCGCGGGCTGAGCTCCACGGCGCCGGCGAACTGCATCAGCAGGTCGCGGCAGAGCGCCAGGCCAAGCCCCGCCCCGCCGGGCTTGGTGCTGAAGCCGGGCTGGAACGGTCGCCCTCGGACGGTCCGTTGCGGCACAGGCGGACCGACACCGGTGTCGCTGATGGTCACCAGCACCTGGCGGCGGCCGCCGTCGCCCAGGGGCGACAGCCTCACGTCGATCTCGACTTGTCGCGCCGGCGGAGTTGGTTGCGCCGGGTCGGCCGCCTGGTCCGGGGTGTCGACACGCCGCGACAGCGATTCGAGGGCGTTGCGCACGCCGTTGACCACCAGCGTGTACATCGGCCCCGCGGGCAGGCCGCGGGCCGAAGGATCGACACTCACCAAGACCTTCGCTGCGTGCTCAACCGCCAGCGGTTCGTGAATCGCCACAGCGTGCTCGACGGCGTCGGCGAGGGTCAACGGCGCCAGGGCCGGTCGCCGGCGCGGCGCCGCGGCGCTGCCGTCGCGAATGGCGGCCTGCACCATGCCGGCCATCTGCTCGAGCGCCGCGCGCACCGTGCGCAAGCGGCGGTCGAGGTCCTGACTCTGGCGGGTGATTTCGTCGGGCCGCTCGCGCGCGCTCAGCACCAGATTCACGGTGCGCATTGAGCCGTCGATGAGGCCGGAGAGTTCGTGCGTGAGCTCCGCCAGGCGGCGCGTGGCGCCCTCCACGGGCTGGCTCGGGGCCGCCCCGGGCGCGGCCGAGCCCGCGGCCGAACCCGCAGGTGAGCCTGCGCTCGCGGCGCTTCCGCGGCGCGCCGATCCGCGCGGACCATCCTCGGACTTGTGCCTGCGCATGCAGCCAAGATCGACGCGCCAGGGGCGCGGCTTTGGCGGGGTGTCGACGAAACTCGACAATCAGGCGAAGTGCTCACCCGACCGAATCCCACCCGACCCCGCTCAGGGCCCTGACGATCGCCGGACGTCGGCCGATCGGACGCTGACGCGTGTGGCTCACGCGCGACACCCGCGCTGTGCGGGCTGCGGCCCGCGCAGACAGGTTCGTCTGCAACTCAGGCCCCAGCGGCGAGGGCCGGGTCGCTCAGGCACGCATCATCGTTCACCAGCCGAACGTCGGCGGCGGCCCGGGGCTGATCGCGGTGAAAGTGCAGTTCTTGCGCAGGAAAGTAGATCGTGTGGTAGTCCCGCAGCAGCGACTCGGGCGGCAGACCCTCCTGGTTGCGGCGCACGGCCCGCTCCAGGGCGGTGCGAAAGGAGCAATCCACCCACACCCGCAAGTCAAAGCGGCTGACGAGCTCGCGCCGGAAGAGAAAGATCCCCTCGACCAGCACGATATCGGCGTCGCGAAAGGTGATGCGCTGCTCGCGCCCCACCCCATCGAGGCCGAACAGCGTCTCGACCACATCCACCGAGCCCTGACGGCGGAGCGGATCGATCAGCCGCGTGAAGAGCCGGTCGAAATCGAAGGCGTACAGGTAGAAACGCTCCCCCTCCGTGGTCGCGGCGGGGCGCGCCGCCGGGGAGGACAACCAGGGGTCGATCCCCACGAGGGCCGCGTTGAGCCCCTGGGCGAGCAGCGCCTGCCGCAGGCGCGTCGCGAGAAACCCCTTGCCGCTGGCGTCGATGCCGCTGAGGGCCACGACCGGCGGGCCCTGCCGGCCCTCGCCCCGCAGGCGCTCCCTAAGGTGCGTCGCGAGGCTCGCCAGTTCATCGACTCCGCCCAGCGTCCGGCTCGCCATGAGCATGCTCCCGGGGCGGGCCGGGCCGCCGGGTCATTTTATGCTGGGCTGCCGGCGCGCGCAAGGCGACGGCCCCGGGTGTGGCGCCCGGGGCCGTGCTGAGGAGCATCCTGCTGCTGGAAGGAGTCCGGTGACGAGTCGGTCCGAGGCCGCCCGCGGCTCAGCCGACGGGTTCACCGGACTTGGTCTTGTCGGCGCTGGTCTTGTCATCGCACGCCTTGTCGGCCGGCTTGGCGGGGCGGATCTCGATGACCTCGTTCCGCTTGACCTTCAGCGACGCCTTGCCGGCGCCGGGCTTGGCGCCCTCGCGGATGGCGCGGGCGTCGAGTTCAAGCTTGGCCTTCTGCTCGTAGTCGGCCCGGCCCGAGCCCGCGGCCAGTGACGCCAACTCGGCTTCCTGCTTGGCGCGGATGTCGGCGACCTTGCCCTGCAGGTGATCCAGGCTCGCGGCCTTGTAGCGGCTCTGCTCGTCGATCGAGGCCTGACGCTTGGAGAGCACATCGATCATCCGCTCGTTGCGGGCGATCGAGTCGACCTGCCGGTCGAGCTGCCAGAGCTGAGACTGGAACTCGCCCCGCTCGGTTTCGAGCTTGGTGAGGAGCGACGCGAGCCGCTGCTCCTGCGTGGCGAGGTAGCCCAGGTCGCGCTCCACGTCGGTGGTGCGGCTCGCATAGGCGGCGCGGGTGTTGTTGATGTCGATGGTCCGGGCCTGCGCCTGCTCGATTGACAGGCGCTGGTCGTCCAGGATCAGCTCGACCTTGCGGGTCGGCGCATCCGGATCGAAGGAGACCGTCGCGATGCCGGCGCGGGCGTCCTCGGCCTGGGCGAGCATGGTCTGGAGCGTCTCCAGGTCGCGGGAGGTCATCTCGACGACCCGCTGCGACACGGCCTGCTCGCGCTTGAGCTGGGCGATCTGGGAGCGGACCTCGCCCAGGTCTGAGCGGACCGCCGCGATGCGCTTGGGGTAGGCCGACTCGAGATCGCGGAGCTGAGCCCGCAGCGCGACCGGATCGGTGATCGCCTTGTCGATCTGGGTGTTGACCGCATCGCGGGTCTGGTGGAAGAGAGCGCCGACGCGTTCGGGCCCGGCCAGCAGGGTCAGGGCGCCGCCGGCGATGGCGGAAAGGACGACAATTCGCGTAACCGTGCGACCGAGGCAGAACATGTGAAGCCTCCTTGGCGCCCCCCCGGTCCCGCATTCCCGGACTCTTCGGAGTTCCGCGAGGGGGCGAGGGTGCTGTGAATGCTGGGTTGTTGGGAAAGCTCGGGCGCGGATTTCGCGCCCGCAAAGGCCCTTTTGCACAGGACTGGCCGGATAACCCCCGTGGGAACTCCAGAATCGGCTACCCTTCACTCCAGCGTGTCCCTGAATCAGCTCACCACGAGTTTCATTTCCCGCCTGCGCGCCCAGGACCAGGGCGCCTGGTTCGAGCTGTGGGAGACGTTCGGCCCGGTGCTCCGCGTGCAACTGCTCAAGTGGGGACGCGGCCGAGTCGGCCCCGAGACGGTCAAGGACCTCTCCCAGGAGACCCTCGCGGCCCTCTCCGATTGCATCGATCGCTACGACCCCCGGAAGGGGGCCCGCTTCAGCACCTGGCTCCTGGCCATCGCCAAGCACGTGCTGGGCGACGAGATCGACCGCCGCTCGGCCCAGAAACGCGGCGGCAACAAGAAAACCGGCGAACTCGACGAATCCTGGATGCTCGCCGCCAGAAACACGCCGGTCGACAAGGAGTATGAAGCCGCGGTCTTCCGGGCCAAAGTTGAGGCCGCCATCCGCCTCACCGAACGGGCGTCGGACTTCACGGACTTTGCGGTCTACCGCATGCGCGTGCTCGACGGCAAGAGCGGCAAGGAGGTGGCCGAGAACCTGGGCATGAGCGAACCCACCGTCAGCCGGCGGCTGGCGAAGGTACGCGATGCGCTGCGGGTCCGCCTCGCCGAGGTGATGATCACTTACTCCTTCACGGAGGACGAACAAGAGGAGGCCCGGCGAAACGGGCTTGAACTCTCTCCGAACAAGGTGGACGAGGCGATGTTCGACGAGGCCGTCGCCGAGATTTACCATCGCTCGCTGGAGCTGCGTCGCTCCGAGAAGAGCGGGTCCAGCACGGGCGGCCGGTAGACGGGCGAACAGGCCCCTCCCGGCCCGCGAGAGCCGGCTCATGCAAGTCACCCTGATCCCAGCCCTGTTAGCGATCTTCGCCGGAGTGGCCCTCCTCGTGGCGATCGTCGCCTTCGTGGTCGTGCCGATCTTCGGGCTCATCGGCCGGTTCGTCGGCCGCTGCTGCCGCTTCGCCCTCGCCGAGACTGGCGAGGTCTTCCGGTTTTTGGGCGTCGTCCTCACGTCGCTCTGCTATGTCCCGCTGGTGCTCTTCAGCACCATCGCCGGGCGCTGGTCACGGGCCCAGCACTACGGGCGGGCCCTGCAGGCCGAGCTCGGGGCGGGCTTATCCTGCCTGTACCGAATGGCCATCGGCCACCCCCTCCGGCTGTTCGGCGCCCAGCAGATCGTCCAGGGCCTCGAAGAACGCCTGCCGCAGGCCATCGCCAACGCCCCGCCGGGAACCGCCGCG
>CAZSZO010000082.1:0-13404 GCA_964611125.1 uncultured Phycisphaeraceae bacterium | reverse complement strand
GGATTTGAACCCTGGACCTACGCTTTACGAAAGCGTCGCTCTACCGCTGAGCTAAAGTGGCGATTCGGGTCAGAGGGTACGCCGGTAGACGCTGGCACGCGACGATCAGGCGAGAATTTCAGGGGGTTGGGGAGGGTGGGGTCGTTCTGGAGGGCTTCCGGAGGGGGCTGGGTTTAAGAGCGCGGCGGAGCGTCCGAACGGCCCGAAAATGGCGCCTGCGGGCGCGCGGCACCCCTGGCGCCGGCGGAACGCCAGCACCGTGCGGGTTGGTGCGCGTATGGCCGTGGTGGGAAAGGCCGGCCCGCGGCGCTGGCTGCGGGCCGGCTCGATCAGGAGACGTGATGCGGCCCGTCGGGCCGCGCGGACGTTGCGAGGATCTGCCGGGGCGGGCGGCGCGCCCGACAGTCGCCAGCGGCTTGGGCTGGTCATCCACCGGGCGGCAGCAGCGCCGCAGCGTGGGGATCGCCAGCGCGGGAGCGTGCCAGAAGCGCGCGAAGGCGATGCGCCTCAGACTCCAGATGGAGGAGGGGGGCACGGCGAGATCTTCGGATGTAACGCGTGGAGGGCGTGTCGCCATCCGCAGCGCGAGACTCGCCGTACTTCAACGCGCCGCCCGCCGAAACCCTTGCCGCAGCAAGGTTCATGACAGGACGAATCCTGGCCCGGTCCGCCGAATCGTCCGATCTGCTGCATGCTTGCCAACTGGCTCGCACGCGCGGCTGAACCGGAAGACAGGAGCGTCGGGACGGCGACCGCTACGCCGACGCCGCGGCGTGCGTCTGCTGTGCCGCGCCGGCCTGCCCGAGCGGCTGATCGATCGGCCGGTCCAGTGGGCCGACGGCCACGACTGTTGGTCCGGCCTGCCGGCGCTTCTTGGCGGCGATGGTCGCCGCGTCGGGCCGGCGGATATCGGTGGCGAGGTGGACGAGGCCGAGGGCGCGGATCACCAGGTAGCTGAAATCGAACTCCCACCAGCGCAGGCCGTGGCGGGCGCTGGTCGGGAAGGCGTGGTGGTTGTTGTGCCAGCCTTCGCCAAGGGCGAGGATGCCGACGATGGGGTTGTTGCGGCTCTCGTCGCGGGTGCGGAAGGGGCGGGCGCCCCACAGGTGGCACACCGAGTTGACGCTCCAGGTGATGTGGTGCACCAGCAGCACGCGGATGAGGCCGCCCCACAGGAAGCCCAGCAGCGCGCCGGTGAAGGTCATGGTGGCGAGGCCGCCGACGACGGCGGGGAAAACCAGCCCGGCGACCACCCACGCCGTGAAGTGGCGATTGGCGGCGACGAGCGCCGGATCCTCACGCAGGTCGCGGGTGTACTTGCCCAGGCCCTTGGGCCGGCCCTCGAAGAGCCAGCCAAGGTGGGCGTGGAAGCCGCCGCGGAGCGTGGCCCAGAAGCCCTCGCCCCAGGAGCCGTCGGGGCCCATGTGCGGGGAGTGCGGATCGCGCTCGGTGTCGGAATGCTGGTGGTGGCGCCGGTGCTCGCCGCACCACTGGATGACCGGTCCCTGGACGGCCATCGAGCCCGCAGCGGCGAAGGCGTATCGCAAGGCCGCGGGGGTCTTGAAAGACTTGTGGGTGCACAGGCGGTGGTAGCCGACCGTGACCCCGAGCGAGGTGATCGTGGCCATGAGCCACAGGAGTCCGAGGTGGATCCAGCCCAGGGCCGTGCCCCAGAGCATGACCATCGCCAGAATGAGGCCGAGGAAGGGCAGAATCACGGCGAACAGATTAATGATCCGCAGCTTGCGGTCAGCGGGGTTCATGGAGCGCAGAGCGCGGCGGCGGGCCCGCCGGCGTGCAGTGCGCGGCAGCGCGGGAGGTGCCTGAACCAGAGTGTCGTGCATGAAGGGCTCCGAACGGCGCGCCGGTAAGGGGCGGAAGCAGGATGGCTCCCGAGGGTCGCCGCGAAGCCTGAAGGTCGAGTCCGAGATCGCGAAAAGAGGGTCGCGGCGTGCGCCCGTTCACGACTCACTATACGGCCCCCACGACGAAGTGGAGCGAGTTCACACGCGGAATCAACGAGATGAGACTGAATCGAACGAACGCGATATGAGGTATTCGCGAAGGTGAATCAAGCCGCCAACCGTTGGCGGCGCTATACTGGCGCGTTCCCGAACTCGCAGGGCCGTCGCGGCCGAAGTGCGGGTTCGGGTCGCCGCCGCTTCCTCGTGCCCGAGTCAAGCCCCGGTTTCGAGCACCCGGGCACAATTCGGAAAGCGACGATGATGAAGCTCTATGTCGGTAATCTTTCGTTCAACACCTCCGAGTCGCAGCTGCGCGACCTGTTCAGCGCGTTCGGCGAGGTCGCCAGCGCCGCACTGGTGATGGACCGCGACACCGGCCGCCCCCGCGGCTTCGGCTTCGTCGAGTTCAGCGACCCCGAGCACGCCAAGGCCGCCATCGCCGGCATGAACGGCAAGAACGTTGACGGTCGCGACCTCACCGTGAATGAAGCCAAGCCCCGCGAGCCCCGCAGCGGCGGCGGCGGCGGTGGTTTCGGCGGCGGTGGTGGCGGTGGTGGTGGTCGCCGCGGCGGCGGCGGCGGCGGTCGCTGGTGATCCTCCGTCCCGGCGGATGACCGCCGGGCGGGCCAGTATCGACCACTGCTTGCTTTGAACTGATTCGTATCTGCACGACCCGGGCCCCCGCGCTGCCGCGGGGGCCCGATTTTCTCCGAGCGGCCTTCCGTCCCCCACTGCGGGAACCGTTGGTCGCTGGAGGCTCGCGGAGGGCGCTGGAGCTGCCCTGCGCGCTGGTGCTTTCCGTCTGATTCTCAGGCCAGCCTTACGCGCTCACGACCGAGATTCTCCTCGAGCACCCCATGGACCAGCCGATTCCCCGGGCGCACCAGCGGACGCACGACGCCGTGCTGCAGGACCCGCCGCCAGCGGATCTGGACTGGCGGCTGGTTCGCGCCATGCTCGGCGCCATCGCCACCGCCACCACGGAGCCCCACGGGCGGGTGCGGGTGGAGCGGGCGGGGCGGGTGCTGGTCCTGCACGCCGACCGGCACAAAGGGCGGGTGAGCGAGGCGGACGCGCGGATGGTCCGGCAGTTTCTCGAAGGAACTGTTGTCGAGCCCGTCGGCGCCGACGGCCACCATCTGGTGGTTGTGGTCAATGACAAGGAAGCCCGCGTGTACCGGGTGGAGCCGCGGGAGGGCCGGGCCGAGCGGCTGGCCCCCTATGACCCCCAGGGCGCCGGGCGGTCGATGCTGTATCTGCAGGACGCCGCAGGATCAACGCCCACGCCGGAGCGCGAGGGCTTCAGCGACGCCGTGAGCCGGGCCCTGCGGGGGGCCGGGCAGATCACGGTGCTGGGTCGGGGCAAGACCGCCCAGGACGCGGTGAACCGCCTGACGGCCCACCTGCGGGAGCGCGAGCCGGCCTTGGCACAGCGAGTAGGCGAGACGGCCCTGGTTGAGACCAACCCCACGCCGGATCAATTGCTGACCAAGGTGCGGTCGCTGACCCGCCAGAACGGCAAACCAGCGCTCGGGACCACGCCCGCCGCCGACCCAGAAGCATGACTTCTGAGGGTTGACTTGGTGGCGGCGTTCCGGGCATGATACCGCCATGGACCACCTCGCCACTCAGGCCGTCGCCGGCGTCACTTCGGGCATGATCGTCGGCCTTGGCACCGGAAGGGCCGCCGCGCGGGGTGTGCGCGCCCTGGCCGAGAAGGTCAAGGCCGAGGGGCTTTCGATCACCTGCGTCTCCACGAGCATCGCCACGGCGGAGCTGGCGGTTTCGCTTGGGCTGAAGGTGGTCGATTTCGCCGGCGTCGAGAAGGTGGACTATCTCTTCGATGGGTCCGACGAGCTGGACCCTCAGGGCCAGATGCTCAAGGGCGGCGGCGGGGCGATGACGCGCGAGCGAATCGTCGCCGCAGCGAGCCGGATCCGGGTGAACATTCTCGACGACTCCAAGCTCGTGGCCCATCTGGGCGAGCGGTACCCGCTGCCGATCGAGATCATCCCCATGGGCCTGGCCAGCGTGCGGGCCCGCCTGCGGGATGAACTGAAGCTGGAAGGCCCCGTCCGGAAGAAGAAGGACGCGGCGGGGCAGGCCACGACCGAGGACTACATCAGCGACAACGCGAACCTGATCCTGGACGTGAAGCTGACGCCGCGGCACGACGTGAAGGCGATCGCCAAGGCCCTGGACGTGATGACCGGGGTGGTCGACCACGGGCTGTTCCTGGAAGAGGCCCAGCTGCTGCTGATCGAGGACAAGGCGGGGAATGTGACGACGCGGCGGAGGGGGTGAGCCCCCGCCCAACGGCGTTTGCGCCCTGTGGGCGAGGCGCGCTGGGGAGCGCGGGCCGTCAAGCTCAGCCCTTGGCGTTGCGCTCGGCGACCTGCTTGACGCGGTTGAGGCCGTGCGCCCAGCCCTCGGGCATGCCGTCGCGATGCTGCTGAGGAATCAGTCCCATGGCCCGGTGGGTCAGCACCAGACGAGTCCCGGCGCCCTCGGCCTTGAGGCGGTACTGCACGTGGTTTACCGCCGGATAGGACATGGGCATGGGGCCGGTGAGCTCCAACAGCGCGGGGGCCTTGATGACCTGAACATGGCCCCAGAGGTGGCCGTATGGGTGGCCGCCGCTCTCGCCCAGGTCGCGGAACCAGCGGCCGCCGGGCCAGGGCTCGAGCTTCATCGGGAACGGCTTGCCATCGGGCATCTGGCTGCCGGGACCGAGCTCTTCGAGGAGCGCCGCGAACGCGATCTCGGGCGACGCGGCGATGAGCACTTCCTTGCGGATGTCGATGGTGTGGATGGTCTCGCCTTCGGTGCTCTGCGGGGCGGTCGGCATGCGTTCCTTTCTCAAATCGGGCCTGAACGTGATGGCGAATTGGGTGCGGGGGTGTCGGGACGAACCGTGAACGCGGCCTGGCGCTGCATTTCTTCCGCACGGTCCTTGATGCGGAGGAGCTGGTGCTCCCAGAACCGTTCGTAGGCCTTGACCCACTCGTAGACGGTTCGCAGCTCTTGGCCGTTCAGGCTGTACATGCGGCGTTTGCCCTTTCGAACGACGCGAACCAAGCCGACCTTGCGGAGCACGCCAAGGTGCTTGGAGACCTGGGGCTGAGGCCAGCCGAGCTCCTTGACCAGCCAAGAGACATCGCGTTCGCCGCCCCCGCCCTGCTGGCGGCCCCACGACTCGCCGCGGGAAAGGGCGCCAAGGAGGTCCCGCCGGCGCGGCTCGGCGATGGCCGTGAACGCGTCGGCGGTGGTGGGCGAGCGGGGCACGACTCAATATATTCCCATATCGGCATATGTCAACCTCTAACCCGGTATTTCAAGGGAGAGAAGCTCGGCGTCCCACTCGATCGATCGACAACCCGCCCTGTCGCCGCAACGAGTGCTTGAATCGCTCGATGACCAGCTTTCTGGGCTGAAAAGGGGCCCAATTACTAACAAAACTCATACGCATTGACTCCGAAACGGATTCGGCGCCACGCACCGAACGCGCGGCGATCGCACATTCCAAAGAATCGTGAACCGAATTGAGTAACGATCGTTATCTATGCTGCATCCCATGTGCCTCAGGGCCACGCGGCGTGTAATCGCGGACCCGGACCAGACCGTGAGAGGAGCTTCCCATGTTCAAAGCCTTTGTGTACACCGAGCTGCAGATCGCCGCGCCCTTCGCCCGGGCGCCGTGGCAGGAGCTCAATCCAATCCTGCTGCGTCAAGAAGGCCTTCGCAACAAGACGTGGCTCGCCGGCGTCGGGAACGAGTCACTCGGAGGCTTCTACGAGTTCGACTCGATCGCGGCCGCCCGGAAGTTCGTGACGGGCTACTTCCCCGCCGAGGCCCGCAAGTTCGGCGCGGCGCAGACGACCCGCATCTTCGACGGGTCGGTGGTTGAGGAAGCGAGCCGGCAGCTGAACTCCCCACACTTCGGCGCCAAGGTGGGGCGCAAGCCCGGGGCGTTTGTCTACACCGAGGTGCAGATCTCGGCGCCCTTCGCTTCGGCCCCCTGGCGCGAGATGAACCCCGTGCTCAAGGCCCAGCCCGGATTCCTTCACAAGACCTGGCTGAGCGGTGTGAACACCAACTCCCTCGGCGGGTTCTACGCCTTCGACACCATCGAGAACGCCAAGCGCTTTGCCCTTGAGTACTTCCCGACGGAAGCCGCGGGCCTCAACGTGGCGTACACCACGCGCGTGTTCGATGCCTCGCTCGTCGAGGAGGCGAGCCGTCCGCTCGCCTCGCCGTACTTCGTCTGAGCACCAGGCCGTCCGCCGACCCCACCCTACCCCTCTCCCTTGAGCGCGCTTCCGACCACTGGCCGCCTTCGCGCCGCCGGTGGTCGGTCGGCGTGGAGCCCGCGATCGGGCAAGGATCGTCGATGCGCTACCCCAAGAACCAACGCGCCGAAACCAGGACGAGGGTGCTCTCCGCGGCGGGCCGGGCCTTCCGCACCCACGGGCAGGGGGGCGTGGGCGTCGACGGCATCGCCAGCGAAGCGGGCGTGACCTCCGGAGCGTTCTACACCCACTTCGGCTCCAAGGACGAAGCCTTCGAAGCCGCGGTCGTCGAAGGGCTGGAGGAGCTCCTCGCGGGCGTCCAACGCTTCCGCGCCGAGCACGGACCCGCGTGGCTTGGGCGACTGGCGGCGTGGTACCTTGGCGCATCGCATCGAAAGGACCTCGCCTGCGGCTGCGCGTTGGTCACGCTCTCGCCCGACGTGATGCGATCAGGGGAGCAAGTGCGCGCAAACTACGGCCGCGTGTTCGCCCGGATCGTCGACGAAATCGCCGAGGGGCTGGCGCGCGGAGAGGGAGACGACATCGAGCCCCGACGAGCCCGAGCACGTTCGATTTTGGCCCTGTTCGCCGGCGCGGTGATGCTCTCCCGCTCGATGAGCGACGAGGCTGCCGCCGAGGCGATCTCACAAGCGGCGCTGGCCTCGGTGCGCACCATCGCGACGCCGAGCTGACCGCGCCGCTATTCGACCTGCGCGCCGACATCGCCGGAGGTGCGCCAGGCGATCTGTCTGCGATCACCGGTCCATCGCCCGCCAGGCAAATCGACACCCAAACGTCGCCCGACTGTCGCACCGATCCTCACCAAAACCCCTGCGCCGAGGAACGCTTCCGCACGCGGCGAGGACGCTCCCAGCCAGCGCGGGATATACTCACCGGTTCTCGCAGACGTAGCTCAGTTGGTAGAGCACTAGATTGTGGTTCTAGGGGTCGTGGGTTCGAATCCCACCGTCTGTATTCGCCTGTCTTTCCCGCCGAGGTCGCGTCGCTGCTGGCCGGGGATGGGCTGCCTGATCTGGCTGGAGTCTTTGCGATGGGCGACCAAGTCGTTCCCGGTGGTGGCGTGCCGAACAGCCCGGTTCCAGGAGCGTCCGCCCCCAGCGGGCCCGCGCCGGCGCCCGCCTCCACCCCGGCCCAACGGGTCACTCCACGACTGTTCCGCGGCCTCCGCGACTACCTCCCTGACCAGATGGCCGCCCGCCAGCGGATGATCGACACCATCCGCGGCGTCTACGAGTCCTACGGCTTCGTACCCCTGGGCACGCCCGCCATCGAGCACATCGATGTGCTCGTCGGCGCCGGCGGCGCCGAGGCCAACAAGTCCATCTTCCGCGTCCAGAACATCGACGACGACGTCGACCGGCCCGAGATGCGGCTGGGGCTCCGCTTCGACCTCACCGTCCCGCTCGCCCGCGTCATCTCGCAGTATCCCGAGCTCCCCAAGCCGTTCCGGCGGTATCAGGTCTCGCCGGTGTGGCGGGCCGACAAGCCCGACAAGGGGCGGTACCGGGAGTTCACGCAGTTCGATATCGACTCGGTCGGCGCCGAGAGCGACCTGGCGGACATGGAGATCATGGCCGCGATGTGCGACACGCTGTCGGCGCTGGATGTCGGGCCCTACCGGGTGAAGTTCTCAAGCCGCAAGGTGCTCGAACTACTGCTGAAGTATGCCGAGGTTCCCTCGGTGCTCAAAGTCGGCCATACGGGTGGAACCCAGTTCGAAGACCGCCCGCCCAGCGACGTCTTCCGCGTCCTCGACAAGCTTGACAAGATCGGCCCCGAAAAGGTCCGCCTCGAGCTCACCACCGGCTACAAAGACGAATCAGGCGACCGCATTCCGGGCCTGGGCCTCTCCTCCGGGCAGGTTGACCGCATCGAGCAGTTCCTGGCCATCCGCGGCGAAACCCGCACCAGCGTGCTCGAACAGACCCAGGCCCTCTTCGCCGGCATCGACGGCGCCGAGGCCGCCATCGGCGTGCTCCGCCGCATTTCCGATGAGCTCGGCTCCCTCGGCTACGGGGACGACCGCCTGGCGGTCGACCTCAGCATCGCGCGGGGCCTGGCGTACTACACCGGCACGGTCTTCGAGGCGGGGCTGCTGGACGCCCCGCAGTTCGGCTCGGTCTTCGCCGGGGGGCGCTACGACGATCTGGTGATGCGGTTCCACGGCGAGCGGCTCCCGGCCGTGGGCGCCTCGATCGGCGTCGACCGCCTGCTGGCGGCCCTGGTCGAGCTTGGGCGCGTCAAGCTGCGGAAGGCGACGGCCAAGGTGCTGGTGACGACCATGGACGCCGGGCTGCGGAGCGATTATGTCGCGATGGCGTTTGAGCTGCGCCGCGCGGGCATCCCGACGGAGCTCTTCCTGGGCGAGGGCCGGTTCAAGAAGCAGGTCAAGCACGCCGATGTGCAGGACATCCCCGTCACCGTGGTGGTCGGCGGCGACGAGCACGCCCGCGGCGTCGTCATCATCAAGGAGATGAGCGAGGGCCGCAAGGTGGCCAGCCAGACCGCGAGCCGCACCGAGTGGCTCCAGACCCGCCCGGGCCAGACGGAGGTCCCGCGGAAGGACCTGGTGGCGGCGGTGAAATCGGTGCTGGCGTCGGTCGGGGAATGAGCGGCCGCGACGGCGACTGAGTTCAGGTAGGATCCTCCAAGATGCTCACCCGCCTCACGATCTCAAACTTCAAGAGGTTTGACCAGGTCGACATCGAGCTTGGCAACCCGGTCGTCTTCATCGGCCCAAACAACAGCGGCAAGACCACGGCTCTGCAGGCGCTGGCGCTGTGGCACATCGGGGTCAGAAAGTGGCTTGAACGCCGCCAGGGCTCGGCGCCGCCTGAATCGCGTCCTGGCGTCACGATCAACCGGCGCGACCTCGTGACCATCCCGGCGCCCTCCGCCAAGATGCTCTGGCGTCACCTTCACACAGCGGAATCTACGCGGATCGACGGCAAGCAGCAGTCCAAGAACGTGCTCATCGAGATCTGCGCCGAGGGCGTGTCGAATGGTGCTTCCTGGCGCTGCGGGATGGAGTTCTACTACGCCAACGAGGAGTCCTTCTACTGCCGACCGCAACGATCGGGGGATCCATCCGGCTCGAGGATGACCGTCCCCGACGACGTGGGGGAAGTCACGATCGGGTACCTCCCTCCGATGTCGGGGCTCGCCTCGAGCGAACTCAAGCTGGAGCCCGGGGCGATTCAGGTCCGGCTCGGCGAAGGCCGCACCGCCGAGGTGCTGCGGAATCTGTGCTACCAACTCACCGAGGCGCGGGATGGCGACGCCAAATGGGCTCGCCTCACCGAGAGAATCAAGTCGTTCTTCGGCGTCACGCTGGAGCGCCCGGAGTACATCTCCGAACGCGGCGAGGTTTCCCTCAGCTATCGTGAGCCGCAAGGGACCACGCTCGATATCTCGGCGGCCGGCCGAGGGCTGCAGCAGACGCTGCTGCTGCTGGCCCACCTTGGAAACAGCACGCCCGGCGCGGTGCTCCTGCTCGACGAGCCCGACGCGCACCTTGAGATCCTCCGCCAGCGCCAGATGTACCAGACCCTGACGGACGCGGCGCGAGAGAACAATGCCCAAGTCATTGCGGCGAGCCACTCCGAGGTCGTGCTGAACGAGGCCGCAGACAGGGACGTCGTGATCGCGTTTCTCGGCAAGCCCCACCGGATAGACGATCGCGGGAGCCAGCTGCTCAAGTCACTGAAGGAAATCGGCTTTGATCAGTACTATCAAGCTGAGCAGACCGGGTGGGTGCTCTACATCGAAGGCTCGACCGACCTGGCCATTCTCCAGGCGATCGCGCGTCGGCTGAACCACCCGGCTCAGTCGTGGCTCGAGAGGCCGTTCGTGCACTATGTCCTCAATCAGCCCGCCCAGGCCCGGCATCATTTCCACGGCCTCCAGGAAGCCAAGGGCGACCTATTGGGGCTCGCGATCTTCGACGCGATCGACGAGAAGCTGCGGGACGCCCTCGGGCTGCGCGAACGCAGATGGTCGCGGCGCGAGATCGAGAACTACATCGTCAACGAGGCGTCGCTGGTCGCCTGGGCCGCCGTAGAAGCGGAGCGGCAGGCGGGCGCGCTCTTTCAGAAGTCCTGGGTGAACGCGATGACCCAGTCGATCGCGGAGGTCTCCCAGGCCCTTCGCACCCTTGGAAAGGATCCGTGGGACTCCGCCACCAAAGTGACCGATCAGCTTCTCGACCCGCTTTTTGCACGTTTCTTCGCGAAGCTCAATCTCCCGAACATCTTCAGGAAGACCGACTATCACGGCCTGGTTGAGCACCTTCCCCTGGACCAGTTCGACCCCGAGCTCTCACGGATGCTTGACGAACTTGTCGAAGTCGCCGCCAGCGCCCGCCCGCTCCAATGACCAGGATCACCCCGCCGCGTTGGCCCGCACCAGGATGTTGTCCAGCATCGCCCGCACCTCCGACGCCATCTTGGTGTTGGGGAACTCCGCGATGATCCGCCGGCCGATGTTCGCCGCGTCGGCCCAGTCCTGCTCCTCCACCGCCTCGCGGAACTGCGCCCCCGCCTGGTCGCGGGCCTTGGCGATCACGGCCCGGGCCGTGTCCTTCAGCGGGGCCGCCTCAGCCTCCGACAGCAGGGTGTCGAGCTCCTTGAGCATCGCCATCGCTTCCTCGATGCGGTCGCCCGCCGCGGCGTCGCCGAACCGCCTGACCACCTCGCCCTTGTAGTTCGCCCGGGCCTGGGCGACATGCTCCGGCATGGCGGCGCAGCGCTGGTGCTGGGGGTACAGCCGGGCCAGGCGGGCCGCCTCGCGGGCCGCGTCATCCCATCGGCGCTGGAGGATCATGCCATCGATCAGCGCAAATCCCTCCCGCGTCGCGGCATCAAGGTCGCCGAAACGGGCGGTCTCGATGCGGGCCCGGAACTCCTCGGCGTCGGCCCGGTAGCCAAAGCGGTTGGCCAGCTCCTCGCACAGCACGATCGCCGCCTCCCACTCGCGCCCCACGATGTCCTGCTCGATGGCCCGACGCAGCATCTCACGCTCGGTGGACCGGTTGAGCACCCGGCGCGCGTCGTCAGAAAGCGCCGCCTGCTCGCTGATCACTCGCACCGCGTCCTGCACCTCCAGCAGGCGGCGCGAGAGCTGCGCCACCGGTGAGGTCGCCGTCCACACCGCGATGATGAGGGCCGCGGGCGCGAGCGTCAGGACGAGGATCAGCCCGATGAGCCCCGCGGTGACCAGCGACTCGCGTGGGTGAGCCCCCAGCACGCCGCCGCCCGTCAGCAGCAGGCCGATGCTCACCAGCAGGGCCCCGCCATAGGCCAGGCCGGTCACGTAAACGGCTTGCCGCCCCCACGCCGCGCCGCTGGCGCTGTCAAGCTCGATGTCCCGGCCTCCGGCCCGCTCCTGCCCGCCGCCGCCGTCTCCCGGGGGATAGATGATCATGAAATGCTCGCTCGATCGCGTGAAGGCCCGCCCCAAAGCGGATAGTGTAACGCCCTGCGGCCCCCCCGCAGCCCCGCATGAGCGATCAACCTCTCAACTCCCCTTCCACACCCGGACCGTCCACCCCCGGCGCCGCCAAGCTGCTCATCCGCCGCTTCACGCTGGGGCCCTACGAGACCAACTGCTACGTCGTACGGGCCGAGGGCGGGCCCGGCGGCGGCGCCTGCTGGATCGTCGACGCCAGTTTCGGCCCGGAGCCGATCATCGACTTCGTCAAGGCGGAGAAGCTCCACCCCGAAGCGATCGTGCTGACCCATGCGCACGTCGACCACATCGCCGGCGTCGCGCGGGTGAAGGCCGCGTTTCCAGCCGCGCCGGTGCTCATCCACGCTGACGAATCCGCCTGGCTGAACAACCCCGAGATCAACCTGTCGGCGCTGTCGGGCACGCAGGTCACGGCGCCCGGCCCCGATCGCGAGCTGGCCGACGGTGAGGAACTCACCCTGGGCGCGACGCGCTGGCGCGTCCTGCACACCCCCGGGCACTCGCCGGGCGGAATCGGCCTGTACTGCGAGGGCGGGGGCGTGCTGATCGCCGGCGATGCGCTGTTCGCAGGTTCGGTGGGGCGCACCGACCTCCCCGGGGGCGACTTCGACACCCTGGCGCGCAGCATCCGCCAGAGGTTCTACACGCTTCCGGGCGAGACCCGGGTCCTCCCCGGGCACGGCCCACCGACAACCATCGGCCAGGAGAAGCTCGCCAACCCCTTCGTCCGCGGGTGAACCGCGTGGTTCTGCTCGGCGCCGCTCGGGCGGGCTCACTCCGCCAGGGCGACGGCGACGGTCCGCTCGATGTCGGCCCGCAGGCGCTGCGCCGCGGCATGGGCGGGGTGGCGCTCCAGCACCTCTGAGAGGCTCTTGGCCGCTTCATCATCGCGACCAAGCTCGCGAAGGATCAGGGCCCGCAGCAGGCGAGGCGTTGACGACTCGCCGTCGAGCGACACCGCCGTCTCCGCCGCCGAGAGCGCGCCCGGCAACTCGCCGACGGCCCGCAGGTTCATCGCCTTCATCACATAACCGTCGGAGCGGGCCGGCGCCAGCACGATCACGCGCTGCGCCGCCTGACGAAGGCGGTGCTGATCGGAAAGGGCCGCGGCGACCCGCCCCAGGGCGAGCCACGCCTGCAGGTCGGACTGGCCCGCTTCATCGGAGGTCAGCTCATCGAGCACGCTGCGGGCCTCGACCATCCGGTTCATCGCCGCCAGCGCCTCGGCCCGCCAGTGGCGCAGGTCGCGCCGGTTGGCGTTGGCCTTCTCGCGGAGCAGCACCGAGATGTTGAACTCAGCGTCGCCGTACTTCCGCGCGGCCATCTGGGCCCGCACCAGGTCCTCAACCACTGACGGGTCATCCGGCGCCAGCAGGCGAGCCTGCCCGAAGAGCTGCACCGCCCGGTCGGGCTCGCCCTTGAGCAGCGCGATGTTGCCGGCCGTCTGCCGGATCGCCGCGTTGTTGGCCAGCGAGTCCGACGGCGTCGCGATCAGCTGGTCGGCTTCATCGAAGCGCTTGAGCTGCACATACATCTCCGCCGCGGCGACGATGTACTGGGCGCTCGTGGGGTCGAGGTTCACCGCCCGCAGATAGCGCTGGAGCGCCTCCGCCCGGGCGGCGGCTCTGCCTGTTGACCGGGCCGAACATGGCGGGAAAATCCAC
>CAZSZO010000081.1:0-13830 GCA_964611125.1 uncultured Phycisphaeraceae bacterium | reverse complement strand
AGCTGGAGTACTGGTTCACGAGCCAGGATGATGAAACGGTCCCCGAGCGGGTGACCCTGGTGCGGCCGCCGGTGGTGGTGGGCGCACGGGCTGAGGTGACGCCGCCGGCCTACGCGGCGGGCCTGGTTCGGGTGGAGCCTGGCAGTGGCGGGGGAGGAGCGGGCGGCGCCGATCTGGGCCCGGGGAATGATGAACGGGCGACCGTCGCGGGCGTGCTGCCGGGCTCAAGGGTGACGCTGAAGCTGAAGTTCAACAAGCCGCTGGCCCCGCTGGGGGCTGAGGGTGGGGGGGGCGGGATGGGCGGGGGGGCTGCGGGCGTGGCGCGGCGTGATTGGCTGGCCGCGACGGTTGGTGAGCAGTTTGCGGCCCTGGTGGTCGACAAGGCCGGGCCGGGCGGTGACGGCAAGCCGGGCACGGGCTTTCAGGCGGTGTACCAGGGGGATGAGTGGATGCTGGCGTGGACGGTGCGCGAGAGCCTGCGCCTGGCGGTGCGGCCGCGCGATCAGTTCGGGATCGAGGCTGACGGCGAGAGCGTCTATCGCATTGAGGCCCGCGAGGACCGGCCGCCCGAGGCGACGGTGACCAAGCCGGCGGAAGATGGCGAGGCCTTGCCCACGGCAACGATCGAGGTTGTGGCGGAAGGGCGGGATGACGTGGGGGTTGAGTCGGTGTCGGCCGAGCACAGGCTGGCCCGCAAGCCGGCGGGCTCCGAGGGCGCCCCGCCCGAGCCGATCGCGGAGTATGCGTCGGCGGCGACGGCCAAGCCGAGCGATGCGGGCCAGGCGGCTGACGGCCGGACGGTGCTGGCGCGCGGCGTGGTCGATCTGGCGGCGATCGGGGCCAAGGCGGGGGATGAATTGTGGCTGACCGCGCTGGCCAGCGACAGCTATGAGCTCGACGGCGTGCGGCACGAGCCGGTGCGGTCGCAGGTGCGGAAGATCCGGATCATTTCGAGCGAGCAACTGGTGGAGCAGGTATGGAACGAGCTCGCGGCGGTGCGACGGAACGCCATCCGCCTGTCGGAGCAGCAGCAGGCCCTGCGTGATGCGGTGGAGCGGCGCACCGACGGCCCCGCCGCGGCCCGCGACCAGACGGCCCTGAGCGACGCGGCGAAGCGGCAGGAGCGGGCGGTGGACAAGCTGGGCCAGCGACTGCAGGAAAACGGGCTGAAGGACGACGACCTCAAGAGCGTGATCGACCAGGCCCGCGGGCTTCTGGAGGAGGCGCAGGACGCGGCGGCCCGGGCGGGTTCATCGCTGCGCGAGCAGCAGGACGCCAGGGCCGGCGGCCAGGAGGCGAAGGCGCAGCAGGCGCGCTCGAAGGCCCAGGAAGAACAGGCGAAGACGCAGGACTCGCTCGAGAACCTGGCCGACCTCCTCGACAAGGGGCAGGATGCCTGGTCGGTGAAGCGGGGCCTGGAGAAGCTGCTTGAGGAGCAGAAGCAGGTTCGCGAGCAGACGGCCAAGCTGGGTGAGCAGACCGTCGGGCGCTCGCTTGAGCAACTCACGGCCCAGCAGCGGCAGCAGGCCGGGCAACTGTCGGAGCAGCAGCAGGACCTGGCTCAGAAAGCCGAGGATCTGGTGGCCAAGCTGCAGCAGCAGGCCGAGGCCCTCAAGCAGCAGGACCCGCTGACGGCGGCGAGCCTGCAGGACGCGGCCCGCAAGGCCGAGCGGGCCCGGCTGCAGGAGCAGTTGCAGCAGGCCGCCCGGCAGATCCAGCAGAATCAGCAGCAGCGGGCGACCCAGCAGCAGGCCCGGGCCGAGCAGGCGATCCAGGAGATGCTCGACCAGATCCAGCAGGCGTCGCGCAGCCGCGATGAAGTGCTGCAGCGCGAGCTGGCGAGCCTGATCGAGTCGCTCGATGCGCTGATCGCCCGCCAGGAGGCGGAGCTCAAGGCCCTGGAGGCCGGCGTGCAGAGCGGGCGCCTGACGGGGCTCGACGGGCGGATGATCGCCCTGCGGGTGAATACGCTGGCCGTCCTGGAGCAGGCCCGCTCGGCGGGGCGCGAGACGCGCGACGCGGCCACGCTGATCGAGGGCGCCGCGACGGCCCAGGGCGACGCGATATCGGCCCTCCGGGCCGAGCCGCCCGACGCCGGTGAGGCCCGCACCGACGAGCAGGCGAGCCTGGAGAAGCTGAAGGAAGCGCGCAAGAAGGCCGAGGAGGCCAAGGACGCCGCCCAGGACCGCAACGCGCGCCGCCAGAGGGCGGAGCTCAAGAAGGCGTATCGCGAGCTGCTCGACCAGCAGATCGATCTGCGGGCCAAGACCCGCGATGTGGCTCAGATGGAGGCGGGGCGGCGCCAGAAGGCCGCGGCCCGCGAGCTGTCGGGCATGCAGGACCAGCTCCGCCAGCGAGTCGCCGATCTCGCGGCCAAGAACGAGGACATCGGCAAGTCGGATGTCTTCCGCTTCGCGCACGACCGCATCGAGGACTTCACCAGCGCCGCGACCAAGAGACTCGCCGGCGGCGATGCCGACACGCAGGTGCTCAACCGGCAGGGGCTGGCCATCCGGGCGCTCAACGGGCTGCTGGAGGCGCTCGCCGAGCAGGACCAGAAGGACGACGAGTTCCGGGAGAACCAGGGCGGCGGCGATCAGAACGGCGGCGGCCAGAGTCGGCCGCAGCCGGCGATCCCGCGCGGGGCGGAGCTGAAGCTGCTGCGCGATCAGCAGGCCCAGACGCTGGACCTGACCCGGTCCGCGGCGGAGGAGAAGGACTCCGCCGGGGTGAGCGAGGCGGCCACGCTGCAGCGCCGCCTGATGGAGCTCGCCAGGATCTTCCTGGAGAAGGCCGAGCGCGAGGCCGAGCAGCGCGGCCCCGGTCAACCCGGACAACCGGCCCCCGAACTCAAGCCGGGGCCTCAGCCGCAGCCCGAACCCGCCGAAGGAGACGGAGCATGAACCCCTTGAAGCCAGTGGCCCGTTTGTCAGCCCGGGCGCATGCGGGCGTGCTCGCGAGCGTGATCGCGTGCGCGGCGGTCAGCGGCCCGGGCTGGGCGCAATCTCCGTCCTCGCCCCCGGCCCCGGCGCCAGTCCCAACTCCGGCCCCGGCGCCCGCAGCGCCGAAGCCGGCGAGCCCGCCCAAGGCGCCGCCGAGCCTTGATGAGCTGCTTGAGCTCAACCCCGATGATCCGGGGAGGGAGGGGGGTGGGGATGGTCAGCCCTCTCTCGACCCGACGCGCGAGGACCTCGACAAGCGCCTGGCGAACCAGAAGCCCGAGGATCTGTTCAAGCAGGCGGTCGAGCTCATGGAGTCCACCGCCAAGCGGCTGGAAGCGAGCAAGGACGCGGGCCTGGAGACGCAGCGGCTGCAGGAGGAGACGCTCCGCAAGCTCGACCAGCTCATCAGCCAGTCGCGCAGGAAGAGTCAGCAGCAGCAACAGCAACAGCAGCAGCAACAGCAGAACCAGGACCAGCAACAGGACCGCCAGCAGCAGCGCCAGGCCGGCCAGCGCGAGGAGCGGCGGACCAACCTCGACGGCGCCGCGGCGGAGCCGCCCGGACGGCGCGATGGCGCCCTGCGGCCGGGTCTGGAGGCGGCCAAGGCCGCGTGGGGCGCTCTGCCGGCTCGCATTCGCGACATGCTGCTGCAGGGCAGCGGCGAGAAGTTCAGCTCGATCTATCAGAAGACGACCGAGGACTACTACCGAAAACTGGGCGAGCAGCGCCCCTGAGCCCCACGCCCGAAGCCCGTCCGCGACGCCGCCAGCCAAGGCCCGCCGCCCACCAGCCCTCCCCGGGGGAGCACCATGCACCGATCGCTCGCCATCCCGACTGTCGCCCTCGTGCTTGCATCCTGCGGTTGGATTCCTGGCGTGCGCGCCCAGGCGCCGGCGCCGGCCGGGCCTGATGAGCAGCCTCCGGCTGCGCCCGCGCCTCAGCCTACCCAGCCCCCCCCGCCCCCGGCGGCGCCGCCACCGCCGCCCGCCCCGGCCAAGAGCAAGCTCACGGCCCAGAACAACGCTCTGCCTGATGAATTGAACCCTGAACTTGACGCCGCGACTCGCAAGGCGCTGGTCTGGCTCGCCCAGCAGCAGAGCCCCGACGGTTCGTTTGGCGGCGGTCGCTACGGCAAGAACGTCGCGGTGACCGCCGTGGCGGGGCTCGCCCTGATGGCCGACGGCCACCTCCCGGGTCGGGGCGAGTACGGGGACAACGTCCGCAAGGCCCTCGAGTTCGTGCTCGCCAGCGCGACCGAGACGGGCCTGATCGCCTCCGACGCGACCAACGGCCCGATGTACGGGCACGGCTTCGCCGCGCTCTTCCTGGGCGAGGTTTACGGGATGACTCAGGGCGGCGGCGACACCAAGCTCGCCGCCCGGGTGCACTCGGCGCTCGTCAAGGCCTGCCGGCTGATCGAACGCACCCAGAACGAAGAGGGTGGCTGGCGGTACAACCCCGTGCCCTACGACGCCGATGTCTCGGTGACCATCTGCCAGATCATGGCCCTGCGCTCGGCCCGCAACGCGGGAATCGAGGTGCCCAAGCAGGTGATCGACAAGGCGGTGGAGTATGTGCGGCGCTGTCAGAATCGCGATGGCGGCTTCAAGTATCAGGCCGACCAGGGCATGAGCGCCTGGCCCCGCAGCGCAGCGGGCGTCGCCAGCCTCTACTATGCGGGCATCTATGAAGACAACGCCCTGGAGCGGGGCGTGGAGTACCTGCTTCAGAACGCCATGCCCGATTCACCGCAGCGGGCCGAGACGCACTACTTCTACGGCATCTATTACACCGTGCAGAGCATGTACCTCGCCGGGGGCAAGCCGTGGGCTCAGTTCTGGCCGGCCATTCGTGAGGAACTGCTGAAGCGCCAGACCGCCAACGGCTCGTGGAACGACCCCAGCGTGGGCCCCGTGTACGGCACCAGCATGGCGCTGATCGTGCTGCAGATGCCCAAGCGATACCTCCCCATCTTCCAGAAGTAGCCCCCGACCACCAGAACGCCGCCACGAGTCCGCAGCGCACCGCGCAGAGCCTCGGGTGCGAATCAAGCCATGCGAACGACCCGCCAACGTGTTTCGTGCCTCCTGCCGGTCGCCGGCCTGCTGGCTGCCGGCGTGCTCACCCCTCAAGCCGGGGCGACCATCTTCACGATCATCGGGCGCGATCTGGAGGCCCGCACCGTGGATGTCGTGCGGATCTCAGGCGGCAAGATCGTCTACATCGCCAATCAGCCGCCCGCCCGCGCGGGCGACCCCGGCGCGGCGAAGGCTTCTTCCGCTCCAGCCGCCGGCGGCGCGGCGTCGCCGGGCGTCCAGCCCGTGGAGCAGTCGATCCCCATGTCAGCGGTGGTGGCGATCGTCGAGCCCGGCTGGTGGAGCGGTGAGGTCACCTCGCCGTCGCCGCGGTTCGCGAGCGATCGGCGCGAGGCCCGCAACCAGAGCGTGGTCGAACTCACCGACGGGCGGGTCATTACCGGGAAGATCGCCGCCGACGCCGGCGGAGGGACCGCGGGGAGTGGGGCGGGCGGGGGGGGTGGGGGGGACCAGACCGAGGACGCCGAGCCGCCCAAGGACGTGCTCCGCTGGGAGAGTCCGCTCTTGGGGCCGCTGGAGTTCCGCCTCGAGGACGTGCGGCGCGTGCGGCTTCCGCTGACTGAGCGCGCCGACTCGCCAACCGGGGCTCCCGGCGGCCGGGCGGCGGTTCCGGCCGGCGGGCCGGTGGGCGAAGGCCCAGCGGGCGGGAACGGCGCGGGCGGGGGCCGAGCTGCCGGAGATGGGCCGCCTGAGGTGGACCCCGGTTCGTTGCCGCCGCCAGCGGGCCCGGAGAAGGACAGCGCGCTCCTGACCAACGGCGATCGCGTCGCCGGGCTGGTGGAGCGGATCGGCCGGCAGGTGTGGGTGAGCGAGGGGCAGTCGCTCACGAAGCTGCCGATCGCGCTCGTGCGGGAGGTCCAACTGGTGAACCCGCCGGTGACCCCCGACGGCATGATGATCTGGCTGCAGGGCGGCACGGTCATGCGGGCCGAGTTCATCGGGGCCGATCCGCGCCAGGGCATGCTGGTGGGGATCGAGCCGGCCCGGGGCAAGAGCCGGCAGGCGCCGATCAAGGCCGACCTGGTCCGTGCGATCGTCCCCGCGGTGGAGGCGGTGCACGCGCTGTCGAGCCTGCCGATCGCAGCCCAGCGTCCCTCGGCGGAGCGCCCCTTCGGCCGCACGGCCCGCGTGGCCGAGGCGCCCGAGGCACTGCTGGGCGTGCGGGATATCGACTTGCCCGGCCCGATGACGATTGAGTGGAGTCTTCCGGCGGACGCGGCCCGCGTCGCGGGGTGGCTGACGCTGCCCGCCGCGTATCAGGAGTGGGGCGACTGCGTCGTGCGGATCGAAGCGGGGGGAGGCGAGCCGGGCTCGCTCGACGGTGCGGGCTGGAAGTCGCTCGCCAGCGAGCGGGTGAACCGCGCGCGACCAAACGTCGCGGTGAACGCCGCGCTGCCCGCGGGGAGCGCCCGCCTGCGGCTGACCGTCGAGAGCGGCGAGTTCGGCCCGGTGCAGGACCGGATCCTGCTCCGGCGGTTCATCGTGGCGGGCAAGGGTCAGTAGACGGTGGGAGGGGACTTTCCGCCCGGCGCCTACCGCATCTTGATCACCGCCAGCGAGAGCACGACCATAAGGATCGAGATCACCCAGAAGCGGGTGACGACCTGCTGCTCGGTCCAGCCGCCCAGGTGCAGGTGGTGGTGGAACGGGGCGCAGCGGAAGATGCGTTTGCCGCCGGTGGCCTTGAAGTACCCCACCTGGAGCACCACGCTGCCGATCTCCATGAGGAAGACCACGCACATCAGCAGCAGCAGAAATTCCTGCCTCACGACCACCGCGAGGTAGCCCAGCAGGCCGCCCAGCGCCAGCGAGCCCGTGTCGCCCATGAAGACCTGGGCCGGGGAGCAGTTGAACCACAGGAACCCCAGACACGCCCCGGCCATCGACCCGGCGACGACCGAAAGCTCCTCAGACCCCGGCACGAACGGCACCAGGAAGTACTGGGCGTAGACATGCGTCCCGGCGACCCAGCACAGCAGCAGCATGCCCAGCGAGACCGCCGCGGAGATGCCGGTGGCGAGGCCGTCCATGCCGTCGGTGATGTTCACGGCGTTGGACATCCCGGTGATCATCAGCAGGGCCAGGATGACGAACAGCCATTGCGGCAGGTACCACAGGCCATCGGCGACGGTGCCGGCGGAGGAGACGAACGTCTTCTGAAACGGCAGGTGCAGCACGTGGGCGAGGTTCTGCGGGCTGTCGGCGTTGTGCCCCTGCTTGAAGGTGAAGTACCCGATCAGCAGGCCCATCCCGAGCTGGAAGACCAGCTTCTCCCACGCGTAGAGCCCCTGGCGCGAGGCGCCCGGTCGGGTCGCGGCGGTGAGCTTCAGCCAGTCGTCGGCGCCGCCCAGGGCGGCCAGCCAGGCGGTGACGATCAGCGACATGAGCACGTAGCGGTTGCTGATATCGGCAAGCAGCCCGGAGGAGAGCATGATCGCCCCGACGATGAGCACGCCGCCCATCGTGGGCGTGGCGGCCTTCGACTGGGCCGCGCGGCGCAGGGCCTCCGAATCGGTCAGGCCGGTGTCGCCGATCTTCTTGCGGCGGAGCCAGGCGATGACCGGCTTGCCCACCGCCAGCACCGCCGCGAAGGCGAGCACCGCCGAGCCGAAGGCGCGAAACTCGATCTGATCCAGCACCTGGATGTAGCGGTAGACGCCGATCTTCACCAGCCAGTCACGCGCGAAATCAAACAGGACATACAGCATGAGATGGCGGCGGGCTGGAACGAACGGGGTGCGGACGGGTCGATAGGCGGATCGCGCGCCGGGGCTACGCGCCGGCCGGGCTCTGGGAGCGGGCTGAGGAAATCTCCGGCGCAGGGCCGGACGCGGCGGGGGAAGCGGGCGGGCCGGAGGGGCGAAGCGCGGCGACGATCCGCTCCAGCGCCATGCGGCGCGAGCCCTTGAGCAGCAAGGCGTCGCCCGGACGCAGCATCCGGGCCACCTGCCGGTCGCGCCCGCCCTCCAGGTCGGGCAGGCGGGTGATCCGCTCCGGCGGGCTCCAGTCTTCGGCGAGCACCTCGCCCGCCAAGGCCGCCAGCGGGCCGACGGTCACGAGGCGGTCGATGCAGCCGAGCTCCAGGATCGTCCGGCCGATCTCGCGATGGGCCTCGGGCCCGGCGGCGCCCAGCTCCAGGTTGTCGCCCAGCACCACCACCCGCCGGTCAGCCGGTGCGTAGAGCGCCGCGAAGGTGCGGAGGGCCGCAAGGGTCGAATCGGGGTTGGCGTTGTATGCGTCGTTGACGATCTGCACCCCGCCCAGGGTCATCCGCTGCAGCCGCATGTCGGGCACGACCACGCGGGTGAGCCCCGCGTTCACATCGGCGTCGCTGAGGCCGAACCGCCGGGCCACCGCGAGGGCCGCCAGGGCGTTGACGGCGTTGTGCTCGCCGACCATCGGCGCCGAGAACTGCCAGCGGCTGTTGACGCCGAAGCGGATCGAGTCGGGCGTCGGCGGGGCGCCGCCCGGGCCCGCCTCGCTGGCGAAGTGCTCGAACGAGCTCAGCCGCAGGTCGGCCGTCTGGGCCCGCCCGAAGCTGACCACCGTGCGGCCCTCGGCGGCGAGCCCGCGCACATGCTCGCTCAGCAGCGGCGTGTCTCCGGTGATGATCGCGGCGCCCCCGGGGCGCAGCTCCTTGAGGATCGCGGCCTCTTCGCGAGCTACGCCCTCGAGCGTGCCCAGCCGCTCCAGGTGCTCGCGCCCGATGGAGGTGATGACCGCGATGTCGGGCTTCACCACGCCGGCGAGCTGCGCGATCTCGCCCGGGGCGTTGGAGCCGACCTCGCAGATCAGGTACTGGTCCGACTCCTTGGCCGAGAGGATCGTCACCGGCACGCCGATCTCGTTGTTGAAGCTCTTGGCCGAGCACGAGCCGCGCAGACGGCTGGAGAGCATGGCGTGGATCAGCCGCGTGGTCGTGGTCTTGCCGTTGGAGCCGCACACCGCGATCACCTTGGTGGTCTCCAGGCTCTTGCGGTAGGCCCCGGCCAGACGCAGCAGCGCCTTGCGCGAGTCGGGCACGCGGACCATCGCGGCGCCCTCGGGCAGCCCTGCGGGCGCGGCGTCGCCCCGCTCGACGATCAGGAGCGCGGCCCCGGCTTGCGCGGCTTGCAGGAGAAAATCATGCCCGTCGAAGGTCTCGCCGCGCAGGGCCAGAAAGACGTTCCCCGGCTTGACGGCGCGGGAATCGATCGTGAAGCCGTCGACGCGCCCGCCGCCGGCGTCGCCCGGGCGCGCGAGCCACACGCCCCCGCACGCCGAACGGATGTTGTCGCTGGTCCAGAAGCTCATTCCCGCTCCTCATCTTGCCCGCGCTGCGCCGCGTCCCCCCGCCCCCCCCGCCCACCCGACCCCGCTCGGCTTCCCCGGCCCGCCCGCACGCCGATCGTCACGATCCCCCGGGCCCGCAGCGCGGCCCTGGCCACTTCGCGATCGTCGAAGCGCCGCTTCATCGTGCCCCCCGCCCCGTCGGGCAGGATCTGGTAGTCCTCGTGCCCCTTCCCGGCGATCAAGACAATATCCCCGGGCCCGGCGGCGCCGATGGCCGCGTGAATGGCCCGCTCGCGATCCGGCTCGACGGTGACGCGGGCGCGGGCGTCGGGAGGGGCGCCGGCGAGCACCTGATCGATGATCGACAGCGGGTCCTCGGTCCGCGGGTTGTCTGAGGTGATGATCACCGCGTCGGCCAGCGCCGCCGCCACGCCGCCCATCTTGGGGCGCTTGGCGCGGTCGCGGTCGCCGCCGCAGCCGAAGACGACATGCACCCGGGCCGGCCCAAGCTGGCGGGCCACTTCCAGCACACGCCGCAGCGAGTCGTCGGTGTGGGCGTAATCGACGTACACCGCGAAGGGGTCCTCGGCGCCCGTCACCGGCTCCAGCCGGCCCGGCGGCGGCGAGACGCCAGCCAGCGCGGCTTCGACCTCCGACGGCGCCAGGCCCATCTCCATCGCCGCGACCGCGGCCTGCAGGGCGTTCATGGCGTTGTGCGGGCCCACCAGCGGCAGGCGGAGCCGCCAGCGTCCCCAGGGCCCGCGCAGCAGGACATCCATCCCCCCGGCGTCGAGGGTCAGGATCTCGGCGACGCACTCGGGCTCGCCGACTGTGTTCGCGGGAAGGTCATCCACCCCCACCCCGCTGACAGCGCACGCGATCACCCGGGCCGGGCAGTCGCGGACCATCCGAGCCGCCCAGGGGTCCATGGCGTTGATGATCGCCACGCCCCGGCGCGCCTCGGCGGGCAGATGCTCGAAGAGCATGGCCTTGGCCGCGGCGTACGCCTCCATGGTCTTGTGGTAATCGAGGTGGTCGTGCGTAAGGTTCGTGAAAACCCCGACGCGAAAGCGGAGCGCCGCCACCCGCTGCTGGCGCAGGGCGTGGCTCGAGACCTCCATGGCGGCGGCTTTGCACCCGCACTCGAGCATGCGGGCGAAGGTGCGGGAGAGCTCCATCGCCGGCGGCGTCGTGAGCTGGGCCGGCGCGACCTCCGAGCCGTCGTCGATGCAGACGGTGCCGATCAGCCCGGTGCGGGTGCCCGCACCGTTGAGCAGTTGGTGAATCAGCCAGGTGGTGGTGGTCTTGCCCTTGGTGCCGGTGACGCCGACGAGATCGAGATGGGCGGTGGGTTCGCCATAGAACCGCTCGGCGAGCATCGCGCACGCCAGCATGATGTCGGAGGTGATCAGCACCGCCGGCCCCGGCCCGCCGCCCAATCCGCCGCCCGGGCCGCCCCCAGGTGCAGAACCGGCGGGACGCCCGGCGGGGCGAAAGGTCGGGTCATCGGTGAGCACCGCGACCGCGCCGGCCCGGATGGCGCCGTCGACGAAGGCCCGTCCGTCGGACTTCTCGCCGCGCCGGGCGATGAAGAGGGAGCCGGGCATGACCGTGCGGCTGTCTTCGGTGATGTCGCAGATGCGCACGTCAGCCCCGATTGCCCCGGCCCCGTGCTGGAGCAGGCGGACATCGGTGCCCGAGATGAGCGCATCGAGTCGCATGGGCGCGGAGCCTCCTGCGGGATGCTATCGGCCCGCCGCGCAACACCGGCGCACTTTTAGGACCCTGACCGGACGCTCAGGTAAGGGCCTGGCGCTACGCTTGGCGAGGGCGCGCCCGGCGGCGGGCTGGGTCAGGATCCGTATGAACCCCGATGACGAAGTCTGCTTGTGCTTTCACGTCACGCTGCGGAAGATCCGCGCGTATGTGGCCCGTGAGAACCCGCCCGTGGCGTCGCTCATCTCAGAGTGCCTGGGCGCCGGGACCGGGTGCCGCTGGTGCGTGCCGTTTCTCAAGCACCTGCACGCGCAGCACGTGGCCGGCGCCTCGCCTGATCTCAAGGTCTCACCCGAGGACTACGCGCGGTCGCGCCTGACGTTTCACTCCACGCAGGAGCGGGATCCCGCCGTGGTGGAGCGGGCGACTGGCCAGCCGGAGCCGAGGCCCTTTGACGAGCCTGACGGACCGGGGCCGGCTCAGGCGTCGATCTGACGCAGGCTGAGCCCGTACTCGGCGAGCTTCGCCTTCACTTCCGTCAGCGACGTCGCTCCGAAGTTCTTGACCCCCAGCAGCTCGGCTTCGGTGTGCGTGACGAGGTCGCCCAGCGACTGGATGTTGAGCAGCTGCAGCGCCTTGCGGGCCCGGACCGACAGGTTGAGCTCGCTGACGGGCTTGTTGAGCGCCGCCTCCTGGTTGGTGCCCTTGAGGCTGTCGAGCATCGCCTTGCGGGCGGCGCGATGGGCCTCGTCGCGACCCTGGCCCAGGCGCAGGCCCTTGGCCGAGAGCATCGATTTGATCTCGACCAGGCTGCTCTCGCCGAAGTTCTTGTAGCTCAGGAGCTCCGCCTCGGTGGTGCGGATGAGGTCGCCCAGCGTGCGGATGTTCATCTTCTTCAGGCACGTGCGGGCCCGGACTGACAGCTCGAAATCCGTCACCGGCGTGTCCAGCAGGGCCGACCGCTTCAGCTTGTCGCGCTCGTGATCGTCCTCCATCACCATGCCGCGGCTGGCCTGTACGTCCTTCATGTACAGCCGGGCCCGGGGGTGGTTGGGGTCGGTCTCGAGGATCTGCCGCAGGCACCGCTCGGCCCGCGGCCAATCGCCGCGATCTTCATAGAGGATCGACAGATTGATCAGCGCGTTGATCGGCGCCGGGGGACGCTCGATCGCCCGCTCGTAAAGCACCAGGGCCTCGTCCTCTTCACCCAGCAGATCGAGCAGGTAGCCCAGGCGGAACAGGTTGTGAGCATCGGTCGGGTCCGCGGCGACCGCCTTGCGGTACTCCGCCACCGCCGCCTTCCGCTCCCCGCTGGTCTCGAGCTTCTCAGCCGAGGCGGCGAATCGAGCCGCAGCCTCCGCATCACGTTGCACCTCGGCGGCGCCGATAACCAGTTCCAGCGGGTTGTTGCTCATGTCGGCTCCAGTTTGGTCTTTTGTAGGGATGTTTGTCAAGACATCGCCCACGCCGTGAACAGTGATGATATGCGCGCAAAATCGTCGGCTTCTCCTTGACGGCCGCATGGCGATTAGTTAGTGTATACTATAGTTAGCGTGCACTAGCTTGAGGAGCGACCCATGGCCGGCTTCGAAGATCGCCTCAACAGCCGCCTCAGCCGAATCGAGGATCGCCTCGAACGCCTGGAGCGGCTCCAGACGCCCCCGGTCGAGGCCAGCCCGGCGCCGTCGCCGGCCGCTCCGCTGGCTCGGCTGCTCACGCCGCCGATCTCCGCCGCACCCCCGGCGACATCTCACGCGCCACCCCCCGCGCCACCCGTCGTCCAAACCCCGTCCGCCCTGCCCCCCGGGCCGTCCGTGGCCCCACTGGTGGTCGAGACCGTGCGGGCCGTGCCGGTGGAGGGCTCGCGCCTCGCCGCGCTCCGGGCCCTGACCAACCAGGACCGGGCCGTGCCCCCCTCCCAGCCCCCTTCGCACTCCACCTCCCAGTCCACCGGGCAGCCTCCGGCCTTGCCGGCCGTCGCGGCCAGCGTGCCGGCTGACCCGACCCTGCCTAATCCGCCGGCCGCCTCGCCCGCGGCCCTCCCGCCCTCTGCGCCCCCTACGACACCTCGGAGTGCACGCGTTCCGGGCGCCCGTCCGGCGCCGCGCCCGGCGAAGCTGGCGGCTCGGAAGGCGTCGGGCCCGCCGATCAATTTCGAGACGCTCGTCGGCGGGCGCTGGTTCGCGGTGCTGGGGGCCCTGGCGGTCACCATCGCCATCGGCCTGTTCCTGAAGCTCGCGTACGACAACGGCTTCCTGCGGATGCTCTCGCCCGCCGCCCGCTGCCTGATCGGCGCGGGGTTCGGCTTCGCCCTGCTGCTGGTGGGCGAGGCCGCCCGCCGCCGCATCAACGCGTGGGCCTCGGTCGGGCTGAGCGCTGCGGGCATCGCGGGCATCTACTCCTCAGTGCTCGCGGCGTACGGGCTCTACGAGATCATCCCCGACTCCCTCGCGTTCGGCCTGCTCGCCGCGACGTCCGGTCTGGGCATGTTCATCGCCGCCCGCTCGCGCCTCGCGGCCGTGGCGGTGCTCTCGATTCTCGGGGCCTACCTCACGCCGTTCCTCTTCAGCCACGCCAGCCCCAATCCGCTGGTCTTCCCCGCGTACCTCATCGCCCTGCTCGGCGCGGGCCTGGGGCTCGGCTCGTGGCTGCGCGCGGGCTTCCGCGTCGCGGCGAGCGTCGCCTGGTGGGGGACGTTCATCCTGGGCGCCATCTGGGTGCTCGCTTCCGGCGCCAGCCCCTGGATCATCTTGAGCTTCCTCGCCCTCGCCTGGGGCTTGGTGCACGCGGCCCATGTCTTCGCC
>CAZSZO010000080.1:0-13937 GCA_964611125.1 uncultured Phycisphaeraceae bacterium | reverse complement strand
GAGATCACCGGCGTGGAGATGCTCTACATCGCGCCCGGCAGCCCGTGGGAGAACGGCTACGCGGAGAGCTTCCACGGCCGTCTGCGCGACGAGCTGCTCAACGCGGAGGTGTTCGACGGTCTGCACGACGCCAAGGCGCTGGCCGCGAAGTGGCGTTACCAGTACAACCACCGTCGCCCGCACTCGTCGCTGAAGTACCTGCCCCCGACGGTGTACGCCGCGACGCTGGCCGTGCCTCCGGTCGGGGCTCCGCCCCTCCCTCCGGCCCCGCCAGCGTCATTCCCCACAGCCCCTATCCTCACCCCCAGACTCTCATAGCACCTGGTACAGAAACTGGGGGCAGGTCAGCGTTGGGTGCCGCGAGAGCGTGGTGCTCAACGAGCGGTGCCAAGGTGCCGTCGAAGTCAGTCGCTACCAGCAGTACCGGAGCCGAGGCGACCCGCTTCACGATGTCCGCGAGAGTGTGGGTCATGACCGGGAGCATTGATGGCGGCGACCTTTCTCTGATGTGGACGTTCTCACACGCGACGGGCCGAAACGCCGGTTCCGTTCGTCTTCGCCATACCGGCAACTGTCCCAGGAGTGCCATAGTCTATGAGCGTCCGAGGTTCTCAGTGATGGGAAGCGGGCCGGGTGAGGGCCCTGGTGCTCCTGCGACGGATCGAAGCGCAGCGCTACACCCATGACGTTGAAATCATGACTCACCGTGCCGAATTGGCCACGCGAGCACGTTCAGCGGCACGGAACCACCACGCCACTGCGAACATGGATCGCCGCGCACGATGTTGGCGGAACGCACCAGATCGAGGGCGCTCGCGACCATACTGATCTCATGGAGGCGGTCTTCACGCTGAAGCGGCTGCTGCTCCCCCAGAGGCCGCAAGCGTGATTTGGTTGGGAACCCCCAAGCTCCGAGATGCCTCTAAGAAAGTGAGACGTCCTGTGTTCCGCCCGATCAAGGCTGGGGGAGAGTCTCCGGAGTAAACCATGACCCTCTGCAAGAATGTCGGTTCGGTTGATCGCGGCTTCCGTGTCGTCATCGGCATCGTGGCCGTTGTCCTTGCGCTCACGTGGTTCCAAGTGATGGACGGCAGCCTTGCCGGCCTCATCACTGGGGGCATCGGGATCACTCTGCTGCTCACCGCCGCGATCGGCACGTGTCCCCTCTATGTGCCACTGAAGGTATCGACGTGCAAGCCTGCGTCACGGTGAGCCCTCGCTCTTGCTGAGATGCCTGTCGAAGTGAACCGCTCACCAACCTGGAGATTCCTCATGTCCAAACGCTCACACAGAACTGCTTCATCGTTGGCGAGTGCCTGCCTTGCTTCGCTGTGCCTCCTCGGATCGTGCGCGAAGTCGTCGATGTCAGCCAGCGCCTCAGCCGAGCAACCCGCCTCTTCGCAGACTCCCGCGAGCAAAGCGCCCGCCAGCGACCCGTATCCGGGCGTGAACTCTGTCGCCAAGGACCGCGATGGCTGGCTGCAACTGCTCAGCGATCACGCCTCGATCCGTCGCACGCTCGTGCACAGCGAGAAGGATGGCCGGGGCTTCGTCGAAGCGACCAGCGAGAGCGACGACCCCATCGTCGCGGCCCGCATCATCGAGCACGCCAAGGCGATGCAGGCCCGCATGAAGGTTGGCGCCCAGGTCCGTTTCTGGGACCCGGTCTTCGCCGAGCTCTTCAGGAAGCACGGGGCGGTCGCGATCGACGTCACGCCGACGGACAAGGGCGTGAAGATCGTAGAGAGCAGCGCGGACCCCGAGGCCGTTGCGCTGCTCCGCTCGCACGCGATGGGCGTGAGCGAGTTTGTCCGCGAGGGGCACAAAGCCGCGCCGCGTGAGACGGCACGCTTCAACGTCGGCGATCCGCTCCCAGCCCCCGAGCTCGCCATCGGTGGCGTGCCGCACCGCTTTATCCTCACGCAGCCCGACGCCGGGCAACTGGCCGGGCTCAAGTCCGCCGGCGTCGATGTGGTCATCAACTTCCGCAAACCCGCGGAGCACCCGGACTACAACGAGCAGGCCGCCGCAACCGGCACGGGCATGACCTACTGCAACCTCCCGTACGCGGGCGCGGCGGAAGTCACCGACGAACTGCTCGACTCGGCCCGTGCCGTGATCAAGGCCGCCGATGAGAAGGGCGACACCGCCGCTCTGCACTGCCGCACCGGCAACCGCATCGGGCCGGGCTGGGCGGCGCACCGCGCGCTCGACAAGGGCATCCCGGTTGAGCAAGCCATCGCCGAGGCCAAGGCCATGCAGATGGTGGACCCGCTCATGGAGTCCAAGACGCGGGACTACATCCGGCGCAAAGCCAAAACGGCCAGCATCTGGACGCCGGTCGCACCCGATACGTTGACTCACTCGCAACAGGCACAGCGACAGCTCGCGCTCGACGCGAAGGACGCGATGTTCTCACGCCTCTTTGCCGCGCTCGGCGAGGCGATGGGCAAGCCCGGACCCGAGGGTGGTGCCGCCGGAGCCATCGGCGTGTGCAAGGATCAGGCCCCCAAGATCGCGCAGACCGTCGCCCGCGAGAAGGGCGTCATGATCGGGCGGACCAGCGCGAGACTCCGCAACCCCGCCAACGCGGCGCCGACATGGGCGGCCTCGCTGTTCGCCGAGCAACCCGCCGAACCCCGCGTGGCCACCAACACCGACGGCTCGCTGGGCGTCACGCTTCCGATCAAACTCGCCGCCAGCTGTCTGGCCTGCCACGGAAGCCCTGAGCAACTCGACCCGGCGGTCAAGGCCGCGCTCGCCGCCAAGTACCCGAAAGATCAAGCGATCGGCTTCAAGGAAGGCGACCTCCGCGGCTGGTTCTGGGTCGAGGTGCCGCCGACGGCTGCCCGTTAGTCCGCTCGATCTCCCGCAGCGCGTTCCGCATCACGAATGGCCTTCAAGATCGCGTGACGCACGCGCGCTGGCATCTTGCCATCCGCCAGCCGCGCACACGTGTTCTGCGCGAGGTCCAACTCGGCAAACACCGCCTGGCAGCGCTCGCACACGATGCCCTGACCGATCGGAAATCCCCGCCCGTGGTCCATCGCGTCGAGCTTTGCCTTGAGCAGATCCAGGCAGACCTGCTTCTCGTAGGTCGGCGCCCTCGCGGCCCGCTTGGGCACGCTGCCGTGGTCCACGATCGCCTTCCGCAACAGCAGCCGCGCCCGATGCACGCGGGTCTTGACGGTCTCGGGCTTGATGTTCAGCGCCTTGGCCACATCCTCAATCGAGAGCTCCAGCATCTCCTTGAGCACCAGCGGCACGCGGAAATGCTCGGGCAGCGTCAGGATCGCCTCGTGCACCGCGCGGGCCGACTCGCGTTCGATCGCTTCGGCGACAGGTCCGCTGCCGTCGCCATTCGCTCCGCCGCCGGATGCGCCCTCCAAGTCCACGTTCATCGTCTCATTCCACGGCATCAGTTGCGACACCGCGGGCATGCGTCTGTCAATGCCCCCCTTGCGCCGCAGCCGGGCCTTGCATGAGTGGGCCGCGATGGCGTAGAGCCACGTCCCGGGGTTCGCATCGCCCTTGAACGTGTGCCACTTGCGATGGGCCTGCAGGAAGACCTCCTGCACCATGTCCTCGGCGTCGGAGACGTTGCCGCACAGACGCGAGGCCAGGCTGTAGAGCCGGGGGCCGTGGAGTTCGACCAGTTGAGGTATCGCCGTCGCGGCGGACGACCCCGCCCCGGGCTCGTGCATCACACGCCCCGCATCATCCGCCCGAGCCGCCACTCCCCGGGCGGAAGGCCCGGCCGCGCGAGGACGGGATGACAGTGCAGGAGCGGCGGCCATACCTGCGATCATCGTAGGAACCGGGCGGCCCGATGCAGGCGACACGCACACGTCCCCGGATGCACAGTCCTCACCCGCCCAGCCGCGTAGACGGAGTTGACGGATCGGCCGGACGGCGACAGCGCATCGAGCGGTGAGAACAGTTCTTCCAGGGCGGCAGCCCCGCACCGCTCACGCTCGGCCGCGCGCTTCAGCGGGGGGTGCCGGGGGGCGGCAGCCACCGGCATGAACATTCTTCTACGCCGCCAATTTGTCGAGATGGTCCATCCGCTGGCTCCACCGCACTGCGACGATGTCGTACTGCTTCAACGCATCGACAACCTCGCCCGGCACTTTGCTCTCCGAGTCATTGAGCATCGTGTACATCTGTGAGTCCGCCGCGCGGCTGGCCCGCACGTCGTTCCAGGCCGCGATGACGAGAAGCGCCGTGTCCTTGTTGGGCCGGTTCACGGCCCGGATCAGTCGCTCGGGTGCCTTGGCCGACTTGGGTAGCGCGAAATCGAACTTGTGCTGAAAGCCGCTCTTGCCGACCAACTGGAAGTCTGGGAACGCCGACGCCCCGATGCTCTCCAAATAGGCCGCGACATCCTCCAAGAACAGGCTCTTGACGTGGCTCTGAGCTGTGGCGAACAGATCGCCCACTGCGAGCATCGCCTGAATCAGCGCGTGCTTGCGCTGCGGAAAGTCGCCGTTGTGCGACACGGCCAGGAGTTCATCGCCGTCGCGGTGAACGCCAAAGCCGTTCAAGACCGACGCGAGTAAACGCTTCCGGTGCTCGGAGTCAAGAGTGCAGCCGCTCAGACGAAGATCAGAGATGACATAACCGTCGTCGGAAAGCAGAGTCCGGTTGGCCTCCTGCCGCACGTAGATCTGGATGTGGTCGTTGTGACGGTCGAGGAACGGCGTCGTGACCTCGTACGCATCACCCACCTGAGCCACAGAGATACCGTCCCGCAGCCAGCGGGTGTACTCGTCGATCAGGGATTTGATGCTCTTGCTCATGGGTCACTGCATCGGATATTGGATTGTCGGCACTTCCTGCACGCCGCAATGAGTCATGAACTCGCGGAGCGCCAGCACAAGGTCGGTGGTCTCGTTGAAGCCGACGACGCTCGCGGGCACGGCCCATCGGTCCTCGTAGCCCTCGACGAAGAAGTGATAGTGCGGGCACGGCACGGTCTGGCCGTTGTACGGCGCAAGAATCGGAAGCGGCGGGTTTGTGGCCGTCGGGTTGGTGTGCGGGGGCCCGTCGATGTCCAGCCGCGCCAAAACATCGACGACTCTGTACCGCTCCAAGAGCGTGCATTTCGTGAGCTTGATCTTGCCCCGCCGGTTTGCATCGATCAGGAACGCCGTCCGCCCGTCGAGCGATTCGAGGGCGAAAGTCATCCCCTCGCCCGCGCCCGGCATCCCAAACTCCGCGCGAGCGGCCTTGGTCAACCGCTTGGGCATCGTGCGGAGCGAATCTGCCTCGGATTGGAGCAGCGGGGTGGACACAAGGGCATTGTACGGGTTGTTTGCGGCCGCCGCACAGTACCAAGAACGCCCCCGTTTTCCAGCGGGGGGTGCCGGGGGGCGCCAGCCCCCGGCATTTGCGACTTGACTTTGCCCGTCGAGGTGGCAACCGTTTCCTCCGGCTGCCTTCATGGACCGTTTGGTCCGGGTCGCCAGTTAAGTCGGGTCGCGGAAACCCCGCCGCCCGCACACATTCAAGGAGGCCTCTATGGCCGCTTCTGTTTCGAAAGTGGGCGTTCGCCCGGTCGAGTTCCTGATCCATGTTGACGACTTCCGGGTGCAGCGTTTGCCCGGGCTCCCCAACGCCAAGGTGGGGTCCGCGTTCGTCAGCGCCGCCGAGTTGGTCAAGCATCTCCCGCTTGACGACTGGCTCAAAGTCAATCCCCGTGTGCCGAACCGCAACGCCAAAGAGGTGTTGACGGGTCATGTCGTGCGCGGCATCCGCGAAACCCTCCAGGGTTCGCCGGGCGACTTTGCGATCAAGAACCAGGGCATGTATCTCTTGGTCGAGGAGATCGGCGAGTACGACCGGCTCCGCGATGGCGGGCGTCTGCGCTTGAAGTTGAGCGACCCCGAGGCGCACGGTCTGTGCAACGGCGGCCACACGTACTCCGCGATCCGCGAGTATGCCGAAACCGGCGAAGATCCCAAGACGCTTGAAGAGGCGTTCGTCCGCTTGCACATCTTCGAGGGCATCGACCCCGACAAGGTGCCGTTGATGGCCGAGGGTCTCAACCGCTCCAAGCAGGTGGACGACCCGAGCCTTCAGAATCTGCGCGGCCTCTACGACTCCATCCGCGAACAGATGGGAGAAAAGAGCGGATGGGATCAGATCGCATACCACCAGGGTGAAAACGGCTCGTACTACATCACCGAGATCGTCCGCTCGCTCATGTTCTTCAACTGCGAGCGTTTCGACGATCGCCGCCACCCCAACAATCTCTACCGCCAGCAGAAGAAGATGGTGGGCATGTTCGAGGAGGACTACAACAAGTCGCCTTCGCCCATCGCGCTGATCGTGCCGCACACGCACGAAATCCTTTCGCTGATGGACAAGATTGCCCGCGCCACACCCGCTGCCGCGAAGGCAATGCGTTTCGAGTTGGGCCGCATGAGCGACGGCGGCAAGGCCCGCGCCGGGAGCGAGCAGCACCGCAACACGCCGCTCTACTTCATCAACGACAACATGGACTACAAAATTCCCAACGGCTGGCTCATGGTCATGCTGGCCGCGTTCCGCGCGAACGTCAAGTGGAACCTCGCCAAGGGCGAGTTCAAGTGGCGTGTGCCCATCGACGAACTCCTCCCCGAAGTGATCGACAACCTCGTCCGCGTGTGCGTGCAGGAGTACCGGGACAACAAGGTCAAGCCCGACGAGATGGCGCGCAACGCCTCGATCTACGAGCAGTGCTACGACAAGGTGGCGCTGACCCTCCACAAGCGATCCGAAGGCTAAGACTACGGGTTCAAACTCGATGACTCTTCGACGCCCCGCGCAACCGCGCGGGGCGTCTTTTCGTTCATGGGCGTACTTGCCGCTGATGCCGGGGGCTGCCGCCCCCCGGCACCCCCCGCTTGATCCATTGCGGGCGTGGGCGGCGGGGCGGGATGCTTGCTCGGCGGGTTGGTGGGTACGCCCTGCCTGCTGGAATGCGCGCGCTCCGGGAGCGGGCGGGTTGGTGGGCCGGTCGTCCGTCTTCCCCGTCCGACCCGCCAACTCGTTTGTCCGACCGGCCAACCCGCCTGTCCGATCGGCCATTCAAGTTGTCAGCCCGCGCGGCTCAAGTGGCCGTCCGGACGGGCCGATGGTGAGATCGTCCGCCCCCCCCGCGCGGTCGGCCATTCGGTGTGGCCGGTCGCGCGACTCGCGCGGACGGTCCTGCGGACGGCACAGGGAATCACGGCAGCAAGCTGCAAAGGCATCGCGTAGACCCTTGATCTCCTCACGAGATATCATCTTGAACGTCAGAACATCGCCATGAGCATCAATGTCGACACATATCCTGTCATGCCGACCCGCCCATGCAGTTTCTGCCTGTGTTTGCAGGGCGGCTGTGTCTTCGCCGACTTCGATATAGACAGCAGTGGCCTCGTGTCGCTCCGCCGCATTTCATTCGATGGCTATGGATGCTGCGATGCGACCGCCGCCTCGAAGATGAGTCCAGCCGACTCACGCGTTCTGCTCGATGCTTTGGCTCGCGGCGCACTCCAGAGCGAAGCGATAGCGAACGTACTGACGAGCTTCTTTCGACAGCGGCAGAATGTCATCTGGAGTGATGCGCTCAATGACCATGGTCTCGTTTGAGCAGAAGTGCCCCATCTGACCGTTTGCCAGATCGCCTTTTGGAGCCCGCCCATGGCCGAACGCCGCTTCCCCAGGCCCGATGCCGACTTCGCCGCGTACATGAACAACTACTACGACGCCGTGGAGAAGTGGTGGGAGGTTCAGGGATTGAACATTGACGATTTGAAGCCGCTCAAAGAGGCGTTGTCATCGTGGAACGCCGCGTTCCCCGCGCACGTCGCCGCGCAGCAACGCGCCGAAGCCGCACGCCAAAACAAAGACGGTGCCCGGCGTGAACTCGAAGCCCAGGCCCGGCCCATCACCTCGTTCATTCAGGGCTACCCCAAGACCACCGACGCCGACCGCGCGACCATCGGCATCACCGTGCGCGACGCGAGCGGCACGCCCACGCCGACGCCGACGACGCGCCCGCAAGCGATGGTGCAATCCGGGCAACGCCTCACGCACACGCTGCGCCTGACCGACGAATCCACCCCGACCCGCCGCGCCCGCCCCAAGGGCGTGCTGGGCGCGGAAGTCTGGCTCACCCTCATCGACGCGGGCCAGCCCGCGCCGACCGACCCCAACGCGCTGGCCTTCCTCACCATGGCCACCAAACCCACCATCCGCGCCGACTTCCGCGCCGGCGACGGCGGCAAGACCGCCGTCTACATGGCCCGCTGGGTCAACACACGCGGCGAAAAAGGGCCGTGGTCGGAGATCACGACGGCGACGGTGGCGGCGTAGGGCCTCGACACGCCGTCCGCAGGACCCGCTGCGCGGGAAAGACCGGCACCGATGTTTGACGTCTTCGCCCCAACGGGGCGCAGGGGTGTAGCCACGGGTGAAGCCCGCGCTTCGCGAGCGCAACCCGTGGAAAGCGTCTCCCCGGCGCGGGACTGCCCTGGAGGGGCAGAGGAGGCTTCTTTACCACTATGCGATGCAGAGTGGCATGGAGAGATGCGACGACTTCGCGCTAGGCCTTGATGTCACTCAACGTCGATACCCATGAAGTCGCGAAGTCGCCGGCGCAGATTCTCAGGAAGCGGTGCTTGCAACTCCCGGATCGCGGACTGTGCGGCGGTCTTCTGTGCATCGCTCGGGCCATACGACACCCGCCACGGCATGGCACGATCAATGAAGTCCGTGCCAGCGGCAGCGAGCGCTGCGTTGCCGCTCCCGGCGGCGGTCACCGCATCAACGACCGCGTCATAGGGATGCCTCCGCAACAAGTTGCGTAGTGCATAGCGGCGAGAGTGCTCTCGTGAATCGCCATTCAGGACATGACGCAGCGCCTCGACCGGGGCCAGGTTTCCCAACGACTCAAGCGCCCGGCCCGCCTCTCTCGCCACCGAGGGCCGGCCGTCGCGGAGGAGGCCTATCAACCAATCGATGCGGTGATCCCGATCAAGCGCCGCGACGGCTCGTACCACCGCCGAGGCAACCGCTGTGCGTCGCTCCGAGACCAACGGGGCAAGCACATCCGCGTCCGTCTTGGTGCCGCATTCGCCCACGCCCGAGATCGCGGCAGCACGCTTGGACGGCTCGCCGTGCGCAATCGCATCAAGGTAGAACGCGCGAACGTCGGGGTCTCCGCTTCCTTGCTCCGACTTGTCGCGCAAGTAGAACCTGGCAGCGTGACGCATCGAGGCGTGGCGATCAAGCAACGCTGCTCGCAACACGGTCAGGCGACGCGCCGGAGTGTCATCCAAGGCCGCATAGAGCGCTTCGCGCCGGATCGGCATAAAGCGGTCTAAGGCCATGTTCGCCAAGAAACGCTCACGGCCCGGGCATCCGGCCCACGCACGTACTGCTTGTGCGGCGTGCAGCCGCACCACCGGGTCGCCGCTCTCGAGCGCGAGCGACACGAACATCGCGCGATCCTCATCGGGCAACGTCATGGCCGCACGGAACGCCCACCGTGCCACCAACCGGTCTTCCGATCTGGCTGCTGTCATCAGTTCGGGGCGTGACTCCGGGCGAAGAAGGAGCGAAGTGACCGCATCGGTCAGCCACGCATGATCCGCCCGCGAGCGGAAGCGCAGTTGGTCGACCAGGCCGAGAACTGGCACCCACGCGGCTGAATGCTTGGGAGCGAGCACAATCTTCACCGCTGCCGTTGCGACTGTTCGCACTTGCTCCACCCAGTCATTGATCCGCAACAGGAAACACGGCAGGGCGAGCACGGAGTTATCTTCAGACGTGAGGCGTCGCAGGGCCGCCTCTCGCACATACCCGCTTGGGTGCATGGTGAACATGGCCCAGACACGCAGCGGCCACTCCTGCTGGACCACCCACTCCATCCGAAGTTCGTTCCATGAGTATGCCTGGAAGGTAGAATCGCGCAACCGGCCTTCAAAGCCCGGCAATGCCGCGACCGGAATGAAGGCCGCCAAGTCGTCGATGACTCTTGCGCCAGCGCCCCGCAGATCCGCATTGTCATGCGAGAGAACGTAGAGCAGCGAAGGAATCGACCGCCAGTCGCCAGTGCCCTGAACGGCGGCAAGCGCGTCCTTCGATGCCGTAACCAGGCGCTCGTAGTCGTCCTTTGTCGGCTGAGGCCGCCATCGCCATCCCGCAGCCCACGTTGGCGAGAGGGCGTCTCCCAGCCGTCGGAGGAGATCATTGATGAAGGACGACGCGGCCATGATCCATTGTACTCGGCGTCGAAATCTGGAACCACGTCGGCAACGCGCCGCCCACCGGCGAGGGCGACCTCCGCTTCGTCGCCGTCGATACCAGCGCGCCCTTCGTGCTCAACTACAACAGCGCCGACGGCGGCAAGACCGCGTACTACTGGATGCGCTGGGTCTCACCGGCGAACGCGGGCCGTGGGGCGAGCAGAGTCAGGCGACGATCGCGGCGTGATCGCGTGACACATTCCGATTGACTCGCAACGCCCTCGCAGTATGCGGGGGCGTTTTCGTTGTGGCGCGGCGGGCCGTGGGAACAATGGCGGAAGTCCTCTGGGAACCTCATCACCACGAGCCGCCTCTACAGTGACATGAGCGGTCCTCGAATGTCGGCCATCGGGCCGCGCCGGGGTCGCTCGGCTTGGAGTATGCGATGACCGATCCCGTGGCTTCAGGCTTGATCCCTTACCCCATCAACGACTTCGGCCCCGCCATGAAGGGGATGGTCATCGGCGGGCTGGGGATCTTCCACGTCTTCCTCGCGCAGTTCGCCATCGGCGGCGGCATGCTCATGGCCTATTTCCAATGGCTCGCGATGACCGGCAGGGAACCAACGGCCAGGCGGGTCCTCGACTCGTACTTCAAGTATCTCGTGCTCGTCTCGTTCGTCACCGGCGCGCTTACGGGCGTCGGGATGTGGTTCACCAGCATCCAGATCTCGCCGGGCACGATCGGCAAGATGGTCGATGTCTTTCACTGGGTCTGGGCCACCGAGTGGATCTTCTTCTGGGTCGAGGTGGTCGCGGGGTACGCCTTCTACCGCTACGGCAAGATCCTCTCCGACCGCACGCGCCTGACGCTGCTCATCATCTACAGCATCGCCGGGTGGGGCTCGCTCTTCTGGATCAACGGCATTCTGTCGTGGCAACTCACGCCCGGTGAGTGGGTGAAGTCGGGGGACATCTGGGACGGCTTCTTCAACGCCACGTTCTGGCCCAGCCTCTTCTACCGCACCATCGCCTGTATGGTCATCGCGGGGCTGGTCGCGGCCGTGATCGTCAACACCATGCCTTCCCTGTCACGCGAGGACCGCACTCGGCTCATCAACCGCACCGCACGGTTCATGCTTCCCATCGTGCTCATGCCGCTCTTTGGCCTCTGGTTTCTGGCCGCGATGCCCGAGGACAGCCGGGCCTGGGTGATGGGCGGGAGCATCGCCATGACGCTGTTCATGAATGTCGCCGTGGGCGCGAGCGTGCTCATCGGCGGGTACATTGTCGTTGGCCTGTGGCGGCAGAAGCTCTACATCAACGGGGCCACCGCGACACTGCTCCTGGCCCTGGCCTTCGGCGCATCTGCAGGCGGCGAGTTCGTCCGCGAGGGCGTGCGCAAGCCCTACACCATCCGTAGCGTGCTCTACAGCAACTCGATCGCGCCCGAGCAGGTGGCGCACCTCCGCGAGGTCGGTTGCACGACCGGCGACCCGTTCCCGCTCCGTGATGCGGCCTCGATGCCTAACCCGCAACTCCAGTTGGGGGCGCTCACGTTCCGCAACCAGTGCGCCGTGTGCCACACCGTCAGCGGCGTCAACGGGCTGACGCACCTGATGGGCGCGTGGACGCAGGACCAGCAGCGGATGAACGTGGCCAAGCTCCAGTGGACCAAGGGCTTCATGCCGCCCTTCGCAGGTACGCCGCAGGAACTGGAAGGGCTCGTGCAGTTCATCCAGTGGGAGACGGCCAAGCGTCCCGCAACGTGGCCCGAGAGCCAAGACGAGCGTGTGATCGCGCAGATCAAGGCGTGGCTCAACGAAGCGGGCACCGGGCCTGCCACCGAACCTCGCCCGCCGCAGCAAGCCTCCGCAACGAACATTCCTACAGGCTCCCGCTGAACAGCACCCACGCTAAAGGCACCCATGGACCAGATCTTCCCGTTCAACCTGCCCGCTCCGACCGCGTGGTACGCCGTGCTCTACGTCGTCACGCTGCTCATGCACATCGTGTTCATGTCCTATGTGCTCGCGGGCTCGATCATGCTCGGCGTCGCGGGGTTCCGCGGGATGCTCGGCAGCAAGGCCAAGCCCTCCGACTGGTCGGCGGTGACCACGATCCTCAAGGACTGGATGCCTTTTGCCCTCTCGGCGGCGATCACCGCGGGCATCGCGCCGCTGCTCTTCGTTCAGATTCTCTATCAGCAGGAGTTCTACACCGCCAACCTGCTCTCGTTCCATCGCTGGATGGCCATCCTGCCGGTGCTCATCGTCGCGTTCTACCTGCTCTACCTCCTCAAGGCCCACCGCATCGATGGCAAGACCGCCCTGCAAGGCATCGTCGCGATGCTCGTCATGGCGTGCATCCTCTTCGTCGGCTGGTCGTGGGTCGAGAACCACCTGCTTTCGCTCAACAAAGCCGCGTGGCCCGCGCAGTACGAGACTCAGGCGATGGTCTATAAAGACCCGTCCATCCTGCCCCGCTTGGGGTTCTGGATCGCGTCGGCGCTGCCGACGGCGTGCCTTCTGCTCGCGTGGCAACTCCGCGCCGGTGCGTCGGGCGTTGCAGCGGAATCGGCCAAGCGTGCGACCCGTCCGCTCGCGTGGCTCGCGCTTATCTCCGTGATCGTCGCCGCAGTCGCCGCGTGGCCCGTGATCCGCGGTGTGCTACCCGCCGCGGGTGCACCGGCGTCAGAGACCAGCATCCGCATCGGCATGGCCATTGCGGGCCTCGGCGTGCTGCTGCAAGTGGCAGGCTGGCTGCCCGCGCTCTCCGGCAAGGTGGTCGGCAAAGCCGCCCTGAGTCTGGCCTCTGGCGGCGCGGCCCTGTTCTGGCTTGGCATCCTGATGAGCCGCGAGGTCGCCCGGCTCTCGATCATCGGCACCGAGGCCGTCTTCGCCCGCCACGAGCGCGTCGGCACCATCGCGGGTTTCGTGATCTTTCTGACGTTTGCGGTGATTGGGCTGGGCACCATCGGCTGGATCATCCGTTCGGTGGCCAAGGCCCGCCCGCCCGCAGCCTCCGTCCGCGACTGATCCTCGTCGTCGCTCGCGTGCCCCGCGCAACCCGCCCACCCGCTCATCCGTGTTCCCCGGCGGCTCGCCCACGCTCACGCCGTTGGTACGACGAGCGCCCGCAGCGCTGCCAGCGCCCCGGCGACCTCCGTCCCCTTGGCCCCGATGATCTCGATCAGGTCCCTCGGCGTGCGCGCATCCACCTCGGCCTTGCGATTGGGATTGACGGCCTTGAGGTCGTACACCGCGTTCTCGATCGCCTCGGCTTTGGCTGCCGCTTCGCGGGCTTCCTTCAACAGCGCTGTGATCTCGGCATCCGTCGCGTCGATCGCCGCTTCATCCCGCGGCTTGGCCTTCTTCAGTTCCGCCAGTCGCTCGCGTTTGGCGTCCGCCTCGGCGGACTTCGTGCGGGCCAGGTCCTTGAACGGCTGGGCATCGGCCGCGGTCTTGGCCTTGCGAGCCGTCAGTTCCACGGTCCATGACTGCTCGGAGTCCCCCTTCGTGGCCAGCATCGCCGCGAAGTCCTCGAAGTGTTTGAGCGTCAGCGGCGTCTTCTTGCCGACCTTCACATCCGACAGGTCGTAGTACCAGATCTTCTCCGTGGCCTTGCCCTTGGTGAAGAACAGCAGATTCGTTTTTACGCCAGCGCCGGCGGCGCTGAAGACCCCGCCCGGCAGCGAGAGCACGCACCACAGGTCGCACTC
>CAZSZO010000079.1:0-14521 GCA_964611125.1 uncultured Phycisphaeraceae bacterium | reverse complement strand
CGCGGCGGTGTCCTCGATGCTCAGGCCCGCGAAGTAGCGGAGCATGACGACGCGGTACTTGCGCTCGTCGGATTTTTCGAGCGCCGTCAGGGCTTCGTCGAGGGCGAGGAGTTCCTCGGAGGGCGGCTCGACAGCGAGGACTTCCATCTCGACATCGGAGCGCTTGCGCTCGCCGCCGTGCTTGATGCGGCCGCGCCGGCGGGCCCGCTCGACGAGGATGCGGCGCATGGCGAGGGCGGCGGCGGCGAAGAAGTGACCCCGGCTGTCCCATTTGGGGAGCTGGGCGGAGTCGCCGACGAGCCGCATGTACGCCTCGTGCACGAGGGCGGTGGGCTGGAGGGTGAAGCCGGCGCCGCCGGCGGCCTCCTTGCCGATGCGTGAGGATGCGAGCTTGCGGAGCTCCTCATAGACCAGCGGGAGGATCTGGGCGCTGGCGTGCCGGTCGCCATCGACCGCGGCCTTGAGGAGCTGCGTGACTTCCTGCGGCGAAGGCGTCGTCAAGGGGTCTCTCCGGCGGGCGGGCGGTCTGTCGAAGGCTATTCGCGGCGGGGCGGCTCAGCCGCGCTGGATGAGCACCAGCCCCCCCACCAGCAGGGCGACGCCCAGGAGGCGCGGGAGGGTCATGGCCCGAACTTCGTGGCCCAGCAGGCCGAACTGATCGATGACCAGCGAACAGATGAGCTGGCCCGCCAGCAGCGAGGCCACCAGGCCGGCGGAGCCCACGTGCTTGACGGCGACGGTCGACGAGAACACCAGCGTGACGCCGCAGGCCCCGCCCAGCCAGGCCCACCACGGGGCCGACGCAGCGGCGGCAAGGGTCGGTGTGGGCGCGAGCGCGAGGCAGGCGACGAGCATGATCAGCGTGCCGCCGGCGAAGTTGTTGAGCGTGGCGAGCATCGGTGAGCCGAAGTGGCGGCCCAGTTCGCGGTTGAAGCCGGCCTGGATGGGCATGACCGAGCCGCCAAGCATGGCGAGGGCGACGTACAGCGGATTCATGAGGGTGGGTCCGGGGAGGGCCTGGGTTGGAACGGGCCGGATGATACCGGGCGGTTCGAGTCTGGCGACGGGGTCAGGGCCCTGCGGGCTTGGGGCCGGCGGGGCGGCTCGCACCGGCGGGGGCGGGGGCGAGGCGGATGACGACCCAGGAGCGACCGTCGAGCTGGCCAACGGGCCGCCAGGGCGCGGCCGGGCTGTTGACAGGAACGATGGCCGGCGCGGGCGCGGGCTGAGCGAAGTCAAGCACGACGCCTGCGGCCCCCGCGGGGAGCGCGGCGGCGTCGAGCTCCGGGGCGACGGGCGACTTTCCGAGATTGAGGATGGCGACGATGGTCTGATCGCCCCGGGAACGTGCGAACGCGAGCACGCCGGGCTGCGTGGACTTCAGGAACTTGAGATCGCCGCGAGCGAGCGCCGGGTGGGATGTGCGGAGGCGGAGGAGCCGGCGGTACAGATTGAGGAGCGAGGCCGGGTCATCGGTCTGGCGGGCGACGCTGACCTGCTGGGCGTCGCGGTTCTCGGCCCGCCAGGGCTTGCCGGTAGTGAACGGACCGGCCCAGGCGGGCGCGTTGCCCTCGGGGGGCAGGGCCGAAGGAGAGGGGCCCCACTGCATGGGCGTGCGGAGCTGGGGATCGGGCTTGTCGCCCACCATGCCCAGTTCCTCGCCGTAGTAGATGAACGGCACGCCCGGCAGCGTGAGGAGCAGGGCGGCGGCGACGCGCGCGGCGGCGGCATCGCCCTTCAGGGCTGTCATCACACGGGTCTGATCGTGATTGGTGAGGAACGTGCTGGCCTGGCCGAGCGGGTAGGCCGACCAGGTCTTCTCAAGCGCGGCCTGTAGCCCGCCTGCGTCACCGGATGACGCGGCCTTCATGAGGGCGCCGGCGAGTTCGAAGTCGAAGGTGCTGTCGAGTTGGTCGCCGACGTAGGCCGCGGAAGTGTCGGAGTCCGACCAGACCTCACCGACGGTGAAGGCGTCGGGGCGGGCCTGCAGGCACTGGGCGCGGAACTGCGCGAGCCAGGCCATCGTTTCGGGGGTGTTCTCCTGAACGGGGCCGTCCTCGATAAGGTGGCGGATGGCGTCGAGCCGGAAGCCGTCGATGCCGACATCGGCGAGCCAGAAGCGGGCCAGGTCGGTCATCTGGCGGCTGACCTCTGGGTTGCGATAGTTGAGGTCGGGCATCTCGCGACCGAAGATGCCGTAGTAGACGCCGGGGCGGCCGCCCGGGGCGCGATGCCAGACCCGCTGACCCCACGGGCCCGCGAAGCCGGGGTTGGGGTCGGCCCAGATGTACCAGTCGTGGCGGGGCGAGGCGGGGTCCTCGGCGCCCACAAACCAGGGGTGGCGGTCGGAGTGGTGATTGAGGACCAGGTCGATCACCACGCGGATCCCGCGTTTGCGGCACGCGGCGAGCAGGTCGCGGAAGTCCGGCATCGCGCCGTAGTCGGGGTTGATGCCGCGGTAGTCGATGGTGTCGTAGCCGTGGTAGCTGGGGGCCGGCTGGATGGGCATCAGCCAGAGCGCGGTGACGCCGAGGTCGGTGGTGGTGGCAGGGTCACCATCGTTGAGGTAGTCGAGGCGCTCGATGAGCCCGCGCAGGTCGCCGACGCCGTCGCCGGCCAGGGGCCCCACCCGCGCGTCGGCGAAGGAGCGGACGAAGATCTCGTAGAACACGGCGTCGCTCCACCAGCCCTCGCGCGGCGGGGGCGGCGTCCGGCGGGCGGCGGAGGGCGGCTTGGCGGCCGGGCCGGCGGGGGAGGCTGGGTTGGTGGTGGCCTGCCCGAAGGCGGCGGGCGCAGGGATGAGGGCCGCCGCGGCGAGCAGGAGCGTGGCGAGGCCGAGGGCGGGTGGCGAGCGAAGCATCATGGGGGGAGGGTACGGGGGGAGGTTACGGGGAGGGTGGGCGCGGGCTGTTCGTGGCCGGGGTGCTCTCCGCGCGTTGGGTGAGTTTGCTGGCCTTCGGCAGCCCACGCTCCCGTCCTTGGATGAGGGTGCCAAGTCCCCTTTTCGCGCCCAGACGGCGCGGGGGACGCATCAGTTTGAACCGTAACCTCGGTCTGGAGGTGTCCAATAGGGTTGCGCAGGACCACGCGCAGCGCGATGCCACCCCGCCGGGCAGCGGCTCTCGCACAAACTGCGGCTGGTGGATGAGTCCACGCCGAACCGCGGCGCGCGGCCCGCGGTGGCGGCGTAGGACTCCGCTGCGCGGGAAAGACCGGCACCGATGGTTGTCGTCTTCGCCCCAACGGGGCGCAGGGATGTAGCCACGGGTGAAGCCCGCGCTTCGCGGGCGCAACCCGTGGAAAGCGTCTCCTCCACGCGGGGCTGCCCCGGAGGGGCAGAGGAGGCACATCACCGTGGAGAGATCACCACCAAAGACACGAACCTGTGTGAGTTCCGTATCGTTATTTCATTGACAGACTCAGTTTCGCCGATATACTCCTGCCCCCCAAGGGACAAAACGAGACAGGTGTCGTTCTGCGCGGCTGCCGCATTGGCAGCTTTTGTGCGGTTCGACCCGCCGGTGGCAGGCCCGCCCGCCCCATCCACAAGCGTTGGTACCGTCCAAAGGCCGCCTTGAGCCCGCGCCGCGACTGTACAGGTGTTCTCGGGCGAGTGGCACGCCGGTTGCCATCCTCCGCTGAATCCGCACGAGGTGTGCGGCCCCGTGGAGACCAGAATGACGCAGCCCGCACCGACCGCCACTGAAACGAAGAGTCCCTTGGACGCCGCGCAGAAGATTGTCGCGGAGTTGCAGGGGATGACCCAGGAGAACCAAGCGCTGGCGTTGGAGTTCGCAACGCAGACGCTGCGGCTTACGCCGCCGACGGCACACCACACGCCAGCGCCCGCGCCCGCCCATCCGCACGCTTCACACGCCCATACCGCATCTGCCGCGCCTGGTCAACCGACCGACATCAAGTCCTTCACGGCGGCGAAGGCACCGAGGAGTGACCAGCAATTCGCCGCGGTCGTCGCATATTTCTATCAGTTCGAAGCCCCACCGGGACAACGGAAAGACGTGATCAATGCAGACACGATGAAGGAAGCCGCGCGGCAAGCCGGGCGCGCTCAGGTCAAGCAATGGATCATGACCCTGAACAACGCCAAGAACGCGGGCTATCTCGATCCGGCAGGGTCCGGCAAGTTCAAGCTCAACGCAGTTGGTGAAAACCTCGTCGCCATCACATTGCCCGGCAACGGGGCGACCAGCGGAGGGAACGGCGGCGGTGTAGGCAGGAAACCAACCAAGAAGAAGGCCACGGCCAAGAAGACGACCAAGAAGGGCGACTGATGCGCAACTCCCGATCTACGAAAGGAGTCTGCGCTCATGCCGACCATACACGAGGCCATTGAAGCGGCCATCGACGAAGTCACAAAAGCCCGCACTCGCGTCGTTACGATCAAGGCCAAGCAGGTGAAGAACGTCGATGCTGTGGCGAGCCTGAAAGCCACGGCCCAGACGTGGTTCCACGCCCACAAACCGGTCGTTGTGGCGGCAGCGCCGGGCCTCGACCTCGCGGCGGTGGACCAGCACTACACCACGGTTCTCGATGCGACGGCGAAGCACGCCGCGAAGCAGACGTATTTGGACGCCTTGAAGGACGCAAAGAAGGCGTTGGTCGCCGCACGTTCCGTCGCGTTAGTCGCACCAGCACCGACAACAGTGGCGAACACCGACGATCTCGCGCCGGATTTTTCGCCCTTGGCCGGAAACCAAGAGATGCGCGACATTCTCACCCGCCGGTGGCACGAGTGCGCGAAGTGTGTCAAGGCAGACGCGCATCTCGCAGCGATCGTGATGATGGGCGGCTTGCTCGAAGCCCTATTCGTCGCACGGGCGAACAAGATGACCGACAAGGCCCCGCTCACGAGTGCGGCGAACGCTCCAAAGGAAAAGGCGACGGGCAAGACCACCAACTATCAGGACTGGATGCTGGATTCCTACATCAAGGTCGGCTGCGAGTTGAACTGGATCACCGAGTCGGCGAAGGACGTGGCGGACAAGTTGAAAGAGTACCGCAACTTTGTGCACCCGGCAAAGGAACTGCGGTACGGCGTCACGCTCGGATTGAACGACTCTTCGATGTTCTGGCAGGTCACAAAGGCATTGGCGCGGCAACTTCTTCTCAGTGCGTAATCGGAATCCCACCGGGGTGGACATGCCGGGGGCTATCGCCCCCCGGCACCCCCCATCAAGAAAGGAACGGACTCCATGGCCATCGGCGATCATCTCTTTAGCAAGTACGCGTGGGGAGAGCACCACGGCATCGACTTGGGCGACAACACCGTCATCGAGTACGGCGGCAAGGGCGAGGCCCGCATGTCCGTGCGCCGGGTGTGGCGAGACGACTTCCTCTCGCGGGGGCCGTCGTTCGTCAAGCACTACGCGCCCGGGGCCGCGCTGCCGCCCTATGAGACCGTGCGGCTGGCGTTCGCTCGCCTCGCCGAGCAACGCTATGACCTGTTCAACAACAACTGCGAGCACCTCGCGTACTGGTGCAAGACCGGACACCACCACAGCCCGCAGGCGAACACGCTCAAGGAAGTCGTGAAGGTTGGCGCGGTGGTCGGGGTGATCGCGCTGCTGGCGAGCGCGGCGGGGTGATCGTTCAGTAGTGCCCATGCCGGGGCTGCCGCCACCGGCACCTCCGCTCAAGGCACTCGGAATGCACGACGATCGCGGCGGGCGGTTCCCTTCCGGGCCGGGAGAGGTGCGGAGGTGTCATGGACACGCGGGCGGCACGCCCTCTGGAGGGGCTGCATCAGCGCGACACAGTGACGGATGGGTTGGAAACGTGTCCCGGTTGAGCGGGTGTGGTGCACGGGAACTTCCTCCGCCCCTGCCGGGGCGGGCCGGGCCGATTCACGTTGTCCACGGGTTGCGCTGCGCTCCACCCGTGGCTACAGCCCTGCGCCCCTCCGGGGCGAAGAGTGAGCGGAGCGGGGCGAAGAGGGGGCGTGGTCCATCCTTCTATATGTTCCGTCTCTGTGGGCTCTGTGTCTCTGTCATGAGCGCCCAGCACGAGACCGACCCCGCCGCGCCCACGTTCCTGACCATGACCACCCGCCCGAGTTTCCGCGCCGAGTTCAAGGCGGGCGAAGGCGGCAAAACCGCCGTCTACATGGCCCGCTGGATCAACACGCGCGGCGGAAGCCACCTTGCTCCGTAGCGGAGAGCGGTCTTTGGCCCCATCGGGGCCGCGGAGTGTAGCCACGGGTGGAGCGCAGCCCGCGTCTTCGCGGCGGAGCGCAACCCGTGGAAGCGGGTTCGGAATCTTCCTCCTGCCCCGGAGGGGCAGAGGATTCGCGCCGTCACAAGCTCGCTCAATCAAACACGTACTTCTCGTCGAACTCAACACCGTGAGCGCGGAGAATCCGCAACAACTCCGACTTGAAGTCCTCTTTCTTGTGATGCTCGGCCTGACCGGCGATGTACTTCTTCACGGCTTCTTCCTGTGACTTGCTGATCGAGAAAACTGAGTATCCCTCCTGCCACGCGAACTCGGCGAGGTTTGGATACGTCTCATGGACCCACTTCGACGAACGGGCCTTGACCGTGCGCATCAGGTCCGAGATCGAGCCATCGGGCCGCCACCGCAGGTACATGTGGAGGTGGTCCTCCACGCCGCCGATGTCGTAGAGGACACCCTTTTCGGCCCGGACGATGCCACCGATGTAGGGATGCATACGCTCGGCGACTTCGGCTGTGATCCACGGGGCGCGGCCCTTCGTAGAGAAGACGATGTGGAGCAGGAGCTGGGAGTAGGTGCCGGGCATGTCGGGCCTTTCTGAAGAACGTGCGGTTCCCTTGCCCCTCCGGGGCAAGAAGAGGATAAGAGAGACTCGGTTCCACGGGTTCCGCGACGCTCAGAGCCGCGTCGCTCCACCCGTGGCTACAACCCGTCGCCCCGTTGGGGCGAAGATGGCGAACAGGTCTACGAAGTTGAAGGGCGTTCCCGTGGTCGCTGCCGGTTCCGGGTGCTGCGGGGGGCGTGGCATCAACCTTTCCCACAGCGATACCCCGGTCGTGCCATTGAGGTCTCGGCTTTGCGAGACCTCAATGTCCGGCGATGCGTGAACTTCACCGGCGGTCGTTCGAGATGCGGCCTCGCGCTGCCCCATCCGCCACCGCACGCTCGACCAGCGCCAGTCCTCCGCGCCCAGACCGCCGGAGGCAGGAGAACGTCACGAACCCGCCGCCCGTCTTGTCCGGTCAGTCGTCAGAGCCGGAGCCCGAGCCGATCTTGTACGCCGAGCCGATGGCGAGCAGGGCCCAGAGGATGTCCCAGGGGCTGAAGCTGGCCTGGAAGCCCTGCTGGGTGACGGCGTTTGAGAACGCGGCGATGGCTTCCCGGCGCTGCTCCTCGACGGACTGGCAATAGGCGTCCCGGGCCTTCTGATCCATGCCGTCCCAGCGGGTGGTGGTGTCCTTCCAGAGATCGGCGGGAAAGTCCTTGGCTTCCTCGGCGGAGTCCTCGTCCATGTCCTTGGGCCAGGCGAGCTTCTTGTTGGCTTTGGTGTACTCCTCGACAAGCTGGCGGGCCATGAACACCTTGGCGTCGTCCTCGGAGACCTTGTCGATCCCCTTCTCGTGAATCAGTTTGCTCACCTCCATCTGGACGGCGGCGTACTTGCCGCCGGCGACCGACGCGAGCGCGATGACCGCCGCGAGCAATCCGGTGGTGAACTCGGCGCGGTCGCCCGCGCCGACGACGGCGCCGATGCCGACGAGCACGCCGACGCCCCAGGCGATCCAGCCGATCTCGACATGGGCGTAGTAGGCGATGGCCGCCCAGATGGCCCCGCCGATCACGCCGGCGATCAGGGCCCCGATTCCGCTCTTGATGAGGTGCATTGGCTCACTCCAGGGTGATGCGAACAGTCTCCGAGCGGAGTATGCCAAGGAACCCCTGAAGAATCAAGGCGCGGGCCCAGCGTTTGCCACTCATGATTGATTTGCCACTCATGATTGAGTGGCAGCCGCAGGCCGTCCAGTCGGTCGGCGCTCGCGGTTAGATCCAGACCTGCACAATGACAGCGGTTTCCTTGCCCATCGAGCCCGCCATGTCGCCGACCTGCATGGTCGAGAACTTGACCTCGGCGTCGGGGTGGGCGTCGAGCCATTCGTTGATGTGCTTGTCGAGGTATTCCAGGCTCGCCGGGGTCATCTTGGCCGTGAAGGTGCGCACATGCGTGGCGCCGGCGCCGGTCTTGATGAGGGGGCGCTTCCACGAGGCTTCGATCGGCTGCGCGGCCTCGGCAGGGCCGCTGAACGCCCGGATCTTGGGTTTGTCAGACCCGGGAAGCGGAATCGGGCCATCAGGAGAGAAATGGATTCGCGCGATGGTGGACATGCGGGCCTCCTGGCCGCGGGCGCGGCCGATTCACCACCCCCGCCACCCCCCCACCCGGCGGCGCCGGGAAGGAACGTCTGAGTATCTCAGGACGGCGACGGGCCGCAAGGACGCACGTTGATCGGACGGTGTTCGGCAACCCCCGGGCTGTGTCTTCGCGCGAGACTGGCTGGCAGGCTGGCTGGTACGCAGTAAACTCTCTAGGTCGTCGTCGGTTCACCCAGTTGAGCTTGGCGGGGTGGCGGGAGGAAGCCCATGCGCGGTTGCTGCGTGTTCACCGTCGTATCGCTATCGCTCGCCGGCGCGGCGTCGGGGCAGTACAGCTCGCCGGAGCTGAACACCACGCCCTTCGGGCCGCTGGGGTCGATCTGGTCGGGCGGCTTTGACCTGGGCACGCCGCCGCCGGTCGCGGGCGGGTACACGCGCTACCTCGTCGTGACCGACTGGACCAGCGTGGGCGGAGGCCTTCAGAACAGCACCCACCTGCGCATGTCGCTGCACGGGGGGGCGCTCGGCCCCGCCCCCGGGAGCGACTCGGGCGGCCCCCTGAACAGCGGCCCGCGGCACAGCTTCAACGTGAATGCCGCGAGCGGCGCGACGACGGCGGCGCAGAGTCAGGTCGCCAACCTGTGGTGGCAGGGCAACGTCAGTGTGGCCGCGCCGATCGCCGGCGGTCAGCCGGTGCGGCTGAGCTTCCAGGCCAACCAGAGCGGGAGCAACGGGCGGGTCTCCAATACAGTCGTGACGCTCAACCCGCGAATCGATGATCAGCGGACGTTCCGGGGACAGGTCGTGCCCACGCCCGACCTTCTGCCTCAGACGTTCACGGACCTGGGCACGCTTGCGGTCGGCAACGTGAATCTCAGCCTTCCGGTGTCGGCGGCGCTGGGGTCGCAGGGCACGCGCTGGTACAAGTTTCAGGTCGATCGCACGCTGAGCGCCGGCGAGGCGAGCACGTTCGATCTGTTCACCACCGCAGGAAGCACGTCGCTCCTGGATTCGAAGCTCATCATGTTCCGCGAGACGGCGACAGGGCTGATTCCCGCGGCCTCCAGCGATCAGATCGACCTGAGCTTTTCGCGGGCGGCGGGGCTGTCGTTCGGCTCGGCGAACCCAGCCCTGTTCGGACGCGGCTACGGGCTGCCGGGCGCCGCGGGGTACTTCGTCGGCCAAGGCGGCAACGTGACGCTCCTGGCGACCGCGGCGCCGCGGGAGGGGTTCTTCGCCAACCAGGCCGGCGGCGCGTCGCTGTCGGCGGGCCAGACGTATTGGCTGGCGGTGGGTCACGGCTCGCTGACGCTGAGCGGAATGCTGCCCACGCAAAGCCTCGGCGCCGACCGGCGGAGCATCGTGTGGGGCGGGGAAGTGGTGTACGGGTTGAGCGGGCCGGTGAGCTTCCTGGAGACGCGCCTGGAGATCCGGTCGGTGCCGGGACCGGCGCTGGGCGGGGTCGCGGCGTGCGTGGTTGGGGCGCTGGGCGCCCGTCGGCGGCGGGGGGCGTAGAGCTGGCCCATGGGGGCGGAGGCGTGGGGTCACCCCCCGAGCTTCCGCTCAGCTGGCGGCGGCGAGCAGGCCCAGGGCGATGAGGATCAGCCCGATGACCAGCCCGAAAGCGGCAACGCGTCGGCGGAGGAGGTCGAGGCGGGCTTCGTCGAGGTCGCGCTGGGAAAACGCGGGCTGGACCGGGGGTGGGGGCACCGGCGGAGGATACCGGCTGGGGATGGGCTCTGCTCTGGCGGCACGCTCGGAGCGCGGCGGGCTCGCAGTTTCGCGGCGGTGCTGGCCCGGCCGAGGGTGAAACACCCGTCGGCCCGGCGTACGCCCCCGGATTCACTTGCTTGAGTCGGCTCGGATCATCTGAGCCAGCGCCCTCCAGCCCTCGCGCTGCATCGGGGTCAGCGTCGGGCGCTTGCCGGAGCTCGCTCCAGTTGCGGCCCGGTGCTCCACCGCCCTCAGCCACCGCCGGGTCTCCCGCGAAAGCCGCGGCGGCCCGCCATTAACGACCAGGCCCGTGATGGTCTGACGCTGATAGGCCCGGAGCACGCGCGGGCCCTTGGCGCGGTTGAGTGCGTATCCCTCTTCGGCAATGATCAGGCGCGCCAGGGTGATGAGGGCCCGAGCGGCTCGTGGAGCATCCTCGCCGAACGAGAACACCAGATCATCGGCGTAGCGGCTGTAGAGGGCGCCCAGCTGGGCCGCGGCGGCGGACAGACGCGCGTCGAGCTCGATGTTGACCAGGTTGGCCAGGCGCGGACTGGTCGGGGCGCCCTGCGGCAGCACGCCCTGATGGCAGCACACGCGCACGAGGGCCTTCACCGCCTCGCCGCTCCAGCCGATCGCGCCTAGGTACTGCTTCACTTTCTGCACGCCGATCGAAGGAAAGAAGTCGCGGAGGTCCATCCGCACGATGAGCGGCCGCCCGGCGTGCAGGCGGGCATGATCGACGAAGCTCACGCCGCGCTCGAAGCCCAGGGCCGCCGGGTGGGCGGGCAGGCGGGCGAGAACGCGCCGAAGGATGTGGCGCTGGAGGCGCTTGAGCGGGGGAGCCGGCGCGTCAATCTGGCGCGGGGCGCCCGAGCGCTTGGGGATCGTGAACTGGTGATATTCGACAGGGACGGCGGCGAGCTCCTCGGGCGTGACCCCAAGACGGCGGCACAGCTCGGCGAGCGGACGGCCGCGAGGCTCGCCCGCGAGCAGGCGCTTGATGAAATCGAAAAGGCCCATCAAAGGCGGGCGAGAGCGGGAGCTCCCGTCCGCCACCACCTTGCAGACGATGCAGATCGTCTTCCGAACTTTCAGGGCAGGCGAGCTGCCCGGGCGGCGAAGCGCCGCCCCGCGCCCAGCATTAGGGCGCCGCCAAGACGGTGAAGCGAGTATGGCGGCGTGAGCCTGGGGGATCAAGAATGAACAGCGTCGTTTTCCAGGCCCCGTCAACGGGACACCGACCTCGTGCCCACCTCCACCGTCATCCCCGCCTTCGCCGCCGAGTTCCGGCGGTACCGCATCATGGCGGAGCGGGCCGCCGGGCAGCTCACGTGGCCGCAGCTCCGCCAGAGCCTGGACCCGGAGGTGAACTCGATCGCGGTGGTGATGAAGCACGTGGCGGGGAACCTGCGGTCGCGCTGGACCGACGCCTTTACGAGCGATGGCGAGAAGCCCTGGCGGAATCGCGACAGCGAGTTCGTCGACGACTTCGCCGACCGCGCGGCGCTTGAGGCCTGGTGGGGCGCAGGGTGGGCGCCGGTCGAGTCGCTCCTGGCGAGCTGCACCGACGCGGACCTGGGGCGCGGCCTGACCATCCGCGGCGAGCCGCACACCCTCGCCCTGGCCTTGACGCGCTCGCTCTCGCACACCGCGTACCACTGCGGGCAGATCGTCCAAATGGCGCGGGTTTTCGCGTCGCGGTCAGGAGCGGCGTGGGAGACGCTGACGATCCCGCGGGGCGGGTCGGGGGCGTTCAACCAGCAGCTTGGGTTCGATCCCGCCCGCTGAGACCCGCTATCATCGCTCCACGCTCGGGGCGCGGCGGCCCTGGCTCCGGTTGGAGCCTCCGGCCGTCGCTGAGATGCACCCGTTGAACCTGACCCGGTTCGCACCGGCGGAGGGAAGCGATTGTGATGGCCGGCCGCCATGCATTCTTTGCGCAGATGCCCGCAGTCGCGGCGTTCGCCCTCAGCTTCCTCACGCTCACCCTCGGATGCGCCCCGCGACCCGACGGTCCGGCAGCGCCCGCCACGATCGTGCCAACCGACGCCCGGTCGCTGCTCCACGAGGCAATCGCCACCCTCGCCTCCAACTCCCTGGGGCGCGAGCGGGTGGACTGGCGCGAACTGGAGCTCTCCCTCGCGGTCAGCCTCGAACCCGCCGCACCACAGGCCGCCGCGCACGGCGCGATTGTCGCGGCGGTGGCCGCTCTCGGCGATCCGCACGCGCGCTTCACACCGCCGCCGTCACCCGCGCCAGCGCCATCCCCCGGCGCGCCCGGCGGTGTCGTTGCGTCGCCCGCCCGGGCCACGTCGGTCCCGCCGATTCCAACCCTTCCTGAGGCCGTGGTGCTGCCTGACTCTGCCGCCTATCTCCTCATCCCAGGGTGCCACGCCGCGGACGCGGAGGGCCTGCTGGCCTTCTCCAGCCGGCTCGAAGACGAGATCGCCCGCGTCAGCGCGGGCCGTTCCCGGGATGCGGGCACCGCCTGGGTGATCGACCTGCGACTGAACGGCGGCGGCAACATGTGGCCCATGTTGCTGGGTCTGCGCCCGCTTCTGGGTGACGGGGTGCAGATGGCCATGCTGCACCCTGACCTTCGCCGCGCCGATTTCGGTCTCTCCCCGGATGCCGCCTGGATCGACTGGCGCACCGGCACAGGCCCGGAGCCGCAGTTGCGCCGGTCCGCTGGCACGCCGGCCGTGCTCATCAACGCGCCCCGCATTGCCGTCCTGCTGGGCCCCTGGACCCTCAGTAGCGGTGAAGCCCTCGCCGTCTGCCTTGCCGGGCGGGACGGCGACGGCGCGGCCGTGCGCACCTTTGGCGAGCCCACCGGTGGCCTCACCACGGTGACAAACACCTTCCCGCTCTCCGACGGCTCGACCCTCAACCTTCCTGTCGCTCAGATGGCTGGTCGCGACGGCCGTCCTGTTCCTGTGCGGCTCACTCCAGACAGGCCCATCGAGTTCTCCACCTGGCCCGGTCCCGACGATGCCGTCGCCCGCGCCGCCCGCGCCTGGGCCCTGGCCCAACACTGAAAGCACCACCATGTCCACCACCACCACCCCCAACGGCACTTCCACATCCCCGCTCCACCGCTTCCGCGCGCCCCTGCACGGAGCACAAAATCCCGGCCGCGAGCCCACCGCCACCACGCCCGGCTCATTCGCACTCGGCCACGATGTCGGCGGGCCGCTCATGTTCGCCAGCCCCGACACGCCCGGCATGCCCGCGCCCAGCACGCAGACGGCCTGGGACTTTCTGCCCGACGGCTGGAGCGTTGAGACAGGCACCGGGCATGGGGCATCGGGCGCTGGTGCGGGCTGCGTCTCGTTCACCACCGCCCGCGGCCAAATCCTCCGCGTCACCTGCCCCGCAGGCTTCACGCCCATCACCCAACTCGAATCCGCCCGCCTCGGAATCGTCACGCCGCAGATGAAGCGCGTGGCCGAGCGCGAGCCGCACTTTGAGACGCTCTTCCCCGGCAAGGGCGCCGAGGCCGTGCGAGATGAGGTGGCCGCGGGCCGCATGGTCATTCCCGCCAACATCAACCACCTGAAGCACAACCTCGATCCCATGTGCATCGGCCGCGCGAGCAAGACCAAGGTCAATGCCAACATGGGCGCCTCGCCCATCTCCAGCGGCACGCACGAAGAGGTCGAGAAACTCAAGTGGGCCGAAAAGTGGGGCGGCGACACGGTGATGGACCTCTCCACCGGCGGCAACCTTGACGAGTGCCGCGATGCCCTCATCAAGAACAGCACCGTGCCCATCGGCACCGTGCCGATCTACTCGATGATCATCGGCAAGAAGATCGAAGACCTCGACTGGCCCACCATCGAGGCATCCCTCCATCACCAGGCCCGGCAGGGCGTCGATTACTTCACCATCCACGCGGGGGTCCGCAAGGCCCATCTCAAGTACGTCAAGAACCGCCTCATCGGCATCGTCTCGCGCGGCGGGTCGCTCCTGGCCAAGTGGATGCTCGTCCACAACCAGGAGAACATCATGTACACGCGCTGGGAGGACATTTGCCAGATCCTCCGCCAGTACGACGTGACGTTCTCCATCGGCGACGGCCTCCGCCCCGGCGGCTTGGCCGACGCAACTGATGACGCCCAGCTCGCCGAGCTCGAGACCCTCGGCGAACTGACCGAACGCGCCTGGCGGCAGGGCGTGCAGGTGATGATCGAGGGCCCGGGGCACGTCCCCTTCGACCAGATCGAGTGGAACGCGAAGATCCAGCGGACGCTGTGCCACGGGGCGCCGTTCTATGTGCTCGGGCCGCTGGTCACCGACATGTTCCCCGGCTATGACCACATCACCAGCTGCATCGGGGCCACGGCGATGGCGTACCACGGCGCCGCGATGCTGTGCTATGTGACGCCCAAGGAGCATTTGGGGCTGCCGAAGAAGGACGACGTGAAGCAGGGGTGCATCGCGTACAAGATCGCGGCCCACG